>JAHCHP010000034.1 GCA_026129765.1 Fimbriimonadia bacterium | reverse complement strand
GCCTTCCCTACCGGCGATGCGCGGCTCCGGGGAATACGCTTCCAACTCGCCGAGTCGAACGCGCAACCGTCCGCGCTGATGCTCACCAGTCCTTTAGCGCCCAAAGAAAACCTGCCCAATACGATAAAAATCCCGTTAGATCGCAAAAGCTCAGAATTGCGTCTGCTGCACTGTACCGGTTGGGGCGCGAACCAAAACGCGGATATAGCGCGCATGACGGTTCGATATACTGACGGCTCCGAAGAGGCTCTTACCATGCTGTACGGCGTTCATCTGCGCGCTTGGGACGATCCGGGCATGGCGTTTCGCGCTCCGGTCGCTTGGAACGGACAAACACAGGCGGGCAAGCCGGTTCGCGTTCGAATGATGAGTTGGAAAAACCCTCATCCCAACAAAGCAATCCGAGAGATTGAGATCAAAGCGATGGACCCCGCCGCAGGCTACACGCTGATCGGTTTAAGCGGACAATAAACACATGCGACTCATCATGCGCGCAGCGTTTGTTTGGGCGTTTCTGACGCTTTCCCTTGTCGGCGCGCTGACCTTAGAAAAGCCAATTTCTCGTGCCGTAATCGGCATGGCGTGGGGACTGTTATTGCTCTGGTGTGTGTTGGGCGGTTGGCTAATGTTTCGCTTCAAAGAGCGAGTCCGAGATTGGGCAGCGCGCCAACCCATGCGCTGGCAACTACTGTTCGTGTTGATGTGTACTGTGCTTGCCTTGACCGAAGAAGCCATCACCACCACCATGACCAACCTCGCGCCACTGTTTGGGGTCCCCGTAGGAAAAGCCTATATCACCGCCTCTGCCAACTACTTAGATGTGGTGATGTTTCACAGCGTTGTGGTGTTTGTCCCGATGTTCATCGGCTGGGCATGGCTGCTGAGCCGGTGGTCTTTCACGCCAGAACAAGCCTTCGTTCTTTTCGGGACCACCGGCACCTTGGCGGAAAGCCTCACCTTTGGTCCACAGAACTTGCTGAATTGGGGCTTTTGGATGTGGGTCTACGGATTGATGATTTATCTTCCTGCTTATGCCTGCGCTCAAAACAAAGCCCCAAATCCTCCCAGATTAGGCGCGATTCTTTTAACGCAGTGTGTGCCGGTACTGGTCGCGCCCGTGGCTTTGGTCATTCATTCTGTCCACCCCACCCAAATCCACTTCCCTCCCATTCAGGAGTAAGGAGTATATTAACATTACCCTTAACACCTCAAAGTAATCCCTTATCCTTCATCATTCCCGAAAAAGCGGCAATCTAAACCAAACAACGCAGCTGAACCCTGCGCGCTATGCCAGCCAGAACTAACGCTCTCAAAAGGCTTCCATTATATACGGTGCGACTTAAAAGAGTTAAGGCGGAACCCCAAAGGAGATTCCGCCCATTCACTACACAGGAGGTGTAACATGGACATTAAAGCTTAGTGATGACCCAGTGTCCATCGCGCTTCGTCAATTGAAAAGCGCCCTGAATCAACTTTTCTATCGCGGCTTCACAAGTCGCGTTTCGCGCATCCAACACCACGTACGGGTTCTCAGAGAGGCTGTCTGTCTCCCAGATAATCGTCTGCTGGTACTGCGCAGCGATCACTTTCAGCGCGTTCGTGAAGGTATCTCGCAAGCGCAGATCGGCAATTTCGCTGGCGGAGAAGCCAGTCGGAACGAATAACACCTTCGTTTGGCTCCCTTGGGTCCAACGCAAAACATTCGCATTCACCTTGCTGCCTGGTATCTGTCGCAGCCAACCGAGCGGCATTTCAAACTGCTGGTTCGGATTCAAGGTCCCTTTCCAGATCGTCTGGAACGCTTTGCCATCTTGGCTCCATTCTAATTTTGCCTCAACGCCTTGGCGGGTTCCTACGACCAGCGCGGGAAATCCCTCTTCCCAATTCACCTGCACACCTTCCCACACGAGGGTCACTGGCTGACCTAAAGTTTCAGTCGGCTTCTCATCGCGTTTCTGGATGCCCGGGAACAACCCGCTGCCAACCATATTGCCAGGGTTTACCGCGAACAGGGTGAGCAGTAGAACCGCCATCACCCCCGCGCCGGCAAATGCCTGGCGGTAGCCTCTGATCCAATCCCAAAAGCCCGCGCGCTGGGTTTGCGTCTGCCGCGTTTGCTGCGCCTCGACTCGCGACATAATGCGCTCGTGCAAAAAGGCAGGCGGATCGACGGGCGGCAACTGAGGCAGCTCACTCCACAAAATGCGCAGGGCGTTCAGCTCCCGCTGGCAACCTGCGCAATTCTGCAAATGGCTGTCTATCAACTGACGCATCGCCTGGTCGATGGAGCCATCCAGATAATCGGTCAAAAGGGTCTTAATCTGTTCACAATGCATGATGTTCACCTGCTTATCTGCTCATTTGGACTGCCTTCCAATCCGAAAAGTTCCAGATGCGGTTCCAAAATTTCCCGAAGGGCGGCGCGCGCCCGGTTTAACCGCGATTTTACCGTGCCAAGAGGCATATCCATAATCTGGGCGATCTCCTCATAGGGGCGGTCTTCCACATGAAACAGCACCACCATCACGCGCTGGTATTCGGGCAGTTGCTTGATGGCATTCATCAAAATACGATTGCGCTCCATCTTTAAGATATGCTCGTCCATGTCAACCGAGTTGGGGTCCTCCAGGGGGCGTTCCATTTCCGATTCACCTTCATCAGTGGGAATTTCCAGCGGTAAATGATCGTGGGAACGCTCTTTTTTGCGGAAATCGTAAAAGACATTGCTCACCACCCGGTAGAGCCAAGTGGACAATTGGGACTCGCCCCGGAAGTTTTTGAGCGAATTGTACATCCGAATGAAGGTTTCAGAGGCGACATCGGCAGCATCTTCTTGGTTTTGGGTCAGCCGGTAAGCATACTGGTAGACCTTGTTTTCATAGCGCCGCACCAGCAGGTCAAACGCTTCTTGATCGCCTTTTTTGCACTTTTCAATCAGTATTTGATCGGTATACAAAGAATCGTTCACAAGCCTTTCCTCATGCGCTTTGGGTCCGTTTCTGCGCCCGCTGAATAGCGGTTTTCTCTTCCTCAGACAGCCCCACTTCCGCTTGCGCCTGGTTCAACGACTTCGCGTAAACGCGCATCTCTTGGCGGCTGTGAATCCCGCTCAGAACCAAACCGTCCGAATGTTGGTTCAACAGCGCGACGGCGAAGCTTTGCTGACCGCCCACATCCTCGAAGGCGTCAAATCGCAGCGCGCCAAATTTTTGCAAACAGCCGTCCGCTTGAGTCTGTAGTTGTTCTAAATGGCTGCCCTGCCGCTTGATAATCTCTTCCAATTGCGAGAGACGGCGCAGATTTTCATAGAGCATGGTTTCCAGCGTGTGACTCTCCGCGCCCTGCATCAATTGACGCCATTGACGCTGAAAACGCCCCCACCGCAATGTGAAGACCAAACTCCAAAGCAGCATCAACGCCACCAATATCCCCAATGTGAGCAGGTACTCGGGACGAGTCACCCAATCCTCGACAGTTTGCCAATCCATAGGCATATAGTTTACCACGATACAAATGTTATTTCTTCTCTGAGGCAGGGAAAACCGCTTGCGGGCAGAAAGTTTCAAGGTATGAAGAAACCCGACATCGCATGGCTGCCGGTGCGGCACATCAACGATATTGTGGAGGGACGCATGGCAGTGGAGGCGTGGCTCCGCCAAGTGCCTGCCTTTGGCTTGAAAGGGGTCGAAATCTATCATGGGTTCATTTCCCATAACAACCTAAAATCGATAAAAGAGTTGCTCAGGTCGTTGCAGTTGTCGGTCAGCCAACTCACCTGCGCTCCCGATTTCACTAACCCAAACCCTGCTGAGCGCAAGCAGCAGATGAGCGATATGCGAGAGAAGATACAGATCGCGGCGGAGTTGGGCGCGACCGCTGCGCGAACCACCGACGGCATGGTACATGAAGGGCTGACCGAAGAGGACGGGATCGCCTATGCGGTGGAAGGGTTGACCGAACTGGCGGAATTTGCGGAACCCTATGGCGTGAAAGTATGCTATGAAAATCATTACAAAGACCGGCGATGGCAGCGCGAAGATTTTTCGTTTCGCCCTGAACGATTCCTCAAAATTTTTGAACGAATAGAACCCACCAAAGTCATGATCAATTTCGACTTCGCCAACCCGCTGATGACCGGCGCAGACCCGGCCGCTCTGTTGCAGCGCGTCCAGCACAAGGTGTTTCATGTCCATGCAGGCGACCGTCATCCGGGCGAATACCTGCATTGCGTGTTAGGAACGGGCAAAGTACCTTTCGATTCCTTGTTGCCCATCCTCAAAGAACTCCCTTACGAAGGTTGGCTGACGATTGAAGACGGTCAGCAGGAGGGGGATGAAGGTTTTTCGCGTTCGATTCAGTTTCTAAGCAGTAAAATCGATCAATACTGGTCATGAAGAACGGAGACTCGCTGAAACCGAAACTGATTTATGTCTATTTTGCGCTGCCGGTCGCATTGCTGGGGGCTGCGCTGGCGTTTTGGATTCAAGACATCGACCTCTTCCGCCGCAATGCTCTGCTGGCTGCCTTGCTGGCGGGCATGCTCTTCTTTATGCCGATGATGCGCCGCCTGACGCTCATCGTTTTCTGCTACGGCTACGGGTTCTATGTGTGGGCAAAGTTCTTCTATGACCTGCGCCGCTGGGAATTGCTCAGCGCGCGATCTCAAATAGAGACAGCTCTCTGGTTCCCCATCGGTCTGTTTTGCATCGCTGGCGCGCTCGCGCTGGGAACCGAACCCCCACTGCGCTGGGCAGGCGCATCGCTAATGCTCGGCTTAATGATCTATTTTGGCGGCTACACCTTCTTGGAGGCTTCAGCAGAACATTGGATGCAGGCGGCGGCGGGAACCGGTTTTACGCTGCTGGCAGGCTTCCATGCCTACGCCGTTTGGAAACGCAGCCGCCTACCGAAACAGGAGACCCTTACAGAATGAAACCGTTGATGACCACCGACTTGCCTCTACCCTTGTTTTCCAAAGGCAAGGTGCGCGAGACTTACCGCTTAGAGCCGCACCTCTTGATGATCGCGACGGATCGCCTGTCCGCTTTCGACGTGATTCTGCCGACCCCTATTCCCGGCAAAGGGCGCGTGCTGACCCAAATGAGCCGGTTCTGGTTCCAAAGGTTTCAAAGCTGGCTGCCCCATCACATGGTCAGCGTGGAGTGGGAAGATATCGAGCGCGCTCTAACTCAAGTAGGCGTCTCCTCCGTAGACAGAGACCAGTATGAAGGACGCAGCATGCTCGTGCAGCCGGCAGTCCCCTTCCCCGTGGAGTGCGTTGTTCGCGGCTATCTCGCCGGTTCGCTCTGGAAAGAGTACCAGAAAGCAGGCGGCGAAACCGCGCCCGTGGAGCTGCACGGTCACCGGATGCCGGGCGGGCTGCGCGAATCGGAGCGTTTAAGCGAACCGATCTTTACGCCTGCCACCAAAGCGCAATCGGGACACGACGAAAATATCTCGTTTGAACAAATGAGCCATATCATCGGCAACACACATGCCCAGCGATTGCGCGAACTCAGCCTGCGCGCCTACCAAGAAGCAGCCGATTATGCTTTGGGACGCGGCATCATTATTGCCGACACAAAATTTGAATTCGGTCTGCGCGAGGGCGGAATTCTGCTCATCGATGAGGCGTTGACCCCCGACTCTTCCCGCTTTTGGGAAGCTGCCCTCTATGAGCCAGGACATGCCCAACCCAGCTATGATAAGCAGTTCACGCGTGACTACTTGGAGACCCTCAATTGGGACAAAACGCCGCCCGGACCGGAACTGCCGGAAGAGATCGCGCGTAAGACCGCAGAGAAATATCAACAGGCTCTGCAGCGATTAACCGCGTAATTTCTTAAAGTTCTGGAACCCAAATTCCTAAAATCAAGGTATAATCTACCTGTTAGCCACCATCTGAGGAGGTTGTATCTTATGCCCAAAGAGTTCGACGAATACGAGATTCCTGAAACCCAAGTGAGGGCGCTCGCGATTCTGGAAGAGCTTATGCGTATCGCCCCGAAGAACGACATGCGCCATCGCCAACTGCTCTATCTGCTCCGGCACCAGCTGGAAGTGGACGAGCGGCAAATGGCGGATGCCACCAAGTTACTTCAGGAATATGAAGAAGCCTATGAAAAATTAACCGCGCCCGCCAACCGGATCGGGGTCTTTCTGGGTTCGCCCGATGAAGGAACCGCGCTGGTGGCAACCGGCGACACCGAGTATTACACTAATATAGACCCGCAAATCGACCCCAAAACCTTGAAAGTCGGCACACGAGTCAAAGTCAACGACGCTTTTGCGGTTGTGGGCGATCTTGGCTATCATCCGGGCGGTCCCGTGATGAAGGTGGCGGAGGTGCTGGAGGGCGACCGCCTGCGAATCGCCACTGATCCCCAAGGTACCACCAGCCGAATCCTGTTCCGCTCATCGGACCTCTCCGAAACGATGATAAAACAAGGCGATGAAGTGCGCGTGGAACCGAACTTCAAAGTCGCCATCGAACATTTTTCACACCAAGAAACCCGCGACTACTATTTCGAGGAAGTGCCGCCGATGGAGTGGAGCCAAGTCGGAGGACAGGAAGAAGCGATCCAGCTGATTCGGGACACGATTGAGCTGCCCCTGCTCCATCCCGAAATCTTCCAGAAGTTTGACAAGCAGCCGCTCAAGGGCATTCTGCTGTACGGTCCTCCCGGCTGCGGCAAAACCCTGATTGGCAAAGCGACGGCTTACAACCTCACGCGCCAATATTCCGAGCAATTGGGCAAATCGGTGCAGGAATACTTTATGTATATCAGCGGTCCCAAAGTCCTCAATATGTGGCTGGGCGAGACGGAACGCATGATTCGCGAAATCTTCGCCATCGCGCGCGACAAGGCAAAAGAAGGCTATCTCGTCTTCATCTTTATGGATGAAGCCGAGTCGATTTTGCGCACGCGCAGCGCGGGCAGATGGCTCAATATCTCCAACACCGTCGTGCCGCAGTTCTGCGCCGAAATGGACGGGCTGGTTTCACTCGAAAATGTCGTGGTGATGTTGACTTCCAACCGCCCCGACTACATCGATCCCGCGATTTTGCGTCCCGGCAGAATAGACCGCAAGGTGAAAGTGCGCCGTCCAGACAAAGAAGCCGCGCGCGACATCTTTGACATCTACCTGCATAAGAACCTGCCTCTGGAGGGGGTTTTTACCGCCGCTTACGATACGCCTGCCGATGCCAGAGATTGCCTCATCGAACGCGCGACTCAAGCGCTCTGGCGCGCTGCGCCCGACACCGAATTCCTGCAAGTCTTCATGAAAAATGGGAATATGGAGACCCTTTACTGGAAAGATATGGTCAGCGGCGCATTAATCAAGTCGGTTGTCGACCGCGCGAAAGAGTTCGCGATTCACCGCGCAATTGAAAACCTGCAAGGCGATCACGGTATCAGCCCCGAAGATATCCAGAAGGCGATTGAGCTGGAATACAAAGAGAACGAAATCTTCCCGAAATCCGACACACTGGAAGATTGGCTCAAGCTGATCGACTACGAGTCGGAATACGTGGCGAGCGTGAAACCAGTCCAAGCAAGAAACCGGGAAGATTACACCCGGCGAAACGTGATCTAAGCGGGCGCGAAATATATCGCCCATTTCTGAAGTCTATCTTGGAGGCAAATGGCTACCCAGCGTCATTCCCGCGAACGCGGGAATCCAAGAGAGACAGTCGAAACAGAAAAGCCCCTCTACCCGATAGTCTGGGCAGAGGGGTTGCTTACTCTTCCGAACGCCTGAATTACTTCGCGCGCTCCATCTGCAATTTACCGTTGATAGGCATCGGCACGCCAGGCAGCATCAGATTCTCGATCTCTACAATGGCTTTTTCCAGAGTGCTGTCTGAGGTGGCAATCCAAAAGTGTCCAGTACCTTTCACCGGCATACCGCCCGTGGTCTCAGTGAAAACGCTCTTGATTTTAACCAGTTCCACATCGCCCGCCTTTTCCACGGCAAGCACCTCATACTCCACTTTCGCGGGGCTGGCTCCATTGTCCTTTTCAGGCTTCGTTTCAACGCTCCACTTGTCGCCCACTTTAATCGCTTTATCCGGGTAGATGAACGCCATCAAACGCGCCATTCGGAAGCCGTCAACACCCGCATCGCCTTTCGCGTCCAGCACTTCGCCATTCGCTTTGAGGGTCAAGGTTGAAGCGGGTAAACCTGGCATCGTCATCTGCTGGTCGCCCAACTTGATGTTCAGTTCGCCCATGGAGTTCTCAACCGTGAAGTTCCCCGAAGCCTCCACTTTGATCACCTTGTCAGTGGCGATGCCCGAAGCATTCACGTCCTGGTCGCCCAATTTCGTATCGATAACGATTTTGTATTTACTCGTCGAACCCTCTTTCGGGGTCAATTTCAGCGTGTACTCTTGCGCCATAGCAGCGCCGATCAAACTCAATGCTAAAGTGATTCCGACCGCTTTTTTGATAGACAACATATCGAAAGTCCTCCTTGATTGTTTGGATGGGCATCAATGCATTGCCCAAGAACCAACAATATTATGGCATGAACTCGCCATTAGAGAGTTTTTAGAGAGTTTCGAGTTATAATACTCCCAAACGGAATGGAGAGAGTTTCGGTAGAAATGTATCTTTCTAAGTGGTGATAAGTAGGGGCAGACCTGTGTGTCTGCCCAGAATTGTCATTCTGAGCAAAGCGAAGAATCTGCTTTTCTAAAACTGGATTCCTGCGTTCGCGGCAATGACGGATTGGTTCGGTAGGGGCAATCCCCTGTGTATCTGCCCAAAAAAATTCTTATTCTCGCAGTTCAAAATTTAGAACCGATATAACCTGGAGACATTATATGACCAAACTTAGAACTGCTCATACTTTATGGCAAAGGACGATTTTAGTTCTATCCGCCTTTGTAATTGCAAGCGCAGCGCAAGCCGCCACCATCCGGTGGATTGGCGCAGCGGGAGACGGCAACTGGAGCACCCCTACCAACTGGGACCTATTCCGAGCGCCTGTAACCAATGACGACGTAGTGATCAACGATTTTGCCCACACAACCTTAGTGACTGTCGCAACGACCATCACAATCAGAAGCCTCACCTCCGACGAAGCGCTGCGAATTACGGGGAATCTGACCGTCTCGTCCAGCGTCAACCTAACAAAAGATGTGAACATCGATGGTGGCTCCTTCACGCTCAGCCAGGGGGGGACATTGAGTACGCTTTCCATCATCAACAATGGGACCCTGACCATCGGCTTCTCTCGCTCTGTGTCGGTCTCTGGATTGTTCACGTGGAATCGGGGAACGATTTCGGGAGGTTCCTCCATCTTCTCCGCAAATGGAGGTGGCTCCTATGGCGCGACAGCAACAGGCCAAAGACAGACACAAGGAGGATTGGATCTGCTTTTGGGGGGAACCCATACTTGGAGCGGCAATAACTTCTCGTTTTCCAGCAGCACCACCGTGAGTCTGAACTCTGGAGCGACTTTGAACATTTCCAACAGCCAGGGCAGTTGGAACGGTGGCGCTTTCAACAACAATGGCACGATCAATCGTTTGACTGGGACGGGTACCATCACCATTGCCTGCGCGTTCAAGAACAGTAACCGGCTCGATGTTAATACGGGAGCCATCCTGCTGAACAACACCGGTTCACAGTTAGCGACGCATACAGGTCAATTCAATGTCGCTTCCACCCGGACGCTGCGATTTGTAGGCAATCACCAGATTTCTACAGGTTCAATTCAGGGCGCAGGACAAGTGATTTTGGACTCAGGCACACTCTTAGTCAGCAATACTTATAACATCACGGGCGGGACGCAAGTTTTTGGTGGGTTACTCCAGTTCAGCTCCTCTTCCACCATAACGAACATGGGCGGCTTATCAGTCTCGAACGGCGAAGTAGTATTCAACCGTAACCCCTCAACCATCGGTCCGATTACAATCTCGGGTGGTGAAATCAATTTCAACAATTTCAGTCGGTCTTTTGCTACCATCAATATGACAGGCGGAACCATCACCGGCAACGGGAACGTCATCACCATAGCCGCTAATTCCACCATGAGCGGAGGCTCATTCTCTGGAAACGGAGAACTGATCATCAACTCTGGCGTTACCCTCACCATAAACGGCTCGGCAAACAAGTCAATATCGGGACGCTCCATCACAAACAATGGCACAATCAGTTGGAGCGGAACCGGCAATCTCACAACACAGTTCCAACTCAATAATAATGGCACGATCAATGCCGCCTCCAGTGGCTCAACAAATCAAGGCGAATGGAGCGGCGGGATCATTTGGAACTTAAATATCTTCAATGCGAATGATGGACGAAATGTGATTCGCAATCTTTTTCTCAATCACTCGTTATGCAATCTACCGGCGGGAGGTGATTTGCAATTGTTGGGTGGAGGAAGCCACTCCAACGGCAGTCGGTTCCGTCTCACTTCAACGGGAACGACGGGAACCACAGCCGCTGCCTTGACCTTTGACGGCGGACACACTTTTTCGTCTAACTCTGGAATTACGAACATGAGCGGTCCGTCGACAGTCGAGTTTCGCGGAGGCTCAAACACCCTCGGGGTCTATGATATGCATACCACCATCGTCTCTGGAGCGAACACGGTTGTGAATTTCAACAACAACGCCAACTTAGGGAACGTGACTCTCTTCGGAGATGCCACCATTGCCGGTACGGGTAATTTGACAGCCAATCAAATGCTCTGGCAAAAAGGAAGGATCGCAGGCAGCGGAACGTTCAATGTGGCAAGCATCACCTGGAACATCCAAATGAACGGAAATAACCCCGTCGATTCAGGCGAAAAACGAATTCAAGGAACCCGCTCGGTCAATGTCAGTGGGGTTCTGAGCTGGATTGATGGGCTTGCACTTTTAGAAGCAGGCGCATCGCTGAATATTTTGGCGGGCGGTTCCTTGAACGTCCTGTTTAACACGGCTCATTCCATTTCGGGCGGCACAGTCAGCGTTTCCGGCACGCTCCAACATACCAACACGGCTCCCCTGCTCACCATCAATTCCACCTTCAACACGACAAACACGGGGGTCGTCCAGTTAGGGTCCAGTAATCTTGCACACAATGGCTCCGGGACCCATTCCGGCAGGTTCAATATCGCCAGTGGACGCGGCTTCGTTCTAAACCTGGGAACTCATACCTTCAATGCCAATGCGAGAACGGAAGGAGCAGGCGATGTGCTTCTAAATTCTGGAACCGCGAGCGTGACTGGGCAATTCACCCACACTGGAAAGACAACCATTGTGCAAGGTTCGACGCTGAACTTTAACGCGAACCAGACCTTGGCAGGCGAACTGCATGTGATCGGCACGCAAGGAGGAAGCGGGACGGTCAATTGCAACGGCATCCTGCGATGGTCAGGAGGAACGCTCCGGGGAACCGGCACAACGGTTGCCCATAATCAAATCCTCTTCACGGCAACACCGTGCCAAATTCAGGATACGCGCGTTTTGGAAAATCGCGGCACTTTCAATATCGCGACACCCTTGCAAATTCAAGGAACCGGCACATTGAGAAACATCGGCACGATGAATGTCACTGCCAACTCGCCTTCAACGATATCCACTCTATGGGTCAATGAGGGGTCTCTGATTGTGCAGAACAACACACTGCAGTTTACGAATGAGGCTCGCCAAACGGCTGGGTTTACCCGCGCCACATCTGTGATAGAGTTCCAACAGCCCTACCTTATAGAAGGTGGAAACATAATCGGCACAGGCAGGTTTATCGGCAACATCCAGATGCAGGGCGGCACAGTTTCGCCTGGCACCTCACCAGGCACTCTGATCGTAGAAGGCAGACTTACCTGGGGAAATGACACGCATTACTTCGTGGAGATAACCGGAACCAACGCTGCCAATATCGACAAGGTTCGCGTGATTGGCAACGCTCCGCTGGGCATTGCGCATCTGAGCGGAGTCGTGGAGGTCCTGTTCGACAATGGGCATGTGCCTCAACTGGGTGACCGCTATCGCGTGCTGGAGTACCGGGAGAAAACGGGACAATTTGCCAGCCTCACCTTGCCTGAGTTGCCGGCAGGACTCTGGATCGTGCCAGAATATGACGCTACCGGCATGGACTTAGTGGTCGTCTTAGATCGTATCCCTGGCGACGTCGATGGCGACGGATGCGTCAACGACGAAGACCTGCTGGCGGTGCTGTTCGCGTTCGGGCAGTCGGGCGGCAGCTTGCCCCCCGACCTCAACGACGATGGCACCGTCAACGACGAAGACCTGCTGCTCGTCCTGTTCAACTTCGGAAACGGCTGCTGACAGACTCCGGTTGCTCAAGTTGTCATTCTGAGCGCAGCAAAGAATCAGCTGTTCTAAAACATGACCCCTTCTTACTAATGAATTATAGAAAAAGAAGGAATCTGCTTGCCATCAATCTAAATATAACAGATAATCTTTTGAATGGAGGCATGAGCATGCGACATTACAATCGTTCTTTGAACAACTGTTTCTTATTTTTGGCTTGGGGAATTGTCAGCTTTTGCTATCAACCGGCAACTGCCCAAAACCTTGTTCTGAATGGGAGTTTTGAAACTCCCGTTACCGACAACATGTGGGGGCAACACCCAGGCTCATGGTTCGCAGGCGAAGAGTTTGGGCATTGGCACGTGTTTCAAGGAAGCATCGACATCAAACGCTTCAGCGGAAACCCAGAAGGCGAACAACGTATTGACCTGAATGGCACGCCTGGCGTAGGAGGCATATACCAAGATGTAACGGTTGACCGCCCGGGAGAACATCGACTCAGCTTCTTTCTCTCCGCGAACACCAATGTCAACCCAAACTTGCCCCGCAGGATGAGAGTTTCATTGACCGAAGGAGAGAACATTCTCTTCCTTCAAGAACTCACTTGGCTACTGAGCGAACATCCAGGACACGAATTCGTCTTTGCGCCACTCTGGGATTATTACACTTTCACCATCGACCTGCCTCAGCCCGGAACCTATCGTCTTGCCTTCACCAGCCTGACGACCGATAACGAACTCTCTGGTCCCTACTTGGATCACGTTGTCTTGGAATATATGTTCAGCGGTGATGTCAACGGCGATGGTTGCGTAAATGACCTGGACCTGTTGGCAGTCCTGTTCGCGTTTGGAGAGTCTGGCAGCGATTTGGCAGAGGATTTGAACGGCGATGGCAGCGTGAATGATGAAGACCTACTGATCGTTCTGTTCCGATTTGGAACCGGCTGCTGACAGGCTCAAAAGGTATGTGTAGGGGCAACCCCCTGCGTGTCTGCCCAAGCGTGTGCGTAGGGGCAACCCCCCTGTGGTTGCCCAAATTGTCCCTCTGAGTGAAGCGAAGAATCTGCTTTTCAAAGTCTAAATTTCCTCGCAAGCGGAAAGGACGGAATCGGTTCCCTGTTTACAGAAAGAAAATTATGGAAAAGGGGAAGGAATATCATCATTTCTACATAATCTATACATATTTAAGATAGGAGGCTTTTAGGATGTTAAGACAAACCCTTACAATTGGCTTACTCTGCTTACTCATGACATTCGCGACCGCAGACACGCGCATCGTGGATGTCGGCACTGACTTCTCGACCGCGTTTCGAGATCAATTCTCTCATAACGTAAACACCGTGATCGATGTGGGAGATACGGTTCGCTGGCAATGGATCAGTGGTTCTCATACAACCACGTCCGCGACCAATCTGTGGAACGCCAATCTCAATAGCGTAACGCGAACCTTCAACTTCACTTTCAATCAGCCTGGAACCTTTAACTATCGCTGCGTTCCCCACGGCGCTTGCTGCGGCATGCTCGGATCGGTGATTGTCCGTCTGCCGGGCGATGTGAACCGGGACGGTTGCGTCAATGACGAAGACCTGCTGGCGGTGTTGTTCGCGTTCGGGCAAAACGGGAGAGGTATTGCAGCAGATCTGAATTACGACCTGAGCGTGAACGATGATGACCTGTTGAAAGTGCTGTTCAACTTCGGCAATGGATGCTGAGAGGATTTATTAAGGAAGAGAGGGGTATTTATTCCCTCTCTTCTGTCTGCCCAAAAAGATTTAATTGTTGTTCGCCGTTTATGCTTGAAGTTAGCCATCGAGTCTCGCCACTAACCAGTGAGATACCTCCATAAAGATTAGCTGTTTCTCTGATTTGCTCTATGCAATAATCGGGAGTTCTTGTGATTTCTTGAGTACTAAAACGTAACACTTTCCAGCCAGAGCTGGTCAAAAGATTATTTCGCTGATTGTCCTCAACGGCTTTGTTGCGACTGACATGATAGGTATCTCCATCACACTCTATATCAATTTTACCTTTCGCGCAAAAAATCGCAAAATCGAGACAGTAGTTTTGTTGTTTAACGACCACATACCATTGTCTCTCCGCCTCGATTCCCTCTTCTAGCAGATACTTCCAAAGAATTTCTTCCAAGGGGCTCGTACAAAACAAATCATTGATCTCGCGAGCATTGACGAGATTGTCTAATGTTGTAGATATGAAAACGATGAAACGATTTCTCTGGCTTGGTATAGGTTGTGGCAACTTCTGCAGATTTTGAAGTGTGATACGATAGTAGAGCTCATGAGCGCGAGGATGAGCTTCTTCAAAAGGGAGTAATTCAATACGAGGCATCACTTGAATATGTGTCACTTTGGCAAAATAATGGATAGCCCACCCTTCAGTACCCCAAGCACGCGCCTGATAAAACGCGATGTGACCAAAATCAAGTGGTTTTGGCGCGCTACGCACAGGAATGCGATACCAATTCTGCTCATGCAATATTTGCCAATCGCTTAATGTTGGGACTAAAGCCACCAAAACCCTTTCTTCGGGCGGTGTTTCAAAAAAATCCGAGCTTTGTCCATAAAAATACCCATGCTTTGATCGCATTCAAAGAGCATACCCTATAACAGCGCTAACTTCGATTAACAGAAAAATTAGAGGCTTCTCAATCTACCTGCACGACATTCACCAGCTTGCCTGATTCGTAAGCGCGAATGTTCTCGGCGGTCGTAGTCAGAATACGGTTCACCGCTTCACGCGAATAGAACGCCATATGGGGCGTTACGACCACATTCGGATGACGCATCAACAGCAGGTTTTCCGCGATATTGCGCATCTCGGCTTCTGCGCCCTGTTGGACAGCGGATAAAAGCGCGTCCTCATCCAGCAGGGCTTCACCCTCCAACACATCCAAACCCGCGGCAGAAACAATCCCTTCGCCCAATGCCCACAGCAGCGCGCGAGAATCGACAATACCTCCCCGCGCTGTGTTCACTAACAGCGCGCCCGGCTTCATCTTCTCGAAAGCCGCTTGATTGAGCAAGCCGCGCGAACTCTCAGTGAGTGGGCAGCAAACCGCAATCACTTCGGCGCGCGAAAGCAATTCGTCCAAAGCCACATAATCGAACACCAACAAGTCTGCAAGGTTCCAATCTTCATAAGGGTCAAAAGCGATGGGGCGCATCCCGAATCCACGCGCGATTCGAATCACGTGCAGCCCAATTTTACCCGCGCCAATGACACCAAGAGTCTTCCCTGCCAAGTCGATACCCATCAAGCCCTCCAAGTCGAACTGTCCTCTCTGGGATCGAGCATAGGCATGATGAACCTTTCGCGCCAGCATCAATATCAGCGCGAAGGTATGTTCGGCGACGGTATTAGAGCCATAAGCAGGCACATTGCAGACCGGAATACCCCGCTGTGCCGCCTCAGCCAAATCGATATGATCATACCCTGTCGAGCGGGTCGCGATGAGTTTTAAGCGTGGAAAACGATCAAACACTTCGCCCTTCACGGGTGAATGAACCATCACCGACAACACCTCGATGTCACCCGATTCGCCCCGCCAGGTGTCCAGCGCGCCTTCACAAGTTTTGAGAGTCCAACCATCCAACCGCGACGAAAAATACGCGCTGTCTTCCGCAGAAATCTCAGTGGCGAGGATGGTTTTGGTTTCTAAGGCAGGGCTGTGAGTGGTCATGGCTGTCTCCGCAAAAATTATACCTGTTTACCCTCCTCTTCTCGCGACAGATAACGCGGATAACTGCCGCGATAGCCCATCACACGCGCCAGCGGTCCCAGCAAAATGCACATCGTCTTGAACACCCATCGAGGCGGCTTAGTGAAAATCACCACATCCTGAAACTCTTGACCAAAGACAATAAGTTGCAAGGGATTGGGCATACCCTTCTTGTTCGTCTTACCGTCACGCGCCAAGCCGAACATGTTCGCAATCATCTCCATGAAGCGGTCTGCAGGTCGAACCTCTACCACCACATGCGCCTCTTCACTGCCCGCGTTCCACCAATCGTGAATGACACCAACGGGAACCACGATCCTTTCGCCCAACGGCGCAATCATCTTTTTGTCGCCCACCAAAAAACCAACCTGACCACTCACCACCGTAAACGCCTCCTCAATCGCGGGATGATAATGCGCGCCCGCCACCGCTCCCCCCGGTTGCACAAATAGATCGGCAACCAACAGCCTGCCGTTCTCGTCGGTCGGCGCGACCTTTACGACTCCGCGTTCCCCCGTAATCGGGTTCGTTAATTCATCGCCAATATTGACTTTCATCATACCATAAGGTATACCCGATAGCCGAAAATACATAACTCCTATAAAGAAAACAGTGCCAAGTTACGCTAACTTAAAACCAGTGAGAGGCAAAAACCAGTCAGAATCATCCTCAGGTAGGCATCTTCGTCATTCCCGCGAACCCGGGAATCCACGAAAATCAGACTTGTTCCGATGGCTTTCTTATGAATCGCATTGACGGAGGATTCTATGCGGGTGTTGCTTACGCCAAACAGCATCGGCAATTAAGCTCAAAATCGAGTTATAATACAAATAGAAAAAGAGAAGTGTTCTTTTCGGGAGGCAGCGCATCATGAAACTTTTCTCGGCATCGTTGCTCACATTGCCCGGTCTCATTTTACTGATGGCTTATCTGCCGTCCGGGCATTCTCAACTGCCTCAGAGACCGCTCGCTTTAGCGACAGGTGATCTTGATGGCGACGGCATGTTAGATTTGATTGAAGCGCGCGGGAATGGCGAAACAGGCTGGCTGCGATGGCAGCGAGGGAACGTCGATTTGCTTTTCCCTAATGCCCTTGAAGCGCAAGAAAGGCGACGACGGGGAACGAGTCTGAATGCTCCTTTCTTCCCCGCGCAATTCCTGAGCGAACTGCCATGCGCGCCTGATTTTGTCGCTGCGGGAGACTTCAATGCCGACGGGCGGGTCGACCTGATTGCCGCGCAGCGAGGAGGAGATAGTCTCTTTTTCTTGCTCAATCAAGGCAACGGGCGGTTCCAGTTGGAAGCCCGAAATTTGAGGAACGCACGCATAACAGCATTGCTCGCTTCCGACATCAACCGACGCGATGGGCTGCCCGACATCGTTCTTGGGATCAGCCGCGACAAAGAACATTCGCTGCTGATCTATGAATCGCCAGAAGGCGCGTTCAGAGCCGCTCCCGAATCGATTCCACTGTCCTGCCCCATCATAGCGATAGCAGTTGGATCGCTGGATGACGACTATCCTTATGACCTCACCGCGTTGTCGGATAACCAAATCTTCATTTTGCATGGACGCGACAGAAAGTTGTCGTCTTCACCCAGAAAGCAGTCGGAGGTGAAAGCCGTAGCGATAACGACGCTCTCGCTGCCTTTTCAGGGAACAGGTATCGCGACCGGCGACTTCCTCTGGACACCCGACCACCAACATGAAATCGCCGTGTTAAGCTCCGATGGGCGAGAAATCGCATGGGCGCGATGGGTGGGCAATAACCAATTTGAGATTCATACGCTGCCGCTTACAGGCGCGATACCTGTACCAACCCCAGAGAATGTAAAAATGATGCGCGCGCGGGTCTCTGGGCTGCCTCCCGATGATCTTCTGATTGTGCCCCCCAACGCGACAGGTATCTATACCGTTCCGGGCGCGCCGTTGGGACGCTGGGACCCTTTGCCTTGCACATTCATTTCCACAGGCGCGCCAGTCTCCGATGCGCTGCCGATGCGCCTCACCATTGATCCCTTGCAAACGCCCGTTCTGCTGATGCCCGGAGGAGCAGAACCGCTCCCCTCCTTTTTCCCAGCGGCGACTTTGACAGTCAATTCGCCTCTGGATTTGAGCGATGGCAATGTGAACGATGGCGTTTGCGATACAGGCAATGCCACCATTGGATTTACAGGAATTTGCACCTTGCGCGCCGCGATTCAAACCGCCAACGCGCTCCCCGGATTGGATCGAATTCATTTCAGCATAGGCGGAAGCGGTCACATCGAGCCTTCCACGAATCTGCCCGACAGCACCGGTCCCCTAATTATCGACGGGACCACCGAGCCAGGCTATGATGGTTTCCCGCGCATTGAGCTGTCGGGCGCGCTGATGGGCGACAATGGAAATGGGCTTTCGCTCACCAACGACAGCGTCGTTCGCGGCATCGCGATCAATCGCTTCAAAGAAGCAGGGCTGCGGTTGCTTAGCAATGGCATTGTGGAGTCTTGCATGATCGGCACAGATTCGCTGGGACAGTTTCCCCGCGGCAATGGCAGAGGAACTTTCGGATTAGGGGGTCTCATCCTGCGAGGCTCCAACAACTTGGTGGGAGGGACAACTGTCGCTGCCCGCAATCTCATCGCCGCGAATGGCAACGCGGGCGTACAAATTGAGGGAAGCTTCAATGTATCAGAATTGAACACCGTGATCGGCAACTGGTTCGGATTGGATTGGACCGGCACGATGTCCGATTTGGACGATAACACTGGCAATGGCTCTGAAATGGGTAACACGATTGGGGTCACGATTGTGGGAGCCACCGCGCGCGACAATCAAGTCGGAGGAACCTTCGCAAATGAGCGCAATGTCATCGCGGGAAGCGAGTTCAATCATATCCGTATTTTGCAAGGGATTGGCAATCGGGTTCAGGGCAACTATCTCGGCGTCAATCGCTTGGCGGCAGGCACGGGTACAGGCAGCTTTTTCTCGGGAGTCTTTATTGCCGATGCCAGAGACAACCAATTGGGCGGCACGGCTGACGGCGCGGGCAATCTGATTGTTCGTAGCGGGGTGCATGGCGTTTTAATCCAAGGGGGAGTCGCGACCGGAAACCTCGTTCAAGGCAATCATATCGGCGCGAATTTGGAGGGAACCTTAGGAATGCCGAACTCCTCGAACGGGGTGCGAATCGACAACGCGCCGGGTAACACCGTGGGGGGAATCGTGTTGAGCGCGCGTAATGTCATTTCTGCCAATGGGCAAAACGGCATCGAGATCATAAACGCCAGCGCGAGGGAGAACGAGATTCTGGGAAATTATATTGGCATGACAGCCGACGGGCTGGACCCGCTCTCGAATCAGCTCCATGGTGTCCGAATCTTTAACGCGCGAGAAAACAGCATCGGGGAGGCAGTTTCATTGGCGCGCAATATCCTTTCCGCCAATGGGGGGGCAGGAATCGAGATCAGCGGCAGCAACGCGACCGCCAACCGTGTGATGGGCAACTTTATCGGGTTGGACGTCCATGGCGAAACGGTTCAAGCCAATACATTAGACGGGATACGCATCTTGAACAGCGCGTCCAGCAACCTGATTGGCGGTCTTCCCAATGCGCCCGGCTCTACGCCCGGCAATGTGATTTCTGGCAACCAGCAAAATGGAATCCGCATCACTGGCTCACAAACCAGACTGAATCAAGTCTTTGGCAATCTCATCGGGTTGCGGTCAGGAGATGATATTCCGCGTCCCAATCGAGAAAATGGCGTACTGATCGATAACGCGCGAGAAAACATCATCGGCGCGTCGCAGGATGGGGGCAGAAATGTGATTTCAGGCAATCTCAGAAACGGCATTCTGATCGTAGGTCTCTCCTCTGCGCTCAATGCTATTCTGGGCAATTTCATTGGTCTCAATGCAGAAGGTACGCAGGCGATCCCCAACGAATTGAACGGGGTTCGGTTGGAAAACAGCCAAGCCTCTTTAGTCGGAGGTCCCGGTCAGTTTGAGCGCAACACGATATCTGGACATGCAGAAGCGGGGGTACAGATCACCGGTGGGCAGGGGCATGCGCTTCAAAACAACTATATCGGCGTCAACCCAACCGGCACATCGCTCATGCCCAACCTGATCGGAGTCGCTATCGAAAACTCCTCCTCTAATGCGGTGGGGCTGCCGGGTTTCAACACAGGCAATCTGATTTCTGGCAACCTGCTCCATGGGGTTCAAATCTACGGCGATAACCCAGCCATCAATATCTCAGGGAACAATTCAGTGGTCAATTGCATAATCGGCACCAATTCCACAACAACCGCGAACTTAGGGAACGGATTGCATGGCGTCTTGATTTCGGGTGAAACCCGGTTCAACACGGTCGGCAGCACAAACATCGGGGGTTTCAACCGGATCGCGTTCAATGGACGGGCGGGCGTTGTTCTCCCAACGACCGAAGGTCCCAATGGGGTGTTAGTAAATAACATCTATGCTAATCTGGGGCTGGGTATTGATGCGGGAGATGACGGGGTTACCCCCAACAATGCGGGCGCTGAAGACTTCGTGGTCAACTTCCCGATTATCGACTCTGCCATTTATGATGGGACTAACACAATTGTGAGCGGACGGCTGTTTAGTCATCCTGAACGCCGTTTTGTCTTGATCTTCTTTGTCAATGACGCCTGCGATCCTTCTCATCATGGCGAGGGACAGCGTCCGTTAGTCGCGCTGGAAGACAACACCGACGACAATGGGTTGTTGAGATTTACGGAAACGCTTCCGGGAACCAGCGCGCCGCCCGGCTCCAAGATCACGATGACTGCCAGCGTCCAGCATGTGCTTCCTCCTGCTTTCCTTTTTTATGCGTCCTCAGAGTTTTCGCGTTGTGTAGAGGTTGTCTTCCCCATTTCAGGCGATGTGAACGGAGACGGCTGCGTGAATGATGCAGACTTACTCATGGTTTTGTTTGCTTTCGGCAATGCATGTGATAACTGTCCCGAAGACCTGAATCAGAACGGGCTGGTGGATGACGGCGACCTGCTGATCGTGCTGTTTAACTTTGGCAGAGGGTGTTGAGGCTTAGGTATACTTTACGACTGATGAACCTGCAATCTGCTTTGAAAAGTCAGTACCTGTCTGCACTCACTATGCTCCGGCAAACGGTCGAACGCTGCCCGGAACAGGTGTGGATTTCTGGCGAGCATCCCAGAAATTATTGGCGCATCGCGTACCATGCCATCTTTTATACGCACCTCTATTTGCAGCCGCACTTGGATGATTTCCAGCCCTGGAGCAAACATCGCGAAGATTGTGACGAGCTGTGGGAAAACCCGCCCGTTGTGGAACCCTACTCTGTATATGAGATACTGGAGTATATCGACATGATAGCGGACAGCGTGCCAGCCTTTGTAGATCACTTGGACTTGAACGCGACTGAAACCGGCTTTTACTGGTATCCGAACATGGCGAAGTTGGATCACCAACTGATGAACCTGCGGCATATCCAAGGGCATGTCGGGCAACTGTCGGAAATTTTGATGGCGCACGGCATTGATATCGACTGGAAACGTTAATCTTATAAGTGCTATAATTTTTCTACCTGCGCCGCTGAGGGCAAGGGAGGTTAAACTATGATGAACAAACTACTGATTCTGATTTCCTGTCTGGGCGCAGTCTATACCCTGCTCCCTGCTTCTGCTGTCTCAAGCCCATCTCATCCCATCCAAAACAATACCGAAGAGATGCGTCAATATGACTCCGGTCCTATGGGACAGTTCGCCATCGGGAATTGGCAGCGCATCCGGCTCTCAATCAATAAAAAGGGCGAAGGCGTTCTTGCATTGGACCCGAACCGAATCGTGTGGGACGGCTATTCGCCCACATGGATATCGACGCGCATGGCGGAACGCATGATCCACGTGCGCGCCCGCGAACTAAAAAACAGCCAGTTCCTTGTGGGCAGACCGAAGACCGCCTTCCCGATCCGAGTCTATGAATTGACGGCGACCGATCTGCCAGCGGGCGTCAGTTTCATTACTTTGGGCTTGGGCGAGAAGGTTCGCTTTGTGCGCTCCGATCACCCGAACGGCATCTGCCGCCTGCTCTTATTGGAGAATGACCGTACTCGTGTGGTAGCCTTAGACCGCGTATCCACAAGCACGCCGACCGGCGGACCCGTACGCGATCTGTTCGCCTACCGGACCGTTTTCCTGGATAAGAAAGTGAACCGCGCTTCCATAATCTCAATATCCGGTTCGCTGGAACAGCAAACGGCGCGATTGATTTTTGATGCCAACGCGATGAGGCTGGATGCTTTTGGCGACCCCAATGTCTCAACGATGATGGCTCCCATCCCCCAAGAGGTAAAATTGGTTGAGAAAACCGACATCACAACAGAAACCGCAGCCATCAAGCGGGTTTTTGACCTGCAAGGCGCGTCGGTCCCCATGTCACTGGTGGTTCCGAAATCGGGTGGTCGCCCCGCGCGTCTCATCCTAAAAGATGACGCGGGCAAAGCCACAGGCTTTTTGGTATTGGAGCAGGATTATCATTCCGCTTTGCCGCTAATGACCTCCAACTGGCGTCTGAAAAAGATCGTCTACAACAATGATGTAACCCACACCCCAGAGAGAAACGGCGTTTACACGCTCAGTTTCTTCGCAGATGGTCAGGTGGCAGGACGCGCCAGCGCGAACCGTTTCACTGGCTCTTTTATCACTACACAGGAACGCCTCTGGGTCAGCCCCTTAGCTTCCACTCTCGCGATGTCGCCCACTGGCAATATTGAAGCCGAATACCTCAAGGCGCTTACGCAGGTCAGCTCGTACAAAATTGAAGGGAACGAGTTGTGGTTGATGATCAAGTATGATAGCGGCACGATCATCTTGGAACGCGAACCTCAAGCCAAACGGTGAAGGTTTTAATCCCTCTCAAACAATTCGCCTTGCGGATAGCAAAAGGGGCGGGGTCCTCCGACGAGGACTGCCGCCTCAAAGGCGAGCAGGGCTTGTTTGCGCTTCAAGCCGCCGCCGAATCCAATCAATGAGCCGTCTGCGCCGATAACCCGGTGGCAAGGCACAATGATAGAGATCGGGTTGCGTCCATTGGCGGTTCCGACCGCTCGCGTCGACAACGGCTCGCCCAACCGTTCTGCCATTGCGATGTAAGAGAGCGTGCGTCCATAGGGGATGGTTGCCAATTCCTGCCAAACCCTGCGCTGGAAATCGGTTCCCTGCGGGGCTAACAGCAAATCGAATTGGGTCAAGCGTCCTTCAAAATAGTCGCTTAGTTGTTGAATGGCGAGGGGAAATGGAGCGGCATCCGGATGTTCAATCCAATCGGGCTGAGGAGTCCATCCGCGCAAGTGATCCGTCATAAAAAGCCCGGTCAATGCGGAGCCGTCAGAAACGAGCATCAGCGGTTCAATGGGGCTGGGAACCACAGTGTAGAAAGTCATACCTGAAGAGAACGCCTCGAAAGTTGATGATCAATCACGCGCCAAAGGAGCAGAAGAACGCCGGTAAAGCCCAGCGTAATCAGCCAAAAAACCGGGCTGAAAGGGCGTCCCACTATCAGAAATCGTAGGAGAACCCCGCACGTCACCGCCGCGAACCAATGAATCGCCAGCATTTGCCACGAAGCGCGTTGATAGATTTTCGTCAAGAGCGAAAGCCCCAGCCATACGCCGATAATAGGACCCGCATTCGTTAAAATGCCATTGAGTGAGATCGCCTGCTGATGGCTTTTCAATCCCACGACCGCAAACAGCATGAGTACCACCAAGTCGCCAATGAATGTTCTCATCCTCGTTGGTTCCCCTTCGCGCGCAGACGGAAACGCGCGATATCGGCTTCGGAACTATCGGGATACTGTTTCAGGAGGTCGCGCAAAAGATGGTCTGCGCGCTGGGGCTGCGTGAGATGATTGCTTAACAGGTCTGCCAACCGCAACATCATACTGGGGCGGTTGGGCGCGCTGGTCGCGGTGCCGATCCAACCTTCCATAACACTGGCAGCCTCGTCATAGCGCGCCTGTTTGATCTGTCGTTGCAGCAATGCTTGAAGCGGTTCTTCCGGCACCAGATGAACGCTCCGCAACAGCACCAGCCTCCGGGCGCACTGCTCTGCCAAATCAAAATCGTTCCATTGCGATTGCGCGACCGATTGAATCGAAAGCGCGTACTGTTTGGCAGCCGCTTCCCTGTCGCCCAACAACTCCCACGCTTCCGCGCTGAGTCTCGCCGCTTCTGGGTCGGGCTGCGCGCCCTTCAGCAGTGGGTCTAACCATTGTAAAGCGGTTCCGGGATAGACCTGCTGGATACTTTCACGCGCCTGGTCGATCAAATAGTCGCGTTCGCCGGTCGCGCCTGCGCCCCAGACCACCGCCGCCAAAATTCCACACGTGAACCCACCCAAATGCGCCCAATAACTGACGCTAGCTGCCTGTTCGGAACCGGCATTCAGAATCGCGCCCATGCCTTGCCACACCACCCACAGCAGCGCCATAATCCAGACCGGCATCAGGAACCCCCAGCGGCTGAACTGCCACCAGAAAAGACGCACCCGCACCCGGTAAAAACGCACCGCGAAATAGCCGACTAAACCGGAGATCGCGCCGGACGCTCCCACCAACGCTTGGTCTTGCATGGTGGGCTGAAGCCCGACTCCCAACAGCCAATGACACATCACCGACACGATGCCACTGATGAAAAAAAGAGCGAGAAAGCGCGCCGGTTTTAAGACCTCTTCCACATGCCAGCCGAAGAACCACAGGAAGCCCATGTTCCAAAGCAGATGAGCAGGATGGGCATGCACGAACAGGCTGGAAATCACAGTGCCGACCGAAGCGCGTGAGGGGGTAAAACCGAGAAGCCGCATCCATTCTTCCGAACGAATGCAGATCAGCCCCATCAGCAGATTTAGAGCAATCAAACTGAGGGTTACATAGGGCGCAGAAGACTTTTTCATACGCGGGGTCAATTAATTCGCGGAACCAGCCAACACATCGTCCGGCATGTCGAAGTTCGCGTAGGCATTCTGCACATCGTCATGTTCTTCCAACAGGTCCAACAATTTCAGCAGTTTTCCCGCGGTGTCGCCTTCGACTTTGACGGTATTGGTCGGCACTAACTGCAGCTCCGCATTAGTGATTTCTACCGACGAGGCGGCGATTTTGTCGCGCACCGCATGGAACTCTTCCGGAGCGGTCGTCAGCGTGTAAAACTCCTCTTCGGTATTGACATCTTCCGCGCCTGCCTCCAACGCGAGATCCATAATCGCCTCTTCCGACATCGCGCTGACCGGGATTTGGATCACGCCCTGACGCTTGAACTGCCAAGAGACGCTGCCCGATTCGCTCAAGTTGCCGCCATGTTTGGAGAAAAGATGCCTAATCTCCGAAACGGTGCGGTTTTTGTTATCGGTCGTACATTCTAACATCACTGCGACACCGCCCGGACCATAACCTTCGTAAACGATCTCTTCATAATTGACATCTTCCAGTTCGCCGGTGCCACGCTTGATGGCGCGCTGGATATTGTCCGCGGGCATGCTCTGTTCACGCGCTTTATCAATGGCAAGACGCAGGCGCGGGTTGGTTTCCGGCGCGCCGCCGCCCGCCTTCGCCGCAATCGTTATTTCACGCGCCAGTTTGGTAAAGATTTTGCCGCGAATGGCGTCTTGTTTGCCCTTACGAATTCGAATGTTATGCCACTTAGAATGACCAGCCATAGAGAAACCTCCAGAGGGATAGAACTATTTTACCTGAAAACGCCACACTCACTCCCCCAACAAGAACTGCGCGAACTGCATATACTCTTGCAACGAGAGGGTTTCACCGCGCCGGGTCGGGTCGATGCCTGCGCGCCGGAGCATAGCGGCTGCCTGATCCGCATCCTCAAATAGGGTTTCCAACGCGTTGCGCAAGGTCTTCCTGCGCTGTTTAAAAGCGGCGCGGATGAGACGGAACATGACGCGCTGTTCGCGAGGCATGAGGCGGTCGGGAACCGTCGTGAGCCGCACAATTGCCGAGTCAACTTCTGGACGGGGATAAAAAGAACTGTTCGGCACGCGCCCCAAATACTCTACATCCGCATGGTACTGCACAAAGAGCGACAACGAGCCGAAGGCTTTCGTGCCTGGTTTGGCGACTAAACGATCCGCTACCTCTTTTTGCACCATCAACACAATCAGCGGGACGCGATGTTTGGCAGCCAAGAAATGCTCCAAGAGCGGCGAGGTGATAGAATAAGGAATATTCGCGATCACTTTGGCAACTTCCTCGCCCCGCAGTAAATCATCCACACTCTGACTGAGAATATGCGCGTTCATCAACTGCACATTTTCGATGCCCTGCGCCTCCAGCATCTCTTGCAACGCGGAGACAAGCCGGGCATCTACTTCCACCGCGATGACTCGACGGGCGCGCTTCGCCAACCCAAGGGTCAAGGCTCCGAACCCCGGTCCCACTTCCAACACCGCTTCGTCCGATTGCAGGTCGCCCGCCTCGATGACCCGGTTCCGCGCCCTCACATCGATCAGGAAGTTTTGGCCCCATTTTTTGGAAGGACGAATGCTGTATTGGGTCATCAGGTTTTTCACCGCGCCCGCAGAGAGATTATTCATAGAAAAAGTGTACCTGTCGCCTGCAAATCTGTGTATAATTATGGGTATGGGCTATTCACCTGTCGCTGCGCCCCGCGCCGACCGTTACCGGGCGCGTGTGGACGAGTATAAGTTTTACAAGCATAACGGCTACTTGAAAGTGGAGTCGCTGCTGCCTTTGGAGGATGTCCAACAGTTGTTTGATTGGGCAAACCGCCTGCGCGAGCCTGCGCCTGCCGCGTCCGGGGGCGACGGTCTTTCGTTGGATCAAATCTTTCAACAGAAGACCCGCGTCCATCAATTGCACCGGATCGACGCGACTGCCGAATGGGGTTTGCTGCACCCGCGCATTTTGGATGTGCTGGAGGCGATTATCGGACCGGATGTGCTTGCGCTGCAGTCGATGCTGTTCTACAATCCCCCAGGCACCGGCGGTCAAGGCTGGCATCAGGACGCATTCTACATCACGACCTACCCAGATACCTTGATAGGGGTCTGGATCGCGTTGGAACCTGCCGACGAGGAAAACGGTTGTTTGTGGGTTGCGCCGACTTCCAATCAGGAACCGATCTACCCGTCTGCGCACCCGCACGGGCATGTGCATGCGGAAGGCTCTTTTGATGATCTTCATTCGGTCGAGAATGTAAGCCACTTGGATGACGAAATCAACACTTTGGCGCAAATCGCGAAACGATACCCGCCCCCGGTGTCTGTGCCGATGAACCCCGGCGATGTTCTCTTTTTTGAGGGGCATTTGCTGCACCGTTCCTACCCGAACCGGAGTCAGGATCGCTGGCGTCGCGCTTATGTGTGTCATTACTGCAATGCGCGCTCGTGGGTCCCCTGGAACCATGGCGAATCGTATGAAGGCGATTCTGCCAACGCGCTGCATATTCTGGCGCGAGGCAGCACGCATTTGCCCTACGCTGAGCCTGCCTTCGGCACGCCCGTCACATTGAGCGAGGTTCAATCGCAAAACGGCGCGCCTGCGAGGATGATGGGCGATGATTCGGGTATGATGGAGATGGGTTAAGAGTTATTGGAGTAGAAAAGGGTTTTGCGACTTAAAGCTCACCCAAAAAATGCGAAGTCCACCCTCGCAGACTCATTGCAAGGCGTATTGGCGGTTAAATGCA
>JAHCHP010000033.1 GCA_026129765.1 Fimbriimonadia bacterium | reverse complement strand
CTCACAAACGCCAAAATTTGCGCGGAAATCTATGTGCCGATTGCTCATTACCTGATTTCTCAGGCGGACCATCTCAATCAAATCCAGAAAGTGTATGCGGGACCCCAACCGGCGCAGCAATGCAAACGCTGGCTGAAAACGCACCTGCCGAATGCCGAGATTGTGGAGGTGATGCCGACCGCCCGCGCGGCGCAAATGGCTGCCCAAGACTCTCACAGCGCTGCCATTGCCAATGAGTTAGCAGCAAATTTAATGGAACTGCCGGTTTTGTGCGAGCATATCGAGGATAATCCGCACAACCGCACCCGGTTCTTAGTGATCGGCTACAATGAACCTGCGCCTACGGGCAAAGATAAGACTTCCCTGCTCTTCACGTTGCGTAACCGTCCCGGCGAGTTGTACCGCGCGCTGGGCGCGTTTGAACAGCACGGGATCAACCTGACCATGATCGAGTCGAGACCCGCGCCGCGCGCGACTTTCGAATACATTTTTTATGTCGATATCCAGGGTCATCATCGCGACAGCGGCATGCAGGTCGCGCTCAACGCGCTGGAGCAATATGTGCGCGAAATGGTGATCTTGGGTTCTTATGCCGAATCGGATATTTGATGACTCATGCTCTTTCCATTAAAAGACCATAACCCGTCCCGGACATTTCCGGTCATAACCGTGGGATTGATAGCGATCAATACCGCGATTTTTCTGTTGCAAACCACGAATCCCGCCATCACTGCGCAGTATGCGATGATCCCCGCGGAAATCACCGGCAGCCAGCAGGCTGTCTTAGAGGCGATACGCGCGGCAGGACCGTTCGCGCTTCAACGGATGGATCCGCAAGTGTTGCAGCGTCTGTTTGAAACCGGACCGGCGGTTCCCGTGCATATGACCCCCTTCAGCAGCATGTTCTTGCACGGCAGTTGGCTGCATTTGTTAGCCAATATGTGGTCGCTGTGGATTTTCGGCAACAACGTGGAGGACGCGCTGGGCAAACTCCGCTATTTGCTGATCTACCTGATTTGGGGCTTTTTTGCGGGTTGGTCGCATGTGTTGTTCAATTGGACTTCCCCGATTCCGACGGTCGGCGCAAGCGGCGCGATTGCGGGTGTTATGGGCGCGTATCTGCTGCTGTTTCCCGGCGCGCGCTTAGATTGTATGCTCTTCTACATCATCATCGCCTTTGTAGAAGTGCCTGCCATCTTCTTTCTACTATTTTGGTTAGCCTCGCAATTCTTGGTCTACAGTCCGGGCGTGGCTTATTTGGCGCATATCGGCGGCTTCGTGGCAGGCATGATCACCATCAAATTGATGGGGGGACGCCACAAAGTCTTAGGAGCGCGCGCCTATGAACATGAAGATTGGTGACGATGAGTCTGTCGAAAATCGGAATTCTTTCCCTCATTGACAGTCAAAAAGAGAGTATAATTTACAGTGTGGAGGTAAGCATAAAGTGAAGGGATTTGTTTGTGGGACGATTATTTTAACAGCCTTGCTCAGTTTTTCTTTGACGGATCAGTCATACGAAATTACGCGAAAACACAATGTTTTAACCGAGACCCGGGCAGCCGCCAGCACGGTAAAAGTGGGCAGCCGCCTGCCCGCCTTGACCTTTCAAGACATCAAAGGGAAGTCATACAACCTCCAAACGCTGGCACAAAAGGGACCGGTGGCGGTTGTCTTTATGGGCGTGGCTTGCCCTGTCGCACAGCGATACACCACCCGGTTGAACACACTTCAGCAGACCTATGCCAAAAAGGGCGTGTCTCTGATTGCGGTCAACTCCAACTATGACGAAAGTTTGGAGGCGACTCGGAAACATGCTGCGGAGATGAAATTCAAGTTTCCCGTTGTGAAGGATGAGACGGGACAGATCGCGCAGGCGTTTGGCGCGACCATGACCCCCCAAGCCTTTGTCGTGGATCAAAAAGCCGCCATTCGTTATCGCGGCGCGATTGACGATAACCGCTACGAGACGCGAGTCAAACACACCTACCTGCGTGATGCGCTGGACGCGATTTTGAACAAGAAAACGGTGAAAGTCGCCACCTCCGAGTCGTTTGGCTGCACCCTGCGCGCCCCTGAAGAGGCAAAAGGCGCGACCGCCATCAATTACGCGAAACATATCGCGCCAATTCTCCAGGAAAACTGCCAGTCGTGCCATCGCCCGGGACAAGTCGCGCCGTTTGAACTGATGACCTACGACGATGCCTACGCTTGGCGTAAAGAGATCAAGAAATACACCCAAACGCGTTTAATGCCCCCTTGGAAGCCTGAACCGGGACATGGCGATTTCAAGGGCGAGAAGCGTCTAAGCAATGAAGAAATCAAGATAATCGCGCGATGGGTCGAGAGCGGCGCGCCGATGGGTGACCCGAAAGATTTGCCCGCGCCTCGCAAATTCCCCAACGACTGGGCATTAGGGAAGCCCGATTTCGTGGTGGAAATGCCCGAAGAGTATGAAATCGGACCTGAGGGCGAAGATGAATACCGCCACTTTGTAATCCCCACGAATTTCAATCAGGATGTCTATGTGCAAGCCATCGATGTGGAGCCGGGCAACCGGAAAACCGTGCATCATGTCATCGTCTATCTGGATACCTCCGGCACAGCGCGTCGATTGGATGCAGCCGATAAGGGAGCCGGCTATTCCGCGTTTGGCTGGCCTGGCTTTATGCCTGCAGGCACACTGGGCGGTTGGGCGCCCGGAATGACCCCTTCCGTATTGCCAGAAGCGACAGGCTACAGAATCCCCAAAGGCGCGGACATTGTTCTTCAAGTGCATTACTATCGAACAGGCAAAGTGGAACGTGACCGCTCCCGCGTGGGGCTTTATTTCTCCAAAGCGCCCAATACGCAGCCCGTTTCTATTGGCGTGGCGATCAACGCCTGGTTCCGTATTCCGCCGGGCGACAAGCGCCATGAGGTGAAAGCCTACTGGAGCGCGCCTCGCGATGTGGAAGTCGTGGCGATCACCCCCCATATGCATCTTCTGGGCAAAGAGATGAAAATCACTGCCTATCCGCCTTCCGGCGATCCGGTTCCGATGGTCTGGATCAAGGATTGGGATTTTAACTGGCAGGATAACTACCATTATAAATCGCCGGTCAAACTGCCCAAAGGCACGCGGATCGAGGTTGTTTCTTATTACGATAACTCCGAAGAGAACCCGCGCAACCCGCACAGCCCCCCTAAACCGGTCACGTGGGGCGAGAAAACTTCCGATGAGATGTGCCTTGCTTTCTTCCATGTGGTTGGTGAATTGGAAGGCGGCTTTGGCGGAGGGGGCTTAGGAGGCGGTAATCGGGGAGGAGGCGGTCTCCGGCGTCTGTTGAATCCGGGAAACTGAAGCAGCAATCAACAAATAAAAAGACCGTTGCGCTCCAGGCGCGGAGCGCAACGGTTTGAGGGTTAATAACCAAAGGGAGGGTTCATTCCGAGTAGACCGATTACTCTCAGCTGATCTCCTCCACATTGATGATGGTGGTAGCCCATCCGACGAAGATGTCGTAGCCCGGTCCGCCATCGACAAAGGGATTACCCAAGCGACGACCTTCCACTAAGAACGACATATGATCGTTGCCATGTCCGCCAAGCAGTTGGGGGCTGCCCCACATACTCTGCTTGATGTCGTACAGCATGATGTCATTGCCGCCCGCGCCGTTCAGCACCAAAGAGGTGTTAAGATTCATTTCGGCTTTCACTTCATACGTCTCTTCGCCATTGCCGCCGCTGACCTGTCCGCCCAAAGTCAGGTTGCTGTTCTGACCCACGAATTCGAAGATGCCGTGGTTCCAAGAACCTTCGCCCAAGTTGACGTTCATGTTGCTTTGGATGTCGGCAGGCTGCAGACTGATGATCTTCTGAACCAGCTCGTCGTTGCCATCGCCCATCGTCGCATTCAGCAACGCGGTGATCTTTGGCGCAAAGGTATTCGACTCAACCAACAACTTGTCATCGCCAAATTCGGACTGGTAGCCCACTTGCAGGTCGATAGTGTTGGTTGCATAAGGCGACTCCAACAGCACATGGGCTTCGTTGTTTCCGCCCCTCGCGTTCACATTCCAGGCCAACCGCACGTCTCTTGCTCGCGAATAAACGGTGCCAAAGAATTTATCGTCCGCGCTATTGCCTGTCAAGGTCAAGCGTGAAATGGTTCGCCCGTTGTGAATCGGGACTTGCGCGTTATACCAGACTTCAGAAAGCCCGGTTCCTGTGTTGATGTTGATATTCGGGAGTACCGTAGAATAGGTCTCTACCTCGATCTTGTCATAACCGGCATTGGTTCTCATGGTGATCTTCTGAACGCCATTGAAGAAAGTGCCGTCAGGCGTGCCGGGAACTCCGAAGAGAGCCACTCGCCCATTCACAGGTCCTACAATTACTTTGAACTGGTCATCCGCAGCGCCGGTGACAATGGATAAAGCTCCATCCACAAAGGTAACCTGTGCCAGGCTGACTGCGTAAAAACTGCAAGCGACCACTGCCGCTGCCAAACGACTTAAACGATATTTCGGGACTGCGCTAACGTGTAACATTCTGGTAATACCTCCAATGTAAGTGTGAATTTTGGGTTGTCGTTGCAACCTCGCTTAATGACACGCCTCTTTTTCTATCCCCTGCACCTTTTTTCAGAAATTTTACAGGTAAAATTCTATGCTTATGATTCAGAAGGAAAATAACGCGCGATTGGAAGAACCATCGCCAGTCAACCCGATATTAGAAAAGCAGCTTGAGTCAAAGCGCGCTTTTCTGAGGAACTACTTTTCGAGTCGAGTCCGAACACAGGAGGACGCGGAGGACTTGACCCAAGAGGTCTTTCTTCGCGCCTATCGCTCTATCGATTCGTTTCGAGGCGAGTGTCCTTTCGACTATTGGCTGATGAAAATCGCGACAAACCTTTTAAAGAACTATTACCGCCGGTTGCAAACCGTTCCCCCAACCGTTTCCAGCGATTCTGAATCGGACGAAGATTCCAGCGATTGGGTGCAGGAGTTAGGGACGGATGAGGGTCAATACTTAGAAGTAGAAGAAAAGCTGGTTGTGGAGCGGTGGGTCGAGTTATCGCGCGCTGTCTGCGCGCCCACAGAGTTCTCGATTCTATGGGCTTACTTCCGGCTGGAGTCGATGGAAGCGGTGGCAAAAATGATGACAATGCCTGAAAAAACAGCTTGGAGCCATTTCCGGCGAGGGCGATCTAAATTGATTGCCCATATCATTGAACATACCCCTGCCCTCATTGGCGGCGCAACGGCGGTGGAAACCGCCCTTCAAAAGGCGATCAAGGACGGTAAAAAATTGAATGCTCAAGAATTGAACGCGCTTCGCCATACCTATCGCCCCCAAAAGTTGTTTAGAGAGGCGTGTTTGAAAATCGCGCCTTATTTAGAAACTGTATAATTTTTTGAACCATAGAGACAGCAGGAGTCATACCGATGAAGCCAGAAAAATCATTAAGCCCATTAGAAACCAGTCTTGCGAAAAAACTTCGCGCCTACCAGCCGGAGCCTGCGCTCAGTGTCGATCAACTGGTAGAACTGGCAGAACAGGGGCGCAAGCATCCACGTTATGAAGAATGGATGCAAATTATTGCGTTAGACCCCTACGCGATGGACCTGTTACAATCGCTTCAAGCGGTTGAGAGGCTGCGTCCGGCAAACAGCCTGTTGGAGCGCGCTTCGAGACAGTTGGCTCAATGGAATATCGCTGTGAGGGAACAGACCGCCAGCGAACGAGAGCATCCTCTGCCTGCATGGTGCTTAAAATTTATCGAACCCTTGCTCAGTCCCCCTCCCGTTGCGGTGGTGACGATGCGCAGCGCTCCGAGAACCGCTCATCAACAAACGCGCTTCCTGACGCCACAAGCGGGCAATCAAAGTATCATCGAGTTATCCCCTGTGTTCGAATGGTCGCCCGTGGAAGAGGCGGCAGGCTATGAAGCGCATCTGGAAATCCGCGAGCGGACCGGCTACCGAGCCTTGGAGAACGCGCTGAAAGTGGAGGGGTGCCGGGCGTCGTTGACAGGAGGGCATTCTTTGCTTCCCGGACGCATCTATCGCTTGCAGGTTCGCCCCCTGCTCAAATTCAAATCGGGGTCTGCCCTCAAGGTCTCGGACCCCAGCATCATCGTTTTCAGAACGTTGAAACCCTCACAAAGCCGCAAGGCGCGCTGGGCGTGGGAACAGCGAACAAAAACGCCGGTGGTCGCCGCCATGATTCTGTATCAAATGGAACGATATCAAGACGCGCTTCAAGCGGTCGAACATTGGAATCCCAAAGAGCAGACATCGGGTTGGGCAGAGCGTATTCGCCGCGCCGCTCAAGCGCGAGAACAGAATCCCGCGAAATTGATTTAATATGTCCGATACGGTTGTATCCCAAGGAATCACTGAGCAGCAAATTCGCTGGCTCACGAACGGCGATTCATCCCGTTCAGAATCTAACCCGCGACCTCTCCCTCGCTGGGCAGACAGCGACTTTGTTCGTCTTGCGCTGAAAGCGTTAGCCACCGAAATTCCTTCTGAAGCCGCGGAACGTATTCCCGCCGCCGAGACATTGATTCAGGTCGCTGCGCAAGTGGCGGATCGCGCTGACCAAATTCAAACCTACCTTACTTGCGCGCGCCTGCAATGGGTTTGCTCACTTTATGGGGAGGCTCGCTTGTCCATAAAGCAGGCGCGTCTCTTAGCGGAACAAGAACAGGATTGGCGGACGGTGGCAGAATGTTATCGGCGGGAAGGCGCGGCAAGCCAACAAATAGGCGACCTGCGTGAAGCGCAGCGTCTCTATGAACAGTCGCTTGTTTATTTTGAGACGATGTCGGATACTGAGCAAGTCGCTATCTGCCAATTCAATCTCGGTCTGCTGCTCTCTCAGATGGGAGAACCAGACCGCGCTTTGGAACTTTACACAGAAGCGGAACAAAAGTTTATTGCGCTACAGAACGAGTTATACCAAGCGCTTTGCCAGATGAATCGCGGCACCCTCTACTCGGAGACAGGGAGAATTTCGGATGCCCTCGTCATGTTTGAGCGCGCGCAAACCATTTTTGAACAGAAGGGCGACCTGCGCCGGGCAGGAACCTGTTGTCATCAAAGGGCAGGTTTGTATGGCGCGTTGGGCAAAACAGACGAAGCGCGCGAGATGTATAACCAATCCCTGAAAATTTTTGAACAGATCGGCGATCAACGCAGAGTCGCCCTCTGCTATTTGAATGCCGCTTATCATATCTATGTCGCGCTCAAACACCTGCCGGAAGCGCTTGATCTGTATGACCAAGCCTTAGAACGTTTATCGGCTTTGCATGAAGGGCGTGGAATCGCCGCCTGCCTGTTAAGAAAAGCGGAGATTTTCCAGCAATTGAATCAAAACGATTCTGCCCGCGCATGCTATGCCCAAGCCATTGAAAGCATGCGCGCTTCCGGCGATAAGATCACCATGGCTTACGCGCATTTGGGGCTTGCCATCCTTCAAGCAAGTCAGGGGGAAGAGACACAAGACACACTCCGAGATCTGCAAGAGATTTTCCAAGAAGCGAAGGATTACCGGGGGCTCATGTCGCTCTGGAAACTCAAAGGAGACGCCCATGCCCAGAAGGAACAGTGGCGCGATGCGTTGACCTGCTACCAATCGGCAGTCCAGCAGCAACAGCGTTTATGGCTTTCAATGACCGACCCCTTGTTTGCCGCGACTGCTGCCAATCCTTGGGAAACGCTCCCTGCACAATTAGCCCGCGCCGCGGCGCATGAGGGTTCCCTGCTTCCTCTCTATCCTGAGTTGCAGAGGGCGCGCAGCAGCGCGCTGGAAGGCGCGTTTTCTGGAGAACGAAGTTCCGTTTCCTCGGCATCCGTGAGTGAGATTGAAAGGTTCACCCAGTTACAGTCGGAGTATGAGCAAGCGCATCAGCAAGCGATGCAGTCTCAAAGCAGGACAAAGAACCGTGCGGAACTAAAAGAGAAACTGTCGCTGCTCTCGGCAGAGATGAATCACCTCGAATCACGGCTGCGTTCCCGCGCCTTCTCTCCGTTGGCTGCCCATGAAAACCCTTTGCAAGCCATCGCGCAACAGTTGGATCCCCATGAAGCGATTATAGAAATCTTCGTGGGGGAAGGGGAACTCTGCCTGTTGTTAATTCAAAATCAGCATGGTAAGTTAAAAATCAAAAGCCATTTAGCGGCTTTGGATACGAATGCCCTTGCGCAAGATGTCTCCAACTTTACGGAAGAGTTGGCGATGGGTGTTTCGCCTCAGTTGACGCGCCCCGCTGCCCGCGTATTATACCAGCAGTTGATACAACCTTTTGAGCGCGCTTTAGGGCATACCAAGACCTTGATCTTCTGTCCCGACAGCGCGCTTAGCCTGTTGCCATTCAGCGCGCTTATCGACCGATCAGGACGCTATTTGATTGAAAAATGGGTTCCTGTGCTGGCTCCGTCTGCCTTCACTTGGGCGCTGGCAAAATCTCGAAGCCGCTACCTACAGTCTCTTCCAGCCAAGCCGCCCTTATTGGTCGGTATCTCGCGTTTCCAAAACCAATCTGCATCCGAAACAGAAGAGGTTGAGCTGGTGGACCTCCCCCAAGTGAAACAGGAAGTGCAGCAGATCAAATCCCATTTGCTTGGACGCGCGAAAGTTCTGCTCAATGAGCAAGCCGCTTTGGAAAGCGTCAAGCAAGAAGCGCAAAAGGCGGGCTGGCTCCATTTTGCGACCCACGCCGTCTCCAATGCCCGGCTGCCGCTCATGAGCTGGCTGGCTCTGAAAGCGGATCATGGCGATGGCATTGCGCCGCTTTATGCGCGTGACATCTGCCGTTTTCAGATGGAAGCGCAGATGGCAGTCTTATCCGCATGCAGCTCTTCCGGCGGGCGATCCACTTCGAATGAGGGGCTATTGGGGCTGAGTTGGGCTTTCTTGATGGCAGGCTGCCCCGCGACTCTTTCCACGCGATGGGACATCGCCGATGAAGCCGCCGCCCTTTGGTCCTCGCATTTTTACCAGTTTTACGCTTCGGGGCTTGGAACCGGCGAGAGTTTCCAGCGTGCCTGCGCACAAATGATTCAGGATAAAACTTTCTCAGAACCCAGTTTTTGGGCGTGTTGGCAGTTGATGGGCGCAAGCACATGAGAGTTAAATCGTGGTATAATCTATTTTGTTGCTTTGCTATTGATTTTGCCTAAAAAGAATAAGGAGGAGACTCAATGTCCCATAGAAATCGCTTATCACGTTCGTTAACGCCCGTTAGTTTAAGCGTATTCGCCTGTCTTAGCGCGTATGCGACCCCCATCTTCAGTATTGGTTCGGGCGCAGCAACCACCTGGACTGGTGCAGGCGCGCAAGTCCGAACGATTGATCCCGCAGAAGGATTTACCGCTGCGGAACAAAATTTTTACACCCAATTTGTGGCTAACAACGGCTTGAACGGTTTTGTCCGAAATCAAGCGACCCTGACCCGCGATTTTGGACAACCCCCCAGTGGTCCGCGAGGAAATAACAATTTGATTGTTTCTTGGAATCATCCGACAGACCGTCGAACCTTGGGCGTGAGTTCGTGGCAGTACCGCTATAACGATGACCCCGATTTGACGGGACTGTTTGTTCAGTTCGCGCCTTATATCCCGTCCGGCGTTCAGGATGTGGGCATCACGCTGATCGATATGGATGGCAAGTCGAGGGGATGGTTCCAATCGGATGTAGACGATGACGACGACGACTGGCAGGAAATCACGCTCGATCCAAGCACCGGCACACAGAACAATTTCGACTTCTTTTTTGACGAAGCCGGTTTTGATTTGACCCGCGTTATTGAGATTCGATTGAACATGTCGGGTTATGAGGACTTCCCATTTGACGATGTGGACCCCACCACCGGACTGCTCACGCCTTGGGGCGGCTGGAATTATTTGGAAGTTGTGCCGGAACCTGCCTCTATCACCGCGTTGTTAGCGGGATTAGCCGGTTGGGGATGGATGCGGCGCGGAAAGAAGAAATAGCAAATTTTGAGTTCAGAAGACGAACTCGTCTTCTGAACTCTCTTCATTCACTTATCTTTGTTTACGTTCTTGTTCCAACCTTTGAAAGGTTTCTGGAAACAGTTTCTGAAGCGCGGTCTCAACAGCGTCTGAAAGCAGAGGAACATCTTGAGTAGCAATGGACCAGACAATCTGATCGTCTATTGAAAAATACCCATGAACCAATCGATTTCTGAATCCTCTTACTTTGCTGAATGGAACATCTTCAATTGAGTCTCGAGTGGTATCACTCATGGCAACGCAAGCCTCTCCAACAATCACGAGTTGATAGAGTACGGCTGAACATAGCACCTCATTGGAATTAAATTCCTCAAAAGAAACATCCTTTAACATCCGCGAGATTGCAGAAGCAGCTTCAATGACATCAACAAGGTATAGGTCATCAAGCCTCGAAGACAAGTTTCGCCTCCTGCAAAACACGGTCGCGAATGACCCACTTCAGCAATCGTTTCTCAACCAAATCAACTTTCCGTCCAAACGCTGCCTCGAAGTCGTTTTCCATTTCGCCTAAAGCAAACATGCCATGAACAAGCCCTGGTTCAAAGGTCAACAACAGATCTACATCGCTGGAAGAGTCGAAATCTTGTCTGATTGCAGAGCCGAAGATTTCTAGCCGCGTAATACCCCATTTCCGGCAAAGTGAGGCGATGAGAGTCTGATCGAACTCTAATGCGCCTAACTTGACAGGCTGCGATTTCTCAATGTTCAGCGTATTCATAGGAACCTATCCAAACACATTCACGGGCGCAAAGCGTTTGCCCAACACCTCTTCGGGATCGCTGCCCAGCCAATCCAATACAGTGGCATAGACACTTCGGAAGTCGGTCTGCATGCGCAAGTCGCCCTGATCCAAACTGGACAGGCTGGGGTGATCGCCATAAAACCCGCCTTTCACGCGATTGCCCACCAAGAACATGGGGGCAGCGGCGCCATGATCGGTTCCCAGGCTGCCATTTTCGCGAACGCGTCGTCCAAACTCCGAAAAGACCATCGTCAAAACGCGATCCTGTTTGCCCATCTTCATGAGGTCCTCTTGGAACGCCTTGATCGAGTTGCCGAACCCGCGCAGTAAGTTTTCATGCGCTCGCAACTGCCCGGCATGCGTATCAAAGCCATTCACCGACACATAGATCACCCGCGTTTGGGGCGAGGTCATAATCAACTGAGCGGCTTGCTTTAGTCCCTGCGAGAAGGGATCGTTCGCATAGGTCACATCCGATTGATACCGTTTGACCGCCTCGCGCAGTTTCTCTACCGCGTCTAGCGCGGTGCGCGTCGATTGGTCGATCACGGTGGCTGCCGACTCCCGCGTGCCGACTTCGTCCGTCATGGCGCGTACCGTCATCTCCAAATCGGGGTCATTGGTTAAATTCTGCAGCTCGCTCAGACTCGCGAAACAAGGAACGGGCGCGCGCGCCGCCAGCATCGCTTGGGGGCGTTCCCGACTCAGGCTGACTGCCAGAATGGGATTGGGCGCGGCATCGGTAATGCTGTCCAAGTATTTGCCCAACCAGCCATAACGCTGGTAGCCGTCCGGGTCTGCCGTCTGCCAGATTTCCATCGAGCGGAAATGCGAGCGATTCGGGTTAGGATAACCGACCCCTTGAACAATGGCGACTTGCCCCTTTTGAAACAGTTCCTGAAGTCCTGTTAGCGCGGGGTGCAAACCGACCTTCTCATCCAAGCGCAAAACCCCTGAATCGGGAATGGCTAATTGCGGGCGCAGGTCGTAATACCTTCCATCCGCATAAGGAACCACAGTGTTCAGCCCATCGTTGCCTCCCGTCAACTGCAGAACAACCAGAATATGATCATTCAGCGGTTTTTGTCCCTTCAGTTTCCGCTGGGTATCGGCATGCGCCAACTGTGCCAGCCAGGGGGGCATGGCTGCGCCGATTGCCACCAGAGTCAAGCCTGCGCGCAAAAATTCGCGCCGAGAAAATTCGGCTGCCCAAAACGCGCCGGTCGGCTGCTCGCACAGGGGGCTGCCCTGCGAATCGTTCTGCCATTCATCTTTCTTTTTCATGACGAGGGGTCCTCATTAGATCAGTTGATATTCGGAACTGGAAAACAGGATTTTCAGCGCGCCACTTATCACCGCGCGATCTTGCGATTCGATGGCGGTCATACCGCCTTTTGCTTGCAAGTACGCGCTCAGTTTTTCGCGGGTGCTTCGCTGCAACTCGACATCTAAAGAGACTTGCAGCCGGTCAATAAAATCGTCTTGTGAGGTCAGGTTGCGCGCATCGGTCTGCAGCAGCGAACGGAGGGTCTGCGCCTGCCGGGCGCGCTGCCCCAACTGGGCTGGTCCCTGCGTAATCGCGTCCGCGAAACGCATACGCTCCAGCATCGTCGCGCTGTTGATCCAAGCGGTTCCGCTGTCCCAGCCTTTGACGCTGGGCGGTCGGAGTAAGGCTTGTCCCATCCGGTCCATATAGCTGGCTGCCATACGAATGATCGCTTGCGATAGACGCATACCCGCGCTCGTTTGCAGTCCTGCCTCGCGCAGCCGTTCTCCCAAACCCATTTGACGCATCGCGCCAATCACAAACTCGGAGGGACTTTTCACGCGGCGGCGGATGGATCGCTCGCTCCAGAAGGTGTCGGACGTCAAAGCGCGCTTAATCAACGCCTGGATATTGTAGCCTGATTCGGTGAAGGTACGCGCCAACGCAGCCACCACTTTTTTGTCTGGCGGCGCGGTATCGTTGATAAAGGCTTCGTACACCTTTGCGCTGATGAAGGTAGCGGTGGCGGGATACTCCACCGCCATTCGAATAATATCTTCGCCTGTCCAAGGACCCCGCTGACCCAAAAACAGCTTTTCGCCCTTGTCATGTTGGCTTTCGTTGAAGTAGAACGCGCCATTGATTCGCCGGATGGTCCACCCTGTAAAGGCGCGCGCCGCTTCCGCGATATCCTGCTCGGTGTAATTTCCAATGCCCATTGTGAACAGTTCCAGCAGCTCGCGGGCGTAATTTTCGTTGGGCTTCCCTTTAAGGTTCGCAATCCCATCCAACCACACCATCATCGCGGGGTCCCGGCTGACTTGTAGCACTAACTCTTGGAAATTGCCTGTGCCTAATCGTTGGAACAGTTGGATTTGCATCTGAAGATACAGCCCGTTGCGCACTTTGGAAGAGGAGGTGGCAAAATGATCGTGCCAAAAAAGCGCAATTCGCTCTTGGAAGGGGCGCGTGGTGGTGAGGAGCCGGTAGATCCACCAACCCATCGCATGCTGGGGTTCGGGGCGTGGGCGGTCTTGCTGGAGAGTTTTGATGATCTCCTCATCGTTGAACTCTTCCGGCTGTTCGTGATAGTTCAGCAGGCGGTTGGTCGCGCCTTCGATGCCCATTGGTAGATAATGCTCGATCTCCGCCCGGCTCGCGCTGAGACCTGCCCGGCGCAGTAAATGCGCCATTTTCTCATGGTCGTTTAATCGTCTCATGGTGTGTTCCCGCTGCCTCCTGCTATATTATACGCTATTCCTTCGCGTTTGTTCAGAAGAAAGGGCGGAAACGGACGGTTTTTATTCCACAACCCCCTACTCTTCAGGATTTACAGCCGTCAAGGTCATCCGATCAGGATGGAAGATTTCTTGCGCCAGCCTGTGCAAATCGTCGGGCTGCACCGCTTCCACGCGCTCCAGCATCTCTTCTACCGGTGTCACCCTTCCATAAACCAGTTCTTCCGCGCCGAGACGATCCATGCGCGCTTGCATCGATTCCAACGCCAGCAGCCGCGTCCCTTTCAACTGGTTCTTCGCGCTGTCCAATTCGCGCGCGCTGACCGGCTCTTGGCAAAGGCGGTCTAATTCTTGGCGAACCAGCTGGATCACCTGGTCGAAATAATCGTCGGAAGTGCCGCCATAGACCACGAACAGACCGCGGTCAGAATAGTAGGACGCATAAGAGCCGATGTCGTAGGCTAATCCGCGTTTTTCCCGCACTTCTTGCCACAACCGGCTGAACATGCTCCCGCCCAAAAGACTGTTCAGCAATGCAAGCGCATAGCGCCGCTCGTCATGCAACGAAAGCCCGTCGCCGCCATAGCAGAAATGAGTTTGCTCGATATCGCGAGGGAAGAGTTTCTCGCCTTTGCTGCCGCTGTCGGAAACGGGCAGCGCGGCAGGACCGTAACCGGGATTTACGGGGTTCCACCCCCCCAGCCGAACCTCTACTTCCTTCGCGAATGCCTCTGGGTCCAAGTTCCCAGCCGCTGCAATGACCACCCGATCAGGCGTATAATGGGTTCGGATAAAATCTACCAGCATCTCCCGCGTAAACGCCATTAAGGTTTCTGGCACGCCAATGATGCGCTGACCCAAAGGATGATCCTGCCAGTGGGTTTCGCCGAACAAGTCATGCACGATGTCGCCCGGGCTGTCTTCGTACATTTTCATCTCTTCCAAGATGACGCCCTTTTCTCGCTCCAACTCTTCCGGGTCCAATAAGGAATTGAGAAAGATGTCGGTCAGCACATCCAACGCGACGGAGGTATGTTCCGACAAAACGCGCGCCAAGTAGCAGGTGCTTTCGCGCCCGGTTCCGGCGTTCAAGCCGCCGCCGCGACCCTCAATCTCTTCGGCGATCTGCGAAGGGGTTCGGGTGGGCGTGCCTTTGAAAAGCATATGTTCCAGACAATGCGCTATACCGCGCTGTTCGGGGGTCTCATAGCGGTTCCCGCTGTTGACCCAAAAGCCAATGGAGACCGATTGAACGGTGCTGACAGGCTCCATCAAGACGCGCAATCCGTTATTTAGCGTTACTTTTTGAATTGACTCTGACATAGGTTTGTAGATAAGTGATGATTGAGAATAGAGGGGAAGGAAAATTTCCCTTCCCCTTATGGGTTTGAGGATTATCGCTTCGGTCTAAACTGCGGTTTCGGAAGATCGTCTTCCCCTTCGCGCGTTTCCGTTGTCCCGCTGTTCTCGCGTGTCCCGCTGTTCTCGCGGGGCGGACGGCTGCCGCCTCGATGAGGAGGAGGACCTTGTCTGCGTCGGTCGCCGCCGCGGTCGCCACGATCACGGTATCCACCGCCACCGCCTCCTCCGCCGACTCGATCCATCGCATCGATGATGTTATCCTCTTCACCGCCGCCGGTTGACTGCAGGCTTTCCAGAGTCTGTTCCAAACCGCGAGCGGTCAGGTTCACACGACCCAAGTTATCGATTTCCTTCACGCGAACGCGAACCTCATCGCCGACTTTCACCAGCTCTTCGGGGCGTTTCACGCGCTTACCGCTCAACTCGCCGACGGGAACCATACCTTCTTTGCCGGGCAACAGTTCCACAAACGCACCAAACGACATCAGGCGGGTCACTTTGCCCAGATAGACATCGCCAACGGAGACCTCTTTGACCAAAGCCTCGATCATTAGACGCGCGCGCTCACCCGCTTCGCCATCAGGCGCAGCGATGTAGACTTTGCCTGTCTGTTCGATTTGCACCTGCGCGCCCGTATCTGCGGTGATCTTCTTGATGGTTTTACCGCCAGGTCCAATCACTTCGCCAATCTTGTCTGGGTTGATATCCATCACAAAGATTCGAGGCGCTCTGGGCGAAATTTCGGGTCGTGTCTCCGGAATCGCTTCCAGCATTTTGCGCAAAATATGCAGCCGCGCTTCCCGCGCATGGTTCAAGGTGTCTTCAATCACATTGCGCGGCAGTCCCAGAATCTTGATATCCAACTGGATAGCGGTAATCCCATATTCGGAACCCGCCACTTTGAAGTCCATATCGCCGCAGGCATCTTCCATCCCTTGAATGTCAACCAGCAGCGAATATTTGTTTTCGCTTTCCAGCACCAATCCGGTCGCGATACCCGCCACAGGGGCTTTGATCGGCACGCCGGTATCCATCAATGCAAGGGTACTGGCGCAGGAGCTTGCCATCGACGTGGAGCCGTTCGATTCCATCACTTCGGAATAGAGCAGGATAGAGTACGGGAAATCCTCTTTATCGGGGATCACTCGCGCCAAAGCGCGTTCCGCCAGCATACCGTGTCCGACTTCACGTCTGCCCGGGCCTCGGAGCGGGCGCGCTTCGCCGACGCTGTAGGGCGGGAAGTTGTAGAAGTGCATGTAGCGTTTAGAACTTTCCTCGGTCAGGGCATCGATAATCTGCGCCTGCTCCAACGCGCCCAAGGTACAGGTAGTCAGCACTTGGGTTTGTCCGCGCTGGAACAGTCCGCTGCCATGGGGACGGGGCAAAATACTCACAGCCGCTTGAATATCGCGGATATCATAGCTGCCGCGCCCATCGGGGCGTTTGCCCTCTTCCAAGATCAAGCGGCGGACGGTCTCTTTGATCGCCTCATCGACCGCCATATTCAGTTCCACCTCTCTGCCCGCATAGGGCGCGGCATCCCCGCCTTCAGGCTTCGCGTTCATTTCCGCCACGATTTCATCTTTCAGCTGGAACAGACCCGCTTCGCGCGACGCTTTATCAGGGTTCTGAATCGCGTCTGCCAAAGTGGCTCCGGCAAATTCTTTAACGGCTTGTTTCAGGTCTGCGCCTACCAAGAAAAGCGGCACTTCCGACTTTGGCAAGCCGATTTGCGCGCGCATCTCTTCTATCGTGGCAATCACCTTCTGGTTTTCGGCATGCGCCAGGTCAATCGCGCGCAATATCAGTTCTTCGGGCAATTGGTTGGCGTCTGCTTCCAACATCATCACGTGGTCCGGGCGGCTGGCAACCACCAATTCCAGTTCGGAGATGGCGTTTTGCTCGGCAGTCGGATTGATGATCAGTTCGCCCTCAATATAGCCGATTTGGGTCGCCGCGACGGGACCGTGCCAAGGAATATTGGAGATATGAAGCGCGGCAGACGCGCCGATCATCGCCAAAATCTGAGGAGGAGAACTATATTCCACCGAGAGCGGCAACGCGATCACTTGCACATCGTTTCGCATGCCTTTGGGGAACAGCGGGCGCACCGCGCGGTCAATAAGCCGACCTTTTACAACTGCTTCATCGGTCGGTCTGCCGCCGCGCTTGATGAATCCGCCGGGGATTTGTCCGACCGCGTATTTGCGCTCTTCGTAGTCAACAGTGAGGGGGAAAAAGTCGATATCGTTTCGGGTTTTGTGGCTCATCGTCGCAGCGACGAAAACCACCGTCTCCCCTTGGGTAACAGTAACGGCTCCACTGGCTTGTTTAGCCAGCATGCCGGTTGAAATCGAGATCTCGCGACCTCCGATTTCAACGGTCACAACAGCCTTGGGTGTCATTCAACACCACCTCCTTGTGTTAGATTCGGCTTCGGATGCCCAGCTGCTCCACAATGGAGCGGTAGCGTTGAATGTCCTGCTGTGCCAAGTAGCTCAAAAGTCGGCGTCGCTGTCCCACTATCATCAACAGCCCACGGCGCGAATGGAAGTCCTTCTTGTGGACTTTCAAATGTTCCGTAAGATGAGAGATGCGAGCGCTTAGCAACGCAATCTGGACTTCCGGCGAACCGGTGTCGCCCTCATGGCGTTTGAATTTCTCGATGATTTCTTGCTTATAACCTTGATTCAGCGGCATCATTTGGATTCCGTAGCCTCCTCTGGAAATTGATTTCTCTAAATTCCGTTGATCCTTCTCTTCGAGGGGGTATAGCCGCTTTGGAAAAGCCCCAACAGGGACCTTTGCACAACGGCCACACATCCCGTTTCGAAAGGATCAGGCATTAAGTATACCTGAAAAAAGTTCCCTCTTGTCAAGGCGAACGATAGGGGTCTCTAAAAGCTCAATTTGAGAGAGATTGCTATTGGGGAAAGTAGCATTCTGACATCGACCGACTTTCCGACTACAAAAGCATTGGTCTGAGGAGCGAAAAATGCCATAGAAAACAGAGAACGCCTATAAGAGTTCTAAGATTTAGAGGCTATTAGGTAAACTACACAATATGCGAGTTCCTCGTGTATATGCCGACACCTCTATTTTTGGAGGGTACTTTGATCAAGAATTCGAGATTCCCACGCGCCGTTTTTTTGAACAAGTTCGGTGTGGGCACTTTCTCTTGGTTAGTTCTCGCTTAGTCCAGTTGGAGATTGTACCTGCGCCTTTACAAGTGCGTGATTTGTTTGACGAAATGCTGCCCAATATGCATTTAGTAGAAATTTCAGAAGACGCTCAGCAACTTCAGCAATTCTACTTGAAAGCAGGTATTGTTACGCACGCAGCGTTTAACGATGCCTTGCATGTTGCTACTGCTTCTACGTCGGGCTGTTCAATGATTGTCAGCTGGAACTTCAAACACATTGTTCACTACCAACGTATTCCCCAGTATAACCTGGTCAATGTGCAACAAGGATACACACAGATTGCCATTTTTTCACCGCTGGAGGTGATTGGAGATGAAGACGAAAGCGTTTGATTGCGTTGAAATGAAGCGAGCGGGCGCAGCCTATGTTCAGGAGTTAATAGCCAATATGACCCCGGAAGAACAGCGCGAATTCTGGAAAGAAGGACATTTAGAATTGTTAAAGAAGCAGGCTGAACTGAAGGAAAAACATAACGCTCAGGAGGCTGAGCAACCTGCTCTTGGGTAGGTTCATTCTAACTCAAGTAAAATATTGTCAGCGATGGTGGCTGTCCAAGATCAAGGTGACAGGACCGTCGTTGGTCAAGGAGACCTTCATGTCCGCGCCATAGATACCGGTTTGGGGTTCGAATCCCAACGCAGTCAACGCGCGGCAAAAATAATCGTAGAGATTGCGCCCTTCCTCATAGCCCGCTGCGCCTTCAAAACTGGGACGACGCCCCTTGCGGCAATCGCCATACAAGGTGAAGTTAGAAACCACCAGCAGCTGCCCTCCGACGTCTGTCAGCCCAAGATTCATCTTGCCTTCTGAGTCATTGAAGGCGCGCAGGTGAACCATCTTTTGTGCCAAGAAGTCCGCGTCGGCTTCTGAGTCGGTCTTATGGATTCCTAACAAGACCAGCCAGCCCGAACCTATCGCGCCCACGGCCCGCGAGTCGACCACGACCGATGCCTGGCTCACACGCTGAAGAATCGCTTTCATGTTATTTGATAGGCTCTTTGGGATTGCGGGGCGGTTTCGGCGGGGGTTTACATTTCGGCTCTCGCCGGTAAACCGCCAACACATCACCCAAACTCAAGATTCGCTGGAAAACCGCATTCAGTTGCTGGGCATGTTGAACCTGAACCCGCATCTCGATCAAGGCTGTACGGTCGGGTAAGGTGCGAATAAGCGCAGATTCGATATTGATTCGCGCATCGCCCAAGAAAGTGGAAATGTCTGCCAGCAGCCCCAAACGGTCGGTCATTTCAATGCGGATCGTCACGGGATAACTCGTGGCTTGCGCGGGCTGCCATTGAATCGTCTGCACGCGCTCCGGCTCTGTCTGCTGGTAGTTTCGAATGTTGCCGCAGACGCTCCGGTGAATGATCATGCCGCGTCCGCGCGACACATAGCCCAGCAGGTCATCGCCTGGCAGCGGCTCACAGCAGTTGGCGCGCTTGGTCAGCACATCGGTCCCGCCCACGACCTGGATGCTACGCATTTCTGGCAACGGCGCCACAGTGTCAAAGGGTTCTTTGCCGGTTGGCGCGTCGGGCTGCAGCGCGCGAAGCTTCTGGATCACCGAATGCACGCTGACTAATCCCTCACCTATCGCCGCGTAAAGCTCATCGATACTGGTTTGCGGCACCATCGCGACCACTGTCGGCAAAAACTCGTTCAAGAAAACCCGGTTCATGCCGTTGCGCTCAGATTCCTTTTCCAGCAGTTCTCTGCCGCGCGCGGCATACTCTTCACGCCGGGTTCTGCGCAAGAAAGCGCGGATTTTGGAACGCGCTCCCGACGATTTGGCAAATGCCAGCCAATCGCGGCTGGGCTGCGCGCTGGGGCGGGTCAGCACCTGCACGATGTCGCCGCTGGTCAGCGGGTGGCTGATCGGCACAAGTCGCCCATTCACCCGCGCGCCGTAGCAATGGTTACCTAAATCGGTGTGAATGCGGTAAGCGAAGTCGATAGGGGTGGAACCCACCGGCAGGTCAATCACATCGCCCCGCGGTGTGAACACAAAGACCTGATCGCTGGCGATATCGCCCATCACCTCATTCAGGAATTCGGCATTGTTGCGCAGGTTGGTGAGGTCCTGCAGTTGCTGCTGGAACCTCTCGATGCGCGGCACATCTACCGGACGCTCGTCGCCTTCCTTATAGCGCCAATGAGACGCCACGCCAAACTCGGCGATATGGTGCATTTCGCGGGTGCGTATCTGTATCTCCAAGGGCTGACCGTTCGGACCAATCACTTTGGTATGCAGCGAGCGGTAGCCGTTCGGTTTCGGTTTCGCGATATAGTCATAGAAAAGCGCAGGCACCGGCATCCAGAGGTCATGCACGATTCCCAAGACCTGATAGCAGTCGTTTTCTGATTCGGTAATGACCCGCATCGCTAACAAGTCATAAATCTGATCCAGGTCCAGTTCATGCTTTAACATCTTCTGATAGATGCTCCAAAGATGCTTCGGTCTGCCCTTCACTTCTGCTTGGATGCCGTGCTGCAAGATTCGATCTTTTAACATGGCAACCAGCCCATTGATTTCTTGTTGGCGTTCCTGGGTCTGCACGACCCGGAGACTAAGTTCCTCATACTCTTGGGGATGCAGGTATTTGAAGGCGAGGTCATCTAATTTGGATTTGATTTGCCAAATTCCCAGCCGGTGCGCAAGCGGCGCGTAAATCTGGTGGGTTTCGGTGGCGATACGCCGCTGTTTTTCGGGAGAAACGGCGTCTAAGGTCTGCATGTTATGCAGGCGGTCTGCCAGTTTGATCACCATCACGCGCAGGTCTTTTGCGACCGCCAACAACATTTTGCGCAGGTTCTCCGCCACTTTACGCACCTCTTCGCGCCGCTGCGCCGCCGCTTGGTGCGGGTCAAACACTTGGCGGGGCCATTTCAATTTGCTGACTCCCTCCACCAGTTTGGCCACTTCCTCGCCGAATTCGCGTTCCAGTTCTTCCCGCGTGGTCTTGGTATCTTCCAGGGTATCGTGCAGCAAACCCGCCACCAGCGTGTTGGGTCCCATCTGAAGGTCGGCTAAGATATGCGCTACTGCCAGCGGATGCTCGATGTAGGGGACGCCGGACTCGCGTGTTTGTCCTTTGTGCTTCGCCTCCGCGAAGAGGTAGGCGCGCAAAATTCGCGAGGTATCCACATCCGGCATGTAGTCTCGCGCTTTGTTAATAAGGTGTTCAACAGATTCGGGCAGATCAATATCTTGCACCTCATGATTATACCGTTATTTTGTGAGCATTCTCACGGAAGATGCGCCTGAATTAAGGATTTGCTGACGCCACAACAATCGAAAAGATAATAGCGGACAGGTTAAGCAAAAACGTCAATCCGCCCAAAATAATCCCAGCCCATGCATGCGCCTTTCCCTTTCTTTCGGGGTGTGCCTTAGCCGACTTTAACCCGAGAACACCGAAGATGAAGGCGGCAGGTCCTACGAGGAGCGCAAAGCAGGGAATGAGCGAGAAAACGCCGCAGTAGTAGGCGATCAAAGCTTGGGGGATGCGATAAGGGATCAGTGTTTCAACGCCGGAGCTTTTTTCCACTTGAACCGTTTCAAGGTTGGAACCGGGCGGGGGCGGCAACAGTTCCAAACTTGCGCCACACTCGGCGCAAATCGTGTTCCCCACAGTATTTTCTTTATGACACTTGGGGCATTTCATGATTTTTGTTCACCTCACGGGTTCTTGTTGTAAATGGCCGTACGACACTCTTCAAACGCGGGAAACAGCACCCTCATTCGCCAATCGGTCGGTATCGATGGCAACACAGCCATCATTTGGGCGACAAAATCTTCAAAATCGCCCATATCCTCCTCTATAATGTAAACGCGCTCGTCCTCCGAATAAAAAGCCAGCCGGAGCTGGTCAACCGTAAACAGATCGACTTTGTACGCCTCGATTTTCTCTATTTGCTCCCAGCGCGCTATCCAAAGCGTCTGAGCGCCCTTATGTAAGCTGAATACGGTTGAGTCCGCCACTATCTTACAATGCGGTTCCTGTCTTTTGCGAAAAAAGGAAGAAAGCCGATTCCACCAAGTATTCATGGTATAAAGCTCGTACGACCGATCACCCGCTGACTGCCGCTGCTGGTTCGCGCAGATATCGCTCGCGCTGCTCCACGCTGAGGGTGCGCCAAATCAAGAACTGCTTTCTCAGCGTATTCAAGAAACGCCGATTGACGCGCTTCCAGTTGGCGATGTCTCCACTGGATCGGGTCAAGGTCAGCAAGATATCATAAACGCCCTCATATTCGGTCGGACGCAGATCCACCAGCACCTGCTGGCTGACGCCCAAGTCGAAGGGCGCGATCCAAGCGTTGCATTCGATGTGATAGCCTGTGCCGTGATCGGTTCGATACTCGCGGCTGTTCACATTTTGCGTAACGAACTCTCCCACCGAATACTCCTCGTACGCCGCGAACCACTCCTTCAAGAACCCGCTCAAACCGCGCGCCTGCACATTTGTCACCGAGAAGGGCAACGGAATGTTCCAGGTATCGCCTTCGGGGTCCGGCACCTTCCAAGAACGATCCATCGCCGGAGTCGCGACTTCCGACGCCTTACGCGCAGGATAGATAGTGGATAGCAGCACCACCGCGACCACAATAACGGTTGCCAACACTGCCGACATCGAGGAGAAGTTCAGGTACAACTCCGGCAGCCAGCCGGTAGCGGTAATCACTTTCGCCGCCAACTGTCCCACAAAATAGCCTGCTACCGATCCCAAGATCGCGTAGACGATGGACTCTGCAAAGAAGAGCATCGCCACGTGGTTGGGTGCAAGCCCGATTGCGCTGAAGATTCCGATCTCACGCACGCGCTCAAAGACAGAGCTGAGCATGGTGTTCAACACGATCATGGAGGCGATCAGTATCGGCAGCACCACATACTCCAATCCCTGTCCCGAAGTCGCTTGAATTGTGCTGTAGCGGACGATATTGCCATCGGGGTTCACTGCGTACAGGTTCAATCCAAGACGCGGCATCAATTCGCTTTTCAACACCCCGTAAACATCCTCTGTGTTATCAAAGGCGATGGCAAGCGAGTAGATATTGCCACCCAAATTGATCACGGTGTCATAAGGAATAAAGAAGAGCGTGTCCGGCTCCAGGTGAACATATTCGCGGAATCCGCCATCGCCCCCTTGACGCCCCTGCCGCTGGAGACGCTGCATCAAGATGAAATCCACCGGCGACAGAGGCTCGCTATCCAGATCGTTTATCCGTTTGAAAGCGGTGGTATCCATCAAGCCGATGACCGTGTAATCAACCCCCGAGAATGAGACCTTTGCGCGCCCCACTTCCGCAGGGTCCACCCGCAGCATATCCGCCACATTTCTGGGAAGCACGATGGTGTAAGTATCGCCTGGTCGGAACCAACGCCCCGCATAGAGGGCTTGTTCAATGCCGGTCACCTTAGTTTCTTCGGGGGTTAAGCCCACAATCGCGCGCGCATCGAACTTGCGATCCGCGCGGCGAAGCGTGATGAATGATTGATCGCCAATCTGGGTTCCAAAGAACCATGCGCGGGGAGCCACCGATTTCGAGGCGCCAAACTCGTCACGCATGAGGCGATAAGCCGACTCTTGCAGAGGCTGCCAATCGGGCGTTCGCATCAATACGCCGTTATAGATCGGCTTGCCCGGCGCAGCCACCTCGTTGAAGCGCATCACGTTCACGATGGAGGTGAACGATAACACGATGAAGGTCACCATCACCAATGACAAGCTGGTCAGGAAGGTTCGAAGCCGGCGGCGGCGCATGTTGGAAACGCCCAAATTAAATGCGGCAGCCGCCACACTCATACGCCCAATATCAGCCTTGTGAACTCCCATCGATTCGCGATTAATAGACTTCAGCTGCTCTTCAAATTTGCCCGTGATAAAAACAGAAACTATGATGGAGAGCGCGCCCATCGCAAAGGCGATGAAGACGATGACGGGATTGCCGGTGATTTCAAAGGCGGGATGAATATAGCGGAACCCCAAGAAGACCGCTACAAAAACCCCGACGCCAAACAGGAGTTGGTTCTTTAGGTTCGGCGCGCCAAAGATCAGCCGTTCTATAAAATAGGCAAACGGCATCAGCAATGCGAGATAGAAGATGACGCCGTTCACCACATCGTTCGCTGTTGATCGCACATCGGGATAGGCGCGCGCCGCGAAGCCCCATGCCGCGCGCGAATAGATGTCCAGCGACTCATAATCTTTTTCCACTAATGCCTGACGAGCCCGGTCCAAAGCGTTTTTGGTCTGGAGGTGCAACTCGTCGATTCCTTTGTTGATGATTCGGTATTTCGCCAACGTGCGAATACGGTAGTCATTCAACTGGTACATATCTTCCGCGACACGCAGAGCGGTAAAGGAAATTGTGCCTCCGCGCGCAATCAGATCGCGCTCGGTCAGCGTTTTAGGGTCAAAAGTCGCGACTGCGAATCCTTGCGCATCCCGTGGATCGCCACCCACCAGATAGCCCTTCCCTTCCGGCTTCTCTTCCGAGGCGTTCAACAGCAACAGGCGATCCGCGCCCGGTCCCGCTGCCATTTTGATTTTCAAGCGTGAACCTGGTTGTGAAAAAATAACCGCGACGTCCTCGACATAGGAAGAGAGCGCGACATCTTTGGGTGTTGTGATGAAGCCATACATACGCGGCTCGCCATCCGTATCGCCATCAAAAATCGACATATCGCTCAGAGGTCGCAGCGTTTGCGGGTCCACTAAGTCAAACACAGAGGTCGGCACACAGCGGAACACAATAATTGGGGTCTGCTTGTCCCCGACGGTCATATTGATGACGATGGGGAAATTATGCGCGCCCTGAATTCCATGATCGGGGGCGTATTCAATCGCGCCGGTCTCTGGGTTCAACAGATAGGCAGCGATTTCAAACGTCCTGCCCCAACCAAACGCGGTGATGGGCGGCACTCCCACAAAATCGTATTTGGCTTGATCCGATTCTTTGGACGCGCTGTCATCCACAATCTGAATCTGGTTGCCGCGAACGCCCAAGTAGCTCTTCGCCCAAGACCGGATCACCGCCAGCGAACCTTTGATGGGCGTATTGGGAATAAAACTTTTTTGAGGGTTGAACTCATACACATTCCCATGGATGCGCCCAAAACCACCCTGAAGCGTTAAACGCGCCCAATTGGAAGGGTCTGTGATGGGGAAACGCACCGCAAAATCACCCGGCTCGTTGGTATCATGCACAATATGATCCAATAAGCAGGCGACGGTTCGAGTTTGGGTTCGAATGTTGGCGATATTGACCTTGTCGAAGGTATCGAACGGCGTATCGACTAAGGGTCGTGAATCCTCCACTGTGGCGAAGGCGATCCCGCGCGCGCCCGCCAGTGAGACCGGTTCGCAATTAAACGCAGGCTTGCCGGGGATATGCGTGCGCCAGTTTTTACCCTCCACCGCATTTACGCCGTCAGTAAAGATTTTCTTAGGGTCGGTTCCCATCACCGGCGCGATTCGTTCGGCATGCTCCCTGCAAACGCGCGCGATGTCCGAAAAGTTCTTCTGGATGTCTTCCCGGTAATCGTAAAACCAAGACTTGTAGAAAATGCCTACATTGGAGGAGCGGCTGGCAAAATCAAGTGAAATCGTTAAATAGACCTTGGGGGGATCGCGTTTGACGCCCCCAGACACCGAGCCGCCGATGCGTTCGCCGATTCCCACTGGCGCCCACTCTTCCAATCGCGCATTCACGAAGTTACGCATGCCCTCTAATGAAAGGAAATGCGCGCTGGTCGCCACGAACATCACCGTTCTGCCGGGGGGATGCTTCTTCAGCAGGCGCGCCAACTCCAACAGTCCCGCAATTCCGCTCGCGCTGTCTGCGCCCGGCGCAAGCGACGGCACAATCGAAATCGCGTCGTAATACGCCTCGACCACAATCACCTGGTCTTTGAATTTGGGGTCGGTTCCGGGAATCCAGCCCATCAGATTATAGGCGGGACGCCGTTCCCAAGGCATCTGGCATTGGGCAGTCGCTTTTGTGTTCGGGCGGGTTTCTGCCAATGCCAACAAACGAGCGGCATCCTTTTTGGGCAGCCAAAAACGAGGGATATCGATAGGAATCCCAATAAACTTGGCTTCCGCTTCCCCGCGCATGGTGTTCTCAGGCTCGATGAAAACAACCGCTTTTGCACCCAGACGCGGCGCGTTCAGCCAGTTGGAACCGCTATTGAAGTCGATCAACGCGATACTGCCTTCCACTTCCTTGCCCGCGAACCGTTCCAGTTTGGCATCGCCCACATAAATCAGCGGACCCGTCACGCCGTCGGGAGGCAGTTGGGAGGTGCGAACCAGGTTGGGCCAGAGGGGATAAAGCCGGATCGTTTCGTTGTTTACTTGGAGAGCTGCGCCCTTATCCACCGGAACCGAGACATCATATGTTTCGCGCTTGATGTTCTCTAAACCGATGGCTTTGAATTCACGCTCGATGTAATCCGCTGCCCGGTCGGCTCCTTCATAGCCTGCCAGACGCGACGGGTATTTTGTTAGTTCCCGTACGGTGGTTTGCAAACGATCTGCCGAAATCTCCGGGACTAAGGTCTTATATCTCGCCTGCAGCTTAGGAACATCGATCTTCTGCTGAGCCGCCGCGCTTAACAGCGATGCGTGGAACAACAGCATGAATAGGGTAACGCAAACAATCGCATAAAGGGTCTTCCCCATGTAGACAACTCCTCCGGAGAATACCCTTCGCCAAGAAGCCCTATTTTCCTGCTGAACAGTGCCTTTCTTACCAACTCAGCCCGCGTGAGCAGCCTCGTGGATCTTTAGCAGCGTTTTCAGCAGGTTTTCCATGCCGTCTAAGGGGAACTGGGTCGCGGAGTCGGACAGAGCATGTTCAGGGTCGGGATGCGCCTCCATAAAGAGCGCGTCGATTCCGACCGCCACCGCCGCCCTCGCCAAGGCGGGAATCGATTCGCGGTTGCCACCCGTCTGCGCGCCTGCGCCACCCGGTCGCTGCGCGCTGTGAGTCGCATCAAACACCACAGGCGCATATTGACGCATCACGGATAGCCCCGCCATATCCACCACCAACGTGTTGTAACCAAAGGAGTTGCCACGCTCACAAAGCAGAACCCCTGACGCGCCGCTCGCTTTTAGTTTGTTGACAATATGGATGGTGTCCCAAGGCGCAAGAAACTGCCCTTTTTTCACATTGACCGGTTTGCCGGTTTCTGCCGCCGCCATCAGCAAGTCGGTCTGCCGACAAAGAAAAGCGGGAATTTGCAGCAGGTCCACCGTTTCGCTGACCAGGAGGGCTTGATCCGGAAGATGAATGTCGGTGGTCACGGGCAGCGCGAACTCTTCACGGATGTTTCGCAAAACCGCCAAGCCTTCATCCAACCCATCGCCCCGAAACGAATCGATAGACGTCCGGTTCGCTTTGTCAAATGACGCCTTAAAGATATAGGGAATTCCCAATCGCGCGCAGACTGCCTGCAGATGTCCTGCAATCTGCCGACAAAGGTCTAGGTTTTCCATCACGCACGGACCTGCAATTAACACCAATTGTCCGTCGCCCACTACAACATCCCGAACTTGAACCATACGGCTTTGTTTCGACTTGAGGTAAAAAGTTCCTATTGTAACCGGAAACAAAAAAACCGATGCCTCGGCTACACTCGGCACGAAACAAACCTTGTGTAGGGGCAATCCCCCTGTGGTTGCCCCAATGGAGGGCGCACACACACGCGCCCCATGGCTGTCACCCTGAGCGAAGCGAACGGGTCTGCTGTTGCTTAGGGTGAGGCTTGCCTCGC
>JAHCHP010000032.1 GCA_026129765.1 Fimbriimonadia bacterium | reverse complement strand
CAAAGTCGGCAACCAGTGGACATCCCACGCTTACGGCGCAGGACTGATCCAACGCGGCGACGACTTCCAACACTGGAACTGGCGAGGCGACCTGACCCATACGAGCGACGGGGGTGGCAACCGAACCTCGGGACCGGTGAATGATGCATTTGGCGACCTGATTTCGGGTACAATTCCGGTGCTTGGTTGGAACGGCGACTGGGGCTATCGGAGCGAGACGAACACCGGCGGTTTGCAGAAGGCGGGCGTTCGGTGGTACGACCCGCAGGTGGGCAGGTTCTTGCAGCAAGACCCGTGGCTGGGTAGTGTGTTTGCGTCGTTGACATTGAACGCTTACGGGTATTGTGTGAATTCACCCGTCCTATTCTCTGACCCAACAGGCACAGCATTGCCTGTTCTCGCGGTCATCTTGGTAGGAGCAGCAATAGGGATTATAGGGCAAGCGATCAAAGACAAGTTAGATGATGGAGAGATAAACGATCCCATATCGGACTATGCTTATACTGCTGCTTGGAGTGGAATCACTACTCCGATAGGGGGGCCTATTACAAGTGTGTTAGCGAAAAGTGGAAAATGGCTTTCTAGACCAATAGTCAATCGTCTCTCAAAATTGGATGCTGAAGAAGCCTTACTCTTGCCCGCGCGAATATTTGAGAAAATGTTGGATGATTCCCTTGAGTTCACGGAAAAATGGCTAAAATTGTGACGCTGTTTGTGGTAACCGTTTTGTGGGTCGTGTTATCGGGTTTAATTATCGATTTTGTTCAAGACGGTGTTGTCAACAAGCCACGTTCCTGGTATTTAGAACACATCATAATCATCACGCCGAGTGGGATGGTGGGTGGGTTGCTATACTTCCGCGCCCAAGATAAGAGGAAGACAGAGAAAACGAATCACAAGGAAAGAAATAGTGAAAGAGGCTAAAGCAATCCGAATTAGTTGGTATTGTGGCTTATCCTCTTACGGCGCAGGACGGATCCAACGCGGCGACGACTTCCAGCATTGGAACTGGCGAGGCGACCTGACCCACACGAGCGACGGGGGTGGCAACCGAACCTCGGGACCGGTGAATGATGCGTTCGGCGACCTGATTTCGGGTACAATTCCAGTGGTCGGTTGGAACGGCGACTGGGGCTACCGGAGCGAGGCGAACACCGGCGGATTGCAGAAAGTGGGCGTTCGGTGGTATGACCCGCAGGTGGGCAGGTTCTTGCAGCAAGACCCGTGGCTGGGCAGCGTGTTTGCGCCGCTCACTTTGAACGCTTACGGCTATTGCGTGAATGATCCGCTGCAGTTGGTGGACCCGGATGGCGAACAATTGGAATTGGCGATGGGCGCAGCCGGCGCGGCTGCTTTGGCGGACGGACCCATACCCGTTGGCGATGTCATTGCGGTAGGGATAATTGCTGTCGCTGTGATTAATATTGCCCTTGCCAAAGGTAAAAAGGGCAAGGAAAATGTTAAAGAGACAGAGTTTCGGGATGTACCTGATGAGGAGCTTATGCGCCGCTATAAGGACAAGAAGAATACGCCTCCAGATGTATGGATACGCATAAAACGCGATTTGAAAGCGAAAGGGAAACTCCACAAAGGCAAGCAGGCAATATTTGCTACGGATACAGATCCTTACTTTCATTTAATGAGATGACATTGAAAACTATCGCTAAAACAGGTTCAATCGGACAGCCTGAAAAAGCCGAGATCGATATCGTGTCGCTTGCTGAGATGAGTAGTCAGCAAAGATTCGAACTTATCTCCATTTTGGAGGACTCCCCCCCAGACAATGTTAAGGACGTTCTAAAAGTTCTAATGAGCGATAAGGACAGCCGGGTACGAGGAGAATCTACCCGCCTAATGGGAGATTATGCCGATGAAAAAGACGCTGAATTGTTAGCAGAGATTTTATTGAATGACAAGGACAGTCTTGTGCGCACTGATGCCGCGGGCGCATTGGCGGGATTACAATCCCTAAATGCTCTCTCAGCATTGATCTCATCATTGACGAACGATAGAAACCCCTTAGTCCGTTTTTGGGCGGCTTCAAGTTTGGGAGAATCTGGTTGTAAAGAGTTACTTCCCTTCGTTCAATGGATGAAAAGAAAAGTTCGATCGCCAAGAGTTCATCAGAGCTTATGCTATGCCGCTTATAAGTTGGGAGATAAGGATTCTTTAAAGCCTCTCTTAGAGTACCTATTTGGCGAAGATGAACTCTTGATAATGGCTACCTGTAATTTTATTGATTATGTACGTGATTGTTTGAGCGAATCCGAGCTCTCAGACCTTGTTATCCCGTCCATCAGGAAGGTGTATGAAGATTGGAACCACGTGGACATAGCAAGCGTTCTTTCCCGGTTGGAACAGCGATTGGAAGAGATAAAACGGGCATCTAATGAGTAACCAAGTTGTGAGTTCAACCCGATTTGTTTAGTACAAAGCCCAACAATCTGGGGCAAGTGTAGCTTCATTTCGGGTACAATTCCGGTGGTCGGTTGGAACGGCGACTGGGGCTGCCCAATCAGAGGGCGCACACACACACGCGCTCCTACAATTCTGTCACCCTGAACGAAGCGAATGGGTTTGCTACTTCGGGCGGGGTTCTCCGTTGACGATGCGGACAGGCGCGACCGAAAAAGTGGGAGAACCGCGCTCGGGCAGTTCTAAATAGTAAATGACCGTTTCGCCCAACGCGCCCCCACTGCGCGCCGCCACAAAATTCCCCAAACTGAAGGCGATGGGTTTGTTCCGGTAATACTCCATCGGTTGAAGCACATGGGGATGATGACCAATCACCGCGTCTGCGCCCTGTTCGATGGTGAATCGAGCCAGCGCGCGCTGGTAATCGTGAGGCTTGGGCTCCCGCTCGATGCCCCAATGATAGCAGACAATAACTCGCTGAGCCAATTTTCGGGCGGCGCGCAGATCGGATTTTAACCATGCTTGCGCTTTGGGGCTGATTCCCGCTCCGTCTGGCGGTGGAATGTAGGCGATGCCAGGCGCGTTCTCTGATGCAGGACCACAAGCGCGCGTTCCTTCCCACGACCGAAACGCGAGGTAGGAAAGGAAAGCGACGGTCTGGTTGTTCGCGCTTAAGACCGTTGGTTTGCGTGCATGCGCAATCGTCTTGCCCACCCCGTTCGATTGGATTCCTCGCCTGTGTAATCCATAGAGCGTTTGGTTCGCCGCTTCCCATCCATAATCCATCGCATGATTGTTTGCCATCGTCAGCAGGTGAAAACCCGCGCTTTTCAGACTTGAGAAGGCTTCTAAGGGCGCGCGGAATACGAAGTGATTTTTCGCTTTGATCGCTGCTGCCGATTTGAAAGGGGTCGGTTTGCCCAAATTGGAGACCACACATTCCAAGTTCCCGACACAGAGATCGGCATCTTGCAACAATGCCTGCGATTTGGCAAAGGGATTCCAGCCTTTTTGGATTCGCCCCGCAAGCGATCCCACCAGCATTAAATCCCCCACAAACGCAATCCGCATCGTTTTAGCCTTGTTAGAACTGCAGTCCCACGTTCAAATCGAAAGAGTTAGAACGGTAGCTGTATTGTTGATACTCAGGGTCCAGGTTGCGCTGGTCGCGAATACGATAGGCAGCGATCAGCGAGAGGTTGGAAGTCAGACGGTATTCATAGCCCAAGTAAATCAGCGATTCTCTGGACGCGAGGTAGCCAGTGATTTCGGAGGTTTGCCAATCCACAAACAGGTTTTGTCGCGCTCCCACCGCGTAGGTAATGCGCGCCGCCACACCGCGCGGGTCTTGCGAATAAGAGCCTGAATCGCCGAATTGATCTTGCCCCAAGAGGCTGCTGGTCTTCATGGCATACAGGCTTCCGCTGAAGGTCCACCGGCGCAGAGGACCGATCTCCACCGACGCGCTGAGGTATTCGTTTTTGGAGTTGCCCGCGCTGGAGATGAAGCTGACATCCTGCCTCGTCCAACTGGTGGTAAAGGAAAGCCAATCTCTGGGAGCATAGGACGCGCTAAACGTGAGACCTTTGCTGTCGCTGTTGGACTGATAGTCGCCGGACGCGCGGTTTTGGTTGAATTGCGCTTCAAAGCTGAGCGCTTGAGTGGGATACCAACTGAGACTGAGCGTTTGTCCCTTGCCTTGCGAACCATACGAGGTGAAGCTGCCGTAAGAGGGCGCGCCGCTGGAGAAACCATTGCCGTTGTAGCCAATCCCCCAGCCGTTTTGGAATCCGCCTGAGCCAGTCAATTGGCTGCCCCCCACTTGGCGCGTGCGGTTTTCGTTGAGGTTCGAGGTCAAAAAGAGATTGCCGGAACTGCTGTCGCGCCAAGAGTAAGTGGCGCGGATCGTTTCGGTGGGCTGCCAGCTCAGGTTCAGGCTCAAATCGCGCGCGTTTGTTTTACGTCCGGTGTCCCGAATGAGACTGATCGCGCTGACGCCGCTGATAGATAGTTGGTTCGATGCCTGCCATGTCGCGCTGAAGCGTGTGCTGGAGATGTTGTAGACCGAACGCGGAAGCTGGCTGCTGCGCGGGTCCGAGACCGACTTCGATTGGTTGAAATCGAGCGAGGTGTTCAGGCGGTTCCAGGTTTTCGACAGTCTCAGGTTATCGCTGCTTTGCCGCGAACGAACGCTCAGGTTGTCGGCATGGTTCTGCGAGCGCGAATAGGTGACGGACGGTCCGTTTTGGGGTGTCCAGTTGAAGATCAACGATTGGATGTCGGTGTCCGTGAAGTTGGCGGACGGGTTGCTGGTGGTGCTGGTATAGGACGCCACGCGCGCTTTGTTCCGGGAGTACCGCAGTTGGGTCTGCTGGTTGAAAGCATAGCCCATATCGGTTTGGTAGCCGCGCTCATTCCGCCGGAAACCGATACTCTCGATGCCGATAAAGGTGGTGGGAATATCGCGATAGACCCCATTGAAACTGAAACGCCCCAACTCAAAGCGCGCATCCATCAATTGCGCGGTTCCTGTGGTTTTTGCGCCTGCATCATTCAGCGCGCTGCGCGCCATGTTCCAAGAAACCCCACCATAACGTCCGATGGGTAGAGTGAAATCGATCCCTTCCACTTTGCGTGTACCGCCGAACTGCGAACCGGGATCGGGGCGTGGCGTGTAGGTGACCTGAACAATCAGCGTGGAGGGGATGAATCGCTTAAAATAGAAGCGATAGGGCAGCACCGGATCGAAGTAATAGTCGGTTCCTTCCACTTGCGGCGCGCCCGCAACCAAAATAATAATCGGAAAGCCCACGCTGCTTTGGGGAATGAACTCTAAATCGTAAGGCGTGGTCGGCGCGCCTCGTCCATAGAACTGCTCGGTGCGTTGGCGCAGGCTGCTGCCGCTTCTGGAGGTTTGCTGCATGCTGGTGAAACCGACATTGACCCCGCGCGCAAGGGGCGTTTCGAAACGCCAGCCATCGATCCGGCTGCCTGCGGAGTTAAAAGCATAGGTTTCATATGTAACGACGATGGTAGAGATGCGCGGAATGATCATGCCCTCGCGGAAATAGAGGATACCGGAATAGTAATCAATCGTGTAATCTTCGCCCCGCCGTTTTTCCACATTATCCACGCGAATACGCTCGCTGCCATCCACGATTTGACTTGCCTGCAAATAATAGGGTCCTGCGCTGTCGTTGCCCTGCACGGTGATGGTGCGAGCCGCCGCGCGCGTTTGGGAGGAGATATACTTCAACCGACCGCCGTTGCCAAATTTGGTCATAAACGAAGAGCCTTTCAGCGAGCGGTTAAAGCTGACCAGATCGTTGCCTGTCAGCGAGGCGGTGATGTCGCCCAGCTCCATTTGAAAATTCTTAGACTCGTAGCCCCATGTGATCCGCGCATCGTAAGGGTTGTTGAAACGGCTGTTGGTCCATCGCCAATCCATGCTGAACAGCCCGAACAGTTTATTGACGCGAACAGAGAGATCGGTGTTATCGGTGAAAGATTTACCGCCTTCGCCGAAGTAGTTCTGGTCGCGGAAGGCTTGAAAGTCGCCGGAAACATGATGCGAGTGAAATCCCATTGTTTTGCGACCGCTGAGTGTGACTTTCGACTGGAACTCTTCTTTCAGATGGGAAGGCGATAAGAGGTGTTTCCAATCCCAGCCGGAACTGCGTTTCAAGCTGCGTTCCAGCGGCGGCGGAGTCGTATCGGTTTTCCCATCGTCTTTCTTTTCAGCCGGTTTCTCTTCTGGTGTTTTAGAAGGGTCCTCTGGTTCTTGAGGGTCGTCTGCGGGGGGATCGGCAGGTGGTTCCTCGATAGGCGGTTCCACCGGTGGCTCGACCGGCGGATCGGCGGGCGGGTCTTGGGATATTGAAACAACCGTCGCGGCAACACGCGATTCCAGACGCCAGTCTGCCAGCGATACCTGTCCATTCACCACTAATAAAATCAATATTAAAGATGTTCTTCGCATAAAAGTCTGTCTAATTAGCTCTGTCCTATTTCTCGGACGACCCAGGATAAGCAGCGGTTCGCCGATTCTTCCAGGGGCGTGATACTTTCTTTTAGACGCGCAATCAGCGATTCCTGTTGCATGCGATTTCGCTGCCAAGCAGAAAAGAGGTTTTCCACCGTAGAAACTGGTATTTTTAGGGTGTCGCAGAGCGCTTGCACTTTCGGGTCATACGGCACGCCGATAACCGGCACGCCCGCTTTCGCGCCGAAGATCATCGCATGCAGGCGAATGGCTAAGACCCACTGGAACGAACGGAAGAGAGTCACCACTTCGTAGGGATGACGCATGGGCGGTGTTACGAGAACCGGCTGACCCGATTCGGCTTGCGCGGCTTGCGCGATCTGTTCGCAGAGCGGGCGGTCCTGGGTTTCTTGCATAGGCACAAGAACGGGCGTGAAACCTTCTTTGATCAACGAGACACTGAGGGAAGCGAAAGCGTTCTGAACGGGCATACCGCTCCAGGCGCGCGGCGCTAATCCGATCAGCGGTCGTTCCGGGCTGCTGCCGAGATTGAGAATTTTCTCCACCGCTTCTTCGTCCACTTTTAATGCCCAAGTGATGTCCGCAAACTGCTGGATGGGTTGGCGAATCCCAATCTCCTTGAGCAACACGGCGGAGGCGGGGTCGCGGACGGTGATGAGCGTCTCTTTCAACGCATGTTTGGTCAGCCATCGCGACATGGGACGCCTTAATGGTCCGATGCCCTGCGCCACCAGAAGAACTTTTCGCTGCTGACGCTTGGCAAGTCGTATCAAGGTGAGATAGTAGATAAGGGAGCGTAGGCTGGTGGTGTCTTGCAAGAGGCTGCCGCCCCCCAACAGCAACACCCTCGATTCCTTGAGGGCGCGTCGAACCGCTGAAAGCGAGCGGTGTGGAACTGCATGCGCGCCATAGACCGCGTGCGTCCATTCGGGGTCCGACGAAAGGACATGCGCTTGAGCGGGCGGAATGACCTGCAGGAGCGAGGTCAGCGAGGCTTCATCGCCCCAATTCCGGTTGCCGTAGTATCCCGCAATGACTACGGCTTCATCGCGGTGAGCCACGATTCCATCACCTGAGCCGCTTCACGACTCCAGTCGGCTATGGGGGTCGGCATCAATCCCAAGCCAATGAGCCCGACCACACAAATCAACAGGCAGGCAACCATGCCCGCGGGCGCGCGCAAAGCGAGCTGCTCCTCGCCGGGCGCGTCGGCATACAGGGTCAAAGTCAACCGCAAATAGTAGTACGCGCCGATCACGCTGTTGACCGCCAATATGACGGCAAGCGCGATTTGGTTCGCTTGAACGGCTCCCAAGAACAAGTACCATTTTCCCCAGAAGCCTGCTGTGGGCGGCACGCCTGCCAGTGAGAAGAGTAGCACCGCCATGACGATCGCCAAAAACGGATGCCGTTTCCACAAGCCTTGAAGCGCGCTGATAGAAGTGTTGTCGCCGGCGCGCGACATCAACGAGAGAACGCCAAACGCGCCAATCGTCATAAGGGAATAGACCACCAAATAGAAGACCATCGCCGCCACGCCTGCCGCGTTTGCGCTCACGATGCCGATGACCAAATAACCGGCATGGGCGATACTGGAGTATGCCAGCATCCGTTTGGCGTCGCGCTGCACCATCGCCACTAAGTTGCCAATCGTCATGCTGAGCGCGCTAAGCCACCACAGCACCGGTCCCCAGACCTCTTGCAGGGGCATCATCGAACCAATCAAACGCGCCAGCACCGCAAACGCCGCGACTTTTGAGACCGCTGCCATGTAGGCGGTCACGACGGTAGGCGCGCCTTGATAGACATCGGGCGTCCACATATGGAACGGAACCAGCGCGGCTTTGAAACCTAACCCCACAATCATCAACGCTGCGCCCGCTATCAGCAGCGCGGGGGTGACGGGATTGTTGGATGCCTGCGCATTGTTCCAGGCGGAAGCGATATAGGTCATATCCACATTTCCCACTGCGCCATAGACCAAGGCAATGCCGTAGAGCAGGAACGCGGAAGCAAACGCCCCCAGCAGGAAATACTTCAAAGCCGACTCTTCCGAGCGTAATTCTGTACGCGCTAAGCCGCACAACACATAGAGCGAGAGAGACAACACTTCTAATCCCAAAAAGATGACAATCAGGTCGGTGCTGGAGACCATGATCAGCGCGCCTGCGGTCGCGAATAGCAACAGAGGATAGAACTCGCCGAGCCGTATGCCGCGCGCCTGCAAGTAATCTTCCGAAAAGAGCATGGTTAACGCAGTCGCGCCCACAATAATCAGGCTGAACATGACCGACAAATTATCGGAGCGTAGCATATCCGCAAAAGTCGCGATGTCGTTGCGCCATAGCAACATCAGGAAGTAGGCAGATGCGCCCAAGCCCAGCACCCCCAAGCCCGACAAAGCGGTGTGCGGTACGCGGGGGAAAAACAGCTCGACTAACAGTACCAACAGCGCCGCGCCAACCACCATCAGCAGCGGCATCAACGCGCTGAACTGTATCTCAGGAACAGGGAATGAAATCGTTTCCATCAGGTTTGTCTCTCAGCAAAAGATCGAATAGTCATCAGCCGCTCGGGCGCGATGTCCGTATCAACCGCGCAGCCAGGAGCTAAAATAAAGCCTGAAGTTCCTGCCTGCTCGAAGGCATCGCGCGCTTCCTGCTCAATCTGCTCTGGCGAATCTTGGGGCAGCGATTTTTCGTTTAAGCCCCCCATCACACATCGACCAAACAACGCTTTACCCGCTTTCAGCGATAGGGTGCAAGCGCGGTCGCTCCAGCAGATGATGGCGGCAGGCGCGTCGACAAGCAGGTCCGCATACAGTTCGCCATAACCATGAACATGCAGCACATTCAGAGGGCTTTCTTGGGCAGATTCCAGCAGTTCTAAATCGTAGTCGCGGATATGCCGCTCATACAGTTCTCGCGGGGCGGTATCTTCGCTGATGCCGTTCACCGCGAAATAGATTCCATCGCAAACCTGCAGGCAGGCTTTCACATACGCCAACAGGTTGCGCTGGATGGTTTTTAAGCCAATATGGATTTTTTCCGGCGCATCGGCATAGTAAGAGAGCGACTCCTTCCCGCACATTTTGTGGGCATAATAAAACACATTAAAAACCGTTTCTATCATGGGGACATCCGCAGGTAGCTGCGCGCGCAATCGACGAAGCATTTGCAATTGCGCTCCGAAATGTCCCGCGTCCGGGTCTAATTCGGGCAGGCGCGTCCAATCGTCCGGTGATTCGATCTGGGGGCAGTCGACAGGCATCTCATAGGGAATGTCGTGCATCACCTTCAGCAAATCAGGCTGGTAGCGGTTCCAAAATCCCAATTCGGCTTGGGACATGCCTTTGATGTAGGTCTCCAGCAACCCTGGCGCGGCAGGTCCCGTGTCTGGTTGCAAAGCTTTGGGAAACCAAGGTTCGGTTCGGAAGTGATACCAAAACGAAAAAGGCAACCGGTCGGCAGCTTCTCCACGGACGGCTCTCAAGACTCGTTCTCTGCGATTCATCATGGCTTACTCCTCCACCGTTCCGGTTGCGGGCGATTGTTGGGCGACTCGCGCTGAGTTTTGCAACATAGCGTCGACCGCGATCTCTGTTTTCTGGGTGACCAGGCTGGGCTGCAGCCCCAACACAAAAATCAGGATGATCAATGGGAGGGTCAAGGCGATCTCCCATGGGCGCAGGTCATTCAACTTCGGCTTCTCTTCGGCGGGCGGTCCATAGAACACGCGCTGGAACATCCACAACATATAGACCGCCGCCAAAATCACGCCGGTCGCGCTGAGAATCGCATAAATGGGTCCTGTGCCAAATAAGCCGTCATGGTTCGTCTTGTACGCGCCCATCAAGCAAAGGAACTCGCCGATGAAGCCGTTGGTCCCGGGCAAGCCGACCGATGCCAGCAACGCAATGAAAAAGAGCGTCGTGAAAATTGGCATTTCCCGCTTCAGCCCGCCGAAATCGCGCACCTGGAAGCTGTTGCGCCGCGTGTAAAGCATGCCCAGTAACAAGAAGAGCGCGCCGGTCGAGATGCCATGACTCAGTTGCTGCATGACGCTGCCCGTCCAGCCGATGGTATTAAAAGCGAAAAGCCCCAGAATCGCGAACCCGGCATGGCTAATCGAGGCATAAACGACCAAGCGTTTGATGTCGGTTTGCACAACGGCGACAATCGCGGCATAGATGATACTGGCGGCTGCCAAGCCCATCGCTAAAGGCGCGTAAGCCTGTGCCTGCTCAGGGAAGATCGGAATGGCGAAGCGCATAAAAGCATACGCGCCGATTTTCAAGAAGATCAAGTTGGCGGCAATGGGAGCCTCGCCCTGCGCATCCGGCATCCAAGTGTGGAACGGGAAGAGCGGCAGTTTGATCGCGAATGCCAGCGCAAACGCCACGAAGAGCCAATGCTGAATATGGCTTGCCACGCCGCCCGCGGCAGTGAAGGCTTGCAATTCCAGCAGACTGAAGCTCATCGCGCCAGTTTCTCGGTAATACGCGAAGCCAAGATAAAGCATCGCCAGCAGCATGAAGATGGAGCCTAAAAAGGTGTACAGGAAAAACTTGAGCGCGGCGTTCGTTCGCCGGTGACCGCCCCAGATCGCGATGAGAAAATACATTGGCACCAGCGTCAGCTCGAAAAAGATATAGAACAGAACGAGGTCTAACGCGCAAAAAACACCCAGAATCGCGGTCTCTAAGAGCAATGTGAAGATCATGAACTCCTTCACACGGGCTTGAACGGTGAAAGAGAATCCCACCGCCAGCAAACTCACTAAAGCGGTGAGCATCACCATCCAAAGGCTGATGCCGTCGATTCCCAAGAAGTAGGCGATCCCGAAATCGCGTATCCAGGGGGTGTTCTCCACAAATTGGTAGCCCGTCGTCTGCCCGTCGAAAGCCATATACAGCACGATCGTGAGCGCGAAGGTGACCAGCGCGGCGATCAAGGCGACGGCGCGTTGCGTGAGCAGCTGATTACGTGGAACCAGCGCGACCAGCGCGGCTCCTATCAGCGGCATAAAGATAATCCAGGATAAGATATTGGTCATAACGAAGTTTTCTTATCTCCCTAACAGAAAAGCGGTCAATAGCACGACCGCCACCCCGATCAACATCGTGAAGGCGTAGGTGCGCACATAGCCGGTTTGCCAGTAGCGCAATGCCGCGCCCACTCCGCCCGTAATTGAGCCGATGCTGTTGACGATCCCGTCGATAATGGTTTCAATAATCAAATAGCAAAAACGGGCAATGAAACCGCCCAAACCGACTCCCAACCAGCGCATCGCGCCGTCATAACCCCATTGACGATTCGCCCAGCCCCATACGCCTTGCAGTTCCGCTTCGCGTTTGGATAAGCCTTTGATGTATTGCGCGAAACCCCAAAAGAGTCCTAAGATACCCGCGAATAGAGCGACGAAGGTTACCATCCGGCGAACCGAATCGGGATCGCCTAACTGCTCTTTGCTCAAGATCGTGGCTTCGGCAGTCGATTTCAAATAGTCGTGGAAGGCATGCTCGCTCGGCAGAACGAAACCAAACACAATCGATCCGATGGCTAACACCACCAGAGTTCCCAACACCACCCAATATCGCTCTTTGGGTGGGTGAGACTCGTCGATGGGCTGCGCGTGGTGATGGTCATCTTCGTGAGGAGGCGCTTGGTCCCAGCGCGGTTTGCCTAAGAAAGTGAGAGCCACCATGCGCGCCATATAAAGCGCAGTCAAGAAGGCGGTGGCTGCGCCTACAAAAAAGAGAACTTGTCCCATGCCGTTCAGAGGCGAAGCGGCGGTGTAGATTAAAATCGCTTCTTTGGACCAGAAGCCCGATAGCGGTGGAATGCCTGCAATCGCCAGCAGCCCCACCACCATAGTGAAAAAGGTAATGCGCATCGGTTTGGAAAGACCACCCATGAAACGCATATCTTGCTGGTGATGAAGCGCGATCAGCACGGAGCCTGCTCCCAAGAACAGCAGTGCCTTGAAGAAGGCGTGGGTCGCGACATGGAACATGCCCACCCAGAACGCGCCGACCCCGCATGCTAAGAACATATAGCCGAGTTGGCTGACGGTGGAGTAAGCCAACACTTTTTTGATGTCGGTTTGCGCCACTGCGATGGTGGCAGCAAAGATAGCGGTGAACGCGCCTGTGACTGCCATCACGGTCATGGCGGCAGGCGCGACCTCAAACAGAGGATGAACGCGCGCCACTAAATAGACTCCTGCGGTCACCATTGTGGCGGCATGGATTAACGCGGAGACAGGCGTGGGACCTGCCATTGCATCGGGCAGCCAGAAGTAGAGCGGCAGTTGAGCCGATTTGCCTGCCGCCGCCAGAAAGAGCAGCAGCGCGATAGCAATCGCTATGCCAGAATTCGCGCTGAGTAGGGTCGCTGCCTGTTGCCCCACTTCGCTGAAACTGAGGGTTCCAAAGACCGCGAATATCATCATCATCGCCAGAATGAACCCGAAATCGCCGATTCGGTTGACGATAAAAGCTTTGTTCGCGGCATCAGTATTGACTTTCCATTCTTTGTTGCGGTAGAAGAACCCGATGAGCAGGTAGCTGCATAAGCCGACGCCTTCCCAGCCAATAAACATGAGCGGGAAATTGTTCGCCAGCACCAGCGTCAGCATGAAGAAGAGGAATAAGTTAAAATAGGTGAAGAAGCGCGGGTAATCCTCTTCCTCTGCCATGTAGCCTGTCGCATAGACATGAATCAATCCGCCGATGCCGGTGATGATGAGGCACATCATGAGGGAGAGCGGATCGACGATAAATTCAAAAGGGATGGAGAGGGAGCCGACCTGAATCCAAGAGCCGAGCGTGAAGACCGCGGAACGATTCGATTCTTCCTGCGCCATCATCTGGGAGAAGAGCTGCGCGCTGACGCCAAACGCGCCCAACGCCGCGCCCGATGCCACCAGACCGATGATCCATTTCCCCTGTTTTGCGCCCAACGCGCGCACGATCGCGCCGCCCAAAAAGGCGTGGAACAGGAATCCGATCAGTGGCAGCAGTAAGATAAATTGAACAAGCGATACCTCCAAAAACGTCTCCTCCTTGACAGGCTTATCCACCCACAACGGATGAAATTATACCCGTTCTGAGAGATGCGTCTGATGTTGGCAGGAATTACGAAGTCCGCCTGCGAGATGTGGTCTCTACACCTCTTCCAAGCGTTTGGAGTATTCATCGGCGATGAGGGCATCGAGGAAGGGCTGAATGTCACCATCGAACACACCTTCCAGGTTATGCAGAGTCACGTTGACCCGGTGATCGGTGACGCGACGGTCGGGGAAATTGTAGGTGCGAATCTTTTCGCTGCGGTCGCCGGAACCGATCTGCCCGCGTCGCAGTTGATCGCGTTCGGAGGCTTGAACCTGCTGGTAATGTTCATACAGTTTGGCTCGAAGCAGGCGCATAGCGCGTTCGCGGTTTTGCTGTTGGGAGCGCTCATCTTGGCAGGAGACGGTAATTCCGGTGGGTTTATGGACGATGCGCACCGCCGATTCGGTTTTTTGCATATGCTGACCGCCCGGACCCGACGAGCGGAACGAATCGATCTCTAAGTCTTCTGGGCTGATCTGCACATCCACCTCTTCCGCTTCGGGCAGCACCGCAACCGTGGCGGCAGAGGTATGGATTCGTCCCCCGCTTTCTGTGACGGGGACCCTTTGCACTCTATGAACGCCCGACTCATGTTTTAGCTGACTAAATGCGCCATGCCCTTGAACGCTCATCGTGATATATTTGTAGCCGCCCATATCACTGGGTTCGGCGTCGAGTAGTTCATACTTCCAGCCGCGCCGTTCGGCATACCGGGAGTAGATTTTGAACAGATCGCCCGCAAACAGGGAGGCTTCCTCACCGCCTGTGCCGGGACGAATCTCAATGATGACATTGCGTTCATCGTTGGGGTCTTTGGGCAGCAACCGTTTTTGCGCGTCGGCAAGCCGTTGTTCCCGTTCTGCGCTCAACGCATTGATTTCTTCCCTTGCCATCGCGATAAGCTCTGCGTCGCTTTCGGCGTGTTCCATCTCGCGGGCATCTGCCAATTGCGAGTCGATCTGCTTCAACCGCTGCAGGGTTAGATGCAATGGTTCTAATTCCGCATGCAGTCGTCCCAACCGCTCCAGTTCGGAGGGATTGGTTGCTACGGAGGGATCGCCCAACTGCGTTTCGACTTCTTGGAAACGCGCGGCTGCCTCCTGTAATTTCGCTTGGAGTTTATCAGGGTTCATGAGTCGTTATCGAGGGACATCGCCCCGCCCTGTTGTTGGGGAAAAAGCGGCTATCTCCGAGCAGAAACGAGGCTGCGGGCATAGAGCGGACGGCTGAGGTGGTCAATGGCGACACCCCCACGGGAAACCGAACTGTGGATGAAATAGCCCTCGCCGATGTAGATTCCGGTGTGGTCGATATAGCTTCGTTTGACCTGGAAATAGAGCCTGTCGCCCGGCTTCAGATGCTCGGTTCGTGTGATGGGCATGCCGACTTTGGCTTGTTCACGCGCGGTGCGGGGCAGTCCCACACCCATTTGCGCATAAACTAATTTCACAAAAGCGGAACAGTCGATCCCAGTATCCGGATTGTTCCCCCCCCAGCGATAGCGCGCGCCCAGATAGCGCTGCGCCAATTGAAGCACGTGTCCCGGGTTTTGCACATCGCGCGGCAGGTGGTAAATCACATCGTACCCTGTCTCTTTCAGGTATTTTTTCTGAACCCAGCCGATCTGACCGTTTGCCATAATCACGCCCCGCCAATCGCCTCGGCTGCCTCGCGCCACCAGATAGTAGTTGATTGGGACACGGCTGTAGACCCGCGCTCGATCAGCCGAAGACTCGCGGATTTCGGTGAATCGGGTAGTCAAAACCAGCCTGCCGTAGACGTGCCGGACATAGTCGTCGCGAGGCACGGTCGCTAAGCGGCTGCTGATAGCTGATTGAATGGTCTCTTTCCGGTCTTTCTGCATAGCCTATTTCTTTATTATCCCCAAAACGGAGCGATTCTTGAGGTTCGACACTCAAACAGGTAATCCTGCCGCTTACTCCACATGTCTTTCAATCGTTACAAAACGTGTGTATTCTGGCTGGAAACCGAGCTGAATGGTTCCTGTGGGACCGTTTCGTTGTTTGGCGACGATGATCTCGGCGATTTCGGTCTTGTCCACGCCCACGGGCTGATTTTCCTCATGATAATCCTCGTAAAGCTCTTTGTTATAGTAGGCGGGGCGGTGAATGAACATCACGAGGTCCGCTTCCGCCTCAATGGAGCCAGACTCGCGTAGGTCCGACAGCACAGGTCGCTTATCATCCCGTCGTTCCACCGCGCGGCTCAATTGCGACAGCGCCACCACTGGCACTTCAAATTCGCGCGCTAAGCTTTTTAACGCCCGCGCGATCTCGGCGATTTCTTGGTTTCGGTTTTCGTTTCGTCTACTGCTGGAACGCATCAGTTGCAAGTAGTCGATGATAATCAACCCCAATCCTTTTTCAGCGCGTAAGCGGCGGCATTTTCCGCGTATCTCCATGACAGAAACATCGCTGGTGTCATCGATATAGATGGGCGCTTTGAAGAGCCGTTCGCACGCGCTTTGCAGCCGTTCCCAGTCGTTTTGTTTCAGCATACCCAGGCGCATGCGCTGCGCGCTGACCCCTGCCTGCGAACAGATCATGCGCTGAACCAGCGACTCTTGGGACATCTCCAGGCTGAAAACCGCGACCGTCTCTTGACCGCGCAAGGCGACATTTTCACCGATGCTGAGCGCAAGCGCGGTTTTTCCCATACTGGGACGCGCCGCCAGAATGATCAATTCTGCCTTTTGCAGCCCTGAGGTGATGCGGTCCATATCGCGGAAATGGGTGGCAGTTCCCAGCACAGACCGCCCCGATTGTTGCATCTCTTCGATTCTGTCCAGCACGCTTAGCAGCAGTTGGTCCACTGGCGTGAAGTAGTTGCCTATCCTTCGCTGCGCCACATTGAAGATCATCTGTTCCGCTCGGTCCACCACATCTTCCACAGTCTCTTCCGGCTCATCCACCAGCTTCAGAATCTCGTGAGAGGCTTGCATCAACCGCCTCAAAATCGCCTTCTCTTCGACAATCCGGGCATAATATTCGGCGTTGGCAGCGGTAGGAACGCTTTCGACCAATTGCGCCAGATAAGCCAATCCGCCTGCCCGTTCCAGGTCATCGCGGCGCGCCAGTTCTTCGCGCAGGGTCAGCAGGTCAACAGGGACATGGCGTTCATTAAGCGATAACATCACTTCGAAGAGCAGGCGATGCGATTCGCGATAGAAGTCGTCCGGCTTCAAGAGTTCGCCGACGCGCTCAATCGCGTTGCGGTCTAACATCATCGCGCCCAACGCGCTCATTTCCGCCTCTAAACTGTGGGGTGGGACTCGTCCTATTTGGCTGCTGCTCATCAGGCGTATATAGTACCCTCTTATGCGAGGTTGAAGAGGTTTGCGGATGTTTATGGATTATAAGGATGGCGTCCTAACCTCTTTTCTTCTGCGCGTATAGCAAGAATTAAAGGACGGTTCATGTCAAGGGCAACAACAGTAGCTCTTCCGATAGAGGTAAGTCCAATTATGCGGAATTCATTCCATTCAAAATGGTCATCCCACCGATTTTTTCGCGGATTGAACAGCTGAACAAGGTCTCCAGTTTCGGGGTCTGTAGCAAACTTTTTTGCTCCCTTCTTAAGTGAACAGGAGACACAAGCAAGCGCAAGGTTGTCAAAAACTGTTTCTCCTCCAGAGGCAACAGGTACTACATGGTCAATATGAAAGGTTGCCTCCTGTCCCGCTTGCGCTAACTGACAATATTCGCAACGGTCTTTTGAACGGGCAAGGACACGACGACGCAGAGCAACAGAGATAGAGGTCATGTTTACTTAGGTTTTGTCTGGCTGAGGCGCTCTGAACGTAGCCTAAGAAGCGACAGAAATTCTGCCAGTTCGACCAACCCTTCTGCTTCTAACTGTTCTTCTGAAGTGAGCGGTTCACCCATTTCCTGCTTATCTAATAACTCTTCTAAACGGCGTTTAACCCCAGAAGGCAGCCTGAAATGAGCCAACTCGCCCGATAAATCAACTTCAATAGTTTGCGGTGAGTGCATACGTCTTATAACTATACCACAGAATCCGCCCGTCCGAACTGTATGTGCCAAACATCGCCTGTTTTCTGAATGAGCAGTCTACCGCCCAAAACAGCAATTCCTGAGTCGGGAAGGGTAAGCGCGGGTTCAACAGAGACGCTTGTCCGGTGAAACAGGCTCATCATCAAGTAATGTTGGCGACCCTCACTCATTTGAACAAGGGTGGGAATCGGTCTGGGCGCGCCTCGATGTTCTCCCGACCAACCGCGCAGGGGGTTCTCTTGTCCTGCGGCTGCCTGCTCTTGCATGGGGGTCAGGCTGAGCGTTTGAAGGTGCCACACCCGCCCCTGATGGTTCCATTGCCACTGATGGTCGCTGAAAGCCTTAAGCGAAGCGTCTGAGAATTGGAAGAAACGCTCCAAGCGAAACGGCTGCGCGCCTTCCAAGCAATCGATAATCACGAACAGTTCGGTTCCCCCCATCGCGAGCAGCCGCTGGTGTTGGGCTTGGATGGGCAGTTTTTGAAAGTTGTGATGGCGCGCGGTCATCCAGACAACGCCCGATTCGTCCGGCGCGGATTCGTATCCGGTCAGTTCTGCTTTGAGGGCAGGCGCCATGCCATAGACACCGCTCACTTGGCTCATGCCCTGTCCATCGACGCATACTGTGTTATGCGCTTGTGAACTGCGGATATAGGCGCGCCATGCGCTGGAATCTTCGCCATACGCGCCCGGGTCGATGAGGATGGGACCCTGTTCATCTGCTAATTCCACACTGAGACTATCGGCATGCGCATGCACCTTGCCATGCAGCGAATGTCCAGTCATCATCAGCGCGTAAAGCGAATGGTCCCCGCGCTGGGTTTTCAGCACAGAGACGCCCGATAACGACAACGGACGCTCAATAGGCTTTGGAGGGGATAATCGGTTTCCCAACTGCTGGATGAAGGGAACTAACTCATCGATGGTTCCTTCCGCATTGGGATCATAACTCCGGTAGCCGTCGCCAAACAGGGGCAGCATTCCGTCCGGTCTTTGGATGTCCTGGAGCGCGCTCACCGCCAAGCAGAATCGCTCATGCGCGTTGGTTGGCAGCGGTTCGCCCGCTTTTTGGAAAAGCGTTAGCATTTCGCCGATTAACTTCGTCACAAAGACCTGGTAATGGATAGACAGCTCAATATTGATCCCATCAGCTTGGAACTGTTTTGCCATTTCGGCGTTCACAACCGTAAGCCCAAGCGTTTTCCATTGGCGCGCCTCGTGAAAAAACGGCTCCAAGACAAGTCCCAGAATCGCTAAATCGCGCGCGTTCCACAACAGGTGATTATAGCTCCAATACTCCATGCGTCTTTCCAACTGGCGCGCATGGAGATAGAGTTGCTCCCAGATTTTGCGCTGAAGCGTGAGGTCGGACTGCCAAGCCTCCGCAAAAAAAAGGAAGCCTGTGAGCAGGTTCAGCGCGCGCATCCCCACAAAGTTGACACTCTCCCAAAGGTCGTGGTCAAAGAGCGGTTCGGCTTGAAGCCAGTCGGACAACCAGCGCTTGGCTTTCTGTTCATAAGCGGTATCGCTGGTTAGCCAATAGGCTTTACCGAGCGTTTTGAGCCAATGAAACGCGGCAGGGATACGATGCCATTTGTTCATGCCTTCCACTTCGCGCGCGCTGTACCAGCGGGGTGGGTCTTCCGAGTCGATGAGCTTCCCCGCATAATGAAACTGATTCTTCAGCAGGCTGTCTGCCTCTTGAAGGGCGCGCTCCGAAGGCTCTGGGAAAAGAGAAGCATAGCGCGCTTGAAACGAGGCGCGGTCTTCGTGGCTGAAAAAAAACGTCTGGTCAGCGCGCTGAGTGAGGGCATGGGTGAGGGCAGCGATACCTTGATCGGAGGCGTCCATGCCTTGAGCGAGCTTAGAACGAAAGCCGCTTTCGACTTGGAGCTGTTTCCAGAGGCGGTTCAGAAAGCGAGGGTCCACATATTTTTGCCCGACCCGGCGCGTGAACCAGAACCAATTGTATGCCAAAGGACGCTCGGTGGCTTGGCGGTAGGCGCGTCTGAGAATCGAGAGAGGGTTCGGCATCGGCTTACTTGGTTTTAGAAGACATCAACTTCAGGCGGCGCAGCACCTGCTTGAGAACCTTACCGGTCTTGTGGCGATATGCCCAGTAGTTGCGCGCCATACCGAGCGGGAGCGTTCCCCAACTGCTCAACTCAAAAGCAAGCGAGGCGTGAGCAGAGGCCGTTTCATAGCCCAATGCGGTCATCATCGCGCCGCACTGCTTTTGAATCAGCGCGATCTCCGGTTCTTTGAGGGTCTGTTTCCAGCGTTCTGAAGCGGATGCCTGAATCCCATCTTGTTTTTCGCCCCCGAAGGAACTTTTCTTGTGAAAATTATGCACTTCCAACATGGCTGGCTCAAATTCCATGCCCAACCATTCACACAGCGCGCTGACTGCCTCTTCCGGTTGTTGCACCAAATCTTCAAACCGCTGGGTATAGACGGCGGCGTTCCCAAACTGTTTTTGCGCGCTGAAAACCGCTCCAATCTCCGATTTCCACGCGAAGCAAGCCAGCAGCAGGTGATAGGTCTGCTCATGAACCTTCAAGCCTTTTTCGTACTCTTGTCTCAGCGCATCCTCCATCTGATCCGAGATGTTCTTTGCCTGCCAGTTCCCCCGTGAAGCAGCCACCGCGCGCGGGTCACGGACCATCGCGATGACTTGCGCTTGTGGGAACGCCTGCATGATTTCAGGAATGCGATAAATATGGCGGGGTGTTTTTTCGCCCCATCGCATTTTGTCCTTGCGTTCCGCGACCAGGAGGCAGTATGCCTCAAAGTAAGCGTCTGCGCCCGTTCCGAGCGTCTCTGCCCGTGCGCGCAGTTCTTCTGGAGTGATGGGTGGCAAACCCTGCAAGCCATACATCTCTTTCGCGATTTTCAGGAGATATTGCTCGCAGATTTTCCGCTCCGGTTCGGTCAATCCGGCGCGCGCATGGGCACTCAGACGCGGGCGCAGGTCCGCGAAATAGTGGGTTTCGCTCGTTCCTAAATAAACCTGCGAATGATTGTTCAGCACCATTCGCATCAATCCAGTGCCTCCGCGCGCATGTCCCACGATGAAAATCGGACGGTTTAGCGCGTGTTGGGATATTTCCTCTGCAGGCATACTTTAATTATAGCCCATTCTCCGAATCATATATAGAGCCCCTATCGCTGATCGCAAATTACTTGCAAAGATGAATTAGGTCGGCTTTAGCCAACATATTGAGAGTCTATTGTCTAATCTGTCCGAAGTGGGTTCAGTGGACCTGACGGGTTCATCTAATCGCTGCCATTACTTAACCTTCCTCCGTTTCCAAAACAGCCCCAAGCCCAGTCCTAACAACAACACTCCCGACGGCTCGGGAATCATCGTGTCTAATAGATAGACATAGGTCCTGCCCGGACGATCCGCATACCCAATCAAAAAACGACCATCGGGCGACATGGAGGATACCCCTTCCAATATCATATCAGCAGGCAATAGATGTCGGTAAGTGTCGGTGAGCAGTTCAAACCCCCCGCTCTCAGTCCAGCGGAACGCATTGGCACTCCCGCCACGAGAAACGGCGCCAACAACAATGGCCCCATCAGCAGAAACGTGTCTCGCCACGGAATTGTCCCATCCAGTAGGAGAGATGATGGTCGCTCCCGCCTCAGCCGTCCAACGAAATGCGCCTGCGCGTCCTTGCACTAATCCGTCCCCGACCACCACTTGACCATCATCGGAAACGCCATAGGCAGTTCCACCCCACGCTGGCAATCGCAGAATACCTGTTTCCTGCGTCCAGAGGAATGCTCCGAGCCCATCATCGCCCATGATCCCCCCGACCACAAAGCGTCCATCCGCAGAAACATCCCGCGCGGAACCTTGAATGATGGTACGAGGCACGCCACTCGCGTTCCAAACCACCGCTCTGCCTCGCGTATCGCTGCCCACCACCACAGAGCCATCCCAAGAGGCGGCATGAGGAGTAGCGTTGTCTGCTCCAGATGGCGTGCGTAACATCTGAAGTGCTTGACCAGGACGCCAACGATAGGCTCCTTGTAGCCAACGATAACCAAACACCATTCCGCCACCCGACATCCCGTGAGCGCGTCCGTGAAACGACTGACTGGTATCGCTTGTGAGATCACCCTGAAGCGTAAGATAGCGAAACCCTTCTGTAGCCGACCACACAAAGGGATAGGTAATTGAGGTTGATGCCTCTCGGAATGTCCCGGAAACCAATCGTCCATCAGGTGAAACATCGTTCCAAGAGGAAATATTTCCGCTTTGTATCGGTGTGCGAATGAGAGTAATCCTCTGCGCTTCTACCGTCAACCCACAGCAAAACAGCATCAAAATCATCAAGAGAATAGATCGTTTCATGGTTGTTCCTCCTTTCGTAGGTGAAGAGGAGGCAGATAACCCTCCTCTTCACTCGTTGAGTCAGCGTGCGCCCATAGCTCCGATGTTCGCCAAGATTATGTCGATATCTTGGCTATCCACCACTCCATCCGCGTTGACATCGCCCGACAACACTTGATCTCCTGCGCTATCCATCGCGCCCATTTGCGACATGGCGATTTCTAAATCCAAAGCGTCCACCCCATTGTCGCCATTCACATCGCCATTACGTAACGACACGGTCACACGCCGCGCCGATGTTCCGTCTACTATCTGACGATGACCTAACCACGAACGATAAGAAGTCACATACAGTTCGTACAATCCAGAAGAGCCGTCTGCTGGAACCGTCCAAGACCACTGCCCCTGCTCATCCGGCGCAGGCAGCGAAAGCGTGTAGCTGGATTCAACCGTTCCTGTCTCTGGATCGCGAAACTCTACGGTGAGGGGAGAGCGCTCCCAACTTTCTTTCTGTTCCGCGCTTAGAGAGGACGAGAGGTCTTCAAAGGAGATCCTCATCGCGCTGCCTTCAGGCGCATAACAATCGGCGAGTTTCAAGCGAACCCACTGCGTTTCGGATGGCACACCATCGTGGCTCACCAAAAACAGCATATACCACCCCGGAGGGGCCATCGCTTGATCCCAACTGGGGTTCATGCTTTGCCGCCATACCACCACCACCTGATTTTGATCTCTGAGATAGCTCCAAGCACCTACCTCTTGAGGTCCGCCTTGCGCTTGAGTAGGGGAGACGAAGAAAAAGCAGCCGACAAATGTCATACCAAGTATCCTTCGTTGGAACCGCTTAGAAAACCGGTTGATGGCGGGGTTTACGCGCAGACACTCTGCCCCCCCCCCGCATTTTGGATAAGGAGAGCGACTGACTCAATCAAACAGAACTTGATACTTCGCTTCATGAACAAAGACCTCCTGTTTTTGTCTTGGTTACCCTGTCACGATTGCGAGCAACCAAAAGTATTATATCACAATTGCAAGAGTTTGTCAAGGGGTAATAGCGATAAATCAACGAATTCAAAAACTTGCCAAGATGACAATGCTGCTGACTCCAGACGCTGATTCTTCGCGAAAAATGTGCTACAATCTATTGGCGTGTAAGGATATTTGCTGTGATTTACCGGCACGGATGCCGATAATAAGGACGAGGGAAATCGCTTAGATGGGTTTGCGAGAATTAAATGTTTGGTCCAAGGTTTCAACCCCCTATTGGAAACTCGCCTCTCTGTGGTCGGACAATACCGATCATAGTCGGCGTATTCATTGGTTGGTCGTCTGCGTGGTTGCCTTCTGCTCGCTTGCGTTGCTTTTCTTGTTGTTGCGCTCAGAGGGGCGCGCTGCCCTGTTCGTTTTCGGCTTGCTGTCGGTCATTTTGGTATTATATAAACCCGAATTGGCGTTGGTAGGCATCGTGCTTTGGGAACCGGGGGGCGGGCGCGAAATCTTTATGCGTGTCAGTTTTGCCGCCGCGGGTCTCCCCAAAAGTTTTAACTCGCTGGTTCCGCTTGCGCTCGTTCTGTTCAGTATTTGGCTGCATGCGGGTTTGTATTATGTCAAACTGCCCAAAGCGGAGCGTCCCCGAATATTCAGCCCGTTGATCATCATGCTGGGGGCTTACTGCGCCTGGTTCTGGGTTCAGTATGTCCGGGGTATGTATTATGACGGAAACCTGATTCAGGACCTTTACGATTTTGCGCCTGGCGCATTCATGATTTTTGTGGCGATTCCGGCGATTGTTCTCCTGCACGATCAAAAGAAACTCCGGTTGTTCGTGTTTGGCGTTGCGGCGATTGCAGCGTTTAACTTGATCACGATTACACTGGACTATTTGGGCATATTGCCGCAAATCATCGCGAACTATATGGGCTTGGGTAAGCGCGAATTTGAAGACACAGGGACCCGCGTTTGGCATCCCGCCACCCAGTTCGTCTACTTTATGACCTTTTTGTCCATCGCCTACCTTGGACTGACCCGTTCCTTATCTGGGTTGTTGGGATGGACATGGCTGTTTGCTTGTGTGCCGTCGGTGATTGCGTTGAAACAACGAAACGCATGGCTGTCTATCCTGGCGTTTGCGCCGATTATCTTTATGTTGAAGCCGAATGACGCCAAACTTCGCGCGTTGCCTGCCGGTATCTTCTTCACGCTGATTTTCACCGCGTTGCTACTGAACCCGGAAATCAAGATGAAGTTTGATAATAAGGCATTAGAGGTACAGAAACGTTTTGAAGCCAGTTTCGACCCGCGTGAATATCAATCGGGTGGAATCGCGATCCGTCGCACCGAGATTGAGGAAGGAATTCCGACTTGGCAAAAAAATAATCAGTGGATTGGAATCGGTATTCGAACCCCGTACATGAACGAATACCAGAAGGATTACCGCCAGCAGGCAAAACGCAATGTGCTTGTGCCGAAGTTCTATATGCACAATAGTTATGTATGGCACCTGATGAAAACGGGAATTGTGGGCGCGGTACTGCTGTTTGCGTTGATCAGCGTCTTTTTCTGGCGATGGTTCCAAATTTATCCCAAGACAGACCGGTTTGAGCGCGCTTTCCTCTTAGGCTTTATGGGCTACATGCTGTTGTCGCTGGTTGCGGGCATGGTGCAACCACAGTTCACCTGGTCCGAGGGTATTTTCGTTTACCCATTGGGCTATGCGGGCATGGAAGTGATCGCCAACCGTATCCGCCAGCGCGAACGGGAAGGGATCAACGCTTCAGAGTCGCTTGAAGAAACTCGTCCACCTCTTGCGCCAACCGCGGTTCTGTGAAGTGGGTTTGAACCCGCTCCCATGCGTTGCGTCGCATCGAACGCCATAACGCATCTTCTTTCAGGATTCTCGAGACTCTTGCCGCCATCGCCTCTGGGTTGTCCCGTTCCGCGACAAAGCCCGTTATGCCATCCTGCACGATTTCTGGAACCGCGCCGACCGCATTCGCAATGACCGGCGTTCCCATGCCCATCGATTCAATCAGCGACAGCCCAAACGGTTCATCCCACATCGAAGTGAACAGAAAAGCGCGGTAGTTGGCATAGGTATTCAACACTGCTTGAGGGTCCATACGCCCCGCAAAAGTGACGTTTTGTTCCAGCCCCAGGGTTTTCGTTTGGCGTTTTAACCGCCCCAGATAGGTCTCATCGCCGGTTCCCACGATCGTGAGGGTAGCTTGGGTCAACCCATGCGTTTTGTGCAGATGGCTCAACGCCTCAATGCCGAGATGAACGCCTTTATCCTCCACAACGCGCCCCACAAACAGCAGGCTCATGGGGGCAGGTTCCGGCAGGCTCTCCAGAGGCTCTTGCTGGAAGCGGATGGCGTTATGAATCACCGCCGAGCGGGGCGCGCTCACTTCGTACTCGTCATAATAGCGGCGCATATAGTCGCTGCAGAAGATCATATGCTCCAGTTTCAAGTTGCGCGCAGCGGCGCGCATGGGCGCGTAGATCATCCGGTGCCAGCCTTTATCCATCCAATCCGCTTCCAAGTTGCGGCGGCTACCCTGCACGATCAACGAGTGGCTGAGAATAGAGTAATCTTCCACATAGAACACGACCGGCAGCCCCGATACCTGCGCGCGCGCCGCCACCGCAATCCCAATGGTGCTGGGGTTCCAACAGACGGCTAAATCGTAGTTGGAGGCGCGCGCTTTGAAGAATTGGCGGGCGATGCGGTCGTTGCGCATATAGATGCGCACCCGTGAAGGTCTCCACAAGAACCGCTTTTGCCAGCGTCGTTTGGGAATGGCGGGCGCATGGTGCAGCAATCGGTGAATTTGGGGGTCGGTTTCCTGTTTTTGAATAAGCCCGGTCAGCACATCCACCGAATGTCCCCGTTCTCGGAGCAAACGCGTGACCTGTTCACAGATTATTTCGTAGCCTCCGCGCACGTCAGGCGGGTAGCGGTTGGAGATCATTAAGATTCTCATACGATGCCTCCTTCAGTTGGATTCTCTTCTGCGGCTTCCTCTTTGCGCTTACCGCCGCCGCTCTTGAAATCGCGCATCATTTTTTTCCACGCGCTGGGCGTATGCAGCGTGAACGGTCTGCGGAATTGGATCAGACTGTAGAAGATCAAATAGAGGTTTCCCCATACGAACAGCGCGGACAGCAGTTTGAAAGCGGGCGCAACGGGCAGCGCGCTGGCTGACAACATCGAGAGCCAACCCGCGATTGCGCCGGGAATCGCGGCGGAAAAGAGCAACCCAAACACTTCGCTCCATTTGAACCCATATTTGAAAGGCAGCCAAAGCACAATCACCAAACTTCGGACGACATAAGCCATCGTGAACAGTTGAGCGACCTGCAACGCGGTGAGCTGCCAGCCGCTGGCATAGGCAATCCCAATAAGGAGCAACCCTGCGAATTGCGGATAGACCGCTAATTGAGGCGAGTTGTTTGCCCAATAGTAGGGACCAATTGTGACGGCGGTGGTGACGCGCAGTATCGCCAAGGCGCAGAGCCATTGTAAAATAGGCGCAGATTCCAGCCATTTCTCGCCTGCTACCACTTCAGTGAAGAGCGCGGCATTGAACATCAGGAACATGTAGATAGGGTTCAACAAGAAGGTCATGATCTTGTTGCTTTTCAACATCAGCCGCTTACGCGCCTCTTCACTCTCCATCGCGCTGAGAACTGAGAACATGGCGCGGTTAGCGCGCATCACAATGAACTGGATAGGGATTTCGACCCAGCGATATGCCACGCCATACAGTCCGAGCGACTCTTTCCCGCGCGCAATGGCGAGGTAATAGTTGTCGGCGGAGGTGAAGGTATAGTCACAGACGCGGTCCACCGTGACCCATTTGCCGAATTTGAATAGGTTCTTGAGCATGCCCCAATCGAACTGCAGTTGCGGACGCCAGCGCCCCAAAATCCACGCCAGAACGCATTGCAAAATGACGCCTGCTAAGTTTCCGTAGACAATGCTCCAGACCCCCAAGCCTTGATACGCCAAGATGACCATCGTGAAAGAACTGACCGGCGCATGGAGCGAATCGATAATGGCGTAGGCGCGCCAGCGTTCCGACTTCAACATCAAATTAAGGGGAACCGCCGCTAAGGAAGAAAACAAGACCGACAATGCCGCCATCTGAAGAATGGGAACCAACTGCGGTTCTTTGAATAGTCCGTTGGAGATAGGACCGGCAAAGGTCCAGAGAATGACGAGCGTAATCAGCGCGGTTCCAAGATAAGTATAGAAGGCGGTGTTGGCGGCTTTTTGGATGTCTTTTTTCATAGCGACCAATGCAGGTCCCATCCCCAAGTCGCGCACTAATCCCACGGTTTGGATGGTAATGGTTGCCATTTGCATCAAGCCATAATCGCCCTTGTTGAGAATACGGAGCAACAATACGCCGCCAATGGTGGCTAAAAGGCGCGAGAGGACCGCGGTTGTGCTCATCCAACTGACGCCCCGCGCGAAACTTTGTAAACCGCTCTTCTCTTCGGACATAGAACGCGAGACGACTACTCCCTGCCGGACAGCGCGCGCTCACTGGGCTGCCAGTTGAGCCAACTGCTTAGATCGCGCTCCAATAAGTCCTGAAGTTTGACGATATCCTCATGAAAATGCTGCTTGAGCCGTTGGACGACTTCTGGCTGTAGAGGCGGTTTTTCCAGCACGGACGCTTTCATGTTGTAGACCTGGTCGCTGAGCCGCTTACGAATTCTTTTTGGCACAAAGGGCTTCACCGCGTTTTTGTACCAAGTGGGTCGCTTGATCAGGTTTTCTAAGAATTTATACATCATACGGCTACGCGGCACGCCCGAAACATTGTATCGCTTTTCGGTATCAGGGGTGAAATTTTCGTCCACGCCCATGAATCGGAACATATCTCGTATCAATCCTGCCTGGTCGGTTTGCAAGTCATCATAGAGATAAACTTTGACCTGTTCGCGTGGAAAACGGTCGTAGTAGCGCTGTATTTGCTCCGAATACATGCCCACTTTGGTGTAATGCCAAGACCACTCCCAGCCGTTTGCCATCCGCTCTGGCTCCAGGTCTAAGGCTTTGCCAAAGTCGCGCAGCGGTTCGCGGTTGTCGCGGATGAGGTGCAGATAATGCGAATAGGCGCGTTCGATGGGGTGACGCAGGATCGCCACTAATTTCGCGTCAGGCGCATAGTTTTTGATTCGCTCGGGGGCAGGTTCCGAATAGAGGTAGATTGGCGAGGCTTCGCCCCACACCTTTTCCTCGCTGACGTCGTTAAACAGCGCGGTATAAACCTCTTTGTCGGTGATGACCCAGGCATTGTTTTCCGCATCCAAGGGACCTTTCCATTCGGGAACGCCCCCTTCATAGGCGAAGAAACGCGGTTCCTTCACCTTCGCCATGAAGACTTCCGGATGCTGTTTGATATAGAAATAGAGCGCGGTCGTTCCCGACTTGGCGGCTCCGATAATCAAAAAGTTCGGCATTCGCATCATATTTTGTTTTACTCTGTTTTGAGAGGAAGGGCTTTCCTCCCCTTCCCAACCTTACCCCTAAACGCGGAGGGAAGGAGCCGATTACGATTCCCCTTGCTTACAGGGTGAACCTCACGGAGGGGGTCTTAGAGCCTGTCTCAACTATTTCCGCGACTACAGGAATTCAGCCTTTGAAAAGCAGACCTATTTAGCTGCGCTCAGGGTGATATCCTTAGTAGGGACGCACCTGCGTGTGCGCCCCCTCATAGGGCAGACTTGTGTGTCTGCCCCCTTCTATCTTGACTCAGTCTTCCAGATAACCCATTTCGCGCATTTTGGAAAGCACTTTGTTCGCGCTCTCTTCCAGCGATTCCAGATCGGTCCGGCATTCGACTTCCGGGTTCAGAGGCTCCTCATAGGGGTCATCGATTCCGGTGAAGCCTTTGATTTCGCCTGCCCGCGCTTTCTTATAAAGCCCTTTTACATCGCGCTCTTCGCAGACTTCCAGGGGCGCGTTGGCATAGACTTCCAGAAAGTCGCCGATTCGATTGCGAACCTCGTCGCGCACATCACGATAGGGCGAGATGGCGGACACTAACACGAACACGCCGTTGCGCGACAGCAGGTGCGACACAAAGCCGATGCGCCGAATGTTCTCGTCGCGGTCCTCT
>JAHCHP010000031.1 GCA_026129765.1 Fimbriimonadia bacterium | reverse complement strand
GAGGAAAAAGTGGTAAAAGTTCCCTCAATTTGATTCTATTTACTTATTATCGGATTTATTAGACCAAAAAGCAGGGTGGATTCATAGGAATTTCCCCTATGGGGGCGTAATCAATTGTGTGAGACAAGGATGGATTGCAGGCGTCGATGAAGCGGGGCGCGGTCCGATGGCGGGACCCGTCGTCGCGGCTTGCGTTGTGCTGCCGCAAGACCATGCGATTGCCGGAATCACCGACTCAAAACGCCTCTCGGAAGATGCAAGGGAGCGGCTGTTCCGAGAAATCACGCAGCGTTCTGCCGCCTGGGCAATCGGAATCGCCTCTCCTGTGGAAATCGACCGCCTGAACATTCTTCATGCCTCGCTTCTGGCGATGAGGCGCGCAGTGGAGCGACTCAGCCTTTGCCCTGCAGAGGTCTGGGTCGACGGCAACCGGCTGATTCCCGGCTGCTTTTTGCCCCAGCGCGCCGTTGTGAAGGGCGATTTGCTGCATACAGAGATCGGCGCAGCGTCAATTCTGGCGAAAGTCGCGCGCGATCGGATGATGCGGGATTATGACCGCCTCTACCCGCAGTATGGCTTTGCAGATCACAAGGGCTATCCCACCCCAGAGCATTTGAACCTTCTCAAACGGTATGGCGCATGCTGCGCGCACCGTCGGTCTTTTGCGCCCGTCGCTCAGATACTGGGGCTTGAAACACGCCCGCGCTACCGAGGACAGGTCGTGATGGGAAGCTAACGATGCTCGACACCTGATCTGCTTGGAGGGCGGACTTCCAAACTGGACGTAATCGACGGAAAATCAGGATTTTATACCTTTTTCACTTCTGCTCTCCCCCTCCTTGAAGAGCGCGCAGAACCCGCCAATCTTTTTCCTGCTGAATCAATACCTCAAAACGCTGGGAGGCTTCTCCTGTATTCAAGGCGCGGATCGCCTGCAGAACGGTTAAGCGCATGCCCCAATCTTCATGCTTCGCTTTTTCTGACAACCATTCTAACCCTGCAGTTTGCTTGGCTCGTCCCAACGTTTGGATCGCCAACCGCGCCAACGAAACCTCCGTCGATTCGGCAGCCTCACGAAGCGCGAAGACGCCCGGTTCGCCCAGCAGGGTCAAAGCGTTCGCGCAAGCCTCTCGGATGGGTAGTTCCGGATGGTTCAGTTGACTGCTTAACCACTCCACGGCTTTGCTTGGTTCGCCAATTTTCCCCAGCGCGAGCGCGATGCTGAGTTGGGTCATAGGCGCAGCGTCATCTGCCATCGCCACCAGAACAGGGACCGCCTCTTTCATTTGCAGCGCGCCTGCAGCGACAATCGCTCGTGAACGCATCGCAGAATCAGTCTGCAGCATTTTCAAGACACTGGATGACGCGCCCTTCACACGCAACAGCGTCACTAAACGCAGCGCAGGTTCTCGTTTTTTGGTGTCTTCCGACTGCAGGAAAACCAACACTAACTCGCCCGACTCGGTTTCTTGCAGCACCTCCACAAAAGCGCGTTCGACCAGAGTTGAGGTCAGCTCAGCGAGTTTCTTATCGACCATCCACTGAGACGCTGGCTTACCGATCCCAATCAGCGTATGCCTGGCACGGCGCACCGTCTCGCGCGCAGAACCCACTTCCCAAAGACAAGCATCCTTATATAAGCGTTCCATTTCGGAATCGCTGGGAAGGGGAAGGCTGCCAATCGCGGGCTTGGGGATGTCAGGGAGCGGCGTCTCCGAAGGAGCCGCAGAGGAATCCGCAGGCAGGTCCATCGCCGATGCCCATTGCCCCTTGATATGCAGATCGCCATCCTTAAATCCTTGCGCATATTGATCGCTGCCTCCCAAATCCACAAAGACCCCCACGCTGCCGGTTTCGCGCGCGGGGTTCGCGACCGCAGGCGGTCCAAAATAGCGGTCATTGCCCGCCGAATCGATGAAGATTCCCACTCCATTCGCCGTGCCTACCGCAGGACGAGAATCGCCGCCTGCATACACATCGTTGCCCGCATGATCCCACAACATCGCGACACCCCAATCATGCCCAATCGCATGCATCGCGCCTTGCTGGCAAATATAAGAGTCATGCCCTGCCTTATCCATCAAAAGCGCGGCGGTCAGGTGCATGGCGGAGGCTTGAGAATAGTAAAAAGAGGCATATTGATCGTTGCCCGATTCATCAATCAACGCGCCGAATGAAAACCAATAAGACGCGCTTTGACTGTAGGTGCCTGCGCTGTAAGAATCATCGCCCGCGCCATCCCACAAAAGCCCGATACCGCCCGAACGGTCAGGGCGATAACCGATAGAAAACCCCTGAGCAAAGGAAAAGGTGGCTCTCTCCTGCTCTAACAAAGGCGCGTGAACAAAGCGTCCCCCCGCGCGATAAAGATCGTTCCCGCTGAAGTCCGCCAGCAGCCCAACGCCCCAAGTCCGCGACGCGCCTTGCGCGTAAAGGTCTGCTCGATAAATATCATGACCCGCTTCATCGAATAAGACGCCTATCCCAAAAGCTCCGAACCCCTGAGTCAGCGCCTCGCCTTCATACAGATCGTCACCCTGCATATCCCACAGAAGCCCCACCCTCAGAACGCCGCAACCCAACGCGCCCGATTTGGCTCGATAGCGATCATGTCCCGCCATATCCACAATAATACGCGCTTGCGCCGCTTCGTCGGTGTAAAGATCATCGCCCCCAATATCCAGAATGATGTCCGCCCGTTGGGTATGGGAGTCATTGCCCGCGCCAGCAATCAAAATCGTGAAATTCGCAACGCTGACCCTGTAACTGCCTTTCCAACTCCCCAAAATGGTCTTGATTGCTGGAGCCAGTTTTTCTATTGTTTCCCATTCCAGAATCGCGGACTGCCACAGGCTCCCCCACTCTACTTTGTTGATCAAGTTCCAGAAAAGAGCGGGGTTTTTCTGAACCTCAGGATCGGCTCGCAGTCCCAATTCGGGTTGCTCTGCTGCCATCCATAAAGCCGAATCTCGGAGCTGTCTGCGTTCCTGCGCAGTGCATCGCAGATACATCGGTTGTCGCATTGCATAAGCTCTCGCGAAAGCTTCGACCCATTCGCTGACAGGCGCGCGCGCTTTCGTTGGGAAGCCTTCGGGAAACCGAAGTTGCGAACTTGGCGTTGCGATTGCGCCTTGCCCTGCCGGTTTTTCGCCTTGCGGTAGTTCCTGGATCAATCGCTTCAGTAGCATTGAGGGCAAGGCAGGCTTTTGACGCAGAGGCGATAAGATTTGCTCGGCTTGTCCTGGCATAGAAAGCGGGTCATGCAACAAGCGGTGAATGAGGGGAAGACGATAGGAATCTTGCAGGCTGCCTTTCGTGTAGCTTAAATCCAAGGGAGTTAAGTTGAGGGCATACAGCGCTTGCGCGATGGCTTCGGTTTCGCGTTCCGGCAATTGCGCGTCAACATTCCCTATCAGACTCACCAATAACAACAGGGGCCAATACGGTTTCATGAGATAAAGATTAGACACTCGCTGTTAGCGTCCTGCGTCACAGAGGGGATACAGGGAAGAGAAGAGTCTTCGCGGAGGAATTCTACCGCGAAGACGGAACAATAGGCGATTAGCCTTGCAATCCGAAATTAAACAGCACGGTCAACAGATCGACATCGTTCACTTGACCGTCATCGTTTGTATCCGAAGCAGGATCATTCGTGCCGAAATTGAACAGCACCTGCAGCAGATCATCGTCGTTCACGGCGCAGTCGCCATTCACATTGCCCAAGCTCTTTGGCAGCCCGCCGCCGTAGTTGCTCATCTGAATGTTCTCGATTCGAGCGTTCGTCACAAAGAAGGGAAGCTCGGAGCAGAAGATATAGCCGCCTGCTGTCAAGAAGTTCATCGCGTTACCGCCAATCGGAACGGCAGAGAGAGAAACTTTGCGGTTGAGTTCCCCATTGGGGTCAGCCTGACAAGCGATTTGAGACAGCCGCAGTCGAAGTTTGGAAGTCACTAAATCGATCCGGAAGTTGACGACCGATCCCTCAATCTCCACAGGCACACAACCCAAATCGGTGGCGCGCAAGTTCCATTCCACCGTGCTGTCGTCAATAATCGTCGCGATGAACTCTGCCTCAAAATCGGAGTCGATAATGCTGATCAAGTCGCGGATCGGAAATCGAATATCCAAGCCAGTATTGTTTCCATTGGGCAAGGACTCAAAAAAGAATTCTACAGGGTCGCCTTCACCAAAGTTGCCGCTCAGAGTGATACCGCCCGTCACATCATAGGTCGCATCATTGATTTTGAACGAAAGACTGCCTCCGTTCCGCAGTTTATCAACCAATGTCTGTGCTTGGACAGCCGAGAAAACGACACACATGCTGGCAAAAACTAATAACATCTTGCGTGAAAAGTTCATGAGTATGGTAATGCCTCCTTCATTTTGAAATAGAAACCCATTTTATATTATACAGCGTTTTTGGCGAAATCCCTGTTAAATGCAACGATTTTTTGGCAATTTGAAGAGATCCCGCCGCATATCCAAGTTTACCCTTCAGAAGGAACCGCAGCCTCAGCGTCAAAATAACGCTACAGGAGGGATATAAAATATGCAATATGTTCACTTGGGACGCTCAGGACTGTTAGTGAGTCGGCTCTGCTTAGGCACAATGAACTTCGGTCCGGAAACAGAAGAAGCGGAAAGCTTTGCCGTGATGGATCGCGCTTTGGAATTAGGCTTCAACTTTTTTGACACCGCCAATGTCTACGGATGGAAGCGCGGCGAAGGCATCACGGAGCAAATAGTCGGACGCTGGTTCGCGCAGGGCGGCGGGCGCAGGGAGAAAGTAGTGCTTGCCACCAAACTGTACGGACAGATGGGCGACTGGCCCAATGAATCGCGCTGTTCTGCGCTGCATATCAAACGCGCTTGCGAGAGCAGTCTGAAACGGATGCAGACCGACTATATTGACCTGTATCAGATGCACCATATCGACCGCAATACCCCTTGGGAAGAGGTTTGGCAAGCGATGGAGCAGCTTTATCGTGAGGGCAAAATTCTCTATGTGGGCAGCAGCAACTTCGCGGGCTGGCACATCACCCAGGCGAATGAAATCGCGCGGTCTCGGCACTTTATGGGATTGGTTTCCGAACAGAGTGTCTATAATTTGAACAACCGCATGGTCGAGTTGGAAGTGCTGCCCGCATGCCAAGGCTATGGCGTGGGAGTGATCCCTTGGAGTCCGCTGGCGGGCGGATTACTGGGCGGTATCTTGAAAGGCGTTCAAGAAGGACGACGCGCCTCCGAGCGAATTCAAAATGCGCTCCAACAGCATCGCGCAAAAATTGAAGCGTATGAGAACCTCTGCGCAGAAATCAGAGAAGAGCCTGCCCATGTCGCCATCGCTTGGCTGCTGCACCAGCCTGCCGTTACCGCGCCCATCATCGGACCCAGAAACATTCCGCAATTAGAGGGTATCCTGCGCTCGATGGAGATTCAATTCGCTGAAGAAACCCTGAAGACGCTGGATACGATCTTCCCCGGTCCGGGTGGAACCGCTCCTGAAGCCTACGCGTGGTAGTCAATGAATTCAGGTAGAATCATGTTTCCATGCGTTTAATTGAACTGGAATTAGAGAACTTCCGACAATTCAGCCGCGCCGTGATACCCTTCCAATCGGGCGTCACGGCGATCATCGGCTCCAACGGCGCAGGCAAAACCACGCTCTTTGAAGGCGTTATCTGGGCGATATATGGCTCCGAAGCGAAGCGCGGCGACAATCAAACCTTGCGCAATCTCTGGTCTGACAGCAACCGTGTCTCTGCGCGCCTCGAGTTTGAATTGGGCGGTGAACGCTACCAAGTGAAGCGCACCCTCAGTGAAGCGCATGTTGCCGTTTGGCGGGAGCAAGGATGGGTGAGCTTGGCGACCGGGCTGGGACCCGTCACGAAAAAAGCAGAAGAGATTTTGGGCATGAACCTCCGGCAGTTTGAAACCAGCTTTTGCGCGCAGCAGAAAGAGCTGGAGTTCATGGCTTATGAAAAGGACAAACGGCGCGAAGAGATCAGCCGGATGCTGGGCTATGAACGTCTGTCCAAAGCGATTGAAACCCTCAAAAACGATCTGACGAACCTGCGCCGCGAAATCGCAGGACTGAAAGAAGGTTTGGGTAATCCCGATCATTTGAAAGAACAATTGGCAGAGGTTGACGAAAAAATCCAGGAAGCGGAAGCCAGGGAGCAAGCGCGCCAAACAGATTTGAACGCTGTCCAACAACAACTGGAAAAAGCCAAACCCCAAAAAGAGTTAGCGGAACAGAAAAAAAAGACGCTGGATACGCTGAATAACCTGATCGAGCAACTAAAATACCGGCATGAACAAACCACGAAACAGTTCGAGCAGACCAAGATCGACTGGAAAGAGATAGAAGAGGCGCACAATCGCATCAACGAACTACGCGAGATCGTCAAAACCTATCAAACGACCCGCGAACGCCTGCGGGAAATGGATGACTTAGCGGCACACGAAACCGAACGCGCCTCGCTCATCACCGAACACAGCAGTTGCGAAGAACAAAAAAAACTGGCGCGCGCAAGAATTAAAGAGTTAGAAGAAAAAGAACAACAATTGCAAGACCTCCAACCCCAATTGGATGAGCATGCCCAATGGGAAAAGCGATTGACGCAATTACGCGAAGAATCGCAACAAGCCAACCAACGCGCTCGGCTGGAAGCATCCGCTCAGCAACAGGAAAAACGGCTCAAAGAACTGCAAAAACAGCTCGTAGAAACAGAAAACCTTGACGATGAACTGAAAGCGCAAAGTCAGGAACAGCAAGCTTTGCAAGCCGATCTGAAGCAGTTGGAAACCGAGATTGACAAAATTAGAGAGGAGTGGAATCGACAAAAAGCGGAGTGTAAGGCTAACTACGACAACTTGACGAAAGACACAGAGAACTTGACCCAAAGGCGCGACCGTATGCAATCCTTAGGCAAAGAGGGCGAATGTCCCACCTGCGGACAAGCGCTGGGCGACTCCTTTGAGAACGCGATTTTTGAATTAGAAGATGCTTTGAATCAAACGGAAACACAACGTTTGGCGACAGAAAAATCTCTGCGCTTGCTGGAATCGGAACCCGAGTCGTTTTCTGCCAAGCGTGAGCAGCACACTCAATATCAAGAGAAACTTCGCGCCTGCGAAACAACCATCGCGCGTTTAACGCAACAACAGGCAGAACGCGAACGCCAGCACAAGGAAACGAAAACCGTTCAAGAAGAATTGGATCGCTTACGCATTGAGATTGATACCTTACCCACTTATGACCCAGAAGAAGAGAAGCGCGTTTCGGAGCAACTGAACAAACTCGCGCCGGTTCGCACCAAGGAGACAGAGTTGCGCGCGGAAATTCGCCAGAAAGAGAACCACCAGAAGGAACTTGACCGTTCAGAACAACGACTAAAGGAAATAGTCGAAAAGTTGGCTGCTCTCCCGACAGGCTATGACGCGGAGGCGCACCAGCAAGCGCGCGAATACATTCAGAAACACCAGGAAGAGTTCGATGAGGCGCAGCGACTGGCGGGTGTGGTTAAACGACGCGATGCTGTGAAAGCACAAGCCCATGAGCTGAAAGAGCAATTGAAGCAGATAGAGAAGGACCAACAATCCGCGCAAAATCAATTGGCAGACCTGAACTTCTCGCAAGAAGATTATTTGCAAGTGGTGCAAGCATATGAATCAGCGGTTCGCGCCGAAAACGCCGCCCAGCAGGAATTGATTCAAGCGCAGGGCGATTTGCGCGGGCTAAAAATGCAGCAGAAAACGCTGTTGAACGCCTATAACGACTATTTATCGCGCGCGCAAGGCTTGAGCAACAAAGAACAGGAACAGCGGTTCAAAAACGCGCTCTCGACTGCGCTTCAAGATTTTCGAACCGAATTGAATGCGCGGATGCGCCCGTTATTGTCCGATTATGCCAGCGAATTCTTGTCGCAAATGACCGGCGGGCGGTACTCTGAAATTGAAATCGACGAGCAGTACGGATTTTGGCTCAAAGAAGATGGCACGCGCAAATCAGTGATCTCCGGCGGCGAAAAAGATGTCGTGAATCTCAGTCTCCGCTTGGCATTAGCCAGGTTGATTACAGAAAAAGCAGGAGTCCCGCTCTCTCTGCTCATGCTGGATGAAGTGTTCGGTTCTCTGGACACAGAGCGGCGCCAACACGTTTTGGAAGTGCTATACAGTTTGCGTGACTGGTTCCAACAGATTTTGGTCATCTCCCATTTGGAAGAGATCAACGATGCGGTCGACCGCAGTTTGTGGGTTCATCGTGACCCGCTGTCGCGCTCCAGCCGTGTCTCAGAACGCGCCTTAGACGAATCGCAAATGGCAGCGGTGGCGGAACTGCCGACAGAAGCCGTGAATGAGGGATTATTCGCCGATTAGAACAACGAATGAAGAATGATCAGCCGATTGCGCTCAGCATAACGATTGTGAACTGGAACACGCGAGAGGATTTACACAATGCCCTCTGCTCGATTTACCAGCACCCGCCCCAAGAACCGTTTGAGGTGATTGTCGTGGACAATGCTTCCAACGATGGCAGTGTGGCGATGGTGAAAGAGGAGTTCCCCAAGGTTCAGTTGATCGCCAACGATTGGAACGCGGGTTTCACCAAAGGACACAATCAAGCCTGGAAAGCCTCGCGCGGCGAGTATCTCTTCATCTTGAACTCCGACACGATCACCCTGAGCGGGTCTTTGCAAAAGTTGCTTGATTTCGCGCGCGATCATCCTGAAGCAGGCATCATCGGTCCCCGTCTGCTGAACCCGGATGGTTCGCTGCAATATTCGTGCCGTCGTTTTCCCAACCTCGCGGCAGCCGTGTTTCGCAACACGCCGCTGGGCAAATTGTTTCCCCAAAACCGCTACACGCGGGACTACCTCATGACCGACTGGGATCATACGCTGTCGAGACCGGTCGATTGGGTCTCTGGCGCAGCCCTGCTGACGCGGCGTGATCTGTTTGAACAGTTAAACGGTTTCGATGAGGGGTTCTATATGTATTGCGAAGATGTGGACCTGTGTTATCGCGCATGGCAAGCGGGCGCGCAGGTGATCTATTACCCCGACGCTCCGATCATCCATGCGATTGGACACAGCACCGACCAAGCCGCCAATAAAATGATCCGCGTCTTCCACACCAGTATGTACCGGTTCTATCGGAAACATTATGCCCATCAAACGCCTTTCTACCTGCGTCCTTTCGTGTTGCCCGGCGTCATCCTGCGCGCCTCGCTCTTCATTCTGAAGAACTATCGCGACGCCCTCATGCGCGCCCTGCGATTATGGAAATGAAGCGAAACTTGAAATCTGATTTTCTGAAACGATCATTCAAGCCAAGATTCACAATTCAAATCAGGAACTACCTTCTTGATTCGAACGAAGTCTCCATCTTTTGAAACGACGGTCAGGTTGTGTTCAATAGCAACCGCGGCAATCCATATATCATTATCTTGAAAGCCTATTTCATGAAGTTTAGTTTTGCTGCGGGCTTTATTCTCTCGTGGACCATATTTATTAAATAGCTTCGCTTTAAGCCTTCCATATTGAGACGAAATTGCCTGGTCGATACCTATAACCTCAATGTCATTTAAGAAACTCTCAACCTTTTCCAGATTTTCCTCTTTTCTTTCGGACCGAAATACCATAAACAAGAGCTCACCGCTTACTATTGCGCAGGTCGCAACCGGAATGCTATCAAGAAGAGCTAAACGACTCACCACTTTGGGATGACCATCTATTAGTTTGCTGCAGTGATTTGTATCAAGCAAGTACATACTCAGGGTTCCCAAACGGATCTTTCTTCATACACTTCCTTTAGTCTCTCCTCTAAATCACCACCAGCCCACCCTGTGGCATGTTTTAGCAAGGATTTTGCGCTCGATCGAGGAACAAATGGTAGTTTAATACAAGGACCACTCGAGTCACTCCAATCAAACTTCCTGGCATGTCCAACATTCAATGGTTCCGCCTGATAAATACTTGAAATCCCAGTTGAATGATTTCGTAGAAACTGACTAATTGACGGGCTAAATGTTTCTGCAAAGGTCGAGTAAGTCACGTTCCTTCCCTCCTAATGGTTTTGCAATAGCTGCTTAGTAAATGTCAGTGTGGTCTCCAAGCCCTGCTTAATGATATTGCGAGCTGTCTCAAAATTAGTGCGATAATTTGTGTCTTCATTGTATTGATAACGATCATTGAAGTCCCCCGAGACACTAAAGCCCCGCTCTGATATTGCGCTCGAAGGAACGTGGATGAAATCAGATTGATTCGTATCTGTTGCTTGGGATTGCCGATAGTTACTCGCTTGCAGATTATTGAAATAGAGACCTTCCTCAACTCGTGTCAAGCGTATTTGATAATCATAGAGATTTGAAACTTCTACCTCTGGAGATAATTGCCTCACAAGATATTCAAGTATTTCATTGTCTTCCTTAGATGATCTTACTCGCGCTTGTGTATGCAAACCACAATAAAATGGGGTAGCATCAGGAAGCAGACGAATAAGCTCAAACAGCAACTCGGCACGCTCTTCTAAATAGAGCTTTATCTTTGGAATGTCTGTTTGCCAATCAGAAGAATAACTTACTTGTAGACTGGTGTAAATTTGAGAAAACTGTATTTGGCTGTATCCATTACGTGAGCTAAAAATAATCCGTGCAATATCTGGGTTTAACTCATCAGACACAGGTAAAATTAACGGCTCTATGTAGCGATCTCGCAATCGATCTTCAAACAACTCCGCACGCCTTCGAATATTTGTTTGTTTAGAAAAAGCAATGCTAAATATATTCTGGATAATCTTGGGTTCTTCAAACATGCAAATCCTCCGCCTATTTTCCTGTTCCGACTATAATTGTGGCATATTTGACCTGTTTTTGTCAATCTTCTTGATATCCCCCCAAACCCCAAGGCAGGATTTTGCGGCTAAATAGAGAACCAATAGGCTCGGTACAAGGAGGTCTCTGAATGAATAGACAAGTATTGGCACTGATAGGTCTCGCGCTGGCAATTACCGCGCATGCAGACCTTTCCTTTGGGGGCAGCAGCAGCCGCGGTATGGGCGGAGCCGGACTGGCGATTATCCAAAACCCGGCGAACGATTCTTATCATAACCCCGCGGCGCTCGCGTTTTCAAAGGGTGTTCGTTTCGGCTTAGGCAACTTTGACTTGTCGGCAGACGGCGCGAATGTGCGCACGATTTTGGATGAACTGAAACTCAGACCAGGCAGCGCGTTCGACATCGCGGAAACCGCTCAACTGTTAAGACGATTCGGATCGCAGAACACCAAACTGGTCGCTCAGGGCGATCTGGGATTGATCGTTCAAACCGCGGGCATCTCAGCGGGCGGCATTATCGAAGCGAGACTGCTGCCGAACGCTGCCCTTCAAAATTGGGCGCGCAACGGTAACGGCGACCTCAACAGCTCTTTGTTGAATGGCGCGCGCGGCGACGCGATTGCCGTCGCAGCGATCAGCCTGCCAGATTTCACCGCAGGCATGATGATTCCTCTTGAAAACGGAAAGTTAGCGGTTGGGGCGAGGTTGCGTGTGATGAAAGTCTATTACACCCATTACATCGCGAACGAAAACGCGATTAGAGCGGGCAGTTCTGCATTGCGCGCGCCAGAGATGGGCGGACGCGACTACCTCTCTAAACAGACCACTGGCATTGATATCGGCATTATGATGAAGCCTGAAGCAGAAACGCCCGTTACCTTGGCTCTGGTGATCGAAAACGCCATCGAACCCACCGCCAAATTCGACGCAACTGATGTGCAGGGCAATCCCATCCAAATCAAACCGCTCAGACGCGCGATTCATGTGGGACTGGCATCGGAAACTGATAACGGCACCATTTTCGCGTTGGATATCATCGATATCGGTAACCGGACAGGACGCAGTGAGGTGCGATGGGGAGCGCAACAGAAACTGCCGGGCGGGGTTTCGGTTCAAGCCGGCTATGCCTCACGCACCGGCTATACCACAGGCGTTGGCTTTGGCGGTTTCAATATCGCTTATTCCAAACGACTGCCGATGCAAATTTCCAGAACCTTGACCTTCTAAAACCTTCTAAATAGGGGGGCAAAGTTTTTTGCCCCACTCCCCTCTGTCATCCCACAACGACGGTTTGAAACGCGCTCGGATTCAAATAGCGTTGAGAGACCGCTTGCACCGATTGCGTGGAGACCTCGCGCAATTTCTGGGGATAGTTCAGCCAATAATCAAATGAGAGCTTATTGACCTGCAGGCGGGCAACCATATCGGCAATGCCTGCCTGCGTAATCCAACTGAGCGCGAATCGCCCCAACATATAATTCTTGACTGCCTGCAGTTCCTCTTCCGGCGCGAGTTTCTGGCTCATTTTTCGGGTCTCCGCCACCATCTGACGAATCGCATCTTCGGTGTTCACGGTCGCGGTCTGCGCATCCGCCGAGAACACGCCCGTCTGTTGATAACTTTCTGTGGAGCAACCCACACTGTAGGCATAGCCCGACTGTTCGCGCACCGTCAAGAACAGCCTCGAACTCGCTCCGCCGCCCAGCAAAGTCGTCGCCACTTTCAGAGCAATATAATCGCGGTGCAAGCGCGTGGGACACAACACACCCATGCGGATATAAGACTGCACAGAATTCGGGCGGTCGACATATTGACGAGTGCCCTTCTTGCGCGGGGCAGGCGCGGCAGGTTCCGCCTCTTTGCGAGGCGCGCCTTTCCACACGCCTAAATAGTCTTCCAGCAAAGCGGACAACTGACGCGCTGGCAAATCGCCTACCAAAATCAGGGTTGCGCCTTTGGGACGATAATAAGAGGCTTGGAAGGCTTGTAGTTCTTCACTGCTCCAATGCTTCACGGCTTCTGGGTCGGGCGCGATACGCCCATAAGGATGAGCGCCGAACAGCTCCCAAGCGAACCGCTCTTGTGCCAAAAAAGCAGGCTGACTGCGCTGAATCTGCAAGCGTTGGAGCGTATTCACCCGGTCAAGATCGACTTCCCTCTCAGGATAAACTGCATTCAGCAGCAGGTCGGTCATGAGCGCAAGCGTGTTTGGCAGATATTGGCTCAAACAGGAGGCATAAAGACTGGCATAATCACTGTTCGCCGATGCGCCAATGCTGCCGCCATAGCGATCCGCCTCCTCTTCAATTTGAAAACTGGTCTTTGTTTCGGTCCCAGCGGTCAACAACCGCGCCGATGCTGCTGCCAAGCCATAACGGTCAACAGGGTCAAAGCGCTTCCCTGCTTTCGGCAGCAACAGCCGAATTTGCGCCATCGGAGCTTTGCCATGATTCACATAGATCACCTTCAAACCATTGCTGAGCGTCAAGGTGGCTGGCTCCGGCATCGTCAAATCGCGCGCCGGGTCATCCGGTGGAGGCTGCTGTCTATACACCATTTTATCCATCGTTACTCCCTAAAATTTTTACTGAGCGGCTCCTGCGCGAACCACCATCACCGTCCGGTTCTTATTTGACACCAGGTGATTTTGGACGGCGCGTTTCACATCCGCAGAGCGTACCTTCATCAGGTGGTCTATTTCCCGGTTTGCTTCCTCTGGATCACCGTCAAACATCGCGGCTTGCGCCAGTGACAGCGCGCGTCCCAATGGCGACTCGAGCGAAGAATAGGAACCGCCTGCCCAACGCTGAGCAATGAGTTGTGTCCGAATCCGCTCTAATTCCGCGCGAGTCAAGCCCTTTTCCGCCAAACGCTCCATCTCCTCATAAATCAGCTGCTCCACACGCTCCGGTTCCACATCAGGGTTGTGCAGAACCGACACTTGAAACAGTCCGGGACCGCGCCGCGCTTCCGCACCGCCCGATACATTCACCGCGACCGCCTCCTGTTTCACCAGCCGTTGGTACATCCGTGAGGCGCGACCGCCAAACAATGCGTCGCCCGCGATCTGCAAAGCGGTGTTTGTAGGAGAACGGCGGTCCGGAATTTTCCATGCGATCATTAAAGCAGGCACACTCGCGAGCGGATCATGATAAACTTCGCGATGCTCTTTCTGCCGGTCAGGCTCCGAGACATCGGGCGCAGAGGGAGGCGTTTGCGCAGGAATCACGCCGAACAACTCCCGAATCATAGGTTTGGCGCGCCGCTCATCAAAATCGCCTACGATCACTAAAACGGCGTTGTTGGGCGCGTAATAGGTTTGGAAGAACCGCTGTACATCCTCTAAATTCGCTCCATCCAAATCTTCCATCGAGCCAATGACCGAGTGTTGGTTCGCAAAGTTATCATAGGCTAATTCTCGGAATCGCTCCCGCGCTAAGGCATATGGCTGATTATCATAGCCCATGCGCCGTTCTTCCTTAACGACGTCACGCTGGTTGTCTAAATTAAACTGATTCACATTCAAAGCGCGCATGCGATCCGCTTCCAACCATAGCCCCAGCGACAGTTTGGAAGACGGCAACAGCTCGAAATAGCAGGTGCAATCTTGCGAAGTAAACCCATTTAAGACTCCGCCGTTCGACTCCACGTGCTTGAAATGCATCTCACGCGGCACATTTTCCGAACCTTGAAACATCAAGTGCTCGAACAGGTGCGCAAAACCGGTTTTCCCGACCGGTTCATTGCGCGAACCGACATCATACATCAGCAGCACCGCCACAACCGGCGCAGAGGTATCCCGGCTCATCACCACGCGCAGACCATTGTCTAATTCAAACTGTTTGTAAGTAAGATAAGAAGCGTTTTTCATTCGGAAATAGAGTCTACCTGAGAATGGCGCGTTTTTTCTGCGGATTTCATGATGCTATCTGCAATTTTTTCCCTGCGCATGCGGTACACTGATTCGTATGGACTTAAGCATTCAGGGGCGTGTCGCCTTAATTTGTGGCGCGAGCGCGGGACTGGGATTGGCTTGCGCGAAGCGATTGGCGCAGGAAGGCGCGCAGGTCGCGCTCTGTGGGCGTCATCCCGTCCGACTGCAGGCGGCTTGTGATCAAATACTCGAAGAGACCGGCATATCGCCTTTGCCTCTCACCGCGGACCTGAGCCGCCCAGAGGAGATCGAGCGATTGCATCACCAGCTCATTGAGCAGTTTGGACGAATCGAGATATTGATCCACAATGGAGGCGGACCCGCAGCCGGCAATTTCTTTGAACATTCTGATAGCCGCTGGCAAGAAGCCTGCGATCTGGTCTTGATGTCCTTTGTGAGGCTTTGCCGCTTGATGCTGCCAGTCATGGAGGCGCAGCGCTGGGGGCGTGTGGTTTCCATCACATCGCGCGCGGCGCGAGAACCCACCCCTGATCTCGTGCTGTCCGCCGCTTTCCGAGCGGGTATCTCCGCCGTTGTCCATACGCTGGCGCGGCAAATGGCAGGCGCAAATGTTCTAATCAACGCCGTCTTGCCCGGACCCTACAACACAGACCGCCTGCAAGAACTGCTGATGATGCAGGCGGAACGGCAGGGCGTAGACGCGCTTTCTTTCATCCAGCAATCGGCTCAAGAACTGCCTGCTGGTCGCTTCGGCGAACCGGAAGAATTGGCAGCCGTGGTGGCGATGTTGGTTTCAGAACGAAACGGCTATTTGACGGGCGCATCGATTCCCATTGATGGGGGCGCGATGATGGGAGTCTGGTAAAATGAATTGTGTTGCTTTACACTCAATTCAATCGGCAGGAGGAGTTCACAGATGAAATGGTTATTATTGTGCGCGCTGTTGGGCGCAATGGGCATCATGCAGGATAACACGAAAAAAGACGAAAAGGTCGTCATGAACTTTGAAAAGGATACCCATGGATGGCAGCCTTTTTACGGCACGGATGGCAAGGTGGATCGCGTCACAAATCCTAATGATGTGAAGAATGGCACAGGCGCGTTGCAATACACCTTCACAACAGGGAAAGACAAATTAAACCTGCTTTACCACACAGAACCGGAGTATTACGCCAAAGGGTTCCGGTTTTGGGTCAAAACCAATCGCCCGACGGGTGTGGTTTTCATTGTATCGGAAGAAAACAGCGAGCGATGGCAGGCGATGTTTTGGTGCGGGCATAATCAATGGCAGGAGGTGACACTCGCGCTGAGCGATTTCGCGCTGGCAGAAGACAGCCCCAAAGGCAACGGGAAAATCGACATGGAGAAATTGGATGCGATGGGGTTCTTAGACCTGATGGCGATGTTGGGCGGCATGCCCGACTCCCAGGCGCTGCTGGGAACCACCCACTCTGGAACCCATATGCTCTGGCTGGATGACTTTGAGTTCCTGGAGAAAGAACCGGTCCGAAACGCGAAAAACGACGCGCTGGATGAGTTTCATTTGAATCATCTCACTTGGCTCGCTTTTCCGAATATCACCCTAAAAAAGAGCGCGGGAGGCTTACAGGCGCACTACAAGCAAGAGATCCCCGCTCTGTTCGCGGTGATGAAAAGTATCCCGCTGGAAACCCTAAGCAAAGCAAAGGGCATCGAGCTGAAAATGACCACCAAATTCCCCACCGACATCGCGTTGGTGTTGGAGGAGATGGACGGCGAACGCTGGATGGTGATGTTAGAAATGGGCAACGAAAAAGAGAAGTCCGATTGGAAGAAAACCTGGAGCGACTTCACCATCACCGATGACACGAAAGGCAAAGGGAACAACAAGTTGGAACCTGGTAAGGTCAAGATGATGAGTTTGATCGACTTCGGAGTCATCGCGGGCGAATCGGAGCCTTCCAATACTTGGGATGTTCAATCAGTGAAGATGTTGAAGTAAGGTTGATTGGAGGAGAGGCGCAGGTTGTTCAGTCCTGCGTCCTCAACTCCTTCACATGCGTAATCGCCACCGTCACATTGTCGCGTCCCCCGCCTGCCAACGCCTGATCTACCAAAGCCCAAACCGCTTTGGAGGGTGTATTGGCGGTTAAAATCTCCAAAATGTCAGTGTCTTCCAAATGTTCTGTTAAACCGTCGCTGCAGAGCAAAAAGAGATCGCCTTCTTGTAGGGGGATGGTTTCGACATCGGGTTGAAGCGTCTCCTGTACCCCCACCGCTTGGGTCAGCACATGGGCGTAAGGATGGTATCGCGCGGTTTCATAGGTCAGCACACCCTGCTTAACCCACTCGTTCACCATCGTATGATCGGTCGTCAGTTGTTCCAATCTGCCCGACTGCATGCGGTAGCAGCGGCTGTCGCCCGCATGCGCGATAATCGCTTGATCCTGAAGCAGGATAAGAGCCGTCAGCGTGGTTCCCATCCCTTTGCGCGACGGCACGCTCTCTCCGATTTGGTAGATATAGTCGTTCGCGTGTAATAGGGCGCGCCGGGCGGCTTCCTGGGGACTCCCTGCTGAATGGTAATAAGCGAACAAGAAGCTTTTGCACGCCAGTTCGCTGGCGATCTGTCCCGCCTCATGTCCGCCCATCCCATCACAAACAATATAGACACTGCCGCGAGAGGCAAGCGAAGCCTCGTCATCCGGTTCGAAGAAATCAAATTTATCTTCGTTGTTTTCGCGCACCTTGCCCATGTCGCTGCGCGCGGCAAATTTCGAGATGGGCAGAACGCGAAGCGTATCGGGCGACGGCGTACCCAACTCCTCTCGCGTAAATTCGGCAGTGATCTCTTGATTCATTTACAGGTTCCCGCGCAGCGCTTGTTCGCGTTCAATCGCCTCAAAGAGCGCCTTGAAGTTGCCCTTACCAAACCCGCGCGAGCCTTTCCGCTGGATGATTTCGTAGAACAATGTGGGGCGATCCTGAGCAGTTTTCGTAAAGATCTGCAGCAGGTAGCCCTCATCATCCCGGTCCACTAAAATCCCCAACTTCCCGATGGCTTCCATATCCTCTTCGATCAAGCCGACTCGCTCCGGCAGGTCCTCATAATAGGTTTCCGGCACATAGGTGAACTTCATGCCATTGGAATGCAGTTTGCGAACGGTCTCTATTACATCGTCTGTGCGAAGCGCGATATGCTGGACGCCTGGTCCGGTGTTGTAATCGAGATATTCCTCAATTTGCGATTTTCGCTTGCCATCGGCGGGTTCGTTGATAGGCAGCTTAATGCGCCCGCCGCCATTCTGCACGACCTTGGACATAAGCGCGGAATACTCGGTGCTGATGTCGTCATCGGAGAAATGGATTAACTCTTTGAAACCCAGCACATCCTCGTAGAACTTGACCCACTTTTCCATGCCGCCCAGTTCCACATTCCCCACGATATGGTCCACTTCCATCAAACCGATGTTGTTGCCCGGCTCGTACTGCTCGCGGAAACCAGGTAAAAAGACGCCCCGGTATTGGTCGCGATTGATGAAAGTATGAATCACCTCGCCGTAAGTATGAATAGCAGCCATATGGATTACGCCGTTCGAATCTTCCAGCACGGTCGGTTCCATCGCGCTGCGCGCGCCGCGCGCCGTCGCCTCGCGATAGGCATACTCCACATCGTCCACAGAAAAAGCGACATCGCGAACGCCATCGCCATGTTTGGAAACGAAATCGGCTAAGGGATGATCCGCTTTATAGGCGGCTGTCAGCACAAACCGGACATCGTTCTGCTTCAAAACATAAGAGGCTTGGTGTCGGACACCGGTCTCTAAGCCTGCATAAGCCACTAAGTCGAAGCCGAACATTTGGCGGTAGAAGTAAGTCGCCTGCTTCGCGTTGCTCACCATAAACTGGATATAATCAATTCCACGTAAAGGCATGAAGTCATTCATGAGTTGTTGTCCTCCCTTGGTTCCGCGGTTCTCGTCTTCTTTGACGAAACGGGTAGATAAATTGTACCTTAACCCTTCCAAACATCGATCAGATAGAGCGCCAATTCTTTCATAAAGAAGTGGCAGTCGGTGACGATGGGAAAGGTCTGATGCGAGCCGCGATCCGACAGTTTGATAACGGTGTCGGCATCACTGTCCACACAGAACGTGGACACGCTGGCTGGCAGCATGTTGCCTGTTGCGACCGAGTGAAGCGTTGTCGCGACCATAATCGCCACCCCCACACCCGGCACAAGAGAGCGCATGGCTTCTTGCGCCTCAATCGCGTCAGTAATCACGTCGGGCAGCGGTCCGTCGTCGCGAATGCTGCCTGCCAGCACAAACGGAATCTTCTGCTCGATACAGGCGTGCATAACCCCCTTTTTCAAGAGGTTCTGCTCCACCGATGCCTGAATAGACCCTGCTGCGCGGATACGGTTAATCGCGCGGATATGATGTTGATGTCCGTGCCGAACCGGCGAACCCAATTCCAACGAAACGCCCAAAGAGGTTCCATACATCGCCGATTCGATATCGTGCGCTGCCAGCGCGTTGCCCGCAAACAACACATCGATCCAACCGCGCCGGATCAACTGTTCCAGATAAGGTCCCGCGCCGGTATGCACAATCGCCGGTCCGCCCACAAACAAGATTTTTTCGCCCCGCTGTTTGGCGCGCCTTACTTCCTGAGCTACCCCGCGCACGGCGTTTTCTTTCGGCTTTTCGGACGAAACATCGCTGCCCATAAATGCAAAAACGGAGGTCGGATCGCGCCGCTGGGGAGGCAGAACCCGTAAGCCCTCGTGTCCAACGACCAAACGGTCGCCTTTATGAACCCGCGCCATGGGGATCGTTTCCGCTCGCCATTGCCCTGCTTCCTGCCAAACCCGTATCCCGGTATCCATCTCGATATTCTCAACAAGTACCCATTGCCCCTCCACGCGAACGAAGGTCTCCAAGTTGGTGGTGGAATAGAAATCTTCGGGGAAAACCCCGTCTTGTGAAGCGGTTTCCAGACGCGCATCCGAATGAGAAAACTGCGCGCCATGCTGCTGAACCTCTTCCAGAACACGCGCCAACTGTTCTTCGGTCTCTCCTGAAACTAAAATCTCGACCTGGCTGGGTTCTTGGCGCGTATGTCCGATCTCCGCGCGCTGGATTTTATACTCCACACCCTCGTACGAGGAGAGAACATCCAGCACTTTTGAGAGGGTCAATGAGTCGATGACATGTCCTTGCAAATAAATCATTTCTGATGGCATAACAAAATTGTACCTGAGCGCGCTGGTAACAAATGCCTCGAAACTGTGGTATAATTTGATTAGCATCACCTTCTAAAGCCATGGCAATAACCAAGCGCTCTGTTTTGAGCAATGCGCAAGCCCGCGCTTTGGAGCGATTAAGCTCCGGCGATTTCGCGGGCGCCGTTGAAGTCTGGCAGTCTGCCCTAAAAAATCTGGGGCAAGCCTCTTCTCACCTCTACGAACGAACGCTCTGCGAATTGTATCTGGGGATGACCTACTACCGGATGGGACTATTGACCAATTCAGAAGAGACTCTTTTAAGCGCGTTAAAGCTCAGCGATGAGTTAAATCCGCCTAACGAAGCGCAATATGCCGCCTTACAGGGCAACATCTTGGCAATGCTGGCGCGCGTTTTTGAAGAGACAGACGATTATGACCGCGCAGACCAAGTTTATCACGAGGCATGCCACGCTTTTGAGGACTCAGGAAATTTCTATCGCAAGGCAGAAGTCTTAATCCGGTGGGCGCAAATGCGAGAGCAGCAGATGGACCTGATTTCCGCCGTCAACCTTTATAACCGGGCGCGCAGAACCGCCTTCCCGCTTGAAAAGGCAGACGACCTATCGAGGGAAGCCGAACAGGCAGTGGATCGGGTGCTAAAGATTCTGGACGGTTTTTGACCCTATGCCCAAACAACCTCAAATTTTAGATGTCCGCCTTTCGCGCCCCAATTTACTGCGCTGCGAAACGTGCCGGGACCAACTGCAGGAGCGTCTCAGCCGCCACAGCAGCATCCAAAACGCCTATATTGAGCCTGCGCGCGCCCGGGTCCGTCTGATGTTCGATCCGGAAAGTTCAGACCCGAAATCCATCGAGCAGACCGTTCAGAGCGTCTGCGATCAAATCGAACGAGAAAGAGCTCATCTTCGCATGACGGTGGAAGGGATGGATTGTACCGACTGCGCGATTCAAGTGGAACATGCGGTACAGTCGCTGCCAGGCGTTCAGTGGGCGAGGGTGCAGTTCGCTTCCGCTCAGTTAGAAGTGGAACTCAACCCCGCATCGGTCGCTCAACGCGATGTGGCGCGCGCGGTTCGACAAGCAGGCTACCGGATTGCGCAGGAGGAGACCCAAGCCGCGCGACGGTTCAGCGAGTGGGGATGGCTCATTTTTTCAGGCGCGTTCTTTTTGATGGGCTGGTTGCTCTATGCCGCGAACCCCGCGATTTCCAAACTGAGCTTTGGGTTGTGCGCGCTGCTGGCGGGGCTGCCCCTGCTCAAAGGCGCGTGGCAAAGCCTTCGATACCGGCGCTTGGATATGAACGCCTTGATGACCACCGCAGGAATCGGCGCGATAGGGCTGGGCGAATGGAGCGAAGCCGCCGCGCTGATGTGGCTCTTCGCGCTGGGCAACGCGCTGCAAAACCGAACGCTCAGCCGGGTCCGAGCAGCAGTGCAGCGATTGATGGAACTGTGTCCTCCCACCGCGCGCGTGAATCAAGTGGGCGAATGGGTAGAGGTTCCGGTGGAGTCGGCGCAAGTGGGCGATCTTATCGCGCTCTACCCTGGCGAGCGTGTGCCGGTGGACGGCATCATTCAGGCAGGCGAGTCGACACTGGACGAATCATCGCTCACAGGCGAAAGCGTGCCAGTCAGCAAATCAATAGGCGACACGGTGTTGGCAGGCACTATCAACCTGACAGGAAGCCTGCAGATTTTAGCCCAAGAACCGGCGCATAATACCGCTTTAGCCAAAATGATCGCGCTCATTGCTTCGGATGAATCGGGGCGCGCAAAATCTCAACAATTTATCGACCGCTTTGCGGCGCGCTACACGCCCATCGTGGTGTTGACCGCGCTGCTGATTGCGCTCCTTGGTCCGCTGGTCACAGGCGGCGATTGGGGCGCGTGGGTTCATCGCGCTTTGTGGCTGCTGATTATCGCCTGCCCATGCGCCTTAGTGATTGCGACGCCGGTCGCGATGGTCGCCGCTTTGGGAACCGCCTCACGGCAAGGCGCGATGATAAAAGGCGGAATCGCGCTGGAAAACCTCGCGAACATCAACACGCTGGTCTTAGACAAAACCGGCACGCTGACTTACGCGATGCAACAGTTGCAGGATGCGCATTGGGCGGAGGGCTTTTCTGAGCAGACCTATCTGCCGGTTCTCGCCGCGCTGACCGCCCCTTCGACTCATCCGGTGGCGCGCGCTATCCATCTATGGGCTTCGCCCTCTCAGGAAAAAAACGCGCTCTTAGAGGTTCAAGACTTTCAACTGGAATCGGGAGGCGGGATCACCGGCGCGATTGCTGGCAAAGCGTATGCGTTGGGCAGTCTGAAATGGATGCGAGAAAAGGGCATGGAAATGCCGGCAGAACTTTTCGCGCTATCTGAGAATGCTCAGCTACAGGGTAACACGCTCAGTTTCTTCGCAGAAGACTCGCGGGTATTGGCTCTGTTCACCTTTGCTGACCTGCCGCGTCCCGAAGCCGCCCAAGTGATTCAGCGTTTGGAGGCGATGGGCATCAAAACGATGATTGTCAGCGGTGATCAGCCGGCTCCGACCGAGTCTCTGGCGCGCGCTTTGGGTGTTTCCGAATGGCGCGCAGGCTATCGTCCTGCCGATAAATTGCAGTTGATTGAGAGCCTGCCGCAAGGCGCGCGCGCGGCGATGGTGGGCGATGGGATCAACGATGTCGGGGCTTTGCACCGCGCCCATGTAGGGGTTGCGATGGGAACGGTGGGCGCAGATGCCGCGATGGAGGCAGCCGATGTGGTGCTTTTGAGGGATGAAATCGGCTTGTTGCCCTCGCTGATTCGATTGGCTCGGCGCGCGCAAAACGTGGTAAAATTCAATGTCGCGGTCGCGCTTGGAACCAAACTGATCTTAGTGGTTGCGGGGCTGCTGACTCCGCTCGGCTTATGGGCAGCGGTCGCCGGCGATGTGGGGCTTTCTTTACTCGTCACTTTGCATGCATTAACCTTGAATCGTTGGCGCGCTTAGACGCGAAACGGCTCAGGGGACCTTTCAATTCAATTGGTACAGAGGGATAAACTCATGAAAAAACCTGTCATGACGTGGATGTTGGGATGCGCCTTTACGATGTTCAGCCTGCCTCTCTTGGCGCAAGAGGCAAACCTGCTGAAACTGATAGCCGAGAAACAGATTCCGATGAATCTGCCTCTCAAGAACTTGAACAGCGATTGGCTCAGTCTTCAAATTCGCTTGCAAGGCGGCGACGCCAAGTCTTCCGATGATATGATGTCTAAGCTGATGCAGTTGGGCGCGATGAGCGGCGGCGGCAGCGGCAGCAATCCCGGTGAAGAAGCGTTGGGCATGATGTTCCTATCCTCGATGTTTGGGGGCGGAGGGGGCAGCAGCGCGCCCACGACCTACTATACCCAAGGGCAAACGGTGCAGTTGGGAGGCGAAACCTTTTTGATCGTCTATTCCCTGCCCACGCAAAGTATGGATTTTTCGAAACTGATGACGGAAACGATGGCACGCGAAGACTCGGGCGAGGAGCCTGATATGTCTGCCATTCTTGGTTCCGGAAAGTTGACTCCGGAAAGCGAAGTGAACCTTTCTCTCCTGAACATGAAAGCCATCGCCTCTTTCCAAAACCTGCGCGCGTTTGATATGCAGCGTGAACTGGAAGAAAGTTTCAAAAGCAACTCGTGGCTGGAAACGCTGATGCAAGCCGCCGATGGAGCGGAAGCGATGGGAGATTTGGCGGAAGAGGTCGAAACAGAACCCCTGTCTGCAGATGAGATGCGCGCAATTCTCGGCGAAAGCCTCATGCAAACCTACAGATCGGACTCGCAATTGGGCAAGAAAGGGAACAGTATCACCGTTTCAGTTCAAGGCGAGCAAGTGGTTCTGCGCGGCGTCGTGACCAGCGATCAAATGAAAGCGCGCGCCACGAACTTAGCGCGGCAAGGCATTAAATCCTTTGGATTTGATTACAAGGTCGTCAACGAAATCACTGTGAAGAAGTAAATAGAACAGGTAGAATCCCTGTTCTATGCCAGACCTGACTATATTTCAATGGCTGCTGGGCGCGATGAGCGCATGGCTGGTGGGGGTTGCAAAAACAGGCATACCGGGATTGGGCATTTTGATCGTTCCGCTGATGGCGCTCGCGTTTGGGGGGCGTCTGTCGGTAGGAACCCTGCTGCCCATGCTGATCTTCGCGGACTGTTTCGCGGTGGCTTGGTACCGCCAGCATACCCAATGGTCTCGGTTGTGGGGCTTGTTCCCATGGGTTGCGTTGGGCATCGGTTTGGGCGCGCTTGCGCTCTGGCAGCTGGGTGAACAAAACGGCAGAGATTACCTGAACCCGCTCATCGGCGCGCTGGTGTTGTCCATGTTGGGATTCAATATGTTGCGCAAACGGCTGGGCGAACGATTTGAACCGCATACCGCCCTCAGCAAAGGATTCACCGGCACACTCGCTGGGTTCGCGACCACCGCCTCCAACGCCGCCGGTCCCGTCATGGCGGTTTACCTCTCTGCGCAAAAACTGCCCAAAGAGCAGTTCGTCGGCACCAATGCCTGGTTCTTCTTTCTGCTCAATGTCAGCAAAGTTCCTATCTTTGTCTTATTGACCGTGTTAAACCCTCAAAAACCGCTTTTCACCGCGCAAGGCTTGCTGTTCAATCTCCTCATTGCGCCCGTCATCCTGCTGGGGGTTTGGAATGGCAGGTGGATGTTGAAGAGTATCCCGCAGCGTTGGTTTGATGTGTGGGTTCTCATCTTGGCTGCGCTTGCCTCGGTTCAGTTGTTGTTTCAGTAGCAGGGTATACTTTACTGTTGTAAATTGGCAGCGATTTAGGAGAAAATAACGCATGTTTCGTCAACCATGGCACACCCTCGTGAAACCCAGTAGGACCTTCCGCATTGGCAGCGCGGCGATTGAACTCTATCCCCTGGCGCACACCAGCATGCATCGAATCAAAGCCGACGCGCTGATTCTGGCATGCGACAAGACCCTGCGGATGGTGAAGGGCGCGCGCAAACAGGTGCGCGATTATGCGGGCGAAGCCTTGATAGAGAGGGAAGCGATCCAGTTTGCGCCGTTGCGTCAGGGAGGAGTCGCCAAAACGCAGGCGGGACGATCCAAGTTCGGCTTCGTGCTGCATGCCAACATCTTTGACGAGACCATGCTAACCAATGCCGACCTGCAAAGAGAGGCATTATTAAACGCTTTCCAAACCGCAGCCCAGTTGGGCGCAACGAGTGTCGCCCTGGTCGATTATACGCCTGACTTGCGCCGTGCCGTAGCCGAAGAAACGGCTCGAGTCATCTCGGAAACCTTGGAACTGATTCCCGCCACGATTCTGATCGTCAAACTGCTCTGTTTTGATCCCACCAACGCTTGGGTGTACCAACGCGCGCTGGGCTGGATCGAACGGCATGGATTTGAGCCTCTGCCCGACAGCGTGAAGATACGTCACACTCTGCTGCAGATCGCCGGCGATGCGGGGGGCAGGCTGCCCGGCTACCTGCAGATTCCCGCAGACGCCCTCTTCCACGCGACCGACGCGAATTTGAGTTTAGACGGCGCGCGGTCCAACATCGGCGAAGGATTGAAGCGCTGGGGTGGCAGCGAACTGCGGCATTGGATGAAAGATATCGGAACCCTTTCACCGGGCGATGCGACTTACACGCGGGGAGGTAAACTGCCTATTCCTTGGGTCTTGCATCTGAATGTCTCAGGCGCAGACGGCTCTTTCAGCGAAGAATCACTCCGAAATGCAGTTCATAAGGCATGCGAAATCGCGCACGAGCAAACCCTGAAGACGATAGTGGTAACACCGCTTGGTCAAGGCGACAGCGCGCGTAACGCTCAGGTCATCGTGGATACGATAGACCAATACCTGCACAGTGTCATCTCCAAAATCGAGCGAGTGCTGTTCTATGCCGGTTCCGACCAAGAGGCGCAAGAGTGGCGCGCGGCATTGAACAATCTTCATCAGCGAGTCGCGCTGCCTGCTCCCGACCGGGAACTGCTCGCAATAGAATAAACGAACAGAATCATCGCTGAAGTAGAATCCGTGCCAAACGCTGATTTTATCAGAAGCCTATCCAAAGCAAATCGCTCTACGCTGTCATTCCAGCGAAAGCGGGAATCCACAAAAACAGACCCTTTGAGAGGCTTTCAGGCGAAGCCGTTCTCGAATGATTCTGCGCGGTTTCTATTTAATTCCCGCCCCCCACCGGAGCCAGCTCTTCTCTTGCAGGAGGCTGAGGCTTGAAGAAGACAAAAACCGCTTCCAGCAACATCAGCAACGCCAGCGCGACCAGCACCATCGCGACCCAAGGCACCGGGCTGTTGAGCGCGTCGTTTTTGATATGGTTCTGAATCATCTGCGCCAATGCCCACACGCTCATGCTATACATCCACACGCACGGCAACCCTGTCACGAGCCAAACCCACCATGCCCGCCGGGTTTTCCACAGCCACACGGTGATACCCAACAGGGTCAAGGCGGCAAGCAGTTGATTGCTCGCGCCAAACAGACTCCAAAACAGACGCCAGGCAGGAATTGGATTGCCTGCCGCGTCCAGCGTTTGGCGCATCACAAACAGCAGCGGTACACCCGCCGTTAAAAGTGTCGCAACCCACTTACCTAACGTGCTGGTCAGTCCGATCAACTCTTGAATAATATAGCGTCCCAAGCGCGTGCAAACATCCAGCGTGTCATACACAAAGGTAGTAAACGCCATCAAAGCGAAGGCGGTCACAAAGGTGGCGGGAATAAATGAAAACACATCCATAAAACTGCTGATACCCGCCGCATAAATGAAATTGGGCGGTTTCTGCGCGAGCGGTGAATTGGTAGCCAATATCATCACACAGCTCAACGAAATGACCGCCACCATCGCCTCTAACAACATCGTGCCATAACCGATGGGGCGGGCGTCGGTTTCGCGCTTCAACTGCTTGGAGGTCGTGCCGGAAGCGATCAGCGCATGGAAACCGGAACATGCGCCGCACGCGATGGTAATGAACAACAGGGGAAAGAGCGTTTCGCCTTTCGCGGTGGTCCAATTCGTGAAGGCAGGATACTGAATCGTTTTACCACCAAACAAAATCCCGATCATCGCGGCTGCCAGCGCGATGTAAAGAAAATAACCGCCCAAATAGCCCCGAGGCTGTAACAGCAGCCAAACCGGCGCGACTGCCGCCAGCAAGCAATAAAGCAGTATTGCCACATCCCAAATCTTGTGCGCTTGATGGTTCTCTACTCCCAGCAGGGCAGCCAGATCGAACGGAATCGCCTGCCCCACCCAAATCGCGACACCCACCAACGGCAGAAAGATGAGCGTGGCTGCGCCCAGTGTCAGTTTGGTGTAGCGAAGCAACAAGCCCATGATGATCGGCAACGCGAGATAAAGCAGCGAGGAGGTGGCGATTCCTCCGCCGGAAACGACCTGCCCATTTTCTAATTCTACTTTTCCCACAAAGGAGGAGGCAGTAATATCGGTGAACGCGACGATGATATAGATGAGCGCGACCCAAATAAAGGTCAAAAACAGCAGGTAAGATCGCTGGCTCATGTGATCCCGCACCACTTCCGCGATAGAACGCGCTTTATGACGAATCGACGCCATCAACGCGCTGAAATCGTGAACCCCGCCAATCAGAATCGAACCGACCAGTATCCAAATCAGCGCGGGCAGCCAGCCGAACATCAAGCCTGCCAGAATCGGACCGACCACAGGACCCGCCGCCGCTATCGCGGAAAAGTGCTGTCCCAGCAGATACTTCGGTTCGGTCGGCGTGAAATCCAAATCATCCCTCAATTCCTCAGACGGCATCTTCGCGTTCGGGTCCAGTCGGAACAACTTTGCCAATACGCGCCCATACGTAAAGTAGGCAATGAGCAAGCAGACAGCGGAAATCAAAACGATAGTCAGCAGATTCGTCATGACACATTATTACGATTCAATGGTGATAGTTCCTTCTTACGAGGATGTTATTTTGAGGGTTTTGGGAGCGACTTGAGCCGCCAATTTCAAACAACAGATGCTTCGGCTGCGCTCGGCATGACAACGGCGATGTCACCCTGAGCGCAGCGACTGGGTCAACCTGTATTGTCACCCTGAGCGCAGCGACTGGGTCAACCTGTATTGTCACCCTGAGCGAAGCGAATGGGTCTGCTTCTCAAAGGCTGGGTTCCCGCGTGCGCGGGAATGAATTCGCGCCGAGGGGCGGTAAAATCACCCTCTGCTTGCAGGAGAACGCAAACAGAGGCGCGAACCTACAATTCAAAGTAAGATAGTAAACTCGGACTGTTTCCTCATGAGGCTATCTAAAGCATCACATTCAAGAGATATATGACATATTGTCATTGATTTTTGTGATGGCTTCAACCTGTAATGCTTCATTTCGTTTTCGGCTAAGTTGCCAAAATAGTAGGACAAAATGGCACGATTTGTGATTTCTCCCAGATTAACACGAACCCTAAAACTATGCTTGTTTGAGTCTCCAATTCTCCCTAACCACTTAGTGTCGGAGTTCTTGTAGTGTGATTGGAACTGATGATACAAGTCCTTTGGTTGGGTGGGGCAAAGCAAGACATAAGACAGTATGGACATTTTGTTATTTTCTGCGATCAAATCAATTGCCAACATTGTGCCTCTATCAGGAATAGCTAAACTTGGCTTGGTCCGATGACTCGCCACTATCTCAATCAATTTCATTTCTCCTCTCCCGCTCTATCGCACATTCTGTGGCAACGTTTTGTTGAGCCAGGTCCCAACCCTTGACACATCTTCTGGCAGCAATCCATACATTGAGAATCATTCTCGAACCCTTTGCAAGGGGTGGCACAATCTGCAAACCACTTCGTGTTCTGAATATCATCACACAATCACTTTCCTCCTCTACTTCTTCTTGGGCTGCGGTGGTATCGTTTCGTTTTGTTTGCCCTTGGTCAGTCCAGACTTTTGACCTAGTAACTGCGTAGCCTCGGAAATTAAAGTATCAAGAGTTGCGTTTTTGAACAATTTGTTGATCATTTCAGGATGATTACGGCTCAATTCCTTGATCTCTTGATTATAAGCGTTTGCTTCAGGACTATTTGCTAATTTTGTAAGCACTTCGATAGTTCTTTCATCAGCATACCCTGACCGAACCAGCAAAGTGCAAACAGCGCTGCGTATTTCCCATTTTTCATGTTTGAGTAGTTTCATAACTTGACGAGTGGTTTCCGAAGATATTAAAGATATGCCCCCTCCAAGAATCGCATAGACAACCCGCCAATCAGAATCGTGGAGAGCCTTGAGAACAGTACTCGGGCAATCATTTAATTGTTTTGGGTCCATCATTGCGGCACATATAGCCCTTACATGCCCGCTTTCGTCGTTTTCAAGTCGATCACACAGTATGCGATAATACTTGATTGCATCGTATGAGCCTAATATTCTTACAACTTCAGCTCGAAGTAAAGCAGAAGAGTGACGCAATAGGTGTGAATAATACTGCTCCACAACATGAAGTGGCAAACGTCTTATCTGTTGTAATGCAGCATACTTTGCATAAGAATCGTCATGATCAATCGTTAAGAACAGTTTGTCTATTTCTTGAATACTTTTGTTCATGCCATTATCTCCCATTGCAAACAGCCAAGTAGACTGTCATACAGACTTCCCTCGTGCCTGTACCCGGCAAACGGTTACAATGTGCAAAAAGCCAATCGCACCCTTTTTCACTAACCATCGAACAGAGATTTTTGCAGTAACTGTTCAATGGCTTCGCGGGGAATTCATATTCGCAGATATAGTTGCAAAGCCCACCTCGAGATGAATAGGAAGACTCAAGTGAAACAAGAATCACTCCAATTAACCAAGGAGGAACACTCTCAAAACTTCCTCCTCCAGTTGAGCCTCCTAGTTGTCCAAAGCCAAGACCCCGTGCCCCATCAGATGAACCTACGTTGCTTCTTGAACTAGGAGGTAAAGGCGGACCCGGCGGCAGCAAGATCGGCTTTGGCGGGTTCAACATCTCGTTGATGATGTCCATCGAAAAGTCATTCCCGCCTATCTCTGCCACCACTCCAACAAGCGATCTGCTCCCACTCAAATACTGAGAGAGGAGATTTTGCAGTTGGTCGGCGATATATTCAGGCAATTCATCGGAGGGCTGCAGCGGGTTGAAATCCCCTGCCACCTGCACCCCAAAGCGATCTTGATAGAACATCGCTCCCTCGCCCGGCGGGTCTAACGCGCTGAGCCAATGCCCCGGCAGCCAACCGTAGTCGCTGCTTTCATTGTACCAGAAGAAAGATATGCAATTCTCATTTCTTTCATTAACAATATTCATATTTTGTCTCGCTTCCCATCAATCGATGATGGCTCTAGATCAGTGTTTGAATTCTGAATGAACACTGGATATCGTTGCATTCCTTCATGAGCTTTCCAACGAAAGTAATGTCCAGTGGCTAATTCCAATATCCACAATTCATAACGTCCGATCAATGGCAACTCTGACTCGATCAGAATATGTTCTTCACCAATAAATTGCATTCCGAGCGCAGAAGAAAAATGGATCGAGTAGTTTCTTGTTTGATTCTTTTCCGCATCAACTACAATGACATCATATCGGTAATTTAATGCCCTTTTGACTTCTTTAGCCAATAATACTTTCCCACCCTGGCTGACGGATTGGAATGAATACTGCTCCATTTTTGTGAACACATTGTTCTCAAACTTTCGCCCTACAGTTTGCTTTTGCAAGGCATTGTAAAGTTGAGCTGAGGATTCACTTAACACCCAAAAACAACCTGGAAGTGAGGAAACATGAGCAGACAAAAACTCAGGCTCATTGAACGAACTCTGGTCTGATAGAGTTACAAAACGCACTCCTATGATGGATGATCCTGGTCTATCTTTGAATTTTTGATATATTCTCTGGGCAAAAATTTTACCAGATGCATCAAACTCTTTTTTAAAGGAGACATAATTTCCAGGTTTGTTCGACGGTAGCCTGATTTCGCCAATTTCAGTCAAGCGATTGGTTGAAGACTCCCATCTATAGTGAATCATAGGTGATTCCCAACTCCGAAGTCCACTGCGAATTAGTAGGTCTACGCTTCCGGTCTGTCTCTTGAAGGCCTGGGCTTCCCAACCTTGGGGAAACTTGTAAAGCAAATGTCCCGACGGAAAGTCATAAATCCCTTGACTTGTAACTAACCAGCCCGTTGGAAGACGCGACACAATACTTTGTGTTTGTCCAACCGATTTCAACTTCATCATCCAAATGCAAAAAAGGACAATTCCAACGGTGATCACAAGCGTAATCAATACGTAGCGAGCGCGATTTTTATTCATTTTGATTGCCTAAACAATTAGGAAGGTGCTTCCTCTGCTCTTGAGGACGTACCGATGTAGAGAGGAAGCATTTCTGTATACCTTAATTGCAAATGATTCGACGGCCAGTTCCATCTGGATCATAGCAACCTCCTGGTTGAATGCCAACTCCACCTGGTGGCAAAGTGGGATATCTCTTGTAGGGAGGCGGCGCAACGGGAGGTTTATTCAAACAGTTTTTCCCAGCACGACTGGACGCGCACTGCATCATATCGGCAACCCAACTCCCACAATTGGAACCAATGAGGCAGTAGTTCGGGGGACTAGCCTTTGAGTCCCGAATACAAGCACAAAGTGCTTTCAAACAGGTCGGATCATCCACCCATCCAACCGTTATGCCTTCTTTCAAGTCAATGTACATTTGATTGTCGGAGACCTGACCTTTACCGCCAAGCACGCCATCCAATTTACCTTGTCCACCGGGATGAAATCCCCACGCATTAGCACCTTCACAATCCGTTTCAATCCAAGCATGCGTGTATACTGGAAACAAAGGTCTTTCTCTCCACCAAGCAGTTGGTAGTTGCAAGGCAAGTGTAGGGTCACTGACTTCCATCTGGAACCTATCTTCATAATAAAAGAGATAGTCGGTGTCGTTGATTCCAAACATCTGGTTGCCTGCAAACCAAGGGCGATCAATGGTCTCGTCATACCAAGTGGCAGTCAGTGTTGGTAAGCAGACGGACATCGTTATCCACGGCTCTTCCGGCTCTTCTGGGTCCACGATGACACGACTGTACACCCTCATCGGG
>JAHCHP010000030.1 GCA_026129765.1 Fimbriimonadia bacterium | reverse complement strand
GATCGCGGATATCGTGGTCTGGAGGTTGACCTTCGCCTTTTCTTCCGGTAAATGTTGCCAATGCAGGTCTTGCAGAGTTTCCGCATGGATCGTCTTTCCTTCCAGCAGAATCAGATGACAGCAGACCGCGCGCGCTTTCGGGCTGACCCAATCGCCTGGTTCCATGGGCTGGTTGCCAAAGCGAATTTCGGTCGCGCCTAACAATCGCGCCTGCAGCGCCCATCCGGTAGAACTGGCGTGAGTCTGAGACGAAGGCAAATCACTCGCTTTGTCGCGCCAGCGGTATCGCAGTTGACGCCATTCGCGCGGTTCACCATAAGTCAGCAGTTTCGCCTCTGCCTGCTCCAGGTGTTCCTTTGCTTCCGATTCATGTCCCAAATCCACCTCGACCGAAGCCCTCTGCAAGTGGGCGAATCCTTGATAGAGCGCATGCCCCCATTGCTGCGCATGTTTCAGCGCGACACCCGCTTCCTGCCGCGCCTCTTCCAATGCGCCCTGTTGTTGGAGCAATTTGGAGCGGACGCGAGACCACTCTATCGAGATTTCCGGCAGTTTCAAATCGGTTTTGAATGCTTCCGCCTGCAGCAGAGTCAATGCCGCCTGATCGGTCTGGCGGTCTTCCAGTTCCGCATCTGCCTGCATCAGCAGGCATCGCGCGATCATGAGGCGATGGTCGATTTGGCGCGCCAATCGCAGGCTTTCGCGCAGGGCTGCGCTCATGTCGTCCCACTGCGCGCCCTCCCTCAGCAAAATCGCCCGGCGATAGAGCCACAAACATTCCTGCTCGCGCCCCACCGCATGACGGTACTCTTGTAACATCACATCCACTTGATGAAGCGCTTGCAACGGGTCGCGATATAAAAGGGTATGAAACGACCATTCGCGCTGTTGGAACGGCTCCGTTTCGGAGGAGCGCAAACGCCGGGTTTCCAACGCGAGACGCGCATGATATTGCAGTTCTGCGCCCTGCCCCTGAAACCACGCCCATTCCGCCTGCACCGTATGCCAGATTTCTTGCTCAACCGGACTGCCTTGCGCGCTGACCACCAACGCCGACAATCGTTCTAAAATCTGCTTCGCGAACGCGATGTCGCCCGCCATCAGCGCGTAGTGGAAAGCATAGCGCAGGGTCGAGACCCAATGCCTTGCCCACTCTGGGTTGTCCGTAATGAAGTTCCACAGTTCGCGCTGTATAGAAATGGCAGAACGGAAATCGCCCTGCGCGGAAGCAATGTACGCCAGAGTCATCTGCAACATGGCGCGCTGTTGAGGATTGAGCGACTTGCCTCGCTGGCTCAAGACTTGCTGCAAGCCCTCTCGCGCCGAAGAAGGCGCGCCCAACTGCGCGGTTTGGCCTGCCAGCGCGCATTGCATCTGAACCCACAAGGTGAGTTCGGAGTCATGTTCGGGATGGCGTTCCAACTCGGCGATCGCTTGGCGTGTGGCTTCTTGCGCGCGCAGTAAGCCTTCCGGCATCACAAACATCACGTGTGGGCGTTCGCATAACACTTGAATTCGCCTTTGCGGGTCATTGAGGTCGGTCGCGCTTTGCAGGCATGCATCCAGCAGTTCCAATCGGAAACGGGAGGCATATTGTGAACGCGCCTGTTCCCGCGCTTCCCACAACCGCTGCATGACTTGCTCGTCCGGCTGCGCTTTCATCCAATGCAATAGTTTCAGCTCTTCGGGTAAGTCGCTCTGCTCCAATGCGCCTGCGATCTGCCGATGCCGGTAAGCGCGTTCGGCAGCGTTCATCTGTTTGTAGATCACTTCGCGCACCAGCGGGTGGCTCCAGCGATAGTTGTCGCTTTCATCTTTTTCCAGCCAACCGGTCGCTTGGATGTCGGTCATGGCGCGCGCCATTTTCCGGCTTGTGGTTTCGGCAGCCTGCTCGATCCAATTGAGCCGGAACGCGCCTTCGAAGCTGCTCATCCAGAGCAGTTCTTCCCGCGCCGTTTCTGGCAAGCTCTGAAGACGCCGGACGATGGTGCCTTTGAGGCTCTGAGGAACCCGCTGTTCCCAGCCTTCCGCCGTTTGCCAGCAGTCGGGCGGCAGGTCGCGCGTGGAGCTTAGCACTTCGTTTAAGAAAAGAGGGTTTCCGTGAGTCAATCGGAACAAAGCATCTTGCGCTTCAGGGCTGATGGGGTGCGGCACATTGGCTTCTAAGAAACGCGCGACATCCACGCTATCTAAATTGGAGAGCCTGAGCCATTCGCCCGCGCCCCGCTGAACCGTTTCCTGCAGCATCAGATGCAGGGTTTCATTGGGATGGGTCGAGCGCGCGCAGGCAAGAATACCTATCGGTTCTTGACGAAAGATCGGCAGCCAACCGTTCAAGATTTTGAGCAAGCTCTCTCCCGCCAAATGGAGGTCATCCAAGCAGAGCAGAAAGGGTTTGGAACGCGCTAAGGGTCGGATAAGGCGCGCAAACTGCAAAGGGTGATGCCAGCTCATCCCGGCAGGTTTCTGAAGCCATGTTTGCAAGGACTGCCGGAACGGTTCGACCTGCGGGTGCTGTTCGAACGCGGTCAGTACCTGTTCCATCAAGCCCGCCAGCGGATACCATGCGGGTTCCCATTCGTCGCCTCGGCACCAAGTGTCGAACACCAGCAGCCCGCGTTCGCCCGCTTCTTGGGTGGCTTCTCTCATCAGGGTGGTTTTGCCCGCTCCCGGTTCCCCCATCATCAATAGGAATCCGCCCTGTCCGACCGACACGCGCTCCAACCAGTCGTTCAGACGCGCGCGTTCTGCGTCACGCCCCCACAACCGAGTTCCCTCTACTACCATATCCCAATTCTACCCGTTTTTGGCTCATCTGTTTTTCGTGTAGCTCTTATGGTATAATAGGCTTACGATGAGTTTGAAAATCTTGGAGGGCAGTTGGGAAGAAATTCGCGAGCGCGAAGCTGAATTGCAAGGTCATCGCTTGCGTGTGATTGTTTTGCCAGAAAGAATGGAGACTCAGCTTACGCCCTTGACTGGTAAAGAGTTACTCCAATATTTAATTCAGATTGGATTTGTGGGCGAGTGGTCGGATAGGCTGGATATACCTGACAGCGCGGAGTACTCGCGTCAATTGCGCCATCAAGCCGAAATGCGTGGAGCATCGCCCAAGTGATCCTATTAGACACCGACATTTTTATCGATGTACGCCGAGGCTATACGCCTGCAATCGAATGGTTAGGGGCAGTCGAAGACATACCAGCACTTTCAGTTATTACCCTGATGGAATTATTGCAAGGTTGTCGCAATAAAGGTGAACAGACAAGCTTATAGCAACTCATTCAACATTTGCCGATACTTTCATTCAACGAATTCATTAGTGAACGCGCAGTTGAATATTTTCGCTTGCTTTACTTGAGTGATGGTTTAGGAATCTTGGATGCGTTCATTGCTGCAACTGCAACGGTATACGGGCTAACCCTCTATACGTTCGACGAGAAACACTACCGAGCTATCAGGGATTTACAGATACTACAGCCCTATGTCAAAACTTAAATCCCATCTTCAGTTCGGGTATAACCTTTTCTGTGAAAAAACCGATTCAACCTAAACGCGCGGCATCTCCTCCCCAGAAACCTCCTGCCGTCGCGCCCACTTTGCCAAAATGGTCTATCGGAATCGTGATTGCCCTTCACTTTCTGCTCTGCTTGCTTTTTAACTGGGCGGTTCCTTTCGGCAATAATGGCTATGCGAACACCCCGGATGAAGGCGCGCATTTTCAATTTGTCCAGCATATCGCGGAGCATTGGAGCCTGCCTAAATTTGAAGGATACGAGGGCGCAGGTTATGAATCGCACCAGCCGCCGCTTTACTACTTCCTGGCAGCGATTTGGCATAGAGCCACTGCCAGCCTGCCGGAACCGGGCAAGTGGCTGCGACTGCTCTCTTCGCTGTTCAGCGCAGGGGTTGTATGGTTGATTTGGCGCGCGGTCCGCGCGCTTATGCCCGGTTCACCCTATGTCGCATTGGGCGCGAGCGGGTTCGCGGCGTTTCTGCCCATGCATATCGCGATAGGCAGCGCGGTCGGCAACGACTCGCTGACCAACTTGATGTTTGCGGGCGCATTGGGGTCACTGCTGACGCTCTATCGCGCTCCCTCGTCCAAGAACGCGCTTTTGTCAGGGGGATGGATCGGCGCGGCGCTTTTAACCAAAGCAACCGCCATCCTGCTGCTGCCGCTCGCCATGATGGCTGTTTTCGGATTAGTCCGCTTCCGCTCGGAACCTGTAAAAAGGGCGCAGGTGATTCGGATAGGGCTTTCTATTTTGATGGTCGCTCTGTTGTTGGGCGGCGGTTGGTTTGTTCGAAACGCGATTCTTTATGATGATCCCCTGATGCAAAAGACTTTCACGCAAGCGTTCGGCGGCACTGCCAAAGCCAGCGACTTTTTGGAAGGAGGTATGACTTGGGGCAGTTATCTGAGCTTGGTCGCTCAGTGGACTTTTCGCAGTTTTTGGTTCGCGTTTGGCAGCCCTGAAACCGCGCAAACAGGCGTGCCGTTGTTTATGCCCGATGCGCTCTACCTGATGGCATTGCTTTGGCAGATCGCTGCGCTGATCGGTTTAATCTTTCGTCTCCGCGAGCCTGTCGATACGCCCAATCGTTTCTCTGCTTGGCTGTTGGCGTCCGCGTTTGCGTTGACACTGATCACCTTTCTGCTGTTTATCCGAATCTTCTTCCAGGCACAGGGGCGGTATTTCTTTCCCGCGCTGCTGCCTATCGCTTTCTTCAACGCGCTGGGATGGGAGGGGTTGTTTCCAAAAGCTTGGCGTGAACGCGCTCATCTAACGCTGATGATTGCGCTCTGCTTATTGAGCGTTCTGATCTGGGCAGCGGTCTTGCGGGAATAGGAAACAAAGTTTGAAAGAGTGGCGCCCCCGGCGGGATTCGAACCCACGACCGTCAGCTTAGAAGGCTGCTGCTCTGTCCTCTGAGCTACAGGGGCATAACAGAATTATTTTACCCGAAGAAGGACGAAAAAGGAGAAAGGAAAGAGTGAAAAAAAACCAGCCCTCTCCTCGTTATTGAAGAGAGGGCATAACATCAGGAGAGTTTACTTACCGAACCAATCGCTCCACAGATGCTTTCGCGCCCACACACGCAGTTTTTTGAAGGCTTGTGTTTCTAACTGGCGCAGGCGCTCTCTGGAAATCGGGATTTTCGCTCCGGGGGGTTCTTCCCCTTCATCCATCCCCAAGCGGCGCCGGACCACCCACTGCTCGCGTTCATTCAATGAAGCAATTGCTTCGTTCAGTTCCGCGACCCAAACCCGATGAATAGCGACCTCTTCCGGGTTGCTGACGCAAGGGTCTTCCAACAATGCGATCAGCGGCAGGTTGCTGTCTGGGTGGACAATCTGATCCAATGAAAGCGGTTCCCGCGCGATTTGCATCAACCGCTCCACTTTCTTGGAGGTCATGTTCACATTTTCGGCGACTTCTTCGCAGCTGGGGTCGCGTCCCAACTGTCGTTTCAATTCGAATCGCGCTTTTTCAATTTTGCGCAAAGACTCGGTGGCATGGGTCGGCATGCGGATCATCCCCGTAATATTATCAACTGCGCGGGTGATGCTTTGCCGAATCCAATGGGTCGCGTAAGTGCTGAATCGGAAACCCCGGTCGATTTCGAATCGCGAGATCGCCTTCATCAGTCCAATAACTCCCTCTTGAATCAAGTCTTCAATCGGTAGCCCAGGACGCAGGTATTGCTTTGCAATGCTAACTACCAGTCGGAGATTGCACTCAACAAGTCGCGCGCAGGCTTCTTGATCGCCTGATTGCGCGCGGGTCAACAACACTAACTCTTCGTCAGCCGTTAAAAGAGGTAATCGAAGATAGCGACTTATATATCCCGGAAGATTTTCTTCAGGTTCAGAGTCGGTGCTGTCAGTTGTTGGGCGCAGGGTCTCGCTGGGCGCAAGGAATTCTGCTTCCTCGGCTTGATCTAATGCATAGTGGATCATGAGAACCCCCACACTTCTCTTTTCATATAGGTACAACCAATCACTATACCAGCAACTTTTGTACCATTCTCGTTCCATGTTATTCGACGGGCTGCAGTGGGGTCAGGTTCCCTTAGGCGCGTCTGTTCATAGAATGTTCATCTTGTTGCAGTGTGGGGGTATAATTTAATTTGTGTCGGGGCGTGGCTCAGCTTGGTAGAGCGCTCCTTTCGGGTGGGAGAGGTCGGCAGTTCGAATCTGCCCGCCCCGACCAGGCTTTTTTATTCTCAGCATCGCATCTAAGCGAAGCGGCGCAAGCTTCGCTTCTGCAGGAGGCTTGCAGGATTTCATGATTATTGGGGTTCCGAAAGAGGTCAAGGAAGACGAATATCGCGTGGCGATGACGCCCGCGGGCGTCGAGGTATTGGCGCACAGTGGTCATACCGTTTTAGTCGAGGCAGAAGCCGGCTCAGGTACGGGCATTACCAACGAAGAGTATGCGCAGGCGGGCGCAACGATTGTCGAATCGGCAGCGGAAGTTTGGGCGCAGGCAGAATTGATTGTTAAGGTCAAAGAACCCATGCCCCAAGAGTATCCCCTCATCCGCCCTCAACAGATTTTATTTACCTTCTTCCATTTCGCTGCCAGTGAAACGCTGACCCAAGCCATGGTGAACAGCGGCGCGATTTGCATCGCCTACGAAACCATTCAACTGCCGAACGGCATGCATCCCATATTGACTCCGATGAGCGAAATCGCGGGAAGGTTGGCGATTCAGGTCGGCGCGTGGAGTTTGATGCGACCGTTTGGAGGACGCGGGGTTCTGCTGTCCGGTGTACCAGGCGTTCTGCCGGGTAATGTGGTGGTGGTGGGCGCAGGTGTAGTGGGCGCAAACGCGGCGCGTATCGCGGCAGGCTTTGGGGCGAATGTCAAGATTTTAGATATTCACTTGGACCGCCTGCGTTATTTGGAAGAGATTATGCCGCCCAATGTGGACACGCTCTATTCCAATCCAGAGAACCTGCGCGAATCGCTGCGCGACGCGGATTTGCTGGTGGGCGCGGTCTATCTGTCGGGCGAACGTACCCCGAAATTGGTAAACCGCGACAGCCTCCGATTGATGAAACCCGGCTCGGTCTTGGTCGATGTGTGCGTGGATCAAGGCGGTTTTGCGGAAACGACCCATCCCACTTCCCATCGCAACCCGACTTATGTTGAAGAAAATGTGATCCATTACGCGGTCGCCAATATGCCGGGAGCCGTTGCCCGCACCTCGACTTACGCCTTAACGAATGTCACCCTGCCTTATGTGCAAGCCATCGCGCGCAAAGGGTTCCCGGATGCGCTGCGCGATTCGGAACTGTTAAGGCTGGGTTTGAATGTGGCGGCTGGAAAAGTCACCTTGCAACCGATTGCGAAGTTATTCGGCTACGACTACACGCCGGTGGAAGACGCGCTTTAACACGCAGGTATAATTACCGCTATGGAACAGAATCCCACTGTGGCAATGGATGCGAATGCTCCACAAACGGTCCAGATGAGCGCGCCCGCTGCGGGCGCGACCCAAATGCTCAGTCCCGCGCAATGCCCGATTTGCGGTCAAGTGAATCCGCCGGGCGAAGCTTATTGTATGGAATGTGGTTTCCTGCTGACAAGCGCTGCGCCTGAAGAGAATTTAGAGCCTGAGCGCTCCTTTCCCAAACTGCGTGATACCCCCTCTGGACGCGATTTCCTTTTGAAAGCAGGCGTCAATATTATCGGGCGTGATCCCTCTGCCGACATTTTGCTGAACGACGGAACCGTCAGCCGCCGTCATGCGCAAATCCTTGTGGAAGGGAACACCGCTTTTGTGGAGGAGTTGGGCAGCACAAACGGTTCCAAACTGGGCGGAAAAACGCTCTCGATAGGACAGCGCGCGCCACTCGCGAACGGGGACTCCCTTCAGTTCGGCAATATCCATCTAACGCTTGAACTGCCAGAAGGCTTTGAAACCCCGGTGGTTGCGGAATCGACCAGTGAAACTGCGCTTGCCTACCTGATCCATGCGGCACAGCCCGAAGAGCGATGGGCGATTTATGCGCGCCCTCTGCGGCTGGGACGGCGCGACAGCAACGACATTCAACTCTCGGACCCCTATGTGTCAGGGCAACATGCGCAAGTTGAGATTGTGGGCGATCGCATCCAGCTCACCGATCTGGGCAGCACGAACGGAACCTTCATAGAGGGCGAACGCTTGGCTCCGAATATGCCTGCCGTGGTAGACCCCGATAAAGGGTTCACCTTGGGGCAGACCGCTTTTCGGGTGGAGTGGGCAACCAGCACAGAAGATTCCAGCGCGTCCGAAGGTGAAGCAGAAACAGAACAGGAATCGGTATCAGAGATCGCAGCTATGCCCGATGAGTCTGACACCCGAATAAACCCAAGCCCAGAAATCGCTTCTCAGGAGCCTGAAAACGATGTCCAAGCCTGAATTGAACAACGATGCGGCGCGCCGGGTCCAAAGCCTGCTGGCATGGCTTTTCATAGGCATTATGGCGATTGCGATTGGTGTTTTGATTTGGGCGCGCCTGTCGCCTTCCCAATCCCTGCCCACCGAAACCGAGGATCACTCGGAAGTGACCATCGTCGTGCCGGATGTCCAGAAAGGTGAATTAACCTATCGTTCAGAGAGAATTCCGGTGCCAGAAGGGCAAAGCGCATACACTTTAGCCTTTGAAGAGTTAATCAAGAAAAGCCGAGAGTTCCCCTCTGGCACCACGCTTCTCAGCGCGAAACGCGAAAACGATTTACTGACACTCAACTTTTCGGAGCAGTTAGTTTCAAATTTCGAAGGCGGTTCCGATACCGAGGCTGCGCTGATTAACGCGATCACCCGAACGGCGGGCGGCTTTTCAGAAATCCAGCGCGTGCAGATATTAGTGGAGGGCGAGGCAGTGGAAACGATCGGAGAACATATCGAAACGATGAGCCCGCTGCCCGTATCGAGGGATTAAAGATGATATTGAAAGGAAAACGCGGTTTGATTTTGGGCGTCGCGAACCCGTTCAGTTTAGCTTGGCATATCGCCAAAACATGCGACCAGCATGGCGCGCGTCTCGCGTTGACTTACCGGAGCGAACGACGCGCCAAGAATGTGCCGAAAATGGCGGAAGAGCTGAACGATGCTTTCACGCTGCAATGCGATTTAAGCAGCGATGAAGAGATCATTGCGATGGCGAAAGACTTGCAGGAACGCTGGGGACAGGTCGACTTTGTGATTCACAGCGTGGCGCATGCGCTTCGCGAGGAACTGTCTGGGAAGTTCCTGCAGACCTCTCGCGAGGGGTTCCGGTTGGCGATGGATACCAGCGTTTACTCCTTTGTGGCTGCGGCGCAGAAATTAGAGCCGGTCTTGAGCGACGGCGCGTCGTTGATCACAATTTCTTATATGGGCAGCGAGCGCGTGATACCGGGCTACAATGTGATGGGCGTCGCGAAAGCCGCGCTGGAAGCCTCGGTGCGCTATATGGCGTATGATTTGGGAGAACGCGGAATCCGGGTCAACGCCATTTCGCCGGGTCCGATCAACACGCTGGCGGCGCGGGGCATCCGCAACTTCCAAAGTATGATGGAGTATGTCCGTGAGCGAGCGCCTTTCAAACGCGATACCGACACCCAAGAGGTCGCCGATGCGACCGCCTTCTTAGTGAGCGATCTGGCGCGCGGCATCACAGGCGATGTTATTTACCTGGATGCCGGTTATCACGTGATGGGGATGTAAAGCGAATCTGTACCCGAATGACCGCTTCTTCCATCTGAGGCGGTTCTTCCGTGATGACCCTTCGCCCCGCGATTATGTCCGATGGCTTTCCGCTTGTTTTTAGATTTGGTGGGGCGGCGTTCGCGGCGCGCGCCTCTGTCTCTGCGCGGCTCAAAGCAGGCGCCGGACTGGCTTCTAATTGTTTCCCTTTTGACGCGGACGCATCCCCTTTTGACGAGGTTGCAGGCGGACGAGACTCTTCTTTTGACATCGAGAGCGCAGAGCCATTTTTAGGTTCTTGTACGGTAAGATTGGCTATTTCCTGGCGCATCTCAAACTGCTCGGAGGTCAAATGTCCCAAATTCACGACACGTTTCAGGAAAGCGCGGGCGCGAGACTGCGGCACCATCACCACGAGGTCTGCTCCTGACGACTCGGCAGCAGCCGATTGATAGTTTGCTTTCACCAACGCTGCCCGGCTGGTTTCTGCCACAGATAAGGTGTTCTCGAAAGCGTCTGTCAGCGATTCCACCTCGACCTCAATCGAGACCGTTTCCGCCTTCTTCAGCAATTCCGGCTCATTCAAGGCTTTCGAAAGCATCGAGTCGGGCGCGCTTGCAGCGAGGTCTTTATGCGCAATTTCCCTTTGAGGCTCCATTGCAAAGTGTATAGCGCTTTTCGTCCCGTTCGCCCCCATCTTCATAGAAGAAAGAAAGAACAGTCCAGTAAACGCGAACCCGATTGCTAAGAGCGCAGGCAATCCCCACGCCCATTTCAAAGGCACTGGATTGCGCTCTGGTACTGGCGCGGTTTGGATCTCCTGCGCTACTGCCAGCATAATGCGGTCCCGCAGGGATTCCGGCGTGACCGGCGCATCCAACGCCTGCAGGCGCGCGCTCACCGCGCGCAGATTTTCACACTCGCGCTGGCACGATAGGCACTGTCGAAGGTGACGCCCTACTTGCCAGCGTCTCCACCCGCGCAGTTCCTGATCCAGCCAAGCTTTGAGATGATCTCGATATAAATGACAGCGGTTCATAATTTTAATCTCATCGCTCCTTCACTGCTGCTATGTAAAAAATGACTAAACCGATTCTAACACGCCCAACCGTTCGCGTAATGCTCTCATCGCATAATGCAAACGCGATTTCACCGTTCCAACGGGCAGTTCCATCGCGCCCGCGATTTCGCCGTAAGTCAGCCCTTGTAATTCATGAAGAACAATAATCGTTCGGTGCTTCTCATCCAGCGATTCCAGCGCGTTTTCCACATTGGACCAAATCACATTTTGAATCGCTTCATGTTCTGGGTCTGGTAGATCGATGCCTGTCATCCATTCATCTTCCAACGGCACTTCGGGCGCGCGTCGTTTGCGGTTCCATTCGTGACAGGCATTCACCGCGATTCGATAGACCCATGTGTTCAGGCTTGATTGCTCGCGAAAATGCCTGAGACCCCGGTAAATGCGCACAAAGATTTCTTGGGTCACATCTTCCGCATCCAGCGCGCCCACTAATCGGTAGGCAAGGCGATAGAACGGCTCGCGGTACATATCTACCAGCCGCGCGAATGCCCGTTCATCTCCCTGTCGCAAACGCGATAACCAAGCTCGGTCGTTCATAAAGACATGCCTATAGACTCCGTGATTTCGGGAAGGGTTCAAGTATAATCATGCATTATGCGTTTCTCAGGCGATTCCGACTATGCTCGTTGGCTGGATGCACAGGACCCATTGGCAGGCGTTCGCGCCGGATTTTGCCTCCCGCCGGGAAAAATCTACTTAGATGGCAATTCGCTGGGATTATTGTCGCAGGAAGCGCGCCTTGAACTGATTGAAACGCTGCAAGTCTGGGAGACGCTGGGCATCGAAGGCTGGACGGCGACGGAGCGCGATTGGTACTTCATGACGGAGCGAGTCAGCCGCCTAATGGCGCCGCTGGTGGGAGCCACCGAAGACGAAGTAGTCGCGACCGGTTCCACCACCCTGAACCTGCACCAGTTGCTGGCGACCTTGTTTGAGCCTAATTTTGATAAAAACGCGATTTTGGCAGACTCTCTCGCTTTTCCTTCCGATATCTTTGCGATCGAGAGCCATTTGCGATTGCGCGGGCTGAACCCCGAAACTCATCTTAAAAAAGTCGACAGCGCAGACGGTTTCACTCTGTCTGAAGAAGCGATTATCGATGCCATGACCCCCGAAGTCGCGTTGGCGGTGCTGCCGGGTGTTCTCTTTACCAGCGGTCAACTGCTGGATATGCCGCGTCTCACACGCGAAGCGCATCACAAAGGAATCTTGATTGGTTTCGACTGCTCTCACTCGATCGGTTCCGTGCCGCATGCGTTGTCGGAATGGGGAGTCGATTTCGCATTCTGGTGCAGTTATAAATACCTGAATGGCGGTCCGGGCGCGGTGGGTGGACTTTATTTGAATCAGCGGCATTTCGATAAGCGTCCCGGCTTAGCAGGATGGTTCGGTTCCAATAAAAAACACCAGTTTGAGATGTCGCACGAATTCAAGCCCGCGCTGGGCGCAGCTGCCCTTCAGACCGGCACACCCCCCATTTTGAGCCTCGCCCCCCTGCATGGCTCGCTGCGCGTTCTCCATCAGGTCGGCATAGAAGTCATTCGCGAAAAATCGTTGTCCCTGACTCATTATCTAATTGAACTCTGCGATGAGGTTCTTGCAGAAGCAGGTATCGCGATTGTCACACCGCGCGAGGCACACCGTCGAGGCGGTCATATCGCCCTCGCGCATCCCCACGCCTTTGCCCTCTGCCAAGCATTGAGAAACAAGGGCGTCATCGCCGACTTCCGCCCCCCCAACCTGATCCGGATTGCGCCTGTCGCTCTTTATAACGGCTATCAGGAGTGCTGGCAAGCGGTACAGATGCTAAAAGAACTGATAGAAACACGCGTTTTTGAGCGCTGGATTGACACCACTACACTGGTTCCATAGCCCCATGAAAATCATCGACATCACACTGCCTATTGATAGCCGAATTGCGGGCTGGCAGGGCGATACGCCCACCCAATACACGATGAAGTGGTCTCAGGCAGCGGGCGCTTCGGTCAATGTAGGGATGTTGACAACGAGCCTGCACACTGGAACCCATGTGGACGCGCCGTTTCACTTTCTGAGCGAGGGCGAAACCGCAGAACAACTGCCTCTGGAAGCCTTTTTCGGACCAGTTTGGGTCATTGATGCGCGTGGGCATAACCCTATCGGCTTAGAAACCCTGGAAGGGATTTCATTCGCCCAGACACCAAGAGTTTTGTTTCGAACCGACGCTTGGCGCGACTTGACCGTTTTTCCAGAGTCGATCCCTATTTTATCCCCCGACATGCCCGATTACCTTGCCTCTCAGGGAGTTGTGTTGGTAGGGTTTGACCTACCTTCGGTGGATGCGCTGGATAGCAGGACGCTGCCGATCCATCACGCGCTCTACCAGTATGGGATTCATATTTTGGAGGGTTTAAACCTGCACCAGGCAAAGCCAGGAATCTATGACTTGATTGCGCTGCCCTTAAAAATCGCAGGCGCAGACGGCGCGCCTGTCCGCGCCGCGCTGATATGCAAATGATTTACCTTCTTGGTAAGATCAGTTGTATCTGAGCTCAACCATTGTTGAGCAGTTCTTGCCAGCTCTCCGCCTCCAATAAACGCTCTGCCAACTGCTCTAACTGCTCCAAAGAATCGATCCCTAATAACAAAGAGACCACACGAGCGTCTGCCGCGCCATAACGCTTGCCGCCTAAACGCAAGACCAGGTTCCGAGCCTCAGTCAACAAACCCTCTTCTAAGCCTTCAGAAATGCCTTCGGCTTTTCCTTTTTCCTTTCCTTCTTGCAAAATCGCTTGATATGTCACCGATTCTTTCATGTTTCTTACCCCCTGAAGCAACTGCTCCGTCAATGAACGCGCATAGCGCAAACCCATCAATAGATACGTCGCCGTCCACAGATCCCCTGCCTGAGACACCGATGCCTCCGACAATAAACGCGACTCCATCCGACGCACCACCTCCGGCAAAGACCCCTCCGAAACCGCCGCCAACGGAGCCAACGGCAGCGTCGCCAAACCACCCGCCAACAGCGTCTCCACGGGTGTCTCCCACAAACGCACCACCTGATAGTGAAACGCCAAACTGCCTGCCCCGCCCGGCACTTGATAAGACGCGGAACCCCAGTTCCATCCGCTTCCGGGCGCAACAGGATCAACACGCTTTGTACCGGCTGACGATAGCGGTAGGTCAGCAAGGCGTTGTAATGGAAGACCCGCCAATCCATCTCTGAGTCATAAGACAACTGGAACTCGATGTGGGTGAGGTAGGGAACTTCCGCCTCGATTTCCAGCACTTTGTCAGCCTCGGCAGCGACCGCGGTGAGGTCTGCCTCGATCCATCGTTTGAACCTGCCCTTGAGCTGCAGGAACTGCAACCAGGCTTCGGGCTGTTGTTCCACGAGATGCCGCGTCGCGATGTCAAAGGGTTTTGCCATACAATGATTAGACCTTTATCCCAGCCTCCCCATTTGCCCAAAATTCACTTTTTTTCAGAAAAACCTCCAAACCACTTGCTTTCTTCTTATCAAACATGGTAGACTAATGTATACTATTTTGTCCACTGGTTTTTGGAGGTTCGCTATGGAACAAACTATGACATGGATCTATTCTGATCCGCAAGCCGAGTATCCGTTTTGCCGGGAAGACTCTTTTGAGCGCAAATTACGCCGCCATCGTCTTCGTCAAACTGCTCTGACCGATTTCATCAGTGAAGAGACAACCGACGACTATCTGGATCAATCTGAGATTAACACGATCTTAGAAAACGCGCATTTAACCGAAAAGCAGTTGTTGGTGCTTGAGCGATATCTGCTGGGCTGCACCCTGCAAGAAATCGGCGAAGAGATGCATATCACCAAACAGGCGGTCGCGAAGACGCTGGGCTTCGCTCTGAAGAAAGTGCGCCAATCGCGAGATACCGCCCCTTACCGGGGATTGGCGGAAGTGTACCGGTCGGAGGTCAACCGCCGCTACTGTTTAATGGGAACTCGCAAGTGGAAATAAGCGCGAGTGGAGTATAATAAAGGAGAGGCAATATGACTCGCGGAACTTTTCCGAATCGGGGAACGTATACCCCTATGTGCAGAGATGCAGTTGAATGCCATCTTCGCAAAAAAGCGCGCTGAATGCGCTTGGCGAAGGAGAAAATAAAACTATGGAACTGACACGCGAGACCACCGCGCGAGCATTTATGGACGTACAGGAGCAGGAATTCGAGGAATTGGCGCGCCGCCACTACCGGCAGGCGTACAATCTTGCCTATCGCCTTACTGGCAACGCCCCTGACGCGGAGGACTTAACGCAGGAAGCGTTCCTGCGCGCTTATCGCTTTTTCGGGCGATATGACCGCGCGCTCCCCTTCATGAATTGGTTCAACCGCATCTTGACGAACCTCTACATTGACGAGTACCGCCGGCGTCAGCGTCTGCCGATCCGCTCCTTGGATGACCCCATCCGCACAGAGGACCCGGAAGACAACTTGACCTTGGAACTGGTCGATGATGGTCCCAGCCCCGAAGAGATCGCCCTCTCGCGTTATTACCAGGACGCGGTTCAGGAAGGCTTGCTCAGTTTAGCCCCTGAATTCCGCTTGGCGGTCGCTTATGCGGACATCGAAGGCTACTCTTACGAAGAGATCGCCGAGATGATGAATTGCTCTATTGGGACCGTTCGTTCCCGCATTCACCGGGGGCGCAAGCAACTTCGCGCCTACCTGGAGAAGAAGTACCCAGAATTAGCCCAACGAGGAGAAGAAGAATGAATTGTCGTCATGTACAGGCTCACCTTTCTGCCTATCTCGATTCTGAATTGACAGGCTGCCAGCAACAAACGATTAGATATCATATAAACCACTGCACAGAATGCGCGCGGGAATACCGGAGGCTCCGGTCCGTTAAACAGTTGATCGGCGCAATTCCCTGTGAACTCCCTGCAGCGCATTGCGAAGAGCGGTTGATTATGCAAATACGGGCATACCGCTTCGAAATGACAGCAGAATCCCCGCGAAAATCATGGATTCAAGGCTTATGGCCCCGGGTCAGTTTCGCTGCCGCGGCAACTTTGGCGCTCTTTTTCTTTGCGTCCAAAGGCGAAGATACGGGCAACACAAGTACCGTCAATACCCTGCCCAATAGCCTCAGTGTCCTAAGCAATTCGCGTTCTTTCCAACCCATCTCAACTTTCTCAACCCAACCCTCCTGGCATTTCGATTCCATGCAGCCTGCGCCGGGAGTCAGCTTCTATCAAGCGAATGCTTGGGAACAGCCAGAGATGATTCAGCAGCCCCCTGTGGCTCCGATTGTCCTGATGGGTTGGCGATAATAAAACATGAGGCGACCTTACACTCAAACATTCTAACCAATTGGAGGTTTTATAGCAGATGAGAAGTAATCGACGTCTGTTTGCGGCAACTTTATTGTCCGGCTTAGTTTTGGGCGCCGGAGTGACTTATTGGTATACAGAGCCGTTTCGTGTGAGCGCGCAGGAGCGCGTCGCCGTCTCCTTTAAGCCTGAAGAACAAGCGACTTTAGCCAGTTTAGAGTCGGCATTGACACGCATTGCAGACACTGTCACGCCGTCAGTGGTGCATATTCGCGCCAAGAAAAACATCACGATTGAGAACCCTACCCGGCGATGGCGCATTCCTCCGCCGGAAGGCAACGACGAAGAGAATAACAACTCAAACCCGCGCCTTTTCCAGGTACCCCCGAACAACGATGAAAACTTCCGCGAGTTTTTCCGCCAATTTCAAGTGCCGGATACAGACACTCCCCGGCGCGTGGAGGGGCAAGGCTCCGGTGTCATTATTCGTAGCGACGGCTACATTTTAACCAATGATCACGTGGTGAGCGGCGCGGATGAAGTGGAAGTGGTCTTTAAGGATGGACGCACCGCCAAAGGGAAGGTGCTGCGCGATCAACGCACCGACTTAGCGGTTGTGAAGGTCGAACTGAACAATTTACCCGCGGCAACCCTGGGCGACTCTACCGAAGTCAAGCCGGGACAAATCGTTTTTGCGATTGGCAGCCCCTTCGGATTGAACCACTCCCTGACCATGGGGATTGTCAGCGCGCTGGGACGCCAAGAGATTATTGGCGGCGGAAGCGAAACCCGCTTCTATCCTGAACTGATCCAGACCGATGCCTCCATCAATCAGGGCAATTCGGGCGGTCCGCTGGTCAACTCGCGCGGCGAGGTAGTCGGCGTGAACACCGCGATTGTAGCGGGTCAGTATGGCGGCAATGTGGGCGTCGGGTTTGCCATTCCGATTAACCGCGCGCGCAGCGTCGTGACCCAGCTGATCGAGCGGGGCAAAGTCGAGCGCGGCTATCTGGGCGTGTTGCCTGAAGACTTAACAGGCGATCTGAAAGAAAGTTTGAACATCCAGAACGGAGCGATTATACGGCGCGTGGAGCAAGGCACTCCTGCCTGGAATGCCGGTTTGCGCGCGGGCGATGTGGTCACCAAGTTTGACGGCAAAACCGTCAAAAACCAAATCGACCTGCGAGACCGCATCTCGGAAACGCCGCCCGGCAGAAAAATAGAGATTGAAGCCATGCGCGATGGCAAGAAGATGACATTTGATGCCACGCTGGGTTCGCCTGAAGAGCAATTGGCGCAGGCAGAACCTGAGAAAGAACAGCCTACCCGCAAAATAGGCATCAATGTCGGCGAACTGAGCGACAAAAACAAGCGCGATATGCAGACCGAGAAAGGGGTCGTTGTGACATCGGTTGACCCGAACTCCAGCGCAGCCAGCGCGGGTCTCCAGCGCAATGATGTCATTCGCTCAGTAAATGGAAAGGCGGTTACATCGCCAGAAGCATTCAACGAGGCGTTCACAGCAATCAAATCGGGCGAAATGGCGCGTTTGGTTGTGGTTCGGCGCGAGGGCAATCGCATCGCGGAAGAGATGATTACCTTCCGAGCGCCCTAACCGGGGACATCTGGATTCTCTTTTTAACTGAAAATCCTCCTTTAAAAACCAAGAAACGGGAAGCGCATCCATACGCTTCCCGTTTCTCATTTGGAACTGCGATTAAACCGAGCCTTTAAGACTCGCTGCCTCCGAAGAACGCCTCGAAAGGTATTAATCCCAGTTGCGCGGCTCGCCGGAAGGCTTGAACACGATTGTTGACATTCAACTTCTCATAGATATTCGCTAAGTGAAAATCCACGGTTCGTTTACTGACAAACAATGTATCTGCCACCTGTTGGGACGAACGTCCCTGCGCAATTAGGCTCAGCACCTCGATTTCGCGCTTGGTCAGCCTCACCGGTTTCTGCGACTGCCAGTTCCCATAGCTCATACGTAGCCACCTCATTCCGTGAGTTGTGCGCCGCCCGCATGGTGTTTGTTCCATGATGCCCTCTGAAGATTCACATGGTATTCCATGGAAATAAGAGCATTCCACCTTTTCATTATGGCGCGCAACCCTTCTTTTCTCACCTTTCCTCTCAAACCGAGCCTTTGACGCGGAAAAAAGCAGACTAAGTTCCTGAAAAGCGATGGAGAGGAGAGGAAGACGAGATATTCCAGACTCACAGCGCGCGCACGAAAGTCCCGCCGGGCATGCGCCGCGCCAGTCCCATTAGTTCCAGGTTGGTCAGTTCCACCTGCGCTTGATGAATAGGCAGCGACAACTCGCGCGCAAGGCTGTCCATATACTGGGGTTGCAACGAGAGCGCTTTCAGCAGTTTCTCCTGGACCTCGCTTAAGAGGGGCATTGTGGTCTGCCGTTGGGGAGCGCGCTGCACGCCCAGCAGGTCCAGTACCTCTTGCGCGTTCTCAATCAAAGCCGCGCCTTCCCGGATGAGTTGGTGGCAGCCGCGAACCTTTTCGTTGTCGATACTGCCCGGAACCGCGAACACCTCGCGCCCAGTCTCAGCAGCGAATTGGGCAGTAATGAGCGCGCCGCTCTGGACAGGCGCTTCCACCACCACGACGCCCACGCCCCATGCCGCGATCAGGCGGTTCCGGGCAGGAAACCGCCAGGCATCCGGCGATGCCTTGGGATGAAACTCAGAAACCACCGCGCCATGCCCTTGGGCAATGGTCTCAAACAAGCCTTGATTATCTTGAGGGTAGGCATTGAGCAGACCGCTGCCCAAAATCGCCAGGGTGCGCCCATTGCCCTTCACCGCTCCCTGATGAGCGCGCGCATCCACGCCCAACGCGCCCCCGCTGATCACCGTCACACCCGCTTCCGCGAAGTCGCGCGCCAGTTTTTCCGCCACCATTTTGCCGTAAGGGGTGGCATTGCGCGTGCCGACAATCGCGATTCCAAAGCGGTCGCGCTCCTCCAGCGTTCCCTTCACACAGAGCGCGACCGGCGGATCGGGCAGGTCCAATAGGGTGGGCGGATAAGCCTCGTCCGCTTGAGTCACAATCTGAACTTTGCCCTCTGCAAGCGCGGAGGGAATCACCGGTTCCTCTTGAGCCATGCGCTGGATCGCCACCACATCCGCCGGGCTGAACGCCTCTTGCCATTCCGCTTCGGAGGCGGCAAACAGCGCGCTGGGAGACCCAAACCGCTTCAAAATCTTATTGGCTTTTGCCGCCGAGAACTCCAAACTCAAAAAACGCAGCCAATCTCTCATCCTTTCGTCCTATGGGCGTTCCACAAACCCCCATTTCTTTCGATCAAAATAACGCATGCCCAGCCAGGCAATCAGCAAGCTAAAGCCTAAATTCACGAACAACAGCCACAAAGGCAGCGGCATATCGGGGAACACAACCCGCCCTGCAGACATGGCGGGATTTTGCTGCTCCACGTGAATCGGCGGCAGTATTGTCTTGCGGTATGCCATCAACAGTGTCGCTACCGGGTTCAACAGGTGATATGCCCAAAAGAGGCTTTCGCGCTGCGCTTCGGGGATCATGGAGGTATGCCGTATCTGCTCTGAGAAATAGATGACCGGCGACAAGAAAAACAGCAACTGCATGCCCACGCTGACCAAATACTTCACATCTTCGTAAAAGGCGTTCAGACAGGAGATAAACATCGACAGCCCCAGCGTCAACAGGAACTGGCTGACAATCACCACCGGCAGCCACAGCAACGACCATTGCAATGGCACACCCACGATCAAATAGAGGTAGGCAAACAACACGCCCATCGCTAACCCAAAATGGACCAGATTGGCAAGGGTCGCGCCCAACGGCAACAGTTCACGCGGGAAATAGATCTTCTTGATGACCGGCATATAGCCGATGATGGTCTGGCTGGAGTCTAAAATCGCATACTGAAAGAAGGTCCAAGGCAGGTAGGCAACCAGAATATAAGCGGAGTAGTTCGGGATCTGCATGCCCATCACATATTTGAAAACGACGGTCATCACCATGACGGTAACCAGTGGGTTCAGGAGCGACCAGAAGAACCCCAGCGCGGAATTTTTATAACGAACTCGAAGTTCCCGAAGGATCAATGTCCAAAGAAGTTCGCGGAACTGCCAAATCTCTTTCCATTGCGCTATCATGTCTCATCATCAGTCGATTTGGCTTTGCGAGGCGAGGAACTGCTGTTGGCAGGCTTTAACAAGGCAAGTAGTTCGGCTTTGGGGATCAGCAGGCGGCGCGAACCGGCAACACGAAAAGCCTTCAGCTTATTTTGCCGAATATAAGAACGAATGCTGGACTGGCTCAGTTGTAGAAATTGGGCAGCCTGTTCAACCGTCAGTAGATCTTTGGTCCCTATATCATCCATGTTCGCTTCCTCAAACCGATTTCTCCTTCCCCACAGGTTTCATGGATTCTACCCGTTTGTGCGTCTCCCTGCTGCTTTTGCAGAAAAAAGAAGTTGTTTGATAACAATAACTATCAGCAATGCCTCATAAACCCGCTTTGAGCCACAACGGCAGCAACAACATCGAGACGAATGTCGAGAGGGTGACGCTGGTGGCTGCCAGTTCTCCATCGCTGTCATATTGCGCGGCTAAGATCGCGCTCACCATCGCGCATGGCATGGCGGACAGCAGCAAAATGACGCGCTCGATATCGGCGGATAGCGAGGTGAATTGCAACAGCCCATATGCCATCGCGGGAACCAACAGGCATTTGAACCCCGTGATCAGCACAGCCGGTTTCCACTTACTTTTGATAGAACGCGCGCGCAGCAAAATACCGATGGTTAGCAGTACCAGAGGCACGGTGATCGCGCCCAACTTTTGAAGCGAATAAACCACTACCTCAGGCAGCGGAATACGGGTCAACATGAAGAAATAGCCCAGTCCAGCTGCCCAGAAAACAGGCATTTTGAAGACGCGGCGCAGGGGCGATCCACCCGATTCATTCGCCGGTTGACCCTTCTGGAAAATCATGATGCCCAGCGTATACATCGCCAATGTCGTTACCGCCATATCGAATGTCACGGCAGGCGCGGCAACCGCGTTGCTGCCTTCCATCAAAGAGTAGACCAAAGGAACCCCTAAAAAGCCTGTGTTGCCAATGGAGCCGCTCACCATCAACACATGCCTTTGCTCAGGCGGGAGATTCAAGACCCGCCCCAGCGCAAAACTCAATCCCAAAGAGAGTCCCATCAAAAGCCAGCCCATGCCCACAACTGTTAGAAGCGCGGGGTCAAAGTCGGCGCTGTGGAGCGCGCTTAAGACCAGCGCGGGCAGTGTGACATCCGTCACCAATCGACTAAACACGCGGGTATCATGATCCTTGAAAACGCCCGCGCGCCGGAGCAAAAAGCCCAGCATAAGCAGCGCGAAAAACGCCTGTGTCAGCAGTTGACTGTTTTCTCGGATCATAGAGGTCGGAAGGGTACAATTGTACCTCAATGCCAACCACCTATCGACTGGAGTTTGTTTCAGAAGTGAACGCGCCTCTGGATCGTGTCTGGCAGTTCCATGACCGCATTGAGGGATTATTCGAGTTAGCCCCTCCAGGAGCGCGAATCGAATTAGAGGGAGACCCCGAACCGATGCGGGAAGGTGTTTTGTACCGGCTGAAAATCACACGATATGGTCTCCCATTACGTTGGGATGCGCGGATTGTGGAGTATGTCCCACCTTATCGTTTTGTGGACCGGGCAGAGCGTTCGCCCTTTCTGTTCTGGGAACACCAGCACGTGTTCGAACCGATCTCAGAGTCGGTTACCCGCTTAATCGATACGGTGACCTATCAACTGCCCTTTGGATGGCTCGGCAGGTTGGCAAATCCCATCGTGGTCTGGGATGTCCGCAAAATGTTTACTTATCGCCATCATGTTGTAAAGCAGCGGTTGGAAGAGAGGGGCTGAACATCAATGAGGAGTTTATAGATGCATGCGCTGTTGTCATCTTTGTTTTAGCAAGAATGTCTCATTTTACTTACTCTTCTTCCAAGCCTGCCATTCGCTCATAAGACGTTTGTACTCTTTGGGCTGTAAACGGTACCCCGTTGCGAGCAATTCATCTAACGCTTCCGGGAAGTCCAATCTCCGAAGTCTACCTGCCCACAACAAGATCCCCGCGGTCGAAGTGTATTGAATCTCAAGTACTTGCGCGTTCAAGCGCACCTCTTCATCATCTAAGATAACAAGATCTGCATTCAATTCCATTGCCAATTTAATACACGCCGCCTCGACACCCCCCACGATGCCATCAAAATCTCCAACGCGAGTTGATGGGTCGCCGTGTGAATTTTTAACCAATCAGCGTCTTCTAAATCCTCTTCCCCTGGTTTGCCTCTTGCTTCAAAGACCACTTCATCGTACACTTGATCAGGAACGTGGATTGAGTCAAAAAGATCGCGCAAGAGGTCCAATTGTCCCGCAGCCGATAGATGAACTAAGGCAGTTGAGTTACTTACAATTTTCATGATGAATGAACAGTTTTCGGTGACGACAAGTTTTACTGCATTGCCTATCGATAGTTGCAACTAACAAAAGTATTTAGCTGCAAAGGCTTCGCGTATTCCTGTATCCAATACTTCATGTCTAACCTCAGTCAAAGTCGGAAGAGTTATTGGCAATGACAGTGTAAAGTAAATTGCTTGCGAGTCTTTCCGCGTACGCTGATTTCACGAGGCGTATCGCCAGCGAGCATTCTCCAATGCAAGAAAAGTTAAGATCGTTTTCGCGTTTTGAGATACTGCTCTTCAATCGCATCCAGTTCTTCGGAGGTTTTGCGCTTCGGCAATTCCGCGGCGGTAGTGGATGTGTCTGCCGATTTCTTAGGTTTGGCAGCGGCTTTGGTTGCCGTTTCCGCGCCTTTCGCGGCAGAGGCTTTGGCAGGGGATTCTTTGGGAGGCGCAGCCGGTTTTGCAGAGGCGGTTCTTGACGCGGGCGCAGTTTCTGGCTCTGCCGCCGGTTTCACAGCCGCTGCAGGCGCGTTTGTGGGTTTGGCAGCGGACGCGCTTTTGCCTTCTTTGTAGGGCATCAGATCGCTTTCTGCCAACAGCACAACATAATTCAAGCGCAGCGTCTTTTCTTCGGCGGTCAAACGGTTTCGCGCTTCTTCCGAAAGAGAGTCCAGCCATTTCTGCTGCATGGCTTCTTGCTGCTTCTGATGGCGTTCTCGGACGGCGGTATCGAGACTGTTTAAGTCGATTTTTACCGCCACTTCTTGCGCGTTATAGGCTTTCAAAACACTGCCCGTCGCATTGCCAAGATAGGGGGCGTATCTGCCATTCTTCGCCTCTTCCGCAGTCGCCTCACGCGACTTGATTTGCACCAGATTACCTTCCTTGAATTTTGCCATAATCGTGACATAATTATACCTGATTCTGTCTGTTTTTCGATCATTCCCAAGCATCAATGAGCGAAAGACAGTTCTTCACAATCTCTTCAAACGGGAGCCGCTTACCCGCCCGGCGCGCTTCCTCAAAGACGGCAGGTTCCAAAGCAGATTCGATGGTGGCTCGAACACGGTCATAAAAGGGCTGCTCTACTGGCTCAATCGTGATCCGGATCGCTTCCAACAGCCCATCGCCTGCGCCCATCAAACGAGCGGCAACTACCAGGTCACGACGGGTATAGATTTCTGCCAAGCGATAAGCGGCATATGCGGTATTGCGCCGGTTGCCCTGCACCTGACAAGAAATCAACATCTGTTTGTAAATGTCCAAGGCTGGTTCTATCCGCCCTTTGCGAATCAAAATCGCGCCCAAGAAATCCAGCGAGGCTTCTTCAGAGAAAGGGTCATTGGCTTTGCGGGCAGCCTCCACACTTTCGCGCGCATAAGGCTCCGCGTTCTCATAATCCTCACGATAGAAGTAGAAACTGCAGAGCAGATTCGAGCTGCTGGCAAGCGCGACCGCATCGTTCGCCCGCAAGGCATACTCTCTCGCTTCCAAGCAAAGACCGGCAACCTCATCCAGCGTTTCGACCTGCTTCCCAAACTCTTTTGCCCAAGCCAGAAACATCTGCGCAAAGGCATACAAGCGGTCATTACCAGCCAGCTTTGCCTGCTCCATGCCGCGCGCCGCAAAATCGGCAGCGATGACATAATCACATTGCAGGTTCGAGATGTAAGCCAGATCATTCAGAGTACGCGCCTTCATGAAAGGCGAAGCCTCTGCGCCATGCGCAAGCGCGCGCGACAGCCATTCCCGCGCTTCGGTATATAGACTGCGCGTCAACCAGAACTCCCGGTAAGCGGAGGCCAGTTGAAGCGCATGGATGGCAGTGTCAGGATTGTCGGTTCCCCACTCCAGCGCGGACAGAATATTCTCTCGCTCCTTGTCCAGACGAGCCACCCACCGGGCATCCCCCTCCGATTCGATAATCTGTTTGCGCTGCTGCGTGAAATAAAGGCAGTATTCTAAATAGCGGTTATACAGCGGGGGAGCCTCTTCCGATTCCAGCAGACGGTCGCGAGAATATTGTCGCACACTCTCCAGCAGCCGGTAGCGCTCTACGCCGTTTTCGTCGGTTTCAAACACGACTAAGGATTTATCCACTAAGGCGGTCAATAGATCAAGGACTTCCCACTCTTCAATTGGTTGGTTCATAAGATGATGGTATGATTGTACCTGTGGAACACGATTGAAAAGGAAAACGAGGCGGCTTCCCGAACTTTTTCTTTGTCTGATGATCTACCGTCTGCTGGTTTCCATCCTGCTCGCGTTCGCATTTGCATGCGCCCATTCACGACCGTCGCTGGTGATTGTGTTGGCGCGGGAAGCGCTGCCGCCTCAAGCCTTCATCGGAGTCGAAACCCATCAGTCAGGTTGGGCGCTGTGGCAAGGAAGCCGAGGCATGAGCCTTCCCTCACGCGCTCTGACTTTCGGTACAGGGCTTCGTTTCAATGCATCCGCTCAAGACATGTTGCTGCTGATGCCCGGTCATCCGTTTGAGAATGGAACGGCGGCGCAAGCCTTCGAGCGCAGAACAGGCAGATCGGTTGCCAACCAAAACCGGTTGTTGGCGATGAATGCGGGCGGTTTAGAGCGACGCCGCATCTTGGAACGAACGGTCGGAGCGCGATTGGAACAAGCAGGATGGAAGGGCGCCTATCTCTATGTCCAAGATTCGCCACCCCCCTCGCCTTATGCCCTGCTCGGAATTGGCACATCCGGGTCAATGACCGCTCGCGAGTATGAAGACCTGGAAACGCTTTGCCAGAGTATCCCGTTGCTCACAGACGATTGGGTTTTGCTGGAAGTGGAACGATGGGACTATGAAACCTTTGAACTGTTACTTGCAGAAGGATTAGAAACCTGGATTATCAGCCTACCACCCAATGACCTTTCGCCAGAAGAGACCGTGTTGACAGGAATCGCGCGATACCGGGCGCGGATACAGGGAGGCGCGTTGACCTCGCCCTCTACGCGCTGGAACGGGATGGTGATCGATTTAGATATCGCGCCCACGCTTCTGCGCGCCGTGTCGGACGATCGCTGGAGATTAGGACACCGGATGATGGGTAGTCCTGCCTTTTCCCCGACTGCGGCGCGCAACGCGCTGAGCGACCATCAAGCGGCTTGGCATGACAAACGCCTGCTGGAGATGCCGGAAGGCGTGTTAACTTGGCATTCGTTTTGGAATGGTGAACTGCCCCGGCGATTTGCGCGCGGCGCGCGCGCAGGCTTGGGATGGGGCGGTATGAACACCCAATTTGAACGTATAGAGGCTGTTTGGCGTGTGCAGCGAGATATCGCTCCTCTCATCTTAAGCGTTTTTGCCGGGTTCGCCACAGCCTGGATGTTGACCGGATTGCTGCTTTGGCGTTTAGGGCGTCTGTGGCAATCAGCGCGGCGCGTCTATTTGGCGGGCTTAGCCGTTTTCGCGCTGTTCCCAGTGGCAGCCATCGCCGGCAGTTATTGCCCGTTCCCGCTCTGGACGGGTGATCTCACCCAAGATTTTGCCACGAATGCCGGTTGGTTGGTAGCGTGCTGGGCAGTCTTGGGGCTTTGTACCGCGCTCTTGAGCCATCGCATGAGCATAACGGCTCTCACCGCTGCCGCGCTGGTATCGATAGGCGGGGTTTGCTTGGATATTTTCATCGGGGGCGGGTATGGCGTTCACCGCTCGATTTTGAGCCTCGCCTTCCCCGAACATCACCGTCTTTATGGCATCAGCGATCATTTTGCTGGGCTGTTAATGGTGTTCGGGATTATGGCGCCTGCCGCCTGGATGGAAAGCCGTTCCCGCGAGATGCTGACCGGCACACCCCTGACCTTCTCCATGGCGATGTTTGGCTTGCTTCTGCTCGTGACGGGGTTGCCTCTGATGGGTGCAAACGCGGGAGGCGTGGTGGCGATGGCAGTCGGGTTCGGTATCGCGGGACTGCTGTATGCGGGCAGACGCATGGAACGCTGGCACGGTCCCGCGTTGTTTGGCTTAGGCGGTTTGATCGCGCTGGGGTTTCTCTTTTTCGATTCGCGTCAGCCTTGGCAAATTCAATCGCATTTGGGGCAGTTGTGGTCTCAGATGACGGCTGGCGAAGGGAACTTGTGGGAGTGGCTGCGCTGGCGGTTCCAACAAGATTTTATGATAAAACGCGCGCCTTGGCTGACCCTCACGCTGTTGGTGGGCGGATGCGCGGCGTTCATTGCGTTCCGGTGGTTTCGGCAGCCAATGAGGCGTTTGTGGCGGGGCGCGCCCGCAATCAAAAAAGGGGTGATGGCTTCCCTTTATGGCGCGGTCGCGATGGTCGTCAGCAATGAAGCCGGTCTGCTCAGCGCGCTGATGGCATTGAGCGCATTGGCATTATGGCTGTTGGAGTTTGGACTGGGCGGCGCAAATTGGGGGTATCCTAATAAGAATGGACATGCAAAGAAAGCGCGTGTGGATGCAGCGGTTCGTTTGGAAGAAAAAGGGGGGTAGCAGTGAAAGGAGAGCAAAGCCTGCGACCCCCAAGGAAGGAAGGTGAACTCGTTCCATATTTAATTATGGATACTCTCATCGCCTTCTTTAGGGGAATCTAATTCCCTATAGAAATCTACGATTCCTGCTTATGAAAAGTTTCTTTGAAGCGCTTCAGTCCCTTTGGTCTCACCGGCGAAGAAGTTGGCTGAGCAGTCTCGGCATGGCGGTCGGGGTCGCCTCCATTGTGCTGTTGGTTTCTCTGGCAAAAGGAGTTCAGCGCGATGTGGAAAAACAGGTAGAAGAGCTGGGAGTCAATTTGATCATATTGCTGCCGGGACGACTCAGCCCCCAGAACCCCTTCAACCCGATGAGTTTTATCGGTCTCAGCACTCTGCGCTCGGAGGACATCACCGCCGTTCGCCAGATTGCGGGAACACGGCGGGTTGCGCCGATTATGTTTGTGGCGGGCGGCGCGAACCGGGGCAAGCGATGGGCAGATGCCAGCTTAATTTTAGGCACAACACCCGAATGGTTCCAAATGCGACCAACCCCCTTAAAAGCGGGGCGGTTCTTCACGGAGGCAGAAGCGAACGAACAGGTTTGCGTGCTGGGACCGCTGCCTGCACAACAACTCTTCGGAGAAGTTTCGCCTCTGGGGAAAACGGTAGAGCTGAACCGGCATACGTTTCGGGTGGTAGGGGTGACGGGCGAAAATACGCAAGGGTCGCTCTTTGGCAGCGGCGGCTTCGAATATGCGATCTATGTGCCGCTTCAAGCCATGCAGCGCGCCTCCGGCAGTCAGCAGCTGCATCGTATTATTGTCCAGACAGACCCGAATATGGACCCCAGTCAGTTGGTCGATCAAATCAAACGCACGGTAAGAGCGAGTCATGGAGGCAGCGATGACTTCTCGGTATTGACCCAAGAAGACCTGCTGAAGCGGCTGTTCCAACTGCTGAATGTGCTGGCAGTCGCGCTGACTGGTATCACCTCTATCGCGCTCTTTGTGGGCGGGATCGGAGTGATGAATGTGATGTGGATGTCGGTCAATGAACGTGTGCGGGAAATCGGGATTCGGAAAACGGTGGGCGCAACCCGCCGCGACATCTTTTGGTTGTTCCTGCTGGAAGCGTTGATCATCGCTTGGTTAGGCGGGTTGATTGGGATTGGCTTGGCATGGATCGTGTGCCTTTTATTGGACCAGTATACGGTGCTGAACCCCTATGTTTCGTGGGATACGATTGCGCTTGCGCTCACAGTCTGTGGATTGGTGGGGCTTTCGTTTGGCACGGTTCCTGCTTACCGAGCCTCCCGAAAAGACCCGGTGGAGAGCCTGCGAAACGAATAAAGAGACAAACCGGGATTGGACGGCAGGAAACTCTCTTTGGAAGGCGTAAAGAAAGGGAGCAGTTCTCATATGAATTCGGAGGAGCAAATCCCCTTCCTAAATCAGAGAGAAGGAGTCTTCCGGTTCCCCTTGCTTGCAGGGGGAAGGAGTATTGGTTTCGTCCAATAACCGCGTCATGGTTTGGAACAACCTCCGAATGGAAGGGAGAAACCGATCTTATGAGAGCCATTTACTTTGGAGGAGATTAAATGCCTATTCCTATTGGACTTCAACTTTATTCTGTCAGAGAAGATTGTAAAAAGGACCTGCCGGGGACCATAGCAGCCGTTGCCAAAATGGGTTATGCCGGGGTCGAGTTTGCAGGCTATTACGACTACAGCGCAAGGGACCTGCGCGCCATGTTAGACGATAACGGTATCCACTGCTTTGGAACTCATATCGGAATCGACCAACTGTTGGGCGACAACCTGCCCGCCGCCATTGAGTTCCACCAAATCATCGGCTGTAAGTTTCTGATTGTGCCGGGGTTGGCAGAAGAACGACGCAATTCAAAGCCTGCGCTGTTGGAAACCGCCCGGCTGTTCAACGAAATCGCTGAGAAAGTCGCGCCGCACGGCATGGTTACCGGCTATCACAGCCACCACTTCGACTTTCAGGTGTTCGAAGGCGAGTTGGCGTGGGATATCCTGTTCGGCAACACCAGCAAAGAGGTCGTGATGCAATTGGATACCTCGAACACGCTGCATGGCGGCGGCGACCCGGTCGCGTTGTTGAGAAAATATCCTGGACGCGCCCTGAGCGTTCATTTGAAAGAATACAGCGAAACGAACCCGAATGCGGTGTTAGGTGAGGGAGCAGTGGACTGGGATTCGGTCTTTGAAATTTGCGAAAGCACCGGCGGCACCGAAGTCTATATCGTGGAACAAGAGACCTACGCGCATCCGCCTCTGGAATGTGCCAGACTTTGCTTAGAAGCGTTGAAACAGCGCGGCAAAGCGTAAGGGCTATCGAACGAATCTCCCCCTTGTTTTACAGGGGGGAGATTCGTTCGTCATTCCCACGAATGCGGGCAGCGAGCCCGTTACCCCGCTCAATACAACAGCGGACCCATTCGCTCCGCTCAGGGTGATAGCATGGTCAATCGATACGAATTCATCATGATTTGCCCCACGCCGCGGACATTGGAATCTTTGCTCATGTAGAAAGCATTTTGTAGAAGCACATCCCCTTCAGACGCCACCGTCGTAATGTATCCCTCTAAGGTTGCGCCATTGATCTCTATGGTGTAAGCCGCCCAATAAAGCGCGCCCAACGAGTCGCTGCCCCAATCCTGGTTCAATATCTTCAGTTTCCCCTTCGCGGATGAAGCGACCTCTTTGAGGAAGTTGTTTGTCATGGCAGGCAGATCGGCAACCTCGTCCCCCCGATCTTTCAGTTTTTGAAGCACCGAAGTAAAGGCGCCTTCGCCCGGCGAGGCAAACTGAATCACCTCCACACTTTCAAAGTTCTTGTCGCCTTTATCCACTTGACGCGAAGCATCCGGCAGACTCAAAACCACCAAGCGCGAGCCTTCAAATTGATACTGCTTCAGCGGGTCCACTTGCCGAGCCATCGTGATTTGCGCGCTGCGAATCACCTGCTCCACTTCCTGCTTGCTGATGCCTGTCACATCCACCGCATAAATGCCTTTCATGGTTCCCACAAACAACCCCTGTCGGTAGCCGTTCTTCCACTCGGTTTTCACCAGCAGTCCATTGATACCGCTCACCACAGTTGGCACGGTTTCCGTTTTGAAGCCATTCAGTTCGCCCATTTGCGACTTCACAACAGAAGGAAAAACATTGGCTGCAACCGAAACATCGACCGTATCGCTGCCACTGGACGTTGGCACAAAACGCGCCATCACAACCGCGCCGCCCGTTTCGCCCAACCACTCCTGAACGCCCGATTTCTCTTCCAAAGGCTTCATGCGCGCCTGGGTCTCGATAGAAAGTCCCGTCTCGCCAAACTCCACCCGCTGACCGGGAATAAAAGGGTCTTTTGTCTGCTTAATCGTGTTGAGGATACGATTCGAATATTCGCGGTGGTCTTTCCGCTGAGGATCGAATTTCCAAGACAACTGGAAACCTGATTGCCCTATCAACCCCACAATCAGAATTTCCTGCCTTTCCCGACCATTTTCCTTATACCGTTTGATCACCAGTTCCGCGCTCGTGAAATCTCGAACCCGCTTGCGTTCCACTTTCTGATCGGTATAAGCCTTGTTCGCTTTGAACTGTTGAACCGCAGTGTCAACACTGCTTTTCACATCTAACCGCTTATCTTGCGAAGCGGTATCGATCCGGTAGTCGATGCTGAATTCGTTGAATTGGAGTTCGTAGTTAGGGGCATTGCGCCTTTGCGTCAAGTTGTAAGGCAACACCGCGCTGATACCGCCCGGAAGGACGCGCGGCATCCACCCGGCAGGCATATCCCGGTCTAAGGTCACGGTTCGCGCGAAAGCCAGCGCGTTCGCGCCCCGCGCCAAAACGATCCAGAACCCAGATTTGGAAGACACGCCCAAAATCGCTGCCTGATCGGTTTCGCCTTCCCATCCCGCAAAACCGCTCACGGAAACGGGACGCAAGTTCGCGTTAGGTAAGACTTGCAAAAGACGCGCTTTTTGCTCCTCTTCGCCTCCCAACACGGTTTCGCGCGCCACTTCAACACGTATGCCGCTGCCTTCCGCGCTCCAAGAAGTGGGCAGTCCAATGGAAGATTTCGTCCAAGCGACTCCGCCTGCGGAAAATTCGGCTGGAGTTTGAATATGCAATTTTCGAGCGAAAATCGTGGTCGCGACTTGGGCAGAAGCGGACAGAAGCAACAAAACGGCGGCACATCCTGCCCCTGCCAACCGGCAACGCGCTGAGACCCATCGGGCGCGGCACGCCTGCTGATAGGTTTGATTCGTTCGTATTTGATAGCGACTGCGTTTTATGAAATGAAGCATCGTTAAACCTCCGCGATGCTTCTATTATTGGCAAGCCCGAAAATGTTCTCTATACGAGATATACGGGGCTGATTGAGACGTCAGCCCCGTATCCCTACGGGGATTTCATCTTGCGGAGCGCGTCCTCCACCTCTTTCATGCGGGCTCCGAAGGTCGTCCAATCGCCGCGTTTCAGCGCATCTTGCGCAGCATCATAGGAGCGGTTCGCCCGGTCGATCAGAGCTGGCAGAGCCTCAGGCGCGCCTGCGGGCGGGGTGGGAGAAGGCGTGGCTGTGGAAGACGGCGGGCGCGCTTTTCTGCCAGTGGCGCGCGCTTCGCCCATCAAGGCATCCAATCCCTGCTCTACGGTATCGGTCATCACAACACGGTTTCCACTCGCCAACACGACCTTCTTCAATTCGGGAATCGCCGCTTCATACGAAGCTTTTAAGTAGATCGGTTTGAAATACAGCATCGTTCTACCGAAAGGAATCACCAATAGATGCCCCCGAATGACTTCCGAACCCTGCTGGTTCCAAAGATTCAATTGTTGTGCTATTTCTGGATTTTGATTGATTCGCGCTTCAATCTGAGCGGGGCCATAGACCATCCTCTCCTTCGGGAAACGATACACCTCCACTTCACCATATCGGTCGGGATCACAGTGCGCCGCCAGCCATGCTACCATATTGTCGCGCCCTAAGGGGGTAAATGGTAAAATCAATACAAAGCGGGGAGCTTTTTCACCCGGCGGTTGCATGATCACATAGTAAGGCTCCATCGGTTGAGTGCGATTTCCTTGCAACAACTCCCGTGCAATGAGCCATGCATCTTCTTTGTTGAAGAAGACACGAGCATCCGTAGTATGGTATAACTCCAATAAATTAGCTTGGATCGCGAAAAGACTCTGCGGGTAGCGAATGTGTTCCTTGAGCGCGGGCGGCATCTGGTCCATCGGCTTGAACAGTTCAGGAAAAGCGCGCCGGTAAGCCTTCATCAGCGGGTCATTTTC
>JAHCHP010000003.1 GCA_026129765.1 Fimbriimonadia bacterium | reverse complement strand
TGCCCGGAGAAAGCGAAATCGGCATGCGTTTGACCGGCACGCCATCCCGGTCGATAATCAGAGTGCCTTCCGTATTCGCTTGCGATTCGATAATCGTTTTCACTTCAAAAGGTTCACCGGTTTTCGCTTCGCCGGGCGTTTCTAAACGCGCCACCAGCACCTCTTTCTTCTGCTCTAATGGTCGCAGAGGAACCGTATCGATCTCGATATGATCGACGGCTGCCACCTGCGCGGCAGAACGCGCATCGCTCTGGGTTTCGTTGCCGTCGGACAGCAACACAATCCGCCGGGAATAGCCGTCCGGGAACAGCGCGCTCGCCAAACGAATCGCGCCAGCCAAATCGGTTCCTTGACGGTCGGGCGAAGAGTAGATTGGCGGCAGGTCTTTGATATGAATGGGAGAGATATCGACCAACGCATCGCGTCCAAACACCACGACGCCCGCTTTATCCTGCGAGCCGATCTCTTTCAAGGCAAGGCTCACAAAGTCCGCGGCGCTCTGCTGATCCGGCTCAGGCACGCTTTCCGAATGATCCAGCAAAAAGAGGGTGGCGACGCCGGTGTTGGGGCGGTTCATCTGCCAGCCCGCCAGCGCGAGGGTCAGCAGCAGAATCACGAAAGACCGTAAAAGCATAGAGAATCGCCGCCGCGCGCGGTCGACGCCCAGCATATGCCTGCCGCTCCACCAGATGAAACCGATAATCAGCGGCGCAAGAATCAAGTAAATGGGATCGCTAAAACGCATGGCGAGGTTTCCCTGTAAGAGTATAGCACAGCGCGGCGCAGATAACGAGGTACAATTAGCGGCATGGTAAAAGTAGGGATTGTGGGCGCGACGGGCTACACAGGCAGTGAGCTGGTCCGGCTGTTGTTGGGACATCCGAAGGTGGAGATCACCACGTTAGTGTCTCGCTCGGAGTCGGGGCGAGCAATCCGCGATGTGCTGCCGCATCTGCGAGGCGCGGAACTGCCGCCGTTAAGCCCCTTTGAACCGGATTCGCTATCGCGTGTTTGTGATTTGCTGTTCTTGGCGGGCGAAAACGGATTCGCGATGCAGCATGCGCCCGCTTGGTTGGAACAAGGCATGAAGTTAATTGACCTTTCCGCCGACTTCCGCCTCAAAGACGCGCAGACCTTTGAATCCTGGTACAGTATCCCCCATCGATGCCCGGACTACTTATCTGAAGCGTTGTATGGCTTGGTGGAGCTGACCGAAACGAGTCGTTATGAAAAGGCGCGTCTTATCGCGAATCCTGGCTGCTACCCCACCGCGACCGGGCTTGCGCTCGCGCCCTTGGCTCAGGCAGGTTGGATCGCGCCTCAAGGCGTGATAGTCGTCGACGCAAAATCGGGCGTGTCGGGCGCGGGGCGTTCCAAAGCCACCACCGATTACCTGTTTTCTGAACTGAACGATAATTTCAAAGCCTACAATGTGCTGAAACACCGACATACCCCTGAAATCGAGCAGAATCTGCAATCCCTGTTGGGCGAGCCGACGCGGATTCGTTTTACGCCGCACTTGATTCCCATGACCCGCGGCATTTTGTCAACCGTTTACGCGCCGCTCAAAACGCCTGTTTCTTCGGAAGAACTGCACTCACTCTATGACGACTATTATGCGGGCAGACCCTTTGTTCAAACGCGCGCGCCGGGTGATTTTCCTGCCACGCGCCATGTCTACGGTTCTAATCGCTGTGATATCGGAGTCGGCGTGGACGAGCGAACTAGCATGGCGATCGTCATCAGCGTCATCGATAACCTGATGAAAGGCGCGGCAGGTCAAGCCATCCAAAATATGAACTGCCTCTATGGATGGGAAGAAACGCTTGGGCTGCCCATCACTGCGGTGGCTCCCTAAATTAGGCTGGCTCAAAGCAGGTATCTCCACGCTCAAGCAGGAATATAGAGACATTGGTTTTTTCTTCAAAACCGACACGCATAGGAGGTGTGGTTTGATCAAACGATTACAAAGTGGATTGCTATGGTTCGGAGTCTTACTCGTGGTTACCGCAAGTTGGGGGCAAGAGGTTGTTCAAGGTCCCGGCGAATGGGTCACCCCGATCTTCCGAGACATACGTGATTTACCCCAAGCCGATGAGGTGGATAACAAATTAGAACTCCCTAAAATTTTCATCAAACGGGTTCACAAGCAAAAATTGGCAGAGTATGATCCGCGCAGAACCAGCGAGGGCGCGGTTACGATTGATCATAATGTGAGCGATTTCTCGGTGGCTGCGCTGAATTTAGGACGCGGTTTTCTGGGACCGCCGCGCAACGAGTATGACCCGCCCGACCCAGACATCGCTGCCGGACCCAATCATGTGATCGTGGTCAACAACGATGACATCGGTATCTATACCAAAGACGGGGCGCGCCTTGCGCTGATCGATGCCAATACCCTCTTTAGCAGTGACGAGTTCATCTTCGACTCTTGGGCAGCCTATGATAACTGGGAAGGACGTTTCTTGGTCCTGTTTGCGCGTTTCAACAACAGCACGTCCCAGTCCAGTTGGGAGTTAGCCGTTTCCCGCACCAGCGATCCGATCAATGGCGGATGGTGGCTCTATCGAGTGAATGGCAGAACCTTGGGCAGCCAAGACCGTAATGTGTGGCCCGACTACGAAAAGGTGGGCTTCAATCGCGATGTGGTGGTACTCAGCGCGAATATGTTCGGCTTTGGGGGCGGGTTCTTTGGTTCTCAAATCGTGGTGATGAGCAAGGCGCAGGTCTATCACGGGCAAACCGCGCAGCGCTACGATTTCGCCTTCCAAAACGATGTCACCGCGCAGCCTGTAGAGATGCATACCCAATCACCCGATGAAGATGTGTTCTACTGCATTACATCTTCCGCCAACAGCGGCAGTTCTCTCACGCTGCGAAAAATTTTAGGTCCTGCGCGCTTTTTCGCGGACGGTACACCTCCCACCGTGGTCACCGAAGCGGTTCCTGTGTCCGCTTTTGCCTCACCACCCAATGGCAGACAGCCCGGCGGTTCCATCGATAACATCGATGCGCGCATGCTGAACGCGACCCTGTATCATAATCTGTTGACCTGCGCGCATGGCGTGGCATTCAACTGGAACGATTCGCAGGGGAACCGTGGCGCGATCAAAATTTACCAGTTAGAGGTCTCGCCTACCCAGCCCACCATCGTCCGTCAGGATCGGATCTATGGCGCGCCCGGCTACGACTATTTCTATCCTGCCGTGCAAATCAACCGGGATAAAGATTTGATCATCTCGGTCGGTCGTTCTTCGTCCAGTCCCGCCACCTTCGCGCAGGCACTCATCGTAGGCTGGCGCGCGAATACCGCCCAGCCGACCGACAGCGTTACGGTTCGAAACGGCACCGGAACCTATACCGGCGGACGCTGGGGCGACTACTTCGGCGTGGGATTAGACCCCATCGACAACCGAACGGTTTGGACAGTGGGTCAAGCTGCGCTCAGCACCGGTTCTTGGGAGCTTTGGACACAAGAGGTCAGTTATATCCGTCAGGATGTGAATGGCGACGGCTGTGTGAATGACTTGGACCTGTTGGCGGTGTTGTTCGCGTTTGGCTTGACCGGCGAACGCCCTGAAGATTTGGATTTGAACGGCGTCGTCAACGATGAGGACCTGCTGATCGTGATTCTGGCGTTCGGCAACGGTTGTCCCCAACCGCCCGCTGCCCCCAGTAATCTTCGCTCCACCCGAATCCAGCGCACCTTTATAGATTTGGCTTGGGACGACAATTCATTCAATGAGAACGGTTATAAGGTGTATATCAGCCGGGACAACGAGTTCTGGGTGGAGGCGGCGAACCTGCCCGCCAACTCTGTCTCTGCGCGTATCCAACCGCTGTTCCCGAATACCCTCTACTTTTTCCGGGTACAGGCGTATAACGATCAAGGCGTCTCACCGTTCAGCAACACGCTGCAACTACAGACCTTGCCTTAACCTTGCGGGTTCTCCCTGCAATTTAGGGGGAGAACCAAATTCTGCTGTCACCCTGAGCGGACTCCTCGTCTTTCCCGGTTCCCCTCGTTCACGGGGGAACCTCACGGAGGGGGGGCTTTCAAAGCAGATTCTTCGCTGCGCTCAGGGTGACAATGCCGGCAGACCCGTTCACTGCGCTCAGGGTGACAGAATTGTAGGGGCGTGCGTTCGTGCGACCTCCATTGGGGCAACCACAGGGGGATTGCCCCTACCATCACATCGGCGACTTTGCTAATCATCGGCGCGAATTCATTCGCGGATTTCAACAGGAGCCCCCTTCCCAAGCCTTCCCCCTGCCAGCAAGGGGAAGGAGCGTCCGCTTCGCCCTCACTGAATCTCCAAATCATCTGCCATGGCTCGAATCAATTCGCCCACGCTCCAGGCTTGCGCGATGCACCCGTTGGGCAAGTTCGGCAAATCACCATCGAAGATTTCCGAAACAGAGCCTAAACCCGCCTCCCGCAAATGCTCTCGCAACGGTCGCAGTAAGCGGCGCGCGCCCATCCGATCCCCGGTGATTTTCACATAGGCGGTGATGAACGGTCCCATCAACCAAGCCCATGCGGTTCCTTGATGATACGCGGTATCCCTCATCTCCACCGGACCGTGATACCGTCCGCGATAATCAGGATGGTCGGGTGAAAGCGTTCTCAGACCGAAAGGCGTCAGCAAATGGGTTTGGATGTGTTGCAACGCGGACTTCGCCTGTTCGGGCGAAGCGGGCGCGAAAGGCAGGCTCAACGCGAGGATTTGGTTGGGGCGCAGAGTTTCATCCTTAAACTCATCCGTAATCACATCAGCGAAATAGCCCTTCTCCTCCAACCAAAATGCCTCCTGGAACCGCAGGGTGGCTGCCTGCGCGGCGCGGCTGTATGCCTCTCCGCTGCCACCCATTTGCTGCTTGATCCAAGCAAGAATAGAAAGCGCGTTTATCCATAGCGCATTCACCTCGACCGGTTTACCAATACGAGGTGTAATCACATAGTCGCCGATTTTCGCGTCCATCCAAGTCAACTGCACGCCCGATTCGCCCGCGAACAGCAAGCCGTCCTCCTCCACTCGGATATGGTGGCGCGTTCCCGCTTGATGATGCGCCACAATCGTTTCCAGCACAGGCAAAATCTCCGCCGCAAATGCCGCGTCCCATCCGCGCCGCAGATAGTCATAGACCGCTTGAAAATACCACAACGTCCCATCCACATTGTTGTATTCCGGCGTATCAAATTGATCGGGGAAACGATTGGGCAGCATCCCTTGATCCACATAACGGGCGTAGGAGTTCAGCACCTCGCGCGCAAAGTCCCGCTGTCCGGTCGCCAAGCAAAGCCCCGGCAGCGCGATCATGGTGTCGCGTGTCCAATCGGTAAACCAGTGGTAGCCTGCGATAATCGTGGAGCGTTCATGGTTGCGAACGCGGAATGTGTCTGCCGAGAGGGTCAAGAGTTGCAGCATCGGGTCACGGAAGCCTGACTGCCTCAAAACCGCGCTTTGTCGCTGCTGAACCTGCCGAAACGCCTCGTCCCAAGACTCCGGTTCCCCTCCCGACAGGGTCGCTATCAGAGTCGCGCTCTCGCCGGGTTTCAAATAGAAATGGAATAGGCATGGGTTATAGAGATCTTCTTGGCTATCCAACCCGCGCGCCAGCTCTTGTAGATGCTCAAAACGATAGTACCAATGTCCAGAGGGCTGGGCGAAACCGCCGGGCGACAACATGCGCATAGATGGATAGCGTTCCTCGTATATCACCCGGACTTGGTGAGGCTCAAAATGAACCGCTTGGGGAAAATCGGCGCTGGCGCTGCTTTCGTGATGATAAAACTTAAAGGTGATCAAAGGGCTGAGCGTGAGCTGTACGGGACGGCTGCCCTCCAAATGATAATGGAGATAGACCGAATTTTCGCCATACGGCATCAGCACGCGCTTAGTGATGCGCGCCTCATGCGACAAATTATAGACGAAAGTCGGCACGGGATAAAGATCAAATTTTTCTAAATGGAGATAGCCTTGAGGAAAAACCGCATTGACATATTGGTTGGTCGAGAGCAAAAATTCGCGATCCGCTATCTGGACCCGTTCCTCCACCTTGGAAAGCAAAACGAACCGGTCGGTCGGCGGTCTCAACGCAGCCACCAGAAGCCCATGATACCGTCTTGTGTTCGCGCCTGAAACGGTGGAGGAAGCATACCCGCCCAAACCATTCGCGATCAGCCATTCACGCTCAGAAGCGATTTCATAATTTTGGCACTGCAATGCGTTCAAAGTGATGTCCATAGAAAAAACCCGTACCTCTCTTGGGTTCAATTCGACGCCATGACGGAATAACCTTTTTGGAACCACTTTCAATCCTGAAAACCGGTTCTAAACACGTTCTGGGGAGGAACAGAAATGCAATTTAGAGAAGCGCAGCAGTATGTTGGCAGCAACTGTCAGGTGGCTTGGAAAGACCGGCACGGAAACGTTCAGACCAATCAGGTTTTTATCACCGATGTTTCGTTTGTGCCGCTCTATGGCATTTGTTTGATCACCGATCTGCAAGAAATCCGCTTAGATCGGATTGTGGAGATTCACTCGTTGGAGTTCTCCGAGCAGAAGGCGGCTTAAGAAAGCGGGGGCGAAAGCCCCCTTTTTCATTTTTAGGGTTTGACTTGCGCCACACAAGCATATTGCAGCCAGCGCGTATCCTCCAAACGATTCATCAGCAAACGATTCAGCCAAGCGAATTTCCGCGACATCGTGGGGTTGATGCCCTGCAGAACCTCTAATTCATAGCCCGTTTCTTCAAACAAACGCTGAATACTTTTCTTTGTGAAAAAGCGGAGATGGGTACGGTCCAAAATCCCCGAGTCGGTATATGCGAAATTTCCCTTGATAACGATATCGAACAGGTTATGAACATAGCGAAAATTGGGCAGGGAAGCCACCACGCGCGCCCCGTCGGATAACAGGTTCGGAATCGTCCTCAACACCGTCCATGGGTCGGAGAGATGCTCCAGCACATCGTTGCAAACCACGCAATCAAAACGCTGTCCTGATAACGCTTGCATCTGCTCCAAGGCGTCGCCCACTAAGACGCGATCCAGCTTTTGCGCCGCTTCGCGCGCCATTGTTTCATTCAATTCAATGCCCCACACTTCCGCATTGCGTTCGCGTTTCAACAGCGCGCCAAATTCGCCCGCCGCGCAGCCAACCTCCAGTATGCGTTTCGCGCCCTGCGGCACAAAGGGCAGCATATCGTTTCGGGGAGCGTGATAATAATCGACCATCGCGAGAGGGTTCACTCGTGTTCGGAAGCGATTCGAGCTTTATCCGCCGCGCTTAGCTGAATGTTGACAATCGCATCCGCCAAGCGCGTGACACTATGTTCGTCGCTGCCGCGCAATTGGTCGATGAGCGCGTCCATCTTCTCAACGCTCATCTTGCGGCAATAAACATCGCCCACCTGCATGACGGGCGCATCCCCACAGTTATTCAAACATTCTACTTCTGTCAAAGTGAATAGTCCGTCCGGTGTGGTTTCGCCCAAACGAATGCCTAACTTCTCTTCCAGATATTCCAACAGCCGGTAACTTCCGCACAACATACAGCTCAGATTCGTGCAGACCTCCAGCATAAATTTACCCATCTGCTGCTTGTTATACATTGTATAGAAGGTGGCTACGCCCTCCACTTCCGCATAAGATCGCTCCAATCTCAATGCGACCTCCGCAATCGCTTCGGGGGTCAACACGCCGCCATACTCGCGCTGAGCCAGCCAGAGCGCGGGCAGTAACGCCGACTTTTTGTCTGGGTAATGGGATACCAGCGCGTCCAGTTCTTGAACCGCGGTCTCAGAGAAGCGAAGCGGAATCTCTTCCGGGCGGGGCGGTTTCGGGCGTTCGGTAATACGAATCAATTCGACATTCCTATCCATAGCAGCCTCAGATTATACCTGTCTCCCGATCTCAGAACCGAATGACCGAGCGAATCACATTTCCCGTTTCCATTTCATGGAATGCCTCTTCCACATCGTTAAGCGTAATTTCGCGCGTGACCATGCCATCCAGGTCCAGTTTGCCCTGCAGGTACAACTGCGCCAGCAGCGGAAAATCGTAGGAAGGCAACGTATCGCCCGCATGGCAGACCCGCAGGCAAACTTTGTTCCAATAGACGCCGGTATCCATATCGCCCAGATTCAAATTCACATGCGCATTTTCTTCCGGCAGACCGATATGGGTCGCGGTTCCTGCATAAGCCAGCATGCGCACCGCTTGATCGATGCACTCGGACAGCCCGACCGCTTCATAAGCAAAATCAACTCCTTCACCGTCTGAGAGTTCTCGAACCTTTGCCACCGGATCGCCCTCTTTTGCGTTGACTAAGTCGGTCGCGCCAAACTTTTTCGCCCATTCCAGTTTCACGGGATTTAGGTCGACCGCGATAATCTGTTTGGCATGCGCGAGCCGCGCGCCTTGAATCACGCTCAGCCCCACTCCCCCGCAACCGATGACCGCCACCCGCGCGCCTCGCCAAACCGGAGAGGTATTGAACACTGCGCCCACCCCCGTCACAACGCCGCAAGCGATGAGACATGCCTTTTCCAGCGGTACATTCGGGGGCATTTTGATGGCGGCTTTCCCATGCACCACCGTGTGCGTTGCAAAGGTTCCGCAGCGCAACACCTGCGAACAGAGCGCGCCATCCCGTTTGCGGGCGATTCTCTGCTTGGGACGCAGCGCAGCCCAACAGCGGCGCGGATCGCCCCGGCGGCAAGCAGGACATTGCTCGCAAGGCGCGCGATAGGCAATCACTACCGGGTCGCCTGGCGCAAGATGGGTCACCCCCTCGCCCACCTCCAACACATGCCCTGCGCCCTCATGTCCCAGCACAATAGGGAAAGGCATCCCCATGCCGTTCATGGTTTTCACATGCAAATCGGTATGGCAGACACCACTGGAGTGTAATTGAATGAGTACTTCGCCCGGTCCGGGAGAGTCGACCGTCACCGCTTCCACTTGTGCCGCTTGTCCAGGCTCGTTTAATAAAACTGCGAATCCTTCATAAGGCATTTCAGTAAAACCTCCAAAACCGTATTTTGATGAACTTTTTACTATTCCTGCTGAACATAATCGTCAAAATTCGTGTATAATTTATGGATATGGTTGACTGCGTTCATCGTCAACCGCCTTTTACCTTAAGGAGGTGTATGTAATGAAAGGCAGTTTATTCTTCGCGGCAGCCGCCGCAAGTTTGTTTGCTTATAGTAGCGCGGAAGCCCAGAAAGTAACGGCTCCTATCATTGTAGCGGATAACAACGCGCAAACGGTGACTTTCGACCCGGGTATGCGTATCGAGCGAATGGTGGTCGGTCGAGACTTTCAACCGGCAGGCACAATTCCCGCTCCCTATGTATTCCTGCAGAATCAATTTGTTCGTTTTAACGAGTCAGGCGCGGGTACTTTCTCATTCCGCAGTTTTACGCCTGCTGCGCCTATTCAATCGGATGATGTCGTGCTTCACGGACCGCCAACCACCGATCCGGGCGCGGGATGGGATACGTTCTCGACCACTGCATGTGTCAGCGAAATCACGATCCTGCTTTATAACCCAACCGCAAATGGCAATGTGGTGTTCGATCTCGAATTGAGAGTGCATCCCTGGAATGGCGTGTTTGGCACAGGCGCAATGTTACCTGCTTACACGCAAAACGTGACGGGTATTGCCATGAATGCCAATACGCTCTTGTTCTTGACCTACATTCCCGCAAACCCCATTCCCATGACCAAAGCCTCGTTTATCGCCTTTGCAGGCGCGAATCTGCCTGCAGGGGGTCTTGGCTGGGTCATCGCGAACAGCACGCCAGGTAATGTGGCGATGCTGCCGGGACGCGGAACATTCCGTGTCGATCCCACTGCCACAGCAGGTAGCGTCTACACCACTCTCCCGCAGGGTAGTTTCTTCTTGGGAATTCGCGGCACGCACAACTTCGTGGGGCGTGTGGACCTCAGCACTCTGTCTGCAGGCGCGCAGCCTGTGGATCCGCTGCTCTACCAGTTCGATGGCGACGCGGATGGCGTTGATGAAGGGATGCGTAGAAACATGATCGAGTTGGAAATCACCAACGACTCGGCAACGCCTTTTACTCGCCGGATCACTTCGTATGTGGATGAGAACGGCAGCTTTACCTTCCCTGTTATGGGCGCGATTTCCAAAGTTGTCGCTCGCCGCTTGGATAACGGCTTGAAAGTCGAGTTCAATCGACCAGACCTCCCGTTCTGGAGCACGAATCCTTGCGATCCGACCAATGGCGGAACAATGACGATGCTGTTTGGCGATGTGAATGGCGACGGCATTATCAACGATGATGACCTGCTGGAAGTGCTGTTCAACTTCGGTACAAGCGAACTGTAAGTCGTCTTGTGTTATATTCAAGTGAAACGAGCGGGGAAGTTTCCCGCTCGTTTTATTAACCCACTCTCGTATATGCGCTCAAGCCGTGAACGCCGCCTTCGCGCCCGAAGCCGCTCTCTTTATAGCCCCCAAATGGACTTGCGGGATCAAACTTGTTGTAAGTATTGCACCAAACAACCCCCGCCTTCAGACGCGAAGCGAACGCGAGGTACTTAGACCCTTTTTCTGTCCAAACGCCTGCCGACAGACCATAGCGCGTATTGTTGGCTAATTGCGCCGCCTCTTCCGGCGTTCGGAAACTGAGAACCGCCAGCACCGGACCGAAAATCTCTTCGCGCGCGATGGTATGGCTCACTGCCACTTCGGTGAAAAAAGTAGGACGGAACCAGTAGCCTCGTTCTGGCAGCACGCAGGACGATTGATGCAGCGTCGCGCCCTCTTCCACGCCGGTCTGCGTTAAGGCAACGATCTTTTCCCATTGCGCCTTGGAGTTGATTGCGCCGATGTCGGTGTTTTTGTCTAACGGGTCGCCGACGCGCAGCAGTTCAATGCGGCGCTTCAGTTTACGCTTGACCACTTCATATACGCTCTCTTCCACTAAAAGACGGCTGCCCGCGCAGCACACGTGTCCTTGATTGAAGTAAATTCCGTTCACGATTCCTTCGACCGCTTGATCCAAAGCCGCATCTTCAAAGATCACATTCGCCGCTTTGCCCCCCAACTCCAGCGTCAACTTCTTGCGGGAACCTGCGATGGATCGCTGGATGCGCTTGCCCACCTCGGTACTGCCGGTAAAGGCGATTTTATCGACATCGGGATGATTCACCAGATGCGCGCCTGTTTCGCCGTCTCCTGTGATCATGTTGACCACCCCTGGGGGTAAGTCAGCTTGTTGAAAGATTTCACACAGCAGCAGTGCGGTCAACGGGGTGGTTTCTGCCGGTTTTAGAACAACGGTATTCCCGCACGCCAGCGCAGGCGCGATTTTCCAAGACGCCATCAACAGCGGAAAATTCCATGGGATGATCTGTCCCGCCACCCCCAAAGGTTCGGGGCGACGCCCTTGAAAAGCATACTCCAGTTTATCAGCCCAACCCGCGTAATAGAAGAAATGCGCAGCGGCTAAGGGAATGTCCACATCGCGCGACTCCCGAATCGGTTTGCCGCCATCCAAACTTTCCAGCACGGCAAACTCGCGCGAACGCTCCTGCAAAAGACGCGCGATTCGGAACAGGTATTTCGCGCGCTCTTTACCGGGCATTTTCCGCCAGACCGATTCGTAGGCGTTGCGCGCCGCTTGAACGGCAGAGTTCACATCCTCTGCGCCTGCCCACGCGACTTCTGAAAGCCGCTCTTCGCTGGAAGGGCTTAGGGTTGGAAAATAGCATCCGCTTTGGGGCTCCACAAACTGCCCGTTGATGAACAAGCCGTATTGCGGTTGAATTTTGACGATGTTCCGCGCTTCGGGCGCAGGCGCGTACTCCCATATTGGCTCGCTTGCTGCTCGCGGATGTCCGTTCACACTGGAGGTTAATTTTGTCATAAGCGTTCTAAACCGCTTGATTGTACCTCATCAGCAATAAAAAAATGGGGCGAAGAGAACGATGTCTCTCCACCCCATTTGGTATCATACAATCTATGAAGAACTTACGGACAAACCAAGTTCTCGGAGTCGGTAACACCCGTTCCAGGAACGCCGTGCAGGTCGTTATAAGGACCTGTGACGCCGGTGGTGGTGCTGCTGACTGCCTGCAACGCGCCGTCGCTGGTGAGCAAGCCTTCGGGCGTTTGTCGCCAGTTGTAATAGAGACCGTTTGCGCCCACGCGAGGAGCCGCATTGTTGATGGCGGTTGAAGGCGTGCGCGTATCGGAAGCAATATTAGGAATGGCGTTCCAGCGGAACCACTTCGCGTGGCCGTCGCCGAAGTTGATTACAACACCCTCTTTATGGCGAGCCATTGCCAGGAAGTTGTTGAACTCCAGGGGAGCGCCGCTCTTGAAGTAGCCATCAAAGAACATGATGGTATCAACCGGCTTATCCATGGCGGCTTGCGCCGTAGCAGGCGTGTAAGCGCGAGGCAGAGGAGAACTGGGATGGCAGAAGTTTTCGCCAAACAGTCCTAAGTTCGGGATATATCCGACATAGCGGAAATTGCTTGCATAAAGATTGCCCAGACGTGCTTGCCAGTCAATGCCGGGTCGATAGCTGGGACAAACGAAGATTTCAGTATTCTTGAGATAGGGTGAAATCATATCGTAGACGACGATGACACCGTTTCTCGCAGGGGTGACGTAATTGCTCATGCCAAAATATGCGCTCAAAGGATAGTTCTCGTCATAATCCTGGATGTACATCATCACGCCAGTCGCAAGCTGCTTCTGGTTGCTGGTGCACTGAGTCTGGCGCGCGCTCTCTCGCGCCTGCGCAAATACAGGGAACAAAATGGCTGCCAAAATAGCGATGATCGCGATGACAACCAGTAGCTCGATAAGCGTAAAACCTTTTCGGTTCATTGGTTTAGAATAACCTCCTTGCTTTAGTACCTTATATGATACCCCAATTTGACGCGAAGATTCCCCCTATTTGTTCCAGGTTTCGAATTCGCGGGCTATCAGGGTATTTATCGGGATAAAATTCTTTGATTTTTTCTTTATTGTTGAAATGAACTGCGCTCTTTATTCTTTGATCCAGAGCGGCGTATCGATCCATTCCAAACGCGATTGGACTGCCGACTTCACCATCTCGGCAACGGTCTTTCCTGTGGAGCGGCTGATCTGTTCTTTGCCCCAAATCGCTTGATAGCCCAGCGCGCCGCGCGCTAACGAAGCGGTGACAGCGACAGTATAAGCGCGTGAAGGGTCTATTTCATTTCGACCTATGCGAACGGAAAGAATTTTGTTCGCGCCGTTTTCTTTGAATCGAACGCTGAGACCTGCCAGTTGTAAAAAGGCGTTGTTGCGTCCAGGGTACAGTTCCACCGAACGTTCTAACGCTTTTTTAATCTGATCGCCGGTCAACGACAAAACAACGACTTCATCCTCCGGGTATTGAACCGCCTTCAGCAATTCATCTGCAGAGCGCGCGCCTTTTTCCAAGCGCGTATCGGCAAAAAAGGCAGCGCCCAGCCAAGCAATATCCGCGCCTGACTCCAAGCGGATCGCTTCCACTATCGTTTGCGCCAGCGCGTTTGCGCCACTGCCCACTTCCGAAGTCGAGGCAGAGTGCGGCAACGTCACTGTCTGCGCATGGAGCGTTGACAGCGCGCTGATGACTCCCAAGAGCGCGACCAGCGCGCGTAGCGGGTTCTTTCTCATAGGTTTTTCCGTCTATATTAACAATTATTGGCAAAAAACTTCAAATCATGACTTTTGGACTGCCGATGCGCGTTTCGCGTTCCAACGCAAATACGCCTCAATGAAACCGTCGATTTCGCCATCCATCACCGCCAGCACATTACCTGTCTCGTAATCGGTACGATGGTCTTTCACCAGTGTATAAGGCTGCATGACATACGACCGGATTTGGTGTCCCCATTCCACGGGCTGTACCTCGCCCCGCATCTGCTGCATTTTCTGCTCTTCCAGCTTGCGGTAGTGATCTGCCACGCGTGAGGTTAAGACTTTCAAAGCCACCTCTTTGTTCTGATGTTGCGAGCGCTCGCTTTGACACGTCGCGACAATATTCGTCGGAAGATGCACCACCCGGATCGCCGACTCGGTTTTGTTCACGTGCTGTCCGCCGGCTCCACCCGCGCGATAGGTATCTACCCGCACCTCTTCCATATTCAGCGTGAATTGGGTCTCTTCGATCTCAGGGACCACATCCACCGCGACGAACGAGGTGTGACGCCGTTTGTTCGCATCGTAGGGCGAGATTCGCACTAAACGATGAACGCCCGCCTCCGATTTCAGATAGCCATAAGCGCATTCGCCTTCAATTCGCAGGCTGACACTGCTTAAGCCTGCCACCGTTCCCGGCGTCTCCTCCACCACTTCCACTCGGAAACCGCGTCGCTGCGCCCAGCGCAGGTAGATTCGAAGCAACATAGACGCCCAATCGCAGGCTTCGGTTCCGCCCGCGCCAGAATTGATTTCTAAAAGCGCGTTAGAATGGTCATATTCGCCATTCAGCAAAGTCAACAGGTCCAGCGATTCCACCTCGTGTTCGATGGTCTCGATTTGGCGAATAAGGTCTTGGAGCATCGACTCGTCAGGCTCCAAGCTCAAAAGCCCTGCCCACTCCTGCGCTTCTTCTACCTGCTGGCTCAGTTTCTCCCAAGGGTCCGCTTGGCTGCGCAACCGGGACAGCTGCTGCATCACCGCCTGCGCGCTCGCTGGATCGTTCCACAAGTCAGTCGATTGCGACTGCAACTCTAATTCCCCAATTTGACGCTGAAGATGGGCGACGTCAAAGATGCTCTCCGATCGTTTTCAAACGCCGACGAGCTTCCTGTAACCGTTCTTCCAAAGTGCCGATTTCAATCATACCATGAATTATACTCGATTTAGACTCGATAACCGCCTAATGAAAGCTCTTCCCTGTGCTATAATCATGCCCTATGCAGGCATGGAAGCGTTCGGTTTGGTGTGGAGACTTAAGGGTAGAGCATAGTGGGCAAACGATCCGGCTCAATGGGTGGGCGCATCGCGTGCGCGACTTGGGCGGATTGATCTTTGTGGACTTGCGTGACCGGTCGGGGCTGGTGCAGGTGGTGTTTGACCCCCAAGTGGCTCCCGAACTGATGGAGTTGGCAGGCGCGATACGCACCGAGTTCTGCTTAGCGATAGAGGGCGAAGTCCGACAACGATGGCCCGGCTCTGAAAATCCCAAACTGCCTACCGGCGAAATTGAGGTGGCAGTAAAAAGCTTCACGATTTTGAACGCCTCCAAGACACCGCCTTTCCCCTTAACCGAGGAAGACAACGAAGTGGACGAAAATATTCGCTTGCGCTACCGCTATCTGGATTTGCGCCGCCCCTCCATGTATACCCGGTTGGAAACGCGCCATAAAGCGGTCAAAGTGATTCGCGACTATCTGTCCGAGCGCGGTTTCTTAGAGGTGGAGACCCCCATCCTGATTAAAAGCACGCCGGAAGGCGCGCGCGACTTCCTGGTTCCCAGCCGATTCTCTCCCGGTAAATTCTATGCGCTGCCGCAATCGCCCCAGCAGTTGAAGCAGCTGCTCATGGTATCTGGCTTTGAACGCTATTTCCAAATTGCACGCTGTTTCCGGGACGAAGACCCGCGAGCCGACCGCCAGCCCGACTTCACGCAGTTGGACTTGGAAATGTCGTTCGTGGAGCAGGAAGATATTCTCAGTTTGATGGAGCCACTCCTCTTTGAGATCGTAGAAAAATGCTCCGATAAACAGTCGCCGAAACCGTTTGTTCGCCTGACCTACGAAGAAGCAATGCAGCGATATGGTTCCGACAAACCTGATCTGCGGTTTGGCATGGAATTAGTCGAATTGACCGACCTGCTCAAAGAGACCCCCTTCCAGGCGTTTCGGGGCGTGATTGAATCGGGCGGAATCATCAAAGCATTGACGCTGCCCGGCTGCGCGGGCTACTCGCGCAAAGAGATCGATGAACTGACCGAATTTGTAAAACGGTTTGGCGCGAAGGGTTTGGGAACCATCGCTCTCAGCGAAGAGGGAATTCGTTCGCCCATTGCCAAGCATATGGCGGAACACGAACCGCCAGCCATTATCGAGCGAAGCGGCGCGCAAAACGGCGACCTGATCGTGATAGTGGCGGACCAAACCAAGGTAACCTTGGATTGCCTGGGGCGGCTGCGGTTGGAAATGGGTAAGCGGTTGGGTTTGCAAGACCCGAACCGATTGGTATTTGCATGGGTTCTGGATTTTCCTTTGCTGGAATGGGACGACGAGAATCAACGCTGGTCACCGATGCATCACCCGTTCACCAGTCCCCAAGCCGAGGATATCCCTTTGTTAGATACCGACCCCGGCAAGGTTCGCGCGCAATGCTACGATATGGTCTGCAATGGCGTGGAGTTAGCCAGTGGCAGCATCCGAATTCATCAGCGCGACCTGCAAGATAAAATTTTCCATCTGCTGGGCTACACCCAAGACCAGATTGACGAGCGGTTTGGTCATATGTTGGAAGCGTTTGAATATGGCGCGCCGCCGCATGGAGGAATTGCGCCCGGTATCGACCGCTTAGCGATGCTGCTCTGCAGCGATGAGAACATTCGCAATGTGATCGCCTTCCCCAAAAACGCGGCGTATGTGGATGTGATGTTTGGAGCGCCTTCAGAAGTGGATGAAGCGCAATTGCGGGAATTGAAGATCAAAATAACGCCTTAACAAAAGAAAAAGGCGGCGCCGTCGAAAGGAGGATCAAAGCACGGCTACCGCCACATATCTACTAAAAATATTTCGCCCTTGGAAAGCGCTGACTGGAGAACCAATCATTTTTGCTTTCCATATATATAAGACTCCTGAAACGCCCAAAACCGGACAACTTTTTCGAGAAATTTTCTAAAAAGGAGAAAAACGGAGAAAATGAGGCAAGAAACGCTTCCTAATTACCGCTCCACAGTGGCAGCCTCTTCCCATTCGGGGTCTAACTGCTGCCGGAGCCCGCGGGCGATATTGCTCAGAGGTACTTTCCAAACCAACTGACCCTCTTTCAACACATCCAACGCGACTTGCGGGTCGCTGGTCGCCACAAAAATGCCATCGCCGTCGGTGAAGAGCGAAAGACTGCAGAGGGGCGATTCCAAACGAGGATAGAGACGATGCAGGGAGGCAACGATGCGGCGGACCCGTTGAAGCGAGATCCCCGCCGTCAACAGCTGCTGGATGGCGCGAAGCGTCACAAGATCAGCGAAACTGTAGAGCCGTTGCTTGCCCTCGGACAGGCTCGGTCTCAACAGGTCGGTATGTTCCCAGTAGCGCAACCGCCAAACAGAGATGCCTGTTAAGCGGGATGCCGCGCGCCGATCATAACTCTGCATTGCACTATTGTACCTGATTCAAATACTTACCCACTGCCACCGTGTAATAAGCCATTTGAGAAGCGTTCTGAGATGCGCTCTGAGCGAAAGCGTTGAGGGCTTCTTTGGCGCGAACGCGATAGCGGGCATTGCCCGTGATCTCCGCAAACTCCATCAGCGCGCATGCAACCAGAGGGTTATCCGCGCTGAATTCATCATCGATGGCGGTCACCGAAGGTTCAATCACAATTTCAAACTGAGTGGGTTCCTCGTTTTTGGATTTATAGACCGAAATTTTAAGTTTACGCCCCTGTCGAAGATCATAAAATCCGCCGGTGGGTTCGGGATGCGAATTCATCATGTGGCGAATCAGCGTTTCAGCAAAAGTCAAATAGCGCTCATCTTTGGCGCGCTTATAGATCATCATCGCTGCGGCAGCGGTTTGCGCCTCATCCCGCAGCCAGTCGCTGACTTCCCGCTGGCTGGAATGGTACAACTCGCCATGAAAAGCGCGCATGGCGCGCAGCGTCTCCATCGTCTGCTTTGCGCTCTGCAGCGCCCATTGCCCCCGTTCTGTGCGTCCGCCAAGCAGCTGTTCATAGGTCAGCAACGCCTGCACCGTGAGAGCGTTAGCAGAAACGTAAAAAGTGGGGTCGAAGTCGGGCGAGTCGCTTTGAGACGAGCCGCTGTATGCCAAGGGCGCAATGGAGGATAAAAAGCCGGGCGGTCTTTCGCGCCAAAACAGGGTTCTCAGCCCATCGACGATTTCATGCGTGACCGGTGCTAACGCTTGACCTCCGGGCAGACGACTGGCGCGCGCATACAGCATCAACAGCATCGCGTTTTCCTCTAATCGCTTCCCTCCTACCGGCGCGCCGTTGGAGATGCCTTCTGCCAGCGTGTGAAACGAACCCCGTTGCGTATCATATAGCGCGCTGCGACGCAAGGCTTCAAGGAACTGGATCAGTGTTTGCCTCGCCTGAGCGTCCCCATCCTGTTCTGCCATGTGCAACAAGAACCAGGCATTGGCAATCGCTTTTGGGTGACCTTGATCAAACACTGCAACCTTGATCTCCTCAAAGGCAGCCAGTAGTTCTTGGCTCATCTGCCGGTAGAGCGTGGCGTTGATGACACCCGGCTGTGCCTCCGCAATCATCATTTCGCGCCAGCTACTCTGCAAACTGATAATCAATTCGCGCACTTGCTGCGGATTCTCTCGCTGCCGTTTGTTTACTTCTTCCAAGGCTCGAATCAACAGCGGGCGCGATTGGGGCGAAAAGGCAGTGATGGGTTCTCCATGAGAGTTCATCATCACCACTAAGGGATATCGTTCGGGCAGTGCCATCAAACGCGCATGGGTACGCAAATAGCGAGTCGTCTTCTCTCTCGCATCGGCATCCACCTTAATCGGTACACAGCTTTCCCGAATTAAATCGTTCACTTGGGAATTGGCGTAGAAATCGGTATCCGCCTTCAAGCTCCGACCTGACCAGAGCGCGCCGACATCCACATAGATCATTTTTTGTTCCCGATGGGCGCGCGCAAAAGGGTTCGCGTTCCAGGTATGCCAAGAGACCGTTTGATGCTGGCAGCCTCGCAGGTAGGGCGAATTGGAGCGGCTGAGCGCATTGGGACGCTGGAGATGTTCCATGCGGTCAAAAAACTTGCCTGTCCAAGCCAACAGGATCATGATCAGCGCGACGCCGCTCAAGACCTGAAAACGCGGATGATAGTTTTGAACGATCCGGTAGTTCTGCACAGAGGTATTATACCGTGTCAAACGAGGGAATCGCTTATTTATGGTATAATCCTAACGCTTTTAGAAGCGAGGTGATCAATTGATGACAACAACAACAACTCCCCGAATGACTTTAGACGATATGAACCACCTGAGTGTGGGCAAACGAACGCGCTTACAGCGCCTGCTTTATGGCTATGGTCCCAAAAACGGCACGATGATGGTGCTGCCCTATGACCAAGGACTGGAACACGGTCCCCGCGATTTCTTCCCGAACCCAGCTTCTGCTGACCCCGATTTCATCTGCCGCTTGGCGAAAGAGGGCGGTTTCTCTGCGGTGGCATTTCAATACGGAATCGCCGAGAAGTTCATCAGCCGATTTGCGGGCGAGGTTCCGTTGATCCTGAAACTGAACGGCAAAACCGAAATCCCTTCCGATGCGCACGCGCTGTCCCCTTTGAATGCGCGGGTGGAGGATGCGGTCCGGTTGGGCGCGGACGCGGTGGGCTATACGCTCTATGTGGGTTCGCCCCGCCAAGATGACGACTTTATGCAGTTTATGGAAGTGCGCTCGGAAGCAGAGCGGTACGGTATGCCGGTGATCGTCTGGTCTTACCCGCGCGGTGAAGCGGTTGAAACTAAAGGCGGACGCGAGAGCCTCTATGCGATCGATTACGCGGCGCGCGTGGCAGCGGAACTGGGCGCGGATGTGGTCAAAATCAACTTCCCCAAGAAGAGCAATGACGACAAGAAAGCACTCCATCCCAAGCCTTACAACACAATGGAACCCTCCGACGAAGAGATGATCCAGCGCTCGATTGCATCCGCTGTCAAAACGTTTGTGATTATCTCCGGCGGCGAGAAGGGCAACGACGAGGATGTGCTGAAGAAAGTGCGCCTTTCGATGGAAGCGGGCGCGACAGGCATGATCTTTGGACGCAATGTCTGGCAGCGACCTTACGACGAAGCGTTGGACATTTCTCACAAGATTCGCGATACGCTTCTGCAGTTCCCCCGCTAAAGAATGCTTTCTGAGAGGGCGCAATATGCGCGTTTTGCGCCCTCTCAACCCTTTGTCCTCCACAAAACAGGCTCTTTCCACAGCCTAAAGTCCCCTTTGCTTCACCTCTTGCCTCCTCCGCTTCCACAACAGCCCCAACCCCAATCCTAAGACCAACCATCCCGACGGCTCGGGAACCATCGTGTCTAACAAAAATTTTCGCGCTCCTTCGCGCGTTTCTGCCAACCCCACTATATAACGCCCATTGCCAGAAATGCCGGTGGGAAAATCAAGACGAGTGCCGGAGGGCAACAGATGACGATAGGTCAATCCCAAGAACTCATACCCCCCCGACTCCGTCCAACGAAAGACTTTTTGAGAACCCGGATAGGCAAAACCGACAATCACGCGCCCATCCGCAGAAACCGCGCTCGCGAATCCTCCAACGCCTGGGGGAGAGATCACCTCTGCGCCCCGCTCGGGTGTCCAACGCACCGCGCCAGCGCGTCCCCCCACCAAACCATCGCCCACGACCACATTCCCATCGGCAGAGACCCCCGTCGCAGAACCGCCCCACGCCAAGCGTTGCAGCCCTGTTTCCGCGGTCCAACGAAACATCCCGATGCCCGCATCGCCGGAAAGACCACCTACAACCACCCGACCATCAGGTGTAATGTCTCGAGCGTAACCTTCAATTATGGGATATGGGGTCCCGTTCTCATCCCATATCAAGGCACGTCCGCGAGAATCACCTCCAACAGCCCAATTTCCGTCTCGTGATGACCTATTTGCCCAGGCAGCAGGTGCTCCAGTAAACGGTGAGAGGGACTGCATCCCGATTCCCGGTTTCCAACGAAAGGCAAGACTACCAGAACTGCCCACCACGACTCCGCTGCCGGACATACCACGGACTCTTCCTGTAATCGCTTCATCCAGATTCTGGGTGTAGCCCCCCTGAGGAGTTAAATACCGAAAGCCCTCCCGCTCCGACCAGACAAAGGGGTAACTGCGATCACGATAATGATGATATAATGCTCCTGCAACACTGGAGCCATTATGTGAGATGTCAGTCCAATCAGCAATGGTCGTATCCGCAGGAGAATTGATTAAGACCAATCTTTGGGCAGATATTGGCAGCAGCAGAAACCCCATCAACACAATCTCCAACACCAGAACAAAGGCTCTATTGAATCGCATCATGCATCCTCCTTTCGAAACGAAGCGCGCAGAGAATGGCATTCCTGCGCGCTTCGGTCGTTCTTCACTGGTCGCCTTCAGCCCCCAGATTTTCGGCAATGATCGCGAGGTCGTTCTCATCCACCACGCCATCTAAGTTTACATCCGCTGACCACACCCTCTCTGATACACTGTCGCTTTCGCCTATCTGCTCCAACGCGAGGGCTAAATCCAGCGCATCCACAACATTATCGCCATTCACATCGCCATTACGCAATGACACCAATAACGGACCGTCTTGTTCCCCTTGGAACGATATCTGTTTCCCCAACCAAGAACGATAGGGCTGAATGTAAAGAGTATAGGTCGTTGGGGATAAATCGGTGTAGATCGGAAGCGAGACTTTTCTTTCGGTGTCCGGCGCAAACATCGGCAGCGTGTAGCTTTCCACGACTTCGCCAGACCCAAGTTCCCGGAACTCTATGCAGATCGGCGAATGCTCCACTTGATCCGCTTGCTCCGCGCTCACCTCCGTTGCCACATCCTGTAACTCCAAACGAAGGAACATCGCCGCTTCGCCTTCGCAGTTGGGAGGCTTGATCTTGACCCACGCCGCTTCGGAAGGGATGCCGTTCTCGTCTAACAAGAAGAGCATGTACCAGCCTGGAGGCGCAATGGCGGGGTCCCAAGGGGAGGTCACTTTCAGATAGTCCAACTCACTATTAAACCGGAGCTTGATGAGCCGCTGCTCAAAATTGAAGGAGTGGGTCACGGAACCAGGACGGATCAAGAGGACAGAAACCACCTCGCTTTCATTTTGAGTTTCAAAGGACACAGTGAAGTCCTGTCCATAGTTAAGTTCCGTTGTGGACACGACAGCGATTTGAGGACGTTCGGTCTCAGAACGACGTTCCCCATCGGAATTGAACAGGTAAGGGGGCGAGTAGATCGTAGGAACTCGATTGTTTATGGATGTCTGATTACTATCTTTGGTCGCCGAACCAGCGGTCAATACTCGTCCATCCGGTAAAAGCAGAGCGGTTGAGTGGTATACCCGCGTCCCATCGCTGATCCCATCGCCGTCTTGGTCAATTGTCGGCGATGGAGCCAGATTCTTCCAATGGGTCTGTCCGGTGCTGGGGTGCATTGGGTACAACTCTGTGGCAAATACCACATTATCAGGGTATTCCCATGTTTCAACGCGAGAATTAATGCCTCCTACAGCCAATACATCACCCGTTGGAAGCAGAACGGTGTTCACGTGCATCCGATGAGCATTCATTTGCAGACCACTTGCAATTGACAGGGAATTACTATGGCCAAAAGTCATGATCTCTGTAGAATTGGTCACGTTGTTGTTGACCGCCCCGTTGTCTCCACCAACGACCATCACCCGGTTCAAAACTTGTTGGCTGAGGCTCTGAGGATTGTCTTTGGGGTTTGGCAACAACACCGAACTGCCCCAAGTCCGATGTAGACTGCGTTCGGGGCTGTAAGGGAACCAATCAGAATCTGTTTGAAGGGCATTCAGGTAATAGGTTTTCTTGTCAAAACCTGTGTATACCACACGAGGCGTATCTAACCCCTCTCCCACGCTGTTCATGTAGGACACCAAATGTAAGCGAGGATAGAGAAAACCAAGTATGGATTGTAAAGATTCGGGTACTTCTCTAAAGTGTAAACTGTCCGTGCAGGGGTCATACACTTCGAAGTTTTCGGAGTACTTGACCAGATCGCCATTCTTCCAGCGAGTGCCGCCCACAATCAGGGTTCTGCCGCTGGGTAATGCCGTCAAGGTCGGATACCAACGCGGATCGCTCATCGTGTGTTGGGTATCCCAAAAGGGTAAATAGCTTTGTTGCGCGCTGGCAGAACGAACGAATTGAGCGCTGTCGAAAATTCCTCGCAAACGCAAACCAACATAGCCCACATCTCCGTTTGCGCCTGAAATCGTGCTCCAAAGATCGCCATCGCCGCCCGCAGTAAATAGTTTTCCATCGGGCAAAAACGCATGCCCCGCACAGAAAAGTTTGTAAATGGGCCAGTCACCGGGCGCGTTCGGATCGTTCCACTTGTCGGTATCAAACAGGTAACGCACATAACCAAACAAGTGGGAATCGTCTGTCGTGTTGTCATCTTTGGGATGCCACAAGAGCAAAGGCGTCATCGCGACTTTAGAGACGAAGCGTTGGTCGGCTCCCTGTCCTTGCGGAAAGGCGGTATCTGCGGCATAAGAATCGATTCGATCATAACTGGAACTTGTTCGCTCTTTCCCTAATCCCCACAACATCACCCATCCGCGCTTCAATGCGCCAGTCAGAGAGGTGTGCGGGAGAAGAACCGCATGCACGCCGTAAGTGTCGTGCCACCCTGTGGAAGCATGACCATATCCGTTCAGGGCTTGGTCCCAGGCAGTTCGCGCTTGCGTGTTTTCGCGCCACACGGTGGCGACGCCTTGCTGATTGAGAAGCCAATCCCACTGTCCAATGTCTTGAGGACCGCTTTGCGCATGAGACTGGGAAACGAAGAAGAAGCAGCCAACAAAGGTCATACCCCATACTCCTCGTTGGAACCGCTTAGAAAACCGGACGATTGCGGGGTTTACGCGCAGACACTCTGCCCCCCCCCCGCATTTTGGATAAGGAGAGCGACTGATTCAATCAAATAGAACTTGATACTTCGCTTCATGAACAAAGACCTCCTGTTTTTGTCTTGGTTACCCTGTCACGATGGCGGGCAACCCAAAGTATTATATCACAATTGTATGGAATTGTCAAGGGGGATGAAACGATTTTTCAGGTAAAGAGAAAGAAGATTTTGAGTGGAATTATGGTTGAGAGAATAATTTCATGGTCCATTGCGCAAAGCGCGTTTTGCGCCCTCTCAACCCTTTGTCCTCCACAAAACAGGCTCTTTCCACAGTCTAAAGTCCCCTTTGCTTCTCACCGATAATAAACTTGAGACTATGGCAGACCCTAACACCCAATGGGCGCGTATCGGTTATTGTTGGATGGGCGGCTCGGGCGAAGCGACTTCCGATTTTTGTAGCGCGTATTGTAAAGAAATCTTACAGCGCGCTGGTTTGTGCTTCGACGAGGTCGCGCGCGCGCAGCTGCCGCTTCTGCTGCCTCACCAAACCTTGCTCATCACCGCGGGCGAAGGCGTCATCCACGAAGAATTGGCGAACGCTTTGATGAATTTTATGGAGCAGGGCGGCGTCTGGATCGCGATTGGCTGTGTGTATGGCAAAGAAAATCTGTTCGGCGTCCACTTGGCGGTTCCCCCACCCCAAGTTGAGCAACCCTTTATCCGATTGGGAGCGGGCTATGCCCTGTTTGAGGGTTCTGAACCCCTCTTTGCGCACCTGAAAACGCCTTTACGCTTCTTCGGCGGGGTCGCAGTTAAAACCACGACCGCTGGGCCAGTGGCTGCCCTCTTAGACTGCCACCAAAACCCAACCCCCTTCTGTGCTGTTGCGAGGCAGCGATGGGGCAAAGGGGAAGCGATCTTGATTGCGCCCAACCTGGGAGAAACGCTGGTTCGCATCCAGATGGGGGCATGCGTGCATGAAGATGGGATCGCGCCCTCCGATGGGACTGCGCCCTTGAACGACGGCGTTTTGCGCTGTGAAGACGGCATCATGCTGGACTGGCGATTCGACCGCTCACCCGATTCGGAGGGGTTGCCCCTGTTCCAAACACCGGTCACGGACCATTGGCGCGAAGTGTTGATCCGCTTGGTTCTTCAAGCCTCCCAGCGCGCGGGTTTGATCTGTCCCTTGATTTGGCACTACCCGCGTCATCAGACCGGCGCAGGAGTTCTAACTGTGGAGACCAGTTCTCAACTCCCTGACTCCGATCAAGCTTGCAACCGGCTCCTGACTTTGGTCGGCATCAAAGCCACTTGGGGCGTGCAGCATGTCGCGCAGACACAAAGTTTCTACCGGGAACTGCAGAAACGCGACAACGAAATCGCGCTCATCTATGAACCGGCAGACCCCCAGGAACTGATGCGTTACAGCAGCCTACAAATGCAGTTGGATCATGTGCGGCGGTTCACCAGTGTACGAACCGTCAATGCGGTCCAGATTCAGGGTCTGCAATGGCGGGGCAAATTGGAGTTTTACGAGCAGTGCGAACGGGTCGGGTTAAGTATCGACATCAATCGCGGCGGTTATGCGCCCGGCGCGGCTGGGTTCGCTTTTGGGGGATGCCAACCTTGGAAACCACTCCGGCGCGACGGCGCGCTCTCCAATCTCTACGTGCTGCCTTTGTTGGGATATCAACTCGGAAGCCGCCTGTCCATGCAGACGGCTCGCGATTTAGTGGATCAAGCGGCGGAGGTTTACGGAGTCGCGCATTTCACCGTGAATACCGAATTCACCGCGCTGGAACAGCAGGCGGATACCCTGCTGAAACTGCTGGCGCATGCCCGCTCAAGAGGGTTAGAGTGGACGACCGCTTCTGAACTCATCGCTTGGGAAGAGAGCCGACGCCAGTTGCGCTATCGATTGGCACAATCGCAGAACGGTCTTCAGATGGGCTTAGTTTCCCCGAAAACGGTCAACAATTTGAGCCTGTTGTTCTTGACCCCTGAGCCGATGCATTTCAGCACCGGCGTCAACGAATTGTCGCCTCAAACGGTGGAACGATACGGCATGTCGTTCCAAGCCATCCAGGTCGATGTGTTGGAAAAAAGCCTGCGTGAATTGACGCTGACCCGTGTCGATTCGCAAGCGGCGTAAGAAAGTGGTCACCCTGCGATAAAATACCCTTCTTCTCATGGTGCCTTTGCCCCTAAACCTCTTTGATTCTTCGGCACTTGGACTTACATCGAAACTATGATTTCTATGGTCGGTATGTCAGCCTAACTGCATTTTTGAAATTGAGGTTGACTTCCTGATCGTTTGAACTCCCACAGTGACATTGGAGGCTAAAATCGATGCATTCGATTGAACTCACGGCAAAAGAACTCGGCGCGACCTTTGGATTACCGGCAGATTGTCCCGTCATCCAACTATTGACGAAAGCGCTCAACCGGCTCAATCACGCCTTAGAGGCTCCCTTGCCCGACTTTTCGTCGGAGGCGCAATCAGACCAGACGAAGAACGATTGGCAGTCGGCTCTCAAACTGCAGAACGCGCTGTTGCGCCAGACGAGAGAAGTCTTGCATCTCATCAAGTTGTGGCTCAGTTTGTTGGGCAAAAAGCCGCAGGGCGAAGGGTCTTCACCTGTGCCGGTTCCCGCATCTGAGCCGAAGACCCCTGCTGTGCCTGCCAACGTCGAAGTGACCTCCTCCGCCTTGTTTTCGTTGTTAGCGAGCAAACTGCCGGGTGGCGTGAACGGCAAGGCGACGAACGGTTTGAAGAAGTTGGCAATGCAAGCGCAACGACGGTAGCAGTGGCACTGTGATTGGTTGGGGAACGGCATTGTAGGGGCGCGTGTGTGTTGCCCTCTGATCGGGCAGACACATAGGTCTGCTCTTACGCTTGACGATTTAGTCGCTGAAGAGCGACTTTGCTGTTTTGTCGGCGCGAATTTATTCGCGGTTTCAAAAGAAGATTCAGCCGCTTCGCCAGAGCGCTTTCATATCTGACAATCGCAGAAAAGAAGGCTTCGGCGCGAGGTCGGAATTAAACAACCCGCGCTTCGTTTGATCCGATTTGCTATCCAAAGGCGTCTCTACCGTAACGGAAACCAGATAAGGCTTGCTATACGCCAGTGAGACCGCCGCTTCCAGCCATTCTGCCTGTGCTTGTTCGGAAGCGGTCGTTGACCCCGGCGGCAGAGTTAGACTCAAGTGGATCGGTTTTCCAAAATCGGCATAGCGCTCAAGGGTCTCATCCAGTTCAAAATAATCTTGAGAACTGCCGGTCAACATCAATCCGACACACTCGAAGGGCGCGTCATGCTCTACCAACTCGCTCAAATAGGGAATCGCAGAAGGATTCGGCTGGGTGAGATCGTAAGAAACGCTGATGATTCGCACACACTGCGGGTCAAGGTTCCGAGCCGTTTGTCCCAGATCGCGCGCCAGCGAAACCAGCCTTGCGCTGTCTGGAATCGCCCAATGCGGGTTTGTCAAGATTTCCCAATAGCGGATAGCGCCTCGATAGCGATCCATCGGCTGAGTCAAGCGATGTTGCCACTCGACAGGGTCTCCGCTTTCAAGGGCTTGGGGCGTGAGGATCGAGGCGGCTTTCAAACTCACCCGGTTCTGCTGCGCCCAACGGACCGCCGGTTCAAAATCGGGCGACTGCGTTCCGCTGAAATCCAAACTCAAACAGTTCACCACCGGCAGCAGAGGCGCGTTCAACAAAGCCGTTTGATCTTCGAAACCTATGCTGCATCCCCAAAAGAAGGCGTCCCGCCAACCGTTGCGCTTGGTTCGGAAGGTGGCAATCTGAAGCGCGAGCGATTCTCCCGCTCCAATGCTCTCTCGCAAACTCGCGAAGAAATGCTGGTTTTGGTCGTTAGGCTCAAAGGTTAAATTCGCTTGATCCCAGTGGTATTGCGCCGCTTGGAGGTAGGCAGTCATCTCCGCCGTATCGATGCCCCGCTTCTTAAACTTCTTTTCCAAAGCGGTCATATAATGCAGTCGACTCTCCGCTGCATCATGCAAAGCGCGAATTGACCGTGATCGTGAAGTGTAGCCTTTGCCCAACGAATCCGCAAACGCATAGACCACCCGCTCTTCATTCAGGCGCAAGGGAAATCCCAGCGCGAACGGCACGCCCGGATACTCCACAAAAGGGGGAGTATGCTCTTTCCGCATCAACGCGGGCAGCGGTTCGCGGTCGACAGTAGTAATCTTGACTTGATCCCAATCCGCGCTGGGAAGCGCGTCAAGACAGGTTTCCAAGTTAAGAAGTTCGATAATTTGTGCCATAAAGAAAAATTTCCTTGACGAATCTGATAAAAATACGATATAATATAGTGGGATAGTGAGGGATCGGTTCCGTTTTTCTCAGATTCACAATTAGACGTCTTGAACCCACCTCACCAACCCCACAGGGAGGCGCAGCACCCCGCACTGTGTCTCCCTGTCCTATGAACCTCCATACAGTATCAACCAACCCACCATCGCAGGCGCGACATCCGTATTCGTCGTGATGCGCTCAATGACCCGGTTGAATTGACGTTCGTCTTGTTCATTTTCTATCGGCGTCTGCTCCAAGAGTTTGCGCGTCGCTTCAACGGCATCTTGCAAGTATTGCGCGCGGTTCTGCGCCAGGCTGCGGTTCGGCGTATCGGCATAGCGTCTGCCCAACCATTCATACAATCCTTCCCACGAGTCCGCGCTCTTGCGCGCCACCGATTCTTTTGCGCTTAACCCCTCCGAGATTCGGCGCGCTTCCTCTTGTTTTCGCTGGTAGGCTTCCCAATCTTGCTGGGTGGCGCCTTCAATAATTAAAATGGAGCGTTTTTCGCCCAAATGTTCCTCAATCACCTGTTCAATCAGGCGTTTGGTGGTGACATTGCTGACATAACTGATATACTCCGAATAGCTGTGGGGTATCCCTAAAACGGTTGTCCCGTCCACTTCCGCAATCGGATTCAAGACATCCAATGCCTGCCATACATTCCTGCCTGTAACCCGGTCTTTAATTTGTTCGCGTATTCGGTTCCAAGATTGATAAATATCCATTGCGCTTCACCTGCCTGCCATGAAGTATAGCACAGGGCAGCCCTGGACAGGCATGAACCGAGTATACTTAATAGGTGAGGTGAAGTTATGCACAGAGGGTGTTTTTGGCTGATTGCGGTCTTATTAGTGAGCAGTTTGTTTGCGGGGTGTTCCAATAAAGAGAAATCGGGCGCGACCTCGTTGCAATCCGGTTTTCAAAAGTTGCGAACCAAAGATGTAAAAGGGGCGGAGAGCGATTTCAAACAGCATGTCGAGAACAGTTCCTCGCCTGTACTGGCGCTGGCTCCCATCTGCGCAGCGTATATCGAAACGAAGGAAGGGCGCGCCGGCTATGAGTTCCTTAAGCAGTACGAAGCGAAAATCGAGAAGATGAACGATCTGGACAAGGGCGAATATTACCGCATGCTGGGCGACTTGGCGATGGCAGTCAAACCCCATGAAGTAGAAAAAGCGGTTGAGGCGTATGACAAAGCGATTAAAGCCGATGAACGCAATCCCTTGATCTTGAACAACTATGCCTTCGCGCTGGCGGAAGCGGATCGGAACCTGGAAAAAGCCTATGATATGGCAAATCGGGCGGTGGCGATCAATTCGGCAGAAGGCGCGTTTCGCGACACGTTGGGATGGGTCTATTATAAGCGGGGCGATTACCAAAACGCGGTCAAAGAACTAAAAATGGCAGTCGATACCTCCGTCGATAACGCGGACTTACGGTATCACCTGGCAGCCGCCTATGCCAAAACCGGAAAAATTCAGGACGCGAAGGTCGAACTGGAAAAAGCGTTGGCGTTAGACAAAAACCACGCGGAATCCCAAGCGCTGCAGGCGGAACTGCAAGGAAAATAATCATGTTCTTAGATGAAGCGGTCATCGAATTGCAGGCGGGCGATGGCGGTAACGGGTGCATTTCGTTTCGCAGAGAAAAGTACGTGCCGCGCGGGGGACCGGATGGCGGCGACGGAGGCAGGGGAGGCAGTATTCTGCTGGTCGCGGACGAGTCGCTGAACACCCTGCTCGATTTCCGCTATAAGTCTAACTACAAAGCGAACAGTGGAGCGCATGGTTCCGGCGCGGACCGCAAAGGAAAAAGCGGCTCCGATCTAACGCTTCGCGTGCCGGTGGGAACGCTGGTCTACGATGTAGAATCCGGCGATTTGATTGCGGACCTGTTCCGGCAGAAACAGAAGTTCATCGCCGCGCGCGGCGGAGTGGGCGGGCGCGGCAACGCGACCTTTGCCACCTCGACGCGCCAAGCGCCCAAATTCGCGGAGAGAGGCGAACCGGGCGAAAAGCGAGTCTTGCGCTTGGAGCTGAAGCTGCTGGCGGATGTGGGAATCGTCGGCTTTCCCAACGCGGGCAAAAGCACCTTTATCAGCCGGGTCTCCGCCGCCAAACCCAAAATCGGCGACTATCCCTTCACGACCTTGGTGCCGAATTTAGGCGTAGTGAGACGCGACACGCAAACCTTCGTGATCGCGGACATGCCGGGATTGATCGAGGGCGCGCATGAAGGGGTGGGGCTGGGTCATCAGTTCTTGCGGCATGTGGAACGCGCGCGCTTACTGCTTCATATGGTGGATATGTCGCCTTTCGCGCTTCATCCGCCCGAAGAAGCCTTTGAGACGATCCAGCATGAGTTGCATGCCTTTAACCCTGAACTGGCGGAAAAACCCATGATTGTCGCGCTGAACAAAATCGACTCGGTGGAGGATCGCGCGCCGGTCGAGGCGTTCGCGGAACAGCTGCGAGCGCGGGACTTTTCTGTCTTTATTCTCTCTGCCTTCACAGGCGAGGGCTTAGAACCACTCTTAGATTACTTGGCGGAGCAAGTCGGAAAACTGCCGCCCTTAGAGCCTCTGGTGGAAGAACGCCCGCAAACCAAGAAACGCTCCGCCACCCCGGAATGGTCTGCCGAAAAAGAGGGCGAGGTGTATGTGGTCAAAGGCGAATTGGTGGATAAAGCGGTTCAGATGACCGATGTCAACAACAGCGAAGCGCTCTATGTGCTTCACCGCCGCCTGCGGGGCATGGGCGTGTTGACGAAACTGCGCCAGATGGGCATCCAGGAAGGCGACATTGTGCGGATTGGCGGTATCGAGCTGGAATTCGTGGAAGACCTGCGCCATAGGAGCTAATTTGACCGATCGTCATTCCTGCGCTTAAACTTCCATCACAACCGGAATAATCATCGGGCGGCGGTTCAGTTGTTTGCGGCAGAACCGTTTGAGGGTCGCCGTCAACTCGCCGCGCATCGCGTCCCAATCGCTCAACTCTGCCGGTCTTAAGGTGGCTATCGTCTCCCGAATCGAATCGACCGCCAGCTGCGCCTGCGCATCATTGTGCCAAGTGAATCCCTTGATAATCAGTTCCGGCTCGGATACTAAAACGCCCTTCTCCGCATCAATCGCGATAATCGCGACCAGCATTCCCTCTTGCGCCAAGTGTCGGCGGTCATGAATAATGTTTTCAGAGATGCCGCCCGGCATGCCGTCCTCAATTAAGAGTCTGCCGACCGGGGCGCGGTCCACAATCGCAGCGGTTTCGTTCTCAAAGCGAAGGATCGAGCCGTTTTCCAACAGGAAGAAACGCTCCTCTTCATATCCCATCCCACGCGCCATATCGCGATAGAGCGCTTGGTGGCGAGGCTCGCCATGCACGGGCGCGATATATTTCGGTTTCAGCAAAGAGAGCATCAACTTCAACTCTTCTAAATTGGCATGACCCGACACATGGACCGGCGCGATTTTGTCATAGATAACGCGCGCGCCCAACCGGATCAAGCGGTTGACGGTTCGCCAAATCAGACTTTCGTTGCCTGGAATCGGGCTGGCAGCCAATATCACCGTGTCGCCCTTCTTAATTTTTAGACGCGGATACTCGTCGGCTGCCATCAAACTGAGCGCGGAAAGAGGCTCGCCTTGGCTGCCAGTGGTCAGCACCACAATATCGCTATCATGCAGGTCATCGATCCGGCGCGAGGAGACATAGGTATCAGGCTTGATCTTCAATAATCCCAATCCGACCGCTGTATCGACGTTTTGTTCCATCCGCCTGCCCATGATGACCACTTTCTTGTCATAAAGCGCGGCGGTATCGAACACTTGCTGGACACGATACAAGCTGGAAGCGAAACTGGTAATCAAGATTCGTCCCGGCGCTTCCGCAAACAGATAGTAAAGCGTATCGCCCACCGAAATTTCCGACTCGCCCCAGCCCTTGTTCTCGATATTGGTGCAGTCGCTGAAAAGGGCGAGGACCCCTTTGTCGCCAATGCGCGCCAAGCGATTGAAGTCGGTCGGCTTGCCGTCTACGGGCGTGTGGTCAAACTTGAAGTCACCCGTAAAGAAGAGGGTTCCTTCTGGCGTATGGACGGCAAGGGCGCAGGATTGCGGGATACTGTGGGTAACGCGGACGGGTTCAATTTGGAAACTGCCCACCTCAAACGGGTTACCGGGAATCATCTCGCGCAGGTCGGCTTTGATTCGTTTTTCTTTCAACTTGGTCTCTATTAGCGCGAGCGTCATGCGCGTGCCATAGACAGGCACTTCTAATTGAGGAAGAATATAGGGTAATGCGCCCGTGTGATCTTCATGCCCATGCGTGATGAGAATCGCCTTCAACAGATGCCGGTTCTCAATCAGATAAGTGGGGTCGGGCATGACCAAATCAACGCCGGGCAGCTCTTCAGTCGGGAACGAAATACCCGCATCGATTAACACCATCTGATCGCCCTGACGGACGACATTCATATTTTTGCCGATTTCTCCGGTGCCGCCTAATGGAATTACCTCAATAGCCAATGATTACCTTCCTCTCAGAAAATGGGATAGGTAGAGTATACCTGAATGTGGGAGATTGAGGAGATTTCAGGGTTTTGTTAGCAAGTTTTGAAAAGCGGATTCTTCATTTTGCTCGAAATGAAAGCCTTGCAGGGGCGCGCATTCGTGTGCGCCCCTGACCGTCATTTTGAGACCTACAAGGGGCAAAAACCCGTCAGAAACGCCTTCCAGCAGGCAGATTCGTCATTCCCGCGAACGCAGGAATCCAGCCTCTGAAATCAGATTTTTCGTTACGCTCAGAATGACATGGGCATTCCTACGGCATCGCGACGCCATTGGCATGTCCATCTGCATAAGCCACATTGTTTTTATCTGAGTGTCTATGAGGATCGGGCAATGAAGCCACTTTATCATGCGCGTTCCAAGCAAGATTTGTGGAATCGTACAGCAGGAGCGTTTGATCGGGCTTTTTAATCTCATCAAACTTTTTCTGTGACATCTCGGAATTCATCGCATACCCAAAGCCGCCCTGATCTGAAACAGAAGGGCAACGATACTTGGCGCGATCTTTGAGGTAGGGTTCGGTTAAATCTCCCCATTGAGACGCCATCGGGAAGTGTTCATCGTAATCTTGGATGTACATCATCTGTGCAGTTCCCAACTGTTTGAGATTGCTCAGGCAATGAGTTCGGATCGCCTCATCCTCTGCCTGATTGAACACCGGAGCAAGAATCAGGCTTAAAACACAATACCCCATACATCCCAGACCTACAAGACTCAAAACAATAATGAGCCAAACGGGAACTCGACCTTTCATATTTCTCATAGTAATACTATGATACCCCGTTTTGAAAAGGATTCTCCATCTGCTTTGCGAAAAAGAATCACAGAGATGAGTTATGTTTCGATGTTATTGAGAGGAGGGGCATTGGCATGCGGGTTATGGGCGGCAACGGTAGAGGCTCAGACCGTTCAGCCTGCCGAGATTCCTGCCAAACGGTTGAGAGCAGCACCTGTGATCGATGGTCAAGTCTCGTCCAGCGAATGGGCAGATGCGCTGAAAGTTGAGGAGTTCTGGTTCCCGGTTCGCCAACAGCGGGGCAGTTTTCCCACCACCGCCTATTTGGGCTTTGATGAGCAGTATCTCTATATCGCGTTCGTTTGCGAAGACCCCGAACCAGAGAAAATCATCGCGAACGAAACCAAGCGAGGCGGCAGCGTCGATAAAGATGATTTTGTCGCGCTCTTGGTCGACCCGCAAAACCGGCGATTGGAGCCTTACTGGTTCCAAGTGAATCCTAATGGAGCGCAGGCGGAAAGCATCCCTGGTGGAAGCACCGAGAACATTCAATGGCGCGGCGACTGGGAAGCCAAAGCGCAGCGCAGCCCTCAAGGCTGGAGTGCGGAGATGAGGATACCGGTCAAGACCCTGCGCTATCCCAATGGTCAAACCCGCTTCGGGATCGCGTTGCTGCGTTTCATCCCCAGAACCTACGAACTGTATACCTTTCCCAATATGGGCGCGTTCTTTGAAGAGCGGCGGCAGACCGAATGGGCGGGCTTAGAACTGCCCCCCACCCGAAGACCGTTGATTTTTCTGCCTTACGCGCTGTACGACACCGATGATGACCTACAGAACCACCTGCGCGCAGGCTTGGATGTGAAGTATGTTTCGGACGGGGGTATCACAGGACTCTTTACCCACAAACCCGACTTCCGAAACATCGCAGCCGATATCGCCCGCGTGGACTTTTCTTACACCGAGCGCGTTCTAAGCGATACCCGTCCCTTCTTTCAAGAGGGAGCCGGTTTCTTCCCCACCCGAACCGTCTTCTACAGTGTGCGCGTTCCCGATTTGAATACCGGCTTGAAATCGTTCGGCACCCTCGACCGGTGGCAGTATGGAATCTTGGGGTTAGATTATTTGGATAACACCCCCAATGGGGCGTTTGCGCGTCAGTACCTGTTGAGCCAAACACAATATCAACTGGACAAGCGGTCTTATGCGCGGTTTATTGGCAGCGCGCTGCGCGGTGGCGGCTTCCAAGATGACTTCTGGGGCGCAGAAGCCAATTTTCTGCGGGAGCTGCCCGATGGCGAGTTCAGCCTGCGGGGCAATTTTTATCAATCGCTTGGCAATCCCAATAGCGGTTCCTTTATGCGCCTGACCATCGACCGGGACGCGGCGGAACGCAAATTGGATTGGCGTATCGATTATGAAGAGGTGACGCCCAACTACCGCCCCCGCCTCGGGTTCGCGCCTGAGCGAGGCTATCGCGCTTGGATCGGGATCGCCAATCTGTTCGACCGCCCAGAAAAGGGTCCCTTACTGGACTGGTTCCTTTCGGTGGATGGGCGGGCGCGCAAGCGGTATGGAGGCAGAACGCTCGACGAAGGCATCAATGTGAGTTTCCAAGTTCGGACGAAATCCGGTTATGGCGGGGGCGTCCTGCTCTCTCATCTTCGCCGCCCCCCCAATACCGACCGTCTTGTGGGGCTGATGGCAGGCTGGAGCGTGTTGGATGTGTTCCGACAAGGCAATTTCTTCCTGGAGACAGGCAGACAAAACGGGGGCGACAGCCTCTATATGTTGTTGGAGCAAACTCTGACGCCCGCGAACCGGTTCCGTTTGAAATTAGCAGCGGATCGCCAGGAAATCCGCTATCCTGCGCCAACCCCGTTGGATCGCGAAGAACAGTTTATCGCGACCTTGAACTATGAACTTAGCCCCGAACGCTCGGTGGGCGGTCAATATGTCTACCGCAAATCCTTGAGCGGCGGCGCGAGCGAGACGGTCAATAATCTCTATTTTACCTTTTACCAGCGGGTGCGCAAAGGCATGGATCTGTTTGTGATTTATGGGCTGCCGAACGCGGACAAAACACAGAACCGTTTGGCGGTTAAGCTGTTGATGCCGCTGGAACTATGAAGCGGCTATGTTGCCCTGGCTAAGGAAAGCGTCGGTTTTGGCTTCGCGATTGAGCCTCTCTTTTTCGGTTGACTGTCGTGGATTCTTGCGTTCGCGGGAATGACGGCGACGGGTGGATTCTTGCGTTCGCGGGAATGACGTAGGTCGGGCGGTATGCTGTTCGCCGAACCTTTACAGGGGTTGCATTTCGATGGAGGAGTTACTTAATAGGAGGATAAAGAGCGATTCGGTCGCGATTTGGGCGTTGGCGTTCCCCAACACATAGCGGCGGATGTCGATAATCTGTTCCAGATCAGCAGAGCGTTTATGCGCGGGAAAGCGTTTCCGAAGCCGATTGAGCGCGTCCAAACGGGATTGGAAATGGATGTCCGATGAGCCGTGATCCAGCGACAGCGTGTCCCTGTACCACTCAATCAACAGTTCCAGCCCCTTTGCCAGCGCGAAGCGCGAGGATCGGCTCGGCATCGCTGCCTCCAACTGCTTGCATGCGTCCCGAAACTCGTCCGCTGCCCGCAAAGCGGCAAACGGTTCCAACTCGCTGAGTGTCTCCAAACAGTTCAGCATCTGATCCAACCCCTTCAGGAAAGGAGCCTCTTTGTCGTCGGAAAGCGCGCGCGCCCACTCCAGGGCTTTTCCCGGCGCGCCTGCCGCATACTCGGCGATCTGCTGCGCTTTCACTGCCTCAAGCCCCCATTCGCTTTTCAGCCAACTGCTTAACACGGGAATCTCAATGGGCGCAAGACGGGCAATCCGGCAGCGCGAAAGCACCGTCGGCAAAATCGAGTCGGTGCCGTTGGAGGTCAGCAGAAAGAAGTAACTTTCGGGCGGTTCCTCTAAGGTTTTCAGCAGCGCGTTCGCCGCATGCAGGTTGAGCGTTTCCGCCTGCAGGATCACAATTGCCCGGAAGGGAGCCACGACCGGAGCAAAGTTCATCCATTGGCGCGCCTCGCGAATCTGCTCGATTTTGATTTGGTCGGGCGAGGGCGCAATCGCATACAGGTCGGGGTGCTGGCTGCTGCTCCATTTCAAGCACGACTCGCATGCGCCGCATGCGCCTTCTGGGTCCGGCTTCCGGCAAAGCCATCGGGCTGCCATCGCATGCGCAAGGCTTTCCTTTCCCAGCCCTTCTTCCCCCGTCAACAGCAATGCCTGCGGCGGTTCGGCGCGAGTCATCAGTTTTTTCAAGCTGAGCAGGGTCTCTTCGGGCGCAAGCAGGAGTTGGCTTAATCGGGCTGGCACTTCAATATCTCTCGAATTGTTCGACATTGATCACAAAGACAACTGCGCCCCCCACCTGTACCGCAATGGGGGTCGGGAGAAAGGTCCCGATGGGCGCGGCATCGGGCGGCACGGGATTGACATACTGCTCGCGTGTCGCACAGTTCTGTTCGATGAGCGACAACGCATCCTCGATTCGCTCCTCCTCAACGCCCATCAGGAAGGTGGTATTCCCTTCCCGCAAAAATCCGCCTGTGCTGGCGATCTTGGTAAACTTAAAATGGTTCTCCAGCAGCGCATCCGTCACGCGGTTTTTGTCCCGGTTATGAATCACCGCAATCATTAGTTTCATCGCTCGCTTCCCCTAATCAGGTTAAATAGGGCTGTACGGCTTGCCAGAGCGCGCTTTGCGCGTCTTCTAAGCGCAGTGTTCCATCGATGAGCCGGTATCGCTCAGGTTCGCGCCGCGCCTCTGCAATAAACCCTTGACGTAATGTTTCGTGAAAGTCAAGCGTTTCCCTTTCAAATCGCGTAATCTCTTTCGCGCGCTGGAGAGCAACCTCCACCGGCAGGTCGATGAGGAACGTCACATGGGGCATCAGATCGCGTGTCGCGAACCGGTTCCATTCGCGCAAGGAGTCAAGATCGATTCCGCGCCCATAGCCTTGATAGACCACCGTGGAATCGATATACCGGTCACAAAGAACGCTGATGCCCGCCTGCAACTGGGGCAGAATAAAGCGTTGGGAGTGATAGCTGCGGTCCGCCAAAAACAGAAACAGTTCCGCCCGCTCGTCCAAATCTTCCAAGTTCAGCAGCGCATGGCGTATCGCTTGGGCAAATTGATCCCGCTCTGGCGTGTCCCATGTGTGTCCGGGTTCCCGCGTCCAGACCGCAGGCGCGCCATGCTGGTTCATCTGGTCGGTCAACCAGCGGCTGAGCGTTGTTTTTCCGCAGCCCTCAATGCCCTCAAATGAGATAAAGATCGGTTTCGCCATGCGCTTATCCGGGATCTGCGCCGCTTATTCCCTATGCGGTTCGTCGGTATAGATCGGCAGAATCCGCACCCGCCGGTTGGGTTCATCGCCAATGCTTTCCGACAGCAGGCGGTACTTCTCAATGACCTGATGCTGGAGCCGCCGCATGTAGCTGTTTTGCGAAGAAAGCTCATAGGGCTGCGCGTTATTCAACACATATTCAATACCCTCTTCTGCTTCCCTCAGGGCGCGCTCCTCCAGGCTCTCCAGAGGCGCGCCGCCGTTTGCGCTGATCTGCAGTTCCTTCAACGCGCTCAAAATCTGCGCGTAAGTGTTGCTGCGCACCACCACAATGGGGATATTCTTCGTCATGGCTTCGCGCACTTTGGGCGGTCGGCGTTGGAAAGTGGCTTTGATGACCACCATCGCATCGGCATCATGCACATCTCGAGCGATATAGACCGGCAGCCGCAAATCGCGCAACGCTTTTTCCAGACGCGCCCGGCTGACGCCATAAGGGAACAGCCGCCAAGTGGAAGGCATGGGGCGTTTCTGGTCGGGCGGGATCACCATCATCGGCTCACTGCCTGCCGAAACAGGCTCCATCATCTCCGCATGCTCAGGCTCAGAAGCGAAATCTTTCTTGGAAGGCGCATCGCTCTTCTGCAGGATTTCGATTTCGCCGCTTTCGGAGCGCGCGCGGATTTCTGGGCGAGGCGTCATGCCGCGAAGCATTCGATCCACCGTCAAAGCGACATCATGATGAATGGCTAAACGCTCAAAGTCGACGATCTCAATCACGACATCAAAGGTAGGGGGCGCTTTGCGTTCCAACACCGTTTTTTGGGTTCCGCGCCGCCGCGCCTCTTCATCCGAAAGGGTGACGGTCTGGATACCACCCACCAAATCAGACAACGTGGGGTTCATCAGCAGGTTTTCGAGCGAGGTCCCGTGCGCGGTCCCAATCAATTGAACGCCGCGCTCGGCGATTGTGCGCGCCGCGTAGGCTTCTAACTCGGTCCCGATCTCGTCGATAATGATCGCTTCGGGCATATGGTTTTCCACCGCTTCAATCATCACCGCATGCTGCAGGCTCGGCTCTGGCACATGCATGCGCCGCGCATGCCCGATTGCTGGGTGAGGGATGTCGCCGTCGCCCGCGATTTCGTTGGAAGTATCGACGATTATCACGCGCTTATCAAATTCATCGGCTAACACGCGCGCGACTTCCCGAAGTTTCGTGGTCTTTCCGACGCCCGGACGCCCCAGAAGCAAAATACTGCGCCCCGAAGAAACGATGTCATGAATGATTTCAATCGTTCCGAACAGCGCTCGCCCCACCCGGCAGGTCAGACCAATCACCTTGCCTTGGCGGTTACGAATGGCGGAAATCCGGTGAAGCGTGCGGGGAATACCGGCGCGGTTATCTTTGCCGAATTCGCCGATGCGCTCCGATACAAACTGTATATCCAATTCCTCTACTGGCGTATCCAAACGAATGGTTCGCTCGGCAAAACGCGCTTCTGGCAGCCGCCCTAAATCAAGGACGATTTCCAGAATATGTTCCTCGTCAGGCTGCGACTCCAACCATTTGCGGACGGTTGGGGGCAGCACTTCCAGCATCACAGACAGATCGTCTATGAGCTCCCTTTGTGGAGAATTCGTTTTTGTTGGCATCATGTTTTTGTTGGCATTGTAATGGTTTTGAACAAGGGCGGTCAGCCGCCGGGCGGAACCTCCTTTGCGTTGTTACGCGCAAAAAGGCATGAAAATTCCCTTCGTCCACGAGAATGGAATTAGGAAGATGAGGCGGTATTGGGTCCGTGTCCTGAATGATTATACCCAAAGCGCGGGCGGTAAGGGATGAGACGCAGACCGTTCAAAACCACCAGCAGCGTGCTGCCTTCATGCCCAATCACGCCCAGCGGGAGCCGCAAACCCTGCCAGAAAGTGAGGATAACCAGCGTAATAATGACCGCCGTCGCAAAGTAGAGATTCTGCTTCATAACCCGCATCGATTGGCGCGCGAGCGCAACCGCATAAGGCAGTTGGTTCAGATCGTTGCTTACCAGCGCGATATCTGCCGTTTCCAGCGCGACATCGGTTCCCGCACCCATCGCGATGCCCACTTCCGCCGCCGCCAGCGCAGGCGCATCGTTCACGCCATCCCCTACCATCGCGATTTTGCCATGACGTTGGGACAGCGTCTCCAAAACCTTCAACTTCTCATCTGGCAGCAGGTCAGCAAAGACCGTCTGGACTCCGGTCTGCTTGGCAATCAATTGGGCAATGGCTTCCGCGTCACCCGTCAGCATGGCGGTCTCCGTGATGCCCATCGCTCGCAGGTTCGCCAACGCGGGCGCAGCCGACTCGCGCAGCCGGTCGGAAACGGCAGCCACCCCCAGCCAACGCCCCCCCACATAGATAATCACGGCGGTTTTCCCTTCCGCGCGCAAACGGTTCAAAGGCGTCATAATCTCTTCCGGAGGCGTCTGCTCCAACATGGCTTCAAACAGGCGGGGATTGCCAATCAAAATCGTTGTGCCGTCCCGTTCCGCCTGAACACCCTGTCCCGGAATCGCTTGAAAGGCTTGCACTGCTTGCGCGCTGTAGCCGAGTCGTCTTGCCTCATTCGCCAAAGCCTGCGCCATCGGATGCTCAGACAGAGACTCCACATCCAGCAACGCTTGCCAAGCTTCCGCTTCCTGCGCGTCCGATGCCAAAACCAAGTCAGTAAAAGCGCGCTTGCCTTCGGTCAACGTGCCGGTTTTGTCAAACGCGAACGCCTTCACTTCCGCTAAACGCTCTAAAGGTTCGCCCCCTTTGAACAAAATACCCCGGCGCGCCGCGTTGGCGATGGCAGATAGCAGGGTGGCGGGGGTGCTGATGACCAGCGCGCACGGAGACGCCACCACCAGCAGGGTCATCGCCCGATAGAAAGCGTCGCTCCAGGTCCATTGAAACAGCGCAGGCAGAATCACCGCTGTCAGAGCCGCGCCACCGATGACCGCCACCGCATAACGCTGCTCAAAACGTTCCAGCCAGCGCTGGGTCTGCGCTTTCTGTTCCTGCGCTTGCTCCACGAGCGCCAAAATACGGCTGAGCAGCGTCTGTTCTGGATGCGCAGTGACTTCCACTTCCAAAGAGCCGTTGCCGTTCATCGTGCCTGCATAGACCGTCGCGCCCGGTAGCTTATACACTGGTACCGACTCGCCGGTAATGGGCGATTGATCGATATGCGATTCGCCCGCCACCACCAGACCGTCCGTCGGCACGCGCTCGCCCGGCTTAATTAAAATGCGGTCGCCAATCTCCAGCGTATCGACCGAAACGATCTCCGGTTCGCCATTGCGCAGGCGCGTAGCGATGTCGGGCTGCAGGGTCATTAAAGCGCGAATCGCGTTCCGGCTGCGCGCCAGCGCAAAGTTTTGCAGGGTATTAGATAAAGAGAACAGAAACAACAGGGTCGCGCCCTCCGCGGGTTCGCCAACCGCCGCCGCGCCCAACGCCGCCAAAATCATGAGGATATTGACATCCAAACGACGCTCTTTGAGGGTTTGAAAACTGTCTAAAACGCCGTAGTAGCCGCCCGCAAGATAGGCGATGACGAAAGAAACGCCGGCCGCCCAAGGATAACCCCCTTTCAACAGTGCGCCCACAATAATCCCAACCAATGTGATAGCGGTCAGCAAGGTCTCCCAGAGAACGCGATTTTGCCACCAAACCCCGCCGCTCTCAATGGCGCGCACCCGCTTGATCAAACGATCTAACGGCTGCCCATTCCTGTTTTCCTGTTCAACCTCCAACACCTGGTCTTGGAAACGCCCGCGCATGGCGGTCCCGTCCGGCATCTGCCATCGTTTGCCGTGCTTGCCCACCTCCAGGCACGACTCGCAAAGCCCGTCCTCCTGATTGCGCAGCGCGCAGGTGGGAATCCGCGCGCCCAGTTCATTGGCAAGCGCGTCCGACATGGCTTGCACCTGATCTTTGGAAATCAGGTTCGAATCATACTCTACTTCCAGCCGATCGCTTTGGTAGTCATAGCGCATGCGCTGAACGCCCGGATGTTTTTGGGCGGCATGCGCCATCTCTTCCGAGCATGACCGCTCTTCCAGCCACTGCTTCTTACGACGTAGCAACCAATTCAAGAGACGCGCTCCCGCGCGGTATCCGCCGCTTGCGCGCAGTCAGGGCAGACGCCATAGTAGACGATTCGCGCGCCCTGAATCTGGTAGCCGGATGAACTCGCGACTTTTTGTTGGATGGTGTAAATATCTTCGCCCATGAAGTCCACCACCCGGTGGCATTTGACACAGACCAAGTGAACATGCGGGTCTAAATCGGCATCGTAATGCTCCATACCGTCGCCTGCCGCGCCCAATGCCAGCACCAGTCCTTGCTCGCGCAGCACATTCAGGGTTTTGTAGACGGTGGCAAGGCTCATCGTGGGGAATTCCGGCAGCAACGAATGGTAGACCATCATCGCGGTCGGATGGTCTTTACTTTCAGACAGCACGCGGCATATCGCCAAGCGCTGGGGGGTCAAGCGCAACCCAGAGTCGCGCAGACCAGACACTAAACGCTGATAGATCATAGGGAACCTCGTTTTTTATGGAGAGTCATTTTCCAAAGAGAATTATACTCAAAAAAAGACCAGGATGTCAAGCGCAAGTTGTGAAAAAGAAGGAAAACCTGTTACGGAAAATCAATACTCCGAGTCATAGAGTGTTGCAAGAACCTATCAAGCAAAAAACAAACCTGATCGGCTCTTGCCTCGCGTCCCCGCCAAGCGCGCAGCGCGAGAAGAGATCAAAGATTAGGAGGATTTTCTCATGAACAAACAGCGTCATTTTTCAAGAACCTTCGGGTTGAAAGGGATAGCCGCCCTTGTCGCGGCTGGCTGGCTGAGCCTCGGGCTTGCGCAGCAGACACCCTCGATGAATCGCGCCGATTTAGAGATGCGCGCCCTCCAGGCAGCATCCACGAAACTGAACGCGCCCCTGTCGCGCTTGACCCTGTGGGGTTCCAGCCAGCAGCGATACACAGGGCTGAACTTGGAAACTCTCACCTTTGAGGTACGGGATACCTTGACCGGGCGAGTGGAACTCGTCGTCTTGACGAATACGGGCGATGTCGCGCAGGCAGACGCGCTGCTTCGTATGGAGCAACAAGCCTATTTCGCGCAATACGGCAGAATGGATACGCGCCTCGCGCACCATCTATCCAGCCTGCCCCCTAACCAAGAAGAAATGGTGATTATCTGGTTGAAGGAGCCGGTCTATACGCCGCTGCCTTCGCCGACCGAGCAGGAAATTCAAACCTTAGACGATCTCCACCTATACCAGTCGCGCACATACGAGCATCGCTCTCAGTTTGTTCGGGGGGTCGTCTCTGAAACTCTGATAAAACTACAGGCGATGGGATATGACGCTGAAACCAACGACTCCGCGCCGGTATTATATGCGAATTTACCCGTCGCGACAATCAGACAACTCAGCGAAGATACTTTCAACTTCCCAGAAATCGACCGCATCTACAAGCCCGAATCAATGATGGCTCTGCTGGATACCTCCCGGACGGTCGTGATGGCAGACGTTACGCACTTTAGAAATATTGAGGGTAATGGCGTCCGTACCGGTATGGTAGAAGCGCGGCAAACCCCCAACGGGCTTGAGTCGGGGCGTGTCGCAGCGGGCTACACGGGAGCCAACGCCGTCAACAATAATCCCTTTCTGCTTGGAACAACGATCAATGCCACCAATCTGGGAGCGGGATCGGGCAACCATGCGACCAATGTCGCGGGCGTGATTCGGATGCTGGACATTGACTCTGAGAGATACAGAGGCATCGCTCCCTGGGTAAGCCTGTGGGCAGGCGGCGGCAGCGGCACTCTCACTAATCCGGGCAGGAACGCGCCTGAACTAGAAACCGCTCTCAACAACGCGATAGGCAACGGGGGCGGTCAAGGAAACAGCAGCGTGGTTAACATGAGCTACGGTGGCGATTTAACACAAGGCACGCCAGGCGGGCATTCTCGATTTGCCGACACCCTCGTTTTCAATAACAATCGGACTTTAGTGGTGGCGGCTGGGAACAGCGGACTTCACGGTACCGCCGCTAACCGGCGAGTCAACATGCCGGGCGACGCTTACAATGTGGTCACGGTCGGCAACATGAACGACAACAACACCGTCCGGTGGGATGATGACTCTGTAGCAGGTTCCTCCAGTTTTGGGCTTGCCACGAACCGTATGAAACCGGAACTGATCGCGCCCGGCACGAACATCAAAACCACCACGACCTCCGATCCTTGGGCGCATGCGGCAGGCGGTGTCACAGGAACCAGTTTTGCGGCTCCGCACGTGACGGGAGCCGTCGCGCTGATGATCGAGGCGCGTCCTTTTGTCGGCGCATGGCCGGAACTGGTCAAAGCCATTCTGATGTGCAACGCGCTGCACAATGTGACCAACGCGCCGGGCAACCGAGCCGCGACGGGCGCGCTGATTGTCAATCAGTCGGTAGAACATGCCGCCAATCCTAATGCGAATATGGGCTGGGCAACAGGAACGGTGCAGGCAAACTGCAATCCGCCTGCTGCAGGTGATTGGACCTTTACCTTAAATGCGGGACAGCGGCTGCGATTCGTGATGTGTTGGAAGCAGAATCCCAACTGGGCTAACTATACCAACCAGATCAGCGCGGATTATGACCTCGCGCTCTATCGTGTGGTGAACAACCAAGATCAATTTGTGACCCGGTTCGCCAATCGCGATGACAACTTCGAGATATTGGATTACACCGTGCCGAACAACCAAGGCGGTCAGTATAAAGTGAAACTGGAGAAGTTCCGCTGCGGCACCGACAATGTGGAAGGCGGCAACACCACCAACGCCAGCCCCGGACGCCGCGCGATTGCTTATCGAATCGATCCGAAGCAGTTCGCTTATATCAATTTGACCACCTCCGCTTTCGATCTGAACCTGCTGGGGCAAGCCGCCTTCACCGCGACCCTGCGAAACATCCAGAATAACGCGCCTCTCGCGAACAAGCAAATCCGGTTCCGGTTGAGAAACTACTCGCCTGGCACCGCCGTCGACATCGCGATTGGCAACGCGAACACCAACGCGCAGGGCGTCGCGACTCTGAACTGGAATATACCGAACAACATCACTCTCGGGCGCTATCGATTAGTGGCAGAATTCCAAGGCGATAACACCTTTGAATACACGGCAGGCGGGGAGAAAGCCTTCATCTATGCAGCTCGAATGAAAATCGAAGCACAAAACCAGACCGGCGCGCCTGGACAAGCCGTCACCCTGCGGGGCAGATTGATCTGTCTGGAAAACAACCAGCCTATCGCGAATAAGCAGATCACCTTCACGCTCAATGGGAGCAACATCGGCACTGCCATCACCAACGCGAACGGGTTCGCCAGCATCAACTACAACATACCCCCCAATTACCCGGCAGGCGCGCATCGATTGTCAATGTACTTTGATGGAGACCTGCCTTATGGTGGAGGATATGGAGAAAGTATCTTGGCGGTCAATCGCCAGATCATTCAAGGCAAGGTGCAACTGGAGTTCATGGCGGCGACCTTAAACGGTCTGACGGCTCGAATCGTAGTGAAGCAGGGTGCAAACACGGAAACGGTGGACGCGATTCTGGACGGCGATGGCAACTACACGGCAGTCACTTCGCTTTCCGGCGCGAACGCGACGGTCAGCGCTCGCATCTTTGGCGGCACGTGGCTGCGCAAACGACAGAATGTCGCAAACTTGACCGGCGTTGTGACACTGAACTTCAACCTGTTGAACGGCGATGCGAACAAGGACAACCGGGTAGATGACGAAGACCTTCTGATGGTGTTGTTCAACTTCGGGCTTGGAGGACCCAACACGTCCGGCAACTTGAACCGGGATGCTTCGGTGAATGACAACGACCTACTGAATGTGCTGTTTAACTTCGGAATCGCGAGCGATCCGATGTAAACAGGGAAGACGCTGATACAATAGAATTCTAGGGGGGCGCACTCTTGCGCTCCCTTTTTTATCGTCATTCCATCCCCATATTGATACGAGTGCGCCATGCCGTCATTCCCGCGAACGCGGGAATCCAGTCTTAAAAAAGATCCATTCGCTGCGCTCAGGGTGGCTGCAAGGAATGTTATCAGGCTTTTCCCCACCCGTTAAGCGCGGGGATGCGATTTCTTGTAAACCTCTTTCAGCCGGTCCAGGCTCACTTGCGTATATATTTGCGTCGTGGAGATGTCGGTATGCCCCAGCAGTTCTTGAACCGCCCGCAGGTCCGCGCCGCCATTCAGCAGGTGAACCGCAAACGAGTGGCGCAAGGTATGCGGCGTTACGTTCTTGGTGATGCCTGCCAATGCCGCGTACTCTTTTATTAGGTTCCAAAAAGCGACCCGGCTCAACACGCCGCCCCGGTCATTCAAAAATAGGTAGGGGCTGGAGCGTTTTTTGGTCAGCGCGGGGCGCGCTTCGCTGAGATAGGTTTGGACCCACTCAATGGCGGTCGGACTAAGCGGCAGCACCCGTTCACGCCCGCGTTTACCCAATACGCGCGCGGTCCGCTCCACCATATTCATATCTTGCAGCCGAAGCCCCAGCAATTCTGAGACCCGAAGCCCAGTCGCATACATTAACTCTAACATGGCGCGGTCACGCATTCCCCGCGCCTGATCCAGGGGCGGCTGCATCAGTAAACGGCGCATTTCATGGGGGGTCAGCACATCGGGCAGCGGGCGATGGGGTTTCGCATGCGTATCCTGCTCGTCGGGCAGGCGGTCAAGCAGCCCCTTACGGACGCAATATTTCAACATCGCTCGGACCGCGCTCAGTTTCCGCGCGATGCTTGATTCGGTCAGAGACCGCTTCCGCAAGTAATAAACGAACCCCTCCCACATCTGCGAATTCCAGAGGGAGGGGTTCAAGCGTTCAGACGATTCCAAAAAATCGTGAAATTGCGTCAGATCGCGCGCATAGGCATCCAGCGTATGGCGCGAGACCTGCCGCTCATGCTGCAGATAGTCCAAGTAGAGATCGATCCAGGTTGATTGGAACATACCCCCTAAGCATACCCTAATGTCCCACTAATTCGTGAATCACGTTCTCCCGCACCCGGAAACCGCGCCGCAAGAATTCGCGCAGGTAGTCATGCCCGCTCATGGTCTGCTCGTAAGGAATCAGTCCTTTAGGAACCTGCCCGTTCACAATGCCTTGCGCGATAATGGAAGCCGCGAAGCCCGTCACGCGCTCCATTGCGGAAAAGCCGGTTTCATCATTGTGATAATCGATAAAATGCAGGCTGATTTTGTAGGGGCGGTCGTTTTGGATGCCTTCCGCATGCGCATGCACCACAATCAGGTCCTTGTCTTCTGGGAACCGGATTTTGGGAGGAATCACCGCCACACACACATCGCGAGGCGAAACGTGCGTCTCTCCAATCTGCACGGGCTGCTCTTCAAAGAAACCGAGGTCCCGCAGCGCGCGAATCGCGCCCCAATGTCCCGGATAGCGCAGCGTCTTATAATCATAGGTGCGCACCTTGCCTTCCAGCGTATAAGTGGCGGTGGAGGTGCCTCCAGAGGTGGAAGCGGCTTCCAAAGTGCCTAACACGGGGTCTTCCAAAATCTCCACATCGTCCAGAGTCGGCACAAAAGCGTTTTTTCCCTCCCGCAGCACATGCGCCTCGCCAGTATATTCCGAAATCACCCCGATCATATTAAAGACCAGTTTGTAGCCTAAGGGCGGTTTCGGCTCTTGTGGTAAGCCCCCGCACCGCAGCGTGATGGAATCGCAGCGATCCATCTTCTCCATGCAGTATAAGCCGAGATGGTTCACCATGCCGGGCGCAAGTCCACAGTCTGGCACGATACTGATGCCCGCATCCACCGCCTCTTGATTGCGCTTTCGGAATTCGTACCAGAACCAATCCGGTTCATTGCCCATATCCAGAAAGTTCGTTTGACATTCTAACGCGAGTTCGGACAAGCGCATATTCATTTGCCAGGGAACCGCGCTGATTACCATATCCGCGCTTTTGAAGAAAGCCTTCACCTGCGCGTCATCCATCGCGTTGATCTGCATGGGTTCCACGATGGGCTTGCCAACCAAGTGGTTGACCCGTTCCGCTTTGCTTTGGGCAATGTTTAAATGCAGGTCTGCCAGCAAAATCTTTGCTGGGTTCGCAAATCTCGCTAAATCGTAGGCTACGGCAGGACCCTGCATCCCCGCGCCTAAAATCGCATATGTTTTATTCATAATCGTCTTTGTCTGCCTCCTTGCGCCATTGCAAGCCCCACAAAATGAAACAGAAGCTGTAAGGGTGAAACGACCAAAAGTCGGATGAGCCTCGGAAAAGAGGGGCTTCTACTGAAGATTATCGGCTATATTATACCTGAGCCTTGAGGGTCAGCGGGGATTTTGTGCCGGAAGGCTTTGGGGGGCGTATTTCACCGGTTCTCCTCGCTGGCAGGGAGAAGACGGAGATTGCCCTCCCATCAGCCTTCAATGATAGTCGAATCAAGCAAAGATTAAGCGTCCTTTTGGTTCAGGGATTGGTCGCCCCAACTCACGCGCGGTCTCAATCCAATCTTTTGCGATTTGCTCTATATTGGCTAACGCCTCTTGAGGTGTACCGCCATCTGCTATGCAGCCCGGCAACTCCGGCATTTCCGAAACAAAACATTCATCTTCTTGGCTCCAATAAATAATTACCTCATACTTTATCAACATCGCCTCCTAATTTTCAGGTTAGAGATTAGAATACCCTAACCCCCAATAAAAATGGCTTCTTGTAACATTAACGATCCTTTAACCAGAGATAGGGTAAATTAGAATCGGCGGTCAATCTATAACTATAGCCACCGCAGAGGAGGGACACTTACATGAAACGTCAACAGGGCTTCACGCTCATAGAGTTATTGGTTGTTATCGCGATTATCGCTATCTTAGCCGCGATCCTATTCCCCGTATTTGCCCAAGCGCGAGAAAGCGCGCGCCAAACTAACTGCCTTTCCAACCAGAAACAGCTGGCGCTGGGCATTTTGATGTACGCGAACGATTTCGACGAAAAAATGCCCATTGTCGGTTCCGCGATAGAGCCGGGAACCCTCTTGAATGGGCAAAAGTTGAATGGTCAACCGTTCAATGGCTGGTCTCTGGTGATGCAGCCTTACACGAAGAACCGGGGTATGTTCCTTTGCCCATCGATGCCGAAGGTGTTCAGCGGCAGCGGCGCATGCGCTGCTTTCAACGGACAGCCCATCACCAACAACTATGCCTACAACTATTTTCTGGGCGCGGACGCTTCATATCCTTATGGCGATTATTACCGTTCGCCCGATGGAACCGACACGTGGGTGACCCCCATCCAGATGAGCGCGATTTCACAGCCCGCGAACACCATCGCGTTTATGCATTCGGGATCCGTGCCACCCTATGGCGCGACTTGGGGCTGCACTTATGCCACTATCGAAACCCCTGACTTCTACAACAAAATCCGCCCCCGCGTGATTCACAAAAACGGCGACAACCTCTCGTTTGCCGATGGACATTCCAAATGGTTTGAGTTGAAACGCGTTGATTCGGCAGGCGACCGACCGGCGGTCTACATCTGGGTCTCGAAAGGCATCTGGACTTATCCCTTCTATCCCGAACGAACGGGCGGGTATGTCGTCTGGCAGTGAACGCACCCATTCAGTGAACGTGTGTCGTAGGGGCGCACCTGCGTGTGCGCCCGGTTTCTGGGCAGACACATAGGACTGCCCCACAACAATTGTATGCATCACCCTTTAAGGCAGGACAACGGCGGATTTTAAGGAAACAAAAATCATGCAAATAGCGCGTTTCTTACTCATTTCGGCAGGATTGCTTATCATTTTATCCCAAAAGCAGTCCCCAGTTGGTCCGCAGAAAGGGGATACGCATCTGGTCACAACCGGTCAAAGCCTGCGCCCTGCAGGCGAAAGCGTCTCCTTTCCGGGCAGACCTGTCGATCTCATCGTTGCGCCAGACGGACAGCGGGTCTATGTGAAGGATAATCGCGGTCTTCTCGCGATTTCGGTCGCGCCCTGGAAACTGATCCAAGAACTTCGCTTCCCCACGGGCGGCGGCTCGATGCATGGGATCGCGATCAGCGCGGACGGAAAACGGGTTTATGCCACGACTGCCCAGAACAAACTGCATATCGCGGAAGTCGGCGTGGATGGGCAAATGAGCTGGAAACAGGCGATTGACCTGTCCGGACCGGGCGGCTCAGGCAACTCGCACACCTGTGGAATCGCGCTGAGCCGCGATGAGAAGCGCGCCTATGTCTGCCTCTCCATCAATAATACGATGGGCGTGATTGACCTGGAAACGGGCAAATTAGTTCGCGAGATTCCCACCGGGATCGCTCCTTTTGATATCGAACTGTCCGCCGATGGAAAAACGGCTTACGTTTCCAACTGGGGCGGGCGAAAACCGGTGCAGGGCGACCTCACCGCGAAATCGGCTGGCTCCGATGTGAAAGTGGACAAGCGCGGCGTGGGCAGCAGCGGTTCCGTCTCTGTGATTGATTTAGAAGCGGGACAAGAAACAGCGCATATTGATACCGACCTGCATCCCTCTGAAATGGAGTTGAGCTCTGACGGTAAACGCCTCTATGTGGCGAACGCCAATTCTGACACCATCAGCGTGATCGATCTCCCTGCCGCAAAAGTGGTGGAAACTCTTTCGACTCGCCCGGACGAGAAGCTGCCCTTCGGCAGCGCGCCGAACGCGCTCGCGCTGAGTCAGGATGGGAAAACGCTCTATGTTGCGAACGGCGGTAATAATGCGGTTGCGGTCATCACGCTGGGCGATAAGAGCCGCGTCGAAGGGTTCATCCCCACCGCTTGGTATCCAGGCGGCGTTCGGATTCACAAAGAGACGCTTTTCGTCGCGAATGTGAAAGGGCTGGGTTCGCGCGCGGAAAAACCGGACCAAAAAGGGCGCAAAGTATACGACTATTTAGGAACCGTCCAGAAGGTTGCCCTGCCCGATTCGCGCGCTTTGGCAGCCTATACCAAACAGGTGCGGGAAGATGCCCGCGTGCCGCAAATCTTGAAAACGCGAGAACGCGCCGTGAGTGGCAAAAAGCCAGTCCCTGTGCCTGCGAAGGTAGGCGAACCCTCCGTCTTTGAGCATGTGGTCTATATCATCAAAGAAAACCGCACTTATGATCAACTGTTCGGAGATATGACGCGGGGCAGGCGTGATCCCTCGCTTTGTATCTTTGGACGCGAAGTGACGCCCAATCACCACGCGCTGGCAGAGCAGTTTGTGCTGTTGGATAACTACTACTGTAATGGCGTTTTGTCGGCGGACGGTCATTCGTGGGCGACCGAAGGCAACGTTACAGACCACTTAGAAAAGGCGTTTGGCGGTTTCACGCGCAGCTATACCTTTGGCGATGACCCGCTTACCTACTCCTCTTCGGGCTTCTTGTGGGATAATGTGTTGGCTCACGGACTTTCGTTCCGAAACTATGGTGAGATGGACTATACGGAGCCGGTTCCCGCGAACGCCACTTGGGAGCAGATTTACCAAGATTATATCGGCAAAACCAACAAAATCACCTTCACCCATAATATCGGTATCGACAACTTGCGCCGCTACACCGCGCCTCACTCCATCGGCTGGAACATGCGCATTCCCGATGTGTTGCGCGCCGAGAAATTTTTAGAAGAGTTTCGGGAATATGAGAAGAATGGAGGCTTTCCGAATTTAGTGATTATCTACCTGCCGAACGATCACACCTCGGGAACAGGTCCCGGCGCGCCTACCCCGCGGGCGCAGGTGGCGGACAATGATCTCGCGCTGGGCAGAATCGTGGAAGCCATCTCCAAAAGCCGCTATTGGGCAAAGACCTGTATCTTTGTGAACGAAGATGATCCTCAGGATGGATTCGACCATGTGGATGGTCATCGCTCGATCTGTTTGGTCATCAGTCCCTACACAAAACGCGGCGCGCTCGTTAGCCAATTCTACAATCAAACGTCGGTGCTGCATACGATTCAGCGCATGTTAGGTTTGCCGCCCATGAACCAAATGGACGCCATGTCGCCGCTCATGACCGACTGCTTCACTGTCAAGCCCAACCTGAAACCGTACCTCTGCCTTCCCAATCAAGTGCCGCTCAATGAGATGAACAAACCCTTGAGCGAGTTGACGCCTGCGGAACGGTATTGGGCGGTCAAAAGTTTGGAGCTGCCTTTGGAGCGCGTCGATGCGGCAGAGGAAGATTTGATGAACCGCATTTTGTGGCATGCGGTGAAAGGCGCAGAAACCCCTTACCCGGCGCACTTTGCGGGCGCGCACGGGAAGGGGCTGAAGCAACTAAAGCTGCGTCTCGCGCCTGATATGAACGACGATTAAAGCCGGATATCGACGATTGCGCTCACGCCAACGCCCGGAACGCGCTTCACATTGCTGACGGAACGCGCTGAAATAGGAACCAATGCGCGCAAGCGGATGCCGCCGATGAAGTCGACTTTGCCTTCGACCTGAAGCACCGCTTTCACCTGGTCAACCTGCTTCTTGGGACCTGCCACTTGCACCGCGCCGACCGCTTCGCCCTGTCCAACGCTTAAGATCGGCACGACTTTGGTCGCCTGCTGGTGGCTCAGGTTTTTATCGCCCGTGAGACGGTTGATGCCTTTGTTGATCTCCGGTCCGAATTTATCCACCGCGACCGCAATGCCGCCGCCTTTGAGCAACTTGTCTAATTGCGCATGCCCGAAAATACCCAGAGCAAACGCGCAGATCATCACTATCATTAACGCCTTGAAACTGAAGACTCTGTTTGTCATAATGACCTCCTCTCTAACATAGATTATAGACGATTCTTGAGTGATTTGGGTATGTTCCGAGTTGGAGGGCGAAGCTCTGTCTTCGCCGTTAAAAAACAGCAGACCCGTTCGCTTCGTTCGGCATAACGACTTACGGGCGCGCCTGCGTGAAGGTGTCTCTAAATCTCTGTATGGAGATTGCCCTTGCTATCCCCCGAATGAATTCGGGGTCTGATAAAGACCAAGCCCGTTAAAACGGGCTGCGAAAAACGCGCCGACAACTGCCTTTGAGCCTGCTTGAGCAGGCTTCGTTGGATAGCCCCTGAATTCATTCGGGGGCAAGAAAGCGGTTAGCGAGATAGGTTAGAGGGCGCGCACACAGGCGCGTCCCTACAAGGCTGTCACCCTGAGCGGAACGAATGGGTCTGCTTTTCCAAGTCTAAATTCCCTTGTTCGCAGAAATGACAGCAGGTTTTAAGACTCCACCCATTCCCCAAAGTAATTCTTGAAACAAAATTACCCTAAAAACAGGTATAATCGCGCATAGAAAGCCGTGTTAAAAGCGGTTTTGAGGAGGAAAAATGCATCGTTTTCTATCGATGACTCTGTTGGCGATGGGCGTCTCTCTGATGAGTGGAGCGCATGCCGGCACTTTGAATGTGGGAGATAAAGCGCCCCCCCTGAAAGTGGTCAAATGGGCAAAAGGCGCGCCGGTTAAATCCTTTGCGCCCGGAAAAGTGTACGTGGTCGAGTTTTGGGCGACTTGGTGTGGTCCCTGCCGGGTCTCTATTCCCCACTTGACTGAATTGCAAAAGAAGTATAAAGGAAAAGCCACTTTTATCGGTGTCAGCATTTGGGAAAACCAGCGCGGCGATAAAAGCACCGCCTACCAGGCGAAAGTTGCTTCTTTCGTCAAAGATATGGGCGCGAAAATGGATTATACCGTCGCGATGGATGGCGTGGACGGCGTGATGGCTAAAACGTGGATGGAAGCGGCGGGCGAAAACGGTATTCCCTCCGCCTTTATTGTGGATAAGAACGGCAGAATCGCCTGGATCGGTCATCCGATGTCTGGGCTGGATGAAGCGCTGGGGCAAGTGGTTGCTGGCACTTTCAACGCGAAAAAATTCGCTCAAGAGCGATCGAAAGAGCAGGCAGCCGAAAAGAAACGCGAGGCAGCGTTCGGCAAAATTCAAACCCTGCTTCAGCAAGGCAAGAGCAAAGAAGCCATCGGCGAATTGGATAAACTGATGGCAGGCGATCCCGCTATGGAGAATCAGCTGGCGGGCTTGAAATATAATCTGCTCCTGCAGAACGACGAACCCGCCGCTTACGACTATGCGCGCAAATTGATGAATGGCGCGTACAAGAGCAACGCGATGGGTCTGAATATGCTCGCTTGGAATATCGTCGGCGATGAGATGAGCTTGAAATCGCCCGATTATGACCTCGCGCTTGAAATCGCGGAACGCGCGGTCGATGTAAGTAAGGGAAATGACCCGTATCTCTTGGACACGCTCGCTGTGGCGCATTACAAGAAAGGAAACGTTAGCAAAGCGATAGAAATTCAAACGGATGCCATCGCTAAAGCCAAACAAAAAGGCGGCGTGGAACCCCAAGTCATGAAAGAAATGGAAGAACGGCTTGAGATGTTCAAGTCCAAAAAAGACTAACAGAAACAACAAAAGGGCAGAGCCATTTTCAGGGTCTGCCCTTTTTTCTATCCAACAGGCTCATTCTAAATAACATGGAGGTGAACAGATGAAGTTAGCGGTTGAATTTATAGGCTCGTTTCTGTTTATGTTGGCGATTGGTTTAGTGGTCGCTCAGGCAGTCCCGATGGCGCCTCTGGTCATCGGTTTCTCGCTGATGGTCGCGGTTTATGCAGGCGGTCATATTTCAGGAGCGCATTATAACCCGGCAGTCTCTTTAGCCATCATGTTGCGGGGGAAAATGACTCCCGCCGAGATGGTCAGCTATTGGGTCGCGCAGATATTGGGCGCGCTGATGGCATTCCTTGTTGCAGGCTGGATCGCAGGCAAATCGGTCGGCATCGCGCCGGGCGAGGGTATCGAGGTTTCTAAGGCATTAGCGGTAGAATTGCTCTATACGTTCATGCTGGCTTTTGTAGTGCTAAATGTCGCGACCGCGAAAGGCACGCAGGGCAACTCGTTCTATGGATTAGCGATTGGCGGAACCATTGTGGTGGCGGCGTTTGCGGGCGGCGCAATCTCTGGCGGCGCGTTTAATCCCGCGGTCGGTATTGGCGCGACCCTTTCCCATGCGATGATGGGCGGAGGCGGTTTTGAGAACCTCTGGCTCTATTTAGTCGGTCCGTTGGTAGGCGGCGCGCTGGCAGGCGTGGTCTTCAAGGGATTAGGCACGGAGTAAATGCGAAACCGGTTCCCTTATTTGCGGGGGAAGCGCGCGGAAGGATTTTGCCCAAAAAACAACCCCCTTCCCAGCCTTCCCCCTGTAAACAAGGGGAAGGAGCAGCCCACGAGGTCATTCTGAGCGCAGCGAACGGTTCTGCTTTTCAAAAGCTGGAATCCCGCGCATAATCATGACGGCGTGAAGTTCTCACTAAGCCGCGGTGGCGCGGATCATCTCCTCTGCCAAGATCAAGTTCTGAGCGGCAGGCAGATGCGCAGGGTCATACTTTAATGCCTGTTGAAAGGCGATTTGCGCCGCATCGTAGACCCCCATGCGGAAATAACAATTCCCCAAAACAAACCAGCCCTGCGTATTCTTGGAATCGATCTCCAGCGCGTGGGAATAGATTTCCGCCGCTTCGTGGAATGCGCCTATCTTGTAGAGCGCGTCGCCCGCATTAAAGAGCGCGTTCGGGTCCAGCGGGTCGGTCTCCACTGCGCGCACAAAGTGGGTCAGCGCGTTCTCATAATCGCCCAGTTCCCACAAAGCGCGCCCCCAGTTGATATGCACATTTGCGCTTAAAGGCTTCTGGAGCGCTTCCAAGAACTCAAATGCCTCGCATTGGGCTTGGCGGTCAGATGCCTGTTCCGCGCAATATACCCAGCGATGCCACCACGTCTCCTCTTGGGGTTCTACGCTCGCCAAACGCGCAAACCACGGCAAAGCGCGCTCATAACGCTGCAACTCCCACCACATATTCGCGGCGTCTTTCATCGCCTGGAGACGAATATGCGATGCGCGTAAGGCCGCTTCATAATGCTTATCCGCCTGCTCTGGACGCCGTTTCCTTCTCAGCATTTCCGCCAGCAAATAGCGCGCTTCCGCATAATCTTCGCGAATCTCAATCGCTTGGCGCAGTTGGCTTTCGGCTTCCTCCATCTGCTCCAAACCAATTAATGCGCGCGCCATCGCAAAATGCCATTTGTAGGTCACCACATAGGGATCGCCGACATAACCGCTGGAAGCCAACAATTGCTTGCCGTCCGAACTCAACAACCCCAACTGGACAGCGCGTTTGCGCAGTGTTTGCAAGGCTCGATGCGCCTCCGAATAGTTCCCCAAAGAGAGGCAGGTCTGCGCATAGGCAAACAGCATGAGGGGATGTTCCACGCCCCGCGCCATCGCCTTTTGGTAGACTTGCTGCGCCTCTTCAAACTGCTGGAGCATGGTTAAACAGGTGATCCATTGGCTCCAGGCGAGCGGGGCATAATCCTCGCGCGGGTGAATCTGCTCGCATGCTTCCGCCAGCAGCGGCAGCGCGCGTTCATAATCACCCTGATTATAAAATGTATTCGCCAGATTGAACTGTTGGAAAGCGTTTTGGGGCGACTCGTCCAGAGTCCTCTGCAGAATCTCCACATTGCGCTGGCTCTTGCCGCGCTGCTCCATCAAACTCTTTTCATAACCCAGATGCAAGATTTGCGCGTTCTGCAGGTTGGCAGCCTTGCCTCCATGCGCCTGGATGACAGGTAACACCTGCTCATGCATGCGCCCTTCCCATTGAACATAGGACATTCGCCGGAAGAAGCGCACCGCCCGATGGACAAAATGATCCTGTGGCGATTCTTTGTCCAGAATGTTCAGAATCTCCAAATAGAAGGCAGTGAACTGGGGATGGCGCGCGCCTTCGCGAATGATCGTGGCGGTTCGCGGCGTCAACCGTTCGTCGGCATCCAACCATAAAATCCAATCGCCTGTGGCGTGCTGAAGCGACACATTGCGCGCCTCTGAAAAGTCGTTGCTCCAAGGGTGATGAAAGACTTTTGCGCCATAACGTTGTGCCACCGCAATGGTGTCGTCGCTGGAACCGGTATCCACCAGAATAATCTCATCCACACAACCGCGCGCGCTTTCCAAGCAGTCCGCCAGCATATCCGCCTCGTCTTTGGCGATCATGCAAAGCGTGATTCGCGCGCCGACCGCTTCATGGGGAATCGCAATGCCATGCCGTTTGAGATAGGTTTCCAGCGCGGCGACAATCTTTTTGGTGTCTGGGTCTTTCGCGCCTTTTTCAGAGAGTGTGCAGACAAAAAAGTCGCGTAAAGGCAACACAACTTCTTTTAGCCAAGAATCCTCTTGAAAACCGGTCTGCATCAGCTTTTGCGCGATTTTCCAGGCTTCCGTTTCCTGTTCCGTATAGAGCATGAACCAGGAGTGCATCGCGGTGAGGCGCGGCTCATGAGGGAACTTATCCAGTGCGGTATAGAGCAGTCTTTCTGCTTCGTCCCAACGGTTCTGCCTCAGGAGCGCATTGACTGCGCCCGCATACGAGCGGGAGTCGCTGCGGTTTTGATCGGTCGCTTTTCCAAACAACGCGAGAGCGCCGTCCGCGTCATCCAATTGTAAACGCGCCTGCCCCAAATCGTAAAACGTGATGGGAGTCTGGATCGTTTTCGCGAAGGACCTCAGCGATTCGCTGGCGATTTGCGCGGCATGCCGCCAACTAAAACATTCTTGTATTTGTTGGGAAGCCATTACGCCACGCTGTTTTGCCTGTTGCGGATTCTGAACCATCTCGCGCAGCCGCTCCGTCAGCGCGTCTTCCGAAGGCGACGCCCAGAAGGGTTCGCCCGACAACTCCCATCCGCCCACGTGAGATAATGCCTCGCGCTTCGCCGGTAGAAAATAGGCATTTTCAGAATTGCAGAAATCAAGGCATGCGCCAAACTCGGTGACGATCACAGGCAGCGCGCACGCCATCGCTTCCGCAATAGGCAGCCCAAACCCTTCGCCCCGGTAAGGATGAACCAAACAGTCTGCAGCCGTGTAAAGCGATGCTAAATCGCGCTCAGAAAGCGTTTCTGGGATGTAAAGCAGGGGAGGGGCGTCGGGGTCTTTCGCCCACTCATTTAGTTCCGCCTGGTAGTTCTGACCGGCATAAACATCGTTGACGCCAAAATCTTTGACAATCAACAGGACTTCTTCCGAGGATGGAAAAGCGTTCTTGTATGCCTTCATCAAAAGGTCGATCCCTTTACGTTTGATGGAACCTCCCACATAAAGAAATTTGAAACGGTTCTTGAAGCTTTGACGCGGGACATTGCTTTGTCCCACCGACTTCAGGCTGAGTGGTTTGAGACCGGGATGAAACTGCTTGAAGTTGATACCATTCGGCACAACGGTGATCTGTTCTGCTGGAACTCCGCCTTGCTGGTAGCAGTCCCGCACAAAATGGCTGGGAACCCACAGATGCAGTCCTCGGTCGCGAATCGCTTGAACCCAATCGATGGGAGGCGCGCCAAATTCCCACGGCTGAATCGCGATATGGCGGTCGGGCAGCGCGCTCCAATCCGGCGGGAATTGATGACGAACCATGACCTGCCAATGAGAGGTCTGTGGACCCGGCGGCACATCACGCAACAACGCTCGCGACTGCAGAGGATGAGACAGCGCATGGTCGATAACCTCGCCATTCTCGATAGCGAGCAACCCTACGTCCCATTCAGGGTCTAATTCCAGAAGCGCTTGAACCAACTCCCGGTTGACCCTGGCAAGACTATGCGCTGAAAAGAATGCTCCCTGCCAGATCGTAGAGGGCAGAGATGCTCCTGCAGAGTGCCTGCTCTGTTTTTGTCTGGTGTTCATGATCCCTCAAATTCGCGGCGCGCGGTTACGCCGACTCGCTCGCTTCCCCGCCTCTTATAGAAGTCAAGCCTGATGCCCAAAGCGATTTAATGCCCCGCTTGCATCAAGTCACGAGTCATTTTTTTTTCCGGGTGGCTTCGTCGGCTGCCTGATCCGTGTTCACTGCTGGGGTCATCCTCATCGTCTAAATGACGCCTTAAAGCGCGTTTTGCCCCCGCAATACTATATAATTCGTCTTTTAGCAGCCTCTTTATCTCTGTGATGACCGAGATGTCCTCTCGCGTATAGCGGCGTTGACCACCCTCGGTGCGATTCGGGCTGAGAAACTCAGCAAACTCTTTCTCCCAGTACCTCAGCGTATGTGTTTCAACCCCTGTCAACACACTTGCGACGCTGATAGAGACCGGGCGCTGCTCAATGGGTAACTTACTTTTACTTGTCTTACGTCCCATAGTCAAACCTCCTGATGGAGTTATACTAACGGAATTATCGGGAAGCAACAGATTATTCTACAGGGTATACTTCAAATTGGGTTAAACCCGCTTCCTAAACTTAGGCAGAGCGGATAGGCGCAAAGTTCCCCGCGTCAAAAACCCTGAGTGACAGAATCTGATGATTTTATTAGCGATAGAAGCCACCGGCGAGTTCAGCAGCGTTGCCCTCCAACGTGAGGGACAACTGTTTGGAAGCGACCTTCAGCAACATGGATGGAACCTCTCAGGCAGCCTTCTTGTGGCGACTCAGAGGTTGCTCCAAGAGCAATCACTCACCTTCGGAGCGGTCGATGCCTTTGGCATTTCGGTGGGTCCGGGTTCTTTTACAGGGTTGAAAATCAGTGTAACAATCGCCAAAACATGGGCGCGACAGCTGCAAAAACCGCTGGCGGTCAGCACCGCCTTTGAAGCCTCCGTTTGGAATTTGCCTTCCGAAGTGCCGGTTCTTGCGCTGCTTTCTGCCCGCAAAGACGCGCTGTATGCGCAGTGGCTGTTGAATCGCGCGCCCCGGCTGCCGCAAGCATTAGGAGAACCACAAATGGTTTTGAAAAGCGCGTTGTTGGAGTGGTTGCGGGGGGCAGAATGGATTCACCAAGACTATTTGATCGCGGGACCTGCCGCTGTTTCCGCTTTGGAATGGCTGCCCCTGCTTCCAAAACAGCCTCTGGAATTAGTGGAAAACGCGCCCACAGCGCAGGCAGTCGCGGAAATCGCTTCGCTGAGAATCGAGCAGGGCGAGACAGTTTCCCCGCTCGCCCTGACACCGCTCTATATCCAGCCGCCTTCGATTCATATTAAGTCGAAAGCCAATTAACAGCCGACTCCAAAGTTGAACAACACGATGAGCAGGTCTTGGTCATTCACGACGCCGTCATCGTTCAGGTCCTCGTCCAATCCAACACCCGAGTCGCCGAAAGCAAACAGGATCATGAGGATATCGGCGTCATTCACACAGCCATCACCATTCACATCACCTTCCACAATAATCGTGATCGAATCGACATAATGGAAGTTGCCCTGGGTGTAAATGGTCTGAATTTGCAGGTTGTTGGGGTCGGGCAGGAAGGTCGCCACCAATTGATTTGCCGTGAACAGAATACGCCCATTGCGCAGTTCATAAACGCCTCGCACACCGGTACCGACATTATAATAAGCCACAAAATTGCCATTCGAGTCATATTCAAAAACCCCTGCGGGCTGGCTGAACCCAGCGACCAGAATGTTGCCATTGCTACGGCGGGTGATCTGCTGTGGGGCGCGGATGGAGCCGACTGCCGTCGCATCGACAAACCGTCCCAAATACGCGCCTCCATGAGAAAATCGCTCGATATGGTGCGAAGCAAAATTGCTGACAAGCGCATCGTCTTCGCGGAAGTAGATATCGAAAGGACTGTTTAGGGGCGAGGCGACAAAGGTGCCGATCCGGCTCCCGTTCAAATCGTATTTCTGCACCGAGTTCGCGTAGATATTGTCTCCGATGGTTGCGTACAGCTGCCCTTGATGCATCGCGATCCCGCGAACGTTATCCGTGCCGCTCGCTTGATTCGCGATAGTGCCAACAAAGGTGCCGTTCAAATCGTATTCATGAATCGCGTCGTTTACCTGATCAGATACCAGAACCGTGTTTCTTCCGCTAAAAATCGCGTTCTTTGGGGAATTGAGCCTTGACGGGTCGACAATAAAGTTCGCATCGACTAACGCGCCATCTGCGGCGTTGAATAGACATACCCGGTCACCGGTCCAGTCGGGGATCAGCAACAGAACACGACTGTCTGCGCCCGCGAAGGGAATAGCGGTTAATAGGGTCGCTGTCGCGATGATAAAACGCGCTCTCCATAATTGCCATAAGTGCATGATGATTAAATACCTCCTCTCTTTTTTCTCTAAAATTATAGCATAGAAACGCGCCAATGAACGGTTTCCGCTCATGAAAACACGCAATCTTAGCATGGCTTACCGGTTCAACAAATTGAGATTTTGTTTGGGCAGGTCCCATTGCGGGTCTAATTGGGTCGCTTTCAAGAAATTTTGGCGCGCGCGCATTTTGTCGCCCTTTTCTCTGAACACAACCCCCAAATTATTGTATAGGCGCGGGTCTTCCGGCGCGAGTTGGATAGCCTCCAACAAGACTTGTTCCGCGCGTCCCCAAGCCCTTTGATAGATATAGGCTGCGCTGCTTCCAATCGCGACATTCACAGGGTTCGCGCCCAGTTGGGTCGCCTGTTCATAAGCGCGCAGAGCGAGGTCTGGCTGTGATTGCTGAAATCGGTCGCCCATCATCAGCCATATCGCTGGCTGGCGTGTCTGCTCCAACAAGCTGAGCGCGTCCTGTTTTTGTCCAGACGGCAATACTTGTGCTGCGGCTTCCAGCAGCGGGATCGCCAAATCGGGGCGCGCCGCCCGCATATAGATGATGCCTGCATTGAGCTGCCCCCACGGCAAAGCCGGTCTTGTGTTTAATACCTTTTCATGCAGCACTTTCAGCGCTTCATCTAATTTGTTTTGCTCTCGCAATGCGCCCGCGACATTGTTCCAGTAAAGTCTTTCTTGCGGGCGCAGTTCCGCCGCCTTCTGAAAGGCTTCCTGCGCCTCTTCAAATCGTTTCAAGAAGAAGAGCGACAAGCCCCGGTGATTCCATGCGCCGCTGTCCTTCGGGTCCAATTGAACCGCAATGTCGGCATGCTTCAAGCCTTTGGCATATTCTCCTTTTTCCACTGCCGATTTTGCCAGGTTCACATGGGGCAGAGACGATTCGGGCGAGCGGGTCACCACCCAATCCCACAGGGCGTAATCGTTTTTCCAATGAGGCAACGTGGTCAAGATGACCATCGCAGAAGCGCCTAGCCAAGCGAAGGACATGGGTCGCCAGTGGGTCAGTGAAAGACCCGATGCCAAAGAAGTCACTCCTAAAACGAAGAAGACCATCGGAAAGGTCAAAAACCGCTCAGCGATAAATGCGCCGCCGCCCAACTCCAAGGGATTCAGATTAAGCACCGGAACCAACGCGAGCCAGCCAGCCGCAAAATAGGCTCCTGCAGGCGATTTTTTACGCAGGAGCCAAACTGTCAGCCCCACCGCAAAAACCGATACGGTCAGTGATAGCCAAGCCACTGGGTTACTCAGGGGAACAGGCAGCGTGGTGGCATGAAGCGGGTTGAGGCTAAAAAAGGGAAAGAAAATAAGTTTCAAATATTCCGATGCCGACAATCCGACCAACAGCAAATGCTGCAAAGGGTTGCCTGCCTCGATTTTCATTTCGCTGGGTTTTATCAAATAGCCCAAAGCCGAATAGCGGATAATTAGATAGAATGCGCCGGTTGTCAGCAAAGCGAAAAAAACCGGCAGCGCATTCTTTTGAGACCCTGCTAACTCAAGCGCAGGCTGTTCGTTTTTGGCAGGGCGTTGTCCGCGTTTCTTATGCTTGCTTGTGGGGGGTGGAGTCACTTGTTTCAGCGCAGGATGATAGGAACGGGTTGCCAGCAGCCAGGCGGGATAGGCTAAAATCAGCGCGACTGCCATCTCTTTTGCTAAGGCGGCGATCAGAAAACAGAAACTGACACTCAATGCGCGAAGGACTAAAGAGTGAGATCGAAACTTCAGGTCGCACCACAATGCCAACAAAAGGCAGGTGGTGACCATCAAATCGAACCGGCTGGAGATAAACGCCACGCTCTCGACCAAGGCGGGATGAATCCCATACAGCAACCCCGCCGATAAAGCGAGCGCGCTTGAATTAGAAAACAGCCGCCGCGCAATGACAGCGATCAAACCGGCGTTCAGCGCATGCAGAAGCGTGTTAAACAAGTGGTAGGGCAATGTCCAGGAATCCCACTGGCGAAGTTCCATCAGAAAGGTGGCTAAAACCAGAGGTCGAAAATAGTTTTCGGAGAAAATGAAGGGCTGGCGCAGCGCATCAGCCCAACGGCTTGAATCGCGATAGAGGGGCGACTCGTAAAGAAAGATGGTATCATCCCACACGAATCCATGCCATAGGGTTGGCAGATAGAGCAGCCCCGTTATCAGAGCGACAAAGACCGGAACAAACCTGGACAGCCGCGCCGCCATCTCAATAGTGCCAGTCGACGTCGGTGACCTCTTTCGCGTGCTGCTCAATAAAGTGCCTGCGCGGCTCCACTTTATCGCCCATTAACACGCTAAAGACACGCTCCGCTTCCATCGCGTCATCCAACTTCACCTGCACAATCGCTCGTTTCTCCGGCGCCATCGTTGTGTCGGCGAGGTCTTCCGCATTCATTTCGCCTAATCCTTTGAAGCGGGTCACTTGCACATTTTTCTTTTTGACCGATTTCATAATCCGGTCGCGCTCGCCTTCGTCCTGCGCATAATGCTGCTCGTCTTTGCCCACACGCACACGGAACAACGGGGGCTTCGCGATATAAACATGCCCCTCCTCAATCAGCGGACGCATATAGCGAAAGAAAAAGGTCAGCAGCAATGTGCGGATATGTTCGCCATCCACATCGGCATCGGTCATCAGCACCACCCGATGGTAGCGCAGCTTGGTGAGGTCAAATCGACTGTCGTTTTCGTCATGCTTTTCAGACGCGCCGTTCGCGATGTTGATGCCTGTTCCCAATGCGGTGATCAAGGAGCGAATCTCTTGGTTTTCCAGCGCTTTATCGAGACGCGCTTTTTCCACGTTCAAAATCTTACCGCGCAGTGGCAGCACGGCTTGGAATCGCCGGTCGCGCCCCATCTTCGCGGAACCGCCTGCCGAGTCGCCCTCGACCAAGAACAGTTCACATTTGCTGGGGTCGCGTTCGGTGCAATCCGCCAATTTTCCGGGCAAAGAGCCCATATCCAATGCGCTTTGTCGTTTGACCAGTTCTGCCGCTCGGCGGGCTGCCTCGCGCGCGCGCTGCGCCGTCAACGCTTTGTCGATGATGCGCTTGGCGACGGCAGGGTTCTCTTCCAAAAACTGCGTGAACGACTCGCCGACAATCGAGTTGACCAATCCCTGCATATCACTGTTGCCCAGCTTGGTCTTGGTCTGTCCTTCAAATTGCGGGTTCAGGAGTTTTACGGCGATCACGGCGGTCAAGCCTTCCAACACATCGTCGCCAGAGAAATTCGTCTCTTTCTCTTTCAGCATATTGTTTTTACGCGCGTATTGGTTGATCACGCGGGTCAGCGCGGTTTTGAAACCAGACAGGTGAGTGCCGCCTTCGGTGGTATGGATGTTGTTGGCATAAGAGAGCAGTGTCTGCTGGTAGCCCCCATGATATTGAAGCGCAACCTCCACTTCGGTATCTTCGCGCGCGTTTCGGAAATAAACCACTTTGTGGATTTCATCTTTGCTTTCGTTCAAAAACTCGACCAACTCCGCGATTCCGCGTTTGAAGTGGAACGTTTGGGTAGGCGTTCCGTGCAATTCATCCGTGAAATTGAAAGTGACTTGCGGGTTCAGGAACGCCAATTCTCGCAGACGGGTCAAGAAAAAGTGCGGGTCATACTTAATCCCCGAAGATTTCCCTATCCGCCATATAATGCTGTCGAGTGCCGCGATAGTTCACAGGCTTCACTTTCTGGAGTTTATTGACAGGGAATCCGCGTTCAAAACGCTGGCGGTAGAGATGACCATCACGCGCGACTTCCGTCACAACCCATTCGGAAAGCGCGTTCACGACAGAGATACCCACGCCGTGCAATCCGCCCGATACTCGGTAGCCGCCACCGCCAAACTTACCGCCCGCATGCAAGCGTGTCATGACGATTTCCAAAGCAGGCACACCTAAATCGGGATGGATGTCCACCGGAATACCGCGCCCGTTATCGACCACAGAAACGCTGTTATCTTTGTGCAGAACCACATCGACTTTATCGCAGTGTCCCGCCAGCGCTTCATCCACCGAGTTGTCGCTGACTTCTATGAAGAGGTGGTGTAAACCTCGCGATCCGGTGTCGCCAATATACATCGAAGGGCGCAAGCGAACCGCTTCCAATCCCTCCAAAACAGTGATCTTCTCGGCTGTATATTCTGTGGTAACAACCGAGCTCAGTGTTTGCTCGCCGCCGTTTTGACTGAGGGTTTCGGAAGAGGTATCAGGAGTGTTTGCTGCTTCTAAAATCTCGGACAGTTGATTGCTTGTTTTACGCTTACCCGCCATGCTTTTTCGATGCCTCCACGTAATTCATTTTGTGGACATAATTATACCCGATTCAGGGTCTTATTTGCGCATGAGGTAAAAAGAAAAGCCTTCCGGTTTACCGGAAGGCTATTTTGAAAAGTTTCAATCTCAGGAAATTATTCCTGAAAAACGCATCGCTGAAACTTAGGCTTTGCGTCGGCGAGCAGCCAGCAAGCCGATGAGACCCGTGCCGAGAGCGATCATGCTCGCAGGCTCAGGAACCACGTTGATGGTGCCGTTGATCACGCTGGTAGGCGCGAGGTTGCCGTTCTGCTGCGTGCCGAAAATGGTTCGCAGAGCAACGCCGTCCGTGCTGCCCACGCCGCCGAAGTTCACCGCGTAGCTGCCAACCTGCATCGGCACTTTCACCAAGAACAGATAAGCATTGTTCTCGGTTCGTCGGGTCACAACAGAGGTGAAGATGGATTTGCCCGCTCCGCCAGTGATACCGCCGCCGCCCGCATAAGGCTGCGCGCTGTTGTTTCGCAGGTCGTTACCAGCGCTGTCGATGTCGCTGAAACCATTCTGTCGGCTGGAAGCGCTGTCGCGCGCATCGCCGTTGTCGCCATCGTTATATTCTTGGACGCTCAGACCCGTGCCGCGCAGATCAACGAAAGTGTTGACCAAGCCCAGTCGGTTATTCTCAGCCTGGAAGTCATAGCCCCAGCGAACAGTTACGGGAACATAAGCAAAGTTGCCATCCCAAGCCGAAGCATTATTGATGTCGATCTCGATGGATCCCAAGTTACCTGGGGTAATGTCATCCAGTTCTGCGCTGGACCCTGGAGCAGCACCCACCGGGTTTGCCAGTCCGATACGAACGGTCGCGGTACCCGCGAAAGAAATACTGGCTGCCAAAGCTGTCACGGCAACCGTTGCAAAAAGTTTGTTGAATTGCATCACACACATCCTCCTTTCTGAGGTTTTTGGTTTGGATTTTTTCATTCGGGGCGAACCGAATGAATTTCAAAATCGCCTTTCGGCAAAACTGACATGGCGTTTACGCCTTGTCTACAGTAATTATAGCATATTTTTGGGCGATTGTCAAGGGGTAATCCCTAAATATCTTATTTTATGGCTAATCCCACTGTGGCTCGCCTTTACGCTTTTACTTCAGTCCTTGAAAAAGACCGTATTTATTATAGCATGGTTTTTGCGGTTTGTCAAGGGGGATTCTCGAATTTCCATTAAAATATGATTAAATCCTTATTATGCCTCGGGTGTAAACAGTCCTGAGTGAGTTGTGGCATGGGCAGGCGGTTTTAGATTCAGATGTTCGTATGCGCCCAAAGTCACAATGCGTCCCCGCGCTGTGCGTTGGAGGAAGCCCATCTGCATCAGATAAGGTTCATGCATGTCCTCTAAGGTCCCAGTGTCTTCTTGCACAGACGCTGCCAATGTTTCTAAGCCCACGGGTCCGCCATTAAATTTCTCGATAATCGCCCGCAGGATTCGATGATCCATCTCTTCCAACCCTCTGTTATCGACTCCTAAACGCATTAAGGCATCTTGGGCTATCGCAAGATTCACGATGCCTTCGCCCAGCACCTGCGCAAAGTCGCGAACTCGCCTCAACAGTCGGTTTGCGATTCGGGGCGTGCCTCGAGCGCGGCGCGCCACTTCGGAAATCGCCTCAGGCTCGATCTGAACTTTTAAGATTCGAGCCGAACGCTGGATAATTTGCGCTAACTCTTCCGGGGTATAGAGCGGGAAGTAATGCACAATGCCGAAACGGTCGCGCAAAGGCGATGTCAGCAATCCCGCGCGCGTGGTGGCTCCAACCACCGTGAAGGCAGGCAGATCCAGCCGCACCGAACGCGCGCCTACACCCTTGCCCAACACGATATCAATTTTGAAATCTTCCATCGCGGGATAAAGCACCTCTTCCACAGGACGGCTGAGCCGGTGAATCTCATCGATAAACAACACTTGTCCCGACTCCATATCGGACAAGATGGCGGCGAGATCGCCCGGACGCTCAATAGCAGGACCGGAAGTGACATGCATCGGCGCGCTCATTTCGTTGGCGATAATCATCGCCAGTGTTGTTTTACCCAGCCCCGGCGGACCGAACAACAGCACATGGTCCAATGCCTCTTTACGATGGCGCGCCGCTTGTACAAAGATGCCCAAATTCTCTTTGAGCTTCTCTTGTCCAATAAATTCAGCCAACCTTTGAGGGCGCAGGCTGATTTCTATTTCCTGCTCTTCTTCCCGCTGTTTCGGGTTGACTAATTTTCCCGCTATCTCTTTTTCTGCAGCCATCGCTTATTCACTTTTCCAAGGGCGTTGTGGTCCATTGCGCGGGCGGATTAGAGCGCAAAGCGACAAAGGAGAGACGCGCAAACAACGCGACCGCGCCTGCCGCCAGCGCGGTTAAAATCTTGATCTGCAGAACCGTCATCCCGAAGGGCGCTTTCGACATGTCGGGCGACAAAAACGATGCTTGCAGTAAGGTGAAAAGACTGAGGACCATGACAAAAGCGGACATCGTGATGAGCAAAAACCATCCCCAAGCCTGCCGCGTCAGCAACCCCAACCCGCCGGCGATCATAATCCCCGCGAACAGCAACACGCTGTAAGCGCGTATGCCCGCCACCCACTGACCTGAGAGTGAAGCCGTTCCCAGCAGCATCCAAACAACCGCCCAAACTTGCGTTCCTTTTTTCATTGCGCGCCATGATTATACTTCGTTGGAATAAATGTATACAAAATTATACCCCATCATGCAAGCCGATTACCAGGTCAAGAATTGGCTTATTGCAGACACCTAATGGAAGAACACATCTGAATTGGTTTCATAATGAAGCCTCCCTGAAACAGTCGTTTTTCCTGGATTCCCGCGTTCGTGGGAATGACGCGAGGCGTCTGCCTGCTTGAGGAAAGCCAACATGAAAACGACAAATCCACCGAAATTCTGCAAAACTACTTTTCAGGTTTCTCTTGCTCTTTCTTCTTTTCTGGATGGGTGAAGCTAATAATAAAATTCACCCCCGACCAATCCTCGACTTCTGTCGCTGGATCATTCCGACCCACCAGTTTCATAGCGAACAGCCAGGAGCGGGTCTGGATCGGTTTCAGAACGATTGGTTGATTCGAATTTTGGGAGTCTAACATTTCTTGTACTTCCTGTAGCGATTCGCCATAGGAAATGAGAGTATCGCTCTGATAGGCGCCGAACTTGGCATCGTTCTGTAAATCACTCAGAGAAATCGCGAGTTGTTTTTCTGGATTCTCTTCGATGAGAGCCAACAACAAACCCATGCTTTCGCCTTGGGCAATAGATCGCGCCAAAATATGAACCACCTTTTGTTTTTGCACCGGAGTCAATTGAGCGTATGGCAGCGCTTTGCGCGCCGCGTTCTTTTGCTGGTTGTTCAAACTGCCCCACAATCGCAAAGCGCGCTGATAATAAAAGGGTGAGGTGTCAAATTCATATTTTTCCCTGTTCGATTCCAGCTCCGTGGCTTGTTTATGGCTGAGTTTCACGCACAGGTCGGCGTAATCATCCAAGTCTATTGCCTTCCCCTCTTTGACTTTGTTGATCAAGGGACGCAGTAAACGCTCAGGTATCTCGCGTTGGCGCAATTGCCAGTAATTTTGATACTTGATCATCAAGTATTCATCGCTGATTTGGTTCCAAAACTGCGTGAGCGATATTTCAGGCTTCTGAGCAGAGTGACTGAAGAAATGGTGAGAGCGGAAGGAGTCTGCGATAATATTGATATTGGCTTGAGCGAAGAGCTGCTCCAACCAATCATCCAAATCCTGCGACTGCACAATCAGTTCATATTTTGGATTCTTCGCCCATTCTTTGAGTGCCTTCATGAGTTGATCATAGGTTGCAGCGCGCTCGGTCCAATGCTTCATAAGCGCGGTCTCGTTCAGTTGCGATGTATCTTGGGAAAAACTGCCAGACAGCCCAGAAGTGATTCCCAACGAGCCATTGTTTTCTTCCACATACATAGACAACGAACATTGTCCTGCTTCCGGTTCGTAAGTCAACGACAATACGATCATTTTCGAGTCGGTCAGCACCCCGCTGTCTTCAGGCTCATGATACTCGTTAAGGTCACCGCCAAAATATTCGACAGGCAGATGTTTCCGCTGTTCTTTTTCTGCTTCTTTCAGCCGACGCTGCCAGTTTAACGCCTCCACCGGAATCGATTGAAAAGCAGGGTGATGTTTGGTGGCAGCGATCTGTGGTTCACCCCGCCAAAAGGATTGCCACTGTGCATCGGACCATTGGCTGATCATGCCTCCCACAAGGTAATGGGGAAGCGATTCTGAAAAATTGCCTGCACCCTTTTTCATCAATGCCTGTATCTGTTTGGAGGTCTCAAGGACTTGCTTCCCCCATCCTTCTGGCTGCTCTTGCTGCAATCGCCTCATCTGACTTTGGAGTTCCCAAAACTGTTTATCGGCGTCTAATCGCTCTTGTAAGTATTGCTCGAAGGGTTGCTGAGATTTTTGCGCCATATCCTTGAGTGTCTCGAGCAATGCTTCACGTTCTATGCGCTCTTCTAAGGCAAGCTGTTCTCTTTCCATCGCGCGCACGGCGGTTGTCATGCGCAAGGTGTACCCTTTTTCGCCTTTTTCCCAGGCCGCGCCATAGAGGTCCGCGACTTTCTGAAGAATCTCGCCTGCCGGACGCTCCCGAACGAACAGCGTAACTTTTTCGTCCGCCAAATCCTGCGCAATGGTCAAAGAGACCTGGGTCTGCTGCCTGATTTTTGCCAAGAGTTCGTTCAGAGGCAGCCGCTTTTCGCTGAGCGTCAACGCCTTCTGCAGTTTCTCTTCTTTCTCGATATCGGTTTTGTCGGCATGCGCAATCCCCCAACAGAGACACGCAGCCAATCCGAAAGACCACCCTATTTTCGCGCTTCGCATGTTCGTTCTCCTCACCTACCATGTAAAATACCTCAATTGCGCCCTTTTTGTTACGGTAACGCGAAAGAACGGGTAAGATAATAATTAGAATGAAAACGGGAGTTTGGTTGGTGGTTCTAATGGCAATGGGCGGGCTGTCTCTGCGCGCTTTACAGCCGAGTCATTACGATTTGATCATCCGAAACGCGCAGATCATCGATGGCAGCGGTTCGCCTGCTCAGCGCGGCGACATCGCGATTACAGCGGGGCGCATAGCCGCTATCGGAAAAGTACGCGGCAGCGCGAAGGAAACCCTCGATGCAAAAGGCATGGTCGTTGCGCCGGGCTTTATCGATGTACATACCCATGCGGAAAGTGTCGGGAGCCTGCCCCTTGCCGAAAATTTTGTTCGTATGGGGGTCACCAGCATTGTCACAGGGAACTGTGGCGGTTCCGCTCTGGATATCGGCGCGTTCTTGACCAATTTAGAAAAATCGCCGGTCTCGATCAATGTGGCGACTTTGGTCGGTCACAACACGGTTCGCTCAGAGGCGATGGGCGGTTCTTTTAAGCGCAAACCCACCGATGACGAAATGACCCAGATGAAGCAACTGGTAGAAAAAGCCATGCAAGACGGCGCGATGGGACTTTCCACTGGCTTGATCTACCTGCCCGGAACCTATTCCGAAACCCCTGAAATTGTGGAGTTGGCGAAAGTCGTCTCGGCGCACGGCGGTTTATATGCCAGCCATATGCGCAGCGAAGGCTTGGAGATACGCCAAGCCATTGACGAACTCGTCACCATTGCGCGGGAAGCGAAAATCCGCGCGCAGTTGTCGCATATTAAATTGTCGGGCAATGCCTCGTGGGGGCAAGCCGCCGACATCTTAAAACGCCTGGACCAAGCGCGCGCCGAGGGCTTGCAAATCGCGCATGATCAATATCTCTATACCGCTTCCAGCACCGGTATCAGCGTGTTGATTCCTTCCGATGCGCGGGAAGGCGGACGGGAACAATTGCGCCAGCGATTAGCCAATCCCGAACAGAAGGCGAAAATCATCGCAGATATGAAGATGGGCTTGTTACGCAACGGGCGCAAAGACTATCAATATGCAGCCATCGCCTCGTACAGCAAAGATAGAACTTTGAATGGGCTTCGCCTGCCGCAAGCCGCCAAGAAAGCGCGCGGGTCAGAAAGTTTGGATGACCAGATTGAGCTGATTTTCGAGATTGAGTTGAACGGCGGCGCGAGCGGTGTCTTTCATGGAATCGATGAGGGCGATATCCAAACCTTTTTGCAACATCCACTGACGATGTTCGCTTCGGACAGCGGCGTTCGCCGCTTTAATGAGGGCGCGCCCCATCCCCGCGGCTATGGCAACAATGCCCGCGCATTGGCGCGCTATACGCGGGAGTTAAAACTGCTTCGCTTGGAAGAAACCGTTCGCAAAATGAGTTCGCTGCCCGCGCAGACGTTCGGCTTGAAAGAGCGGGGCTTGTTGAAAGAGGGCTACTGGGCAGACATCGTGATTTTTGACCCGAAACGCGCGCAAGACTTAGCGACTTATGAGCAGCCACACCAATACCCTAAAGGCATCCCTCATGTGCTGGTCAATGGGCAATTCGTTGTGCGGGATGGAAAGCATACGAATGCGAAGCCTGGACAACCGATTCGGAAGGAAGCGCGCAGATGAACGCACAGGAAATCGCTGTTTCGATAGAAGTGAAGCCGACGGGCGAGGCGATGGTTTGGGCATTTGACTTTTTGTCGCTGTCGGGACAAGGGATTAATGAGCGTGATGCCCTGCGCGACTTGCAGAGAAATTTAGAATGGGGCAGCGACTGGCTGCGCGCGCATGGCGAAACGCCTCCTGCCATCGACGCGCCCTTCAACATTGTCGAGCGCCAAGAAGCGACCGGGTATCCTGAAATCGGGGATACCGAAGGCTGTTTTGAATGGGACCTTCAGCCAGTTGATGCCGTTATTGTGGAACAAATTGAACGCTATTTAATATGGAGCCGCCACGATGTGATGGCATTAGCGCGGGCTTGGCTGGAGGAGTCGGAAGGCGATCCGATGATCTCTTGGGAGTTGACTCATCTGGCTCGCGCAGAACTCTACTATGCTTCCCGGTTGCGCGGGTCGCCAGGGGATTTAATGCGCCCCGAGTGGTCGGAAGATCGTTGGGGAGATATCGAATGGTCGCGTCGGTTCTTCTTGGAACAACACATCCCTTATGTATTGAGCATGCCCGACAGCGCGCGCGTTTACGCGGTGGAAGGCGAACGCTGGACCGCGCGCAAGACGCTGCGCCGCGCGCTGTGGCACGATCTGTATCACTTGAGACGATTACAGATACGGCTGAAAGCGGGTTAACAACCGATTCTTAATCCACCTGTTCGGTCGGCAATCGAACAGGGTTAAAGATTTTTAGGATCGGATAGGATGAACCAATACTGAATGATGATTCCAAAAAGCCCCATGCCGCCACGCCGTCCAAACTTTCTGGCTCCAACAGGTGGAAAATCAGAACCCCCAAAGGCTGTGCGGTTCGAACTAAATAGCCGCCTAAAGGCATGTCCCACACCGCCTGCCTGAACTCGCCTTCCAAACGAATCAGGCGGTGTCCTTGAAAGAGCGTTTTACTGATATCGCATTCTTTTATATTGAAAGCCTCCCCCAACCCGAACCACGCGCCTTTCAATCGTTCTACCACCACTCCATGCCTCCGAAGAAGTTCTACCGTTTTTGTGTCCTGGGTTGAAAGCAGGTAGGCAATGGGCAGACGGGCGGTTCGAGTCGCTTGGAAACGGTCATAGACAGGCATCTCCACGTTGTGGGTCGCTTTGGGCGCGCTGCGCGGGCGCGGTTTTTCGCCGGGACCCAATTTCTCCAACCTTACCGGTTCCACACCCCGCGACTGCGTCTCGAATCGAACCCCCAATGCAGGCGCGCTTGAAGGGCTGCTCCCCCACCTGCTGACCCGCGCATCAGCGTCGCGAGTTAACTGGAGAACTTTGGACCGGTTTTTGGCGGTCTCCTTCAACACGGCTTCCACAAACCGATAAGTAGATCGGACCCGCGTTTCAAAGGGCAGGTAGCTGGTGGCTTCCGAAAGCACCGCGATTCGATTCCGCAATCCCACATAGTTCGTCACATAGCGCGCTTCCTCGCCAAAAGTAGACCAAACCGATTGCCCCTCTTTCTGCATTACGTTGCCGTAATCAAACAGGTATTCGCCCGCTTCGCGCTGCAGGCGGCGGCGAATTCCCGGCAGCAAACTGTCTCGCGTATAGCGCATAATACCCGGCTCGGTGTTGGGGTTCAGGGGCGGCGCATAAGTCAAATGATAGCCATGACGGCTTCCGTTCGTGGTGTGCAAATCGATGACCAAATCCGGGTCCCAAGTCGTGTAGATCGCTTTGAGCGCGGCGCGCATTTCCGGCGACTCCGCTTTGATGCAATCGCGGTTCAAATCCAAGCCTTGACCATTAAACCTCTCTCCCACCGGTTCCGGTCCGTCCTGTTCTGGGCGGTTGCGCGTATTGGGTCCCCACTTTTCGTTCCCATCGATATTGTAGATGGGTGTGACCAACAGGATCACCTCATTTAACAACTTGTCTTTATCGGTTCTTGACAATTCCCTGAGCATCATCAAGATCGCTTCTTTGCCTTCCACCTCACCGCCATGAATATTCGCCTGAACATAGACGATGGCTTTGTTCATCCGGCGCGCCTCGGCAGGCGTGGCAACCAGCGGTTTGGCGCAGATCACCAATGGGATCGGTCTGCCGCCCTCGCTGACACCGATAGGCTGAATGCGGATCGGCGCGCCTTGCTTCTGCAGATCATCCAAAAAACGAATGACCTCTTCATAGGTCGATGTCTCAGCATAATTCGAGCGTTCCGCGCGCGTTAGCGGCGGCTTCTGCGCTTGGGCAACCGCGCAAATCAGTCCCAACAAAAAACCTACCCATAAGCTATGAACCACGATTTCCATAACTTCCGATTACGCGAAATGACAAGAATTCCCTGCCGATGTGACATAATTAACCCGGAGGCTGATAAAATGAAACGTTGGACATTGTGCCTGTTATGCCTGTTGTCCGCAGGCAGCTTGACCTATCTCGCCGCGCAAACCCTCTCGGCAAAGGTGTGGGTAGCGGACGATCAAATCCGCGCCTTAGAGTGGTCTTCACTCGTGTCGCAAATCAAAATCTCTGAGGAGTTGGGATTGGGGCGTGAAGTGGTTGCGCAAACCGACCATGCCACCCTGCTGGCGGTGGCGATTCGGACCGGTGAGAAGCCGCATGCGCATATGAAGAGCGATATGTTCGTGATGGTTCAGCAAGGGTTTGGAGAGATGTTTGTCGATGGCAAACGCATCGAGATGAAAGCGGGCGACAGCGCGTTTGTGCCGAAAGGCAAGCCGCATTATTTCATCAACAAAGACACCAAGCCCTCCGTTGCGTTGGTGCTGTTCTCGCCGCCCTTGCAGCCGGGCGACAATGTCCCCTTGGAATCGAAGTAAAACCTTTTTTCACAAAATCCCGTATAATAACGGCAGGAGGCTTTATGCAAATGAATTGGAAAATGGGCGTGTTGGGATTGGCTCTGTTCTTGGTATTGAGCGGTCAATCCATCTTTGCGCAAGAGGTGGACCTGACAGGCACATGGGTGGGTAAATTGAGTGTCGCGGGCGGGTCTTTGGCATTAGTCATGCATTTCAAAAAGCAAGGGGATGGCTGGACAGGCACGGTGGACAGCCCCGATCAAGGCGCGAAAGGGATTCCTATCAGCAGCATTTCATTGGAAGGACGAAACTTGGAGGTAAAGGTTGATTCTGTGATGGGAACTTACAAAGCCACGGTCAGTGAAGATAACAAGACCTTAACGGGAAAATGGTCACAAAACAACGTTAGTTTAGACCTCGTGTTGACCAAAGGCGCAAAAGTGAGCGCGCCCAAACGGACCCAAGTCCCCAAGCCGCCGTTCCCCTACAAAGCCATCGAGGTTAAAATCAATAACCCAAAAGCGAAGGGGGTTACGCTGGCAGGCACACTCACTGTGCCGAACGGTAAGGGTCCCTTCCCGGCGGTCGTGCTGGTCAGCGGGTCAGGTCCGCAGAATCGCGATGAAGAGTTGATGGGGCATAAGCCCTTCCTTGTGCTGGCAGATTATCTCTCGCGACGCGGGATTGCGGTGCTGCGCTATGATGATCGGGGAACGCACGACTCCAAAGGCGATTTTATGACCGCGACCACGCTCGATTTTGCCAGCGACTCGTTGGCAGCGGTGGCTTTTTTGAAAAAGCGCAAAGAGATCAACCCGCGCAAAATCGGGATTGTGGGGCATAGTGAAGGTGGATTGGTCGCGCCCATCGCCGCATCCCAATCGAACGATGTCGGTTTTATCGTGTTGATGGCAGGCACAGGCGTCACAGGCGAAGAGATTCTTTACCTGCAGTCTTCGCTGTTGGCTCGCGCAGGGGGAGCCTCTGAAGAAGATATCAAGTTAAACCGAGAGTTGCAGGGAGCGATCTTCAAAATCATTCGGGAAGAGAAAAATGATCAACGCGCCGCCGAGAAAATAATCGCTGCGATGGACCAGTTTTTAGCGAAACAGTCTGAAGAAAAGAAGGCGGAAATAAAGGACACAGTCGCAGCCTTGCGTATACAAGCGCGAGCGATGGTCAACCCCTGGTTTCGAACTTTCTTGACGCTGGACCCAGCGCCCTATCTCAAGAAAACCCGTGTGCCGGTGCTGGCGATTAATGGCGAAAAGGACTTGCAGGTGGATGCGGACCAAAATCTGCCCAAAATCGAGGCTGCCCTAAAAGCGGGTGGCAATAAGCGATATACAATCAAACGCATGCCCAACCTAAACCACCTCTTTCAAAAGAGTGTGACGGGCTCGCCGATGGAGTACCAATCGATAGAGGAAACGATCAACCCCGCCGCGCTCAAAGCGATTGGCGACTGGATTGTAAAAGTGGTGGGACCACCCGCGAAGTAAATCGGGGAGACTCATTGTTGGGCAACGGCTGATATAGAACGGCTCAATTCAGAAGCGCAAAGTCGCAGAGACCAGTGGCACTTCGTCTCTGAACAGCAGATTCTTCGCTTCGCTCAGAATGACAACAGAACCAGAATTCTTCTTATGTGTCATGCCGAGCGGAGCCGAGGCATCTGCTGTTCAAAAAACCCCCTCCGAAAGGTTCCCCCTGCAAGCAAGGGGAACCGGAAGGGCATCGCCACCAGATTTGATACCCCTCCCCCAAATCCACTCAGAATTGATAACCCAACATAAGCGAGACGCCGTTTGCGCGCGGGTTCCCACTCTTACGATCCGTGAAATCGTAATGGGCATCCACAGAAAAACCGCCGCCCAGCAAAACATTCAACCCTACGCGACCGCCCAACACATTGCTGCTGGGACCCTGCGCATCGACAATCCACATGCCGACCCCCACAGAGAAATTCACTTCTACGCCGCTGGTCATGGCTTGAGCATATTTCTGACTGAACACAATTGGCACAATCGTTCCGCGGGATCCGCCGGTGTGATGCGCAAACAGGTCCACACTGATTTCCGACCCGCTGCTGCCCAGCAGGGGTAAACCCTCTAATTCATAAGCCAGTCCAACCGCAAACCAAACTTTTTTGTAGTTCTGCAATCCGCCTTCAGACGGGATAAAGATTCCCGCGCGGGCGCGAAGATTGCCATCATCAAATTGGGCAGAACTCACCTGCAGGGTGCTGCCTGCCAAAATACAGAGCGCGCTCGCAACGAGCCATTTTCGTATCATCGATAGAAAACCTCCTTGTAATGTGTTCCAGGAACAGCATTCTTTTCGCGCTCAATAAAGCGAATCCTGCTAATAGGGTATCGAGTATAATTTTCGCGATGAAAGCTTTTTTATATACCGACGGCGCATCGAGAGGTAACCCAGGCGATGCGGGCATTGGCGCAGTGCTGATGGATGAAAACGGAACCGTCTTGGATCAGATCAGCGAGTATATTGGGAAGACGACGAACAACGTGGCAGAATATACCGCGCTCATCCGGGGATTAGAATTAGCCAACCAGCATGGCGTTTCCGAATTAGTCTGGTGTTCCGACAGCGAACTGATCGTCCGGCAATGGACAGGAATCTATCGCGTAAAAGACCTGACCCTCCAAGAGCTGTTTGAGAAAGCGAAAGCTCTGTCTACACCCTTCCTCACGATGGAAGCGCGTCATATTTTGCGCGAATACAATCGAATTGCCGATTCATTGGCTACGAAAGGCGCGAAACAAAAACCCAGTCTGCGTTGACGCGCGCGCGCCTTTCCATCCTGTGGTTATGGGAAGTGATGTAAAACCTTGATGTTCTTAGGATGGAAGCCGCATGCGGGACAGCGGCTGTTTTTGGAAACAAAAGTCCCGATCAAAGTGTTGGCGTGCGGGCGTCGATGGGGTAAAAGCGAAGCCTGCGCGCATGAAATCGTTCAAACCCTGAATGAACCTGCTCCGAGGGAAGTGTTGATTGTTGCGCCCACGCAAGATCAATGCCTGCCCATCTTCGATAAAGTCTGTGAGATTCTGCAGCGACAAACGGGTGGACCCGCTGTTCTGCTTCGACGATCGCCGCGTCCTATGCTGCGTTATGGCGGCAGCCGACTCCTGGCGCGTTCCAGCGCGCGCGAAGGACGCTATTTGCGAGGGCGAAAAGCGCATTTGATCGTGGTAGATGAAGCCGCCTTTTTGCAATCGCCAGTCATTATGGAGACGCTGCTGCCCATGGTGGCGGATACGGGAGGTCGGATCGTGTTAGCCTCCACTCCCCAGGGTAAAAACCATTTTCACGCGCTCTTTGCGCAAGGTCAAATCGAAGAGGGGCGCGTTTGGAGCCAACAATGCCCTTCATGGCAAAATCCCTTGCTGTCGCCCGTCCAGTTGGATTGGCAGCGCGACTCGATGAGCGGACAACAGTTCGGGGTGGAATACCAAGCGCAGTTTGTCGACCCGGCGGGACAGGTATTCAAAAGCGAATGGCTGGAAAAGGCGGTCAAGCGCGGAAACAGCGAGATCGACTCCGACGCGCCCATTGTGGCAGGAATCGACTGGGCGCGCTATCACGATTACACCGCTCTCGCCATCGCGCAAGGCTACCGTAGCCATGCGGTGATACGCGCGGTCTATCGCTGGCATCGGGTGCCTTGGCAAGCGCAAGCGCAACAGATCGCGCAAACGCTGCGCGAGTTTCATGTCGAACGCGCTCTGTGTGACCGGACAGGCGCAGGCGACGCCGCGATGGAAATCCTGGAACCGCTCTGCGACTGCCCCATAGAAGGAATCGTCTTCAATGCCGCGCACAAAGGGCGGCTCATCGATCAGCTTGCGCTCGTGCTGGAAAAAGGGTCATTGGGTCTGCCCAACGAGGAGGCTTTGCTGAACGAACTGCGCTTCTTCGAGGCGGTTCCGCGCGACAACGGCGTCAAACTGAGCGCGCCCATCGGAGGGCATGATGACTTAGTCATCGCCACCGCTTTAGCGTTGGATGCGCTGCCTGCGCCCTATCATACGCCCATTTGCATTGCCGGAAAAAGAAGGGTATAATAAATAGTATACTTATGTCTATGAAAGCGGAAGAAAGTGGAAAGGAGTTTGAAACGACTTTGATGGAGAAAGCGACAGAACGGGCGCAAGCGGTTGCCCTTACATTGATGGACAGCCACTCAGCGGACTGCAAGCCTTTTTCGGTTCCCTTTGCTTGCAGGGGGAACCTGACGGAGGGGGTCTTCATAGAGAAAGACGCCCTCCCTACCCAACCTTCCCACTGCAAACAAGGGGAAGGAGTGATGGCTTCGCGCTATAGATCGGTGTCTCTATCCATCTGTGCGCAACGATTTTGTCTGTTGATCTTTGCCCTTGTTCTTCTCTTGACAAGTCCATCAAACGCGCAACCCTCTCATTCGGTTGAAGCGAAGATGTTGGAAAACGCGCCGGTTATCGATGGTCATCTCAATGAAAGCGAGTGGCAAAACGCCTCCGCGATAGAGGCTTTCATTGACCCGTACACTGCCCGACCTGCCGACGACCAGACCCGCGTCTGGATTGGCTACGATAAAGAGGCAATCTATGTCGCTTTTCACGCGCATGACTCCCAGCCCGATTCCATAATCGCGCGCGAAATCCGCCCCGGCGCCAGCTTTGAAGGAGAGGACAGGCTGGGATTTGGAATTGACCCGTTTTATGCGCGGCAGGACGGCTCGCTGTCATGGTTCTATGTCAACGCGCTCGGAACTCAAAACGAATCGTTTACGGGGGGACGCGCCAACAAACGCGAATGGCGGGGCGAATGGCTCGCCAAAGTCCAGCGTGTGGAGAACGGCTGGACCGCCGAGTTCAAACTGCCTTGGAACATCTTGAATCGTCCTGGAGGCAACTCTCCCAAAACGATGGCGATAAACTTTGAGCGATTTCAGGCGCGCGCCAAAGTCGAGTCACGTTGGAGCCGCGCTTCCTTAAACAGCCGACCCGAACAGATCGCTTGCTGGGTCGGAGTTCAGCCGCCGCCACCCGCAGAAAGGATTCAAACCCAGTTTTTGACCTATCTTGCGCCTGAATGGGGCAAAGAGAACCGTTCGCGCTCGATGCAAGCCGGCCTGGATGCGCGGATCAATCCCACCTCCGAATTGACGCTGGTCGGAAGCCTGAACCCCGACTTTCGCAATATCGAGGGTGCTGTGGAAGGAATCGACTTTAGCCGGCGCGAACGGTTCCTGAGCGAAACACGCCCTTTCTTTTTGGAAGGCGGAGACTTCTTCAGCCTCACCAGTCAGTATGGGATCGGGCGGCTGTTTTACAGCCAGCGTATAAACGATTTTGACGCGGGGTTAAAGTTCTTTGGAAAACCCACCCCTACAACGTCATTAGGCGCGCTGACTGCCGTGTTCGGCAATCGCATCGACAGCGTAATCAACTTGCGGCACAGCTTTCCGGGACGCGGCAGTTTCAGCCTGTTCACCACCCAGCGTCAGGAACCCGGCGCGCGAAATGGCGCGTTCGGCGCGAACTTCAACCGGCAGTTCGGGCATTGGTACATTGGAGGAGAAACCGCGCGCCTGCAACAAAACCGAGCCAGCGCGTCCTCCTTCTATTTGAATTATGAGGTGCCACGCTTGTTCGTCACCGTTCGCCACATCGATATCGCGCCAGACTTCGTTCCCGCGTTAGGTTTCATTCCCGACACCGACCGGCGCGGCGCATACCTCTACACATCCTATTTCAGCCAATATCGCTCAGGCAATATCCAAGAGATCAACGCGGACCTGTTTATGAACCGGTACCGGCGTTACAACCGAACGCGGTATCAAGAGGGTGCCGAGGCAAGCATAAGCCTGCTATTCCGTTCCGACATTCGCATAGGCATGCAGCGCGAGCGTTCCGCCTACAGCGATGGACAGGATGATGTAGTAGGCTTTTGGGTGAATGGAAATACCTCCAATCGTTTCCGCCAATGGAATCTGTTCTTTGAGACGGGCAAGCGCGCCTCCAAACCGAGCCGTTATATCAGCGCGGGACTGACCCAAAGACTTTTCAAGCAAGTGGACGTCAGCCTCAACAGCTCGGTGTTTCAATTGGATGGGCGAACGTCTCAACAGATTTTGACGGTGGGTTGGGAGATCGACGCGAAGCGCGCGCTGACAGGGCGTCTCGTGCGCCGGGATAACAAGACCAACTGGTACTTTGTCTATCGCAGCGCAGGCTTCACAGGACAGGAGATCTATCTGATCGTGGGCGACCCTAACGCGCGGGAATTTACGCAACGCGCCTCGATGAAAATCGTATGGGCATTTTGAGTCCAGAATCCTCACCGTAAAGCGCGGGAAGCGTAGCGGTAGGTTCGCCAGACTTGAAAGCCGATTTTGCCGTAAAACTCCACCAGCCCGGTCCAGTCAATCCCCATCGGGTTCACGCCCCGTTGTCTGAGGTGATCCACCGCATAACAGAGCAGAGCGAAGCCCAGCCCCAACTTGCGCACCTCTTCCGCCACGCCAATCGGTCCCAACCCGCCCCAGTTTTCGCCCATCGCCCCGCGCCAATAGACATTGGGACCCAGCACATGCGAACCGGCATGGAACACATGCACAAATCCAACCACGATGCTGCCATCGGTTAGGATGAGGACATCTGATGGGTCTGGTTCACGATCCAAGCGGCGTCGCGTGTCATACAGCCAGCGACCGGGAAAGGTTCGTTCCAAAAATTGGTAGAGCGCAGGCTCCAAAGCGGAACTGCATGGCTCGATTCGATAACCGCTCACCCTCAGCGCGTGCTGGGCGCGATCCGGCAATTCGAAGTCAGCGATGTGACGGAAAAGATCATGCGATTCGCCATGCACTTGGAAGCCGTTTGCCTGAAGAACCTGCTGCAGAGGCTCATCCTCGATAGGGATACCGGGGAAGAAATGCGCGGGGTCGGCGGCATAACTGACCGTCTCCAACCCTGCCTCCCGAAGCGCGTTCGTCGCTTCATTCAGGAGCAAAGGGGCGAGAGTTTCCTCATGCCCGGGAGCCATCAACAGCGTGCTGATCCATCCTAAAGCGGAGTTCTGCCCTTTCCAAGCGGGCTGAGCGGGCGGCGTTTTCACGCCCACATAGCCGACCACTTGATCGCCCTCCATCGCCACGCGACACAAATCCGGGCGAAAATGAAGCGGGTCTTGGCGGGTATTTTGCTCCCAGAGACGGGAATCTAAGGGGAAACGATCGACCCAACGCTGGTTCCAAAGCGCAAGGATCGCCGCATCATGCAGTTCCGATTGATAAGGTTTTAGAACCGGCATCGAGCGCGCCCCAGTTAATTCTCCATCAAGTCGCGCAGGTGATCCGCATAGCGATAAAGCGCGCTGCGGGCGCGGTCTAAACGGTTAATGAGGTCGCCGCCGTCCGCTTCCAAAATCGCGTTCAGGCTCTCCGCGCAGAACAGGGCTTCAAAGGCATCCGTAGGGCGTTGCGCCACGCGCATGCCAAAGGCGTCGTCGCTGCTGTCGCAGCTGAGATGAGCAATCAGGTAGGGGCGGACGGCAGGGTAAGCGCGCATCATCCAGGCTCGGTTCTTCTCATATTGCGCTTGCCAGGGATCGCCATTGCCGCGATGAGCGGCATCACAAATCATGTCGGAAAGCGATTCGAAGTGCTGGTAAAACTCCACCAGTTGGTCGCGCTGGTGATCCAAGGGCATAGGCAACGGTTTGCCCATCCAACGATAGAGGCGGTTACGCGATTCGCCCGGAAAGGCGGTAAAACGTTCGCGCATGGCAATCAGCCTGAGGCGGGCGCGGTTGCCCGCGGAGCGAAATGCGAAAGCAAAACGCCAGAATCCCTGCGCAAATTTGCGCGCCACCAATTCTATCTTAGTCACCCTTGTTTTCTCCCCATGTTAGTTTTTGCTTGTCCAGGTAGTTGATTTTCAAGTCCCGGATCTGTCTTGTATACTCCTGATATATCGATTCTTCGAGATGAGACCGCAGTTGTCCTGCCAAATAATCGGCGCAATCGATAGCGATTTTCGCCTGTAAGAGGTCGACTCGGATTTGCTTGGAAACAGGGTCCGGCGCATAACCCAGCATCTGCCAGGCAAGCGCAATATAGAGGCTCAGGCTGTACTGAGACAGGTGGTAGACATTCACGCCTTCCTGCAAAGCCTCTGCCTCGCCGGTTTCAGGTTCGCCGTTGTGGATAGGTTCTTTCGAATCGTCCAATGCTTTCTCTCCCCTCTCCAAAACTAAGTATACCTGTCATGTCAAGGGAATATCAAGCCTATTTTACTCTTTCCAATCGGCAATGAAGACATTAGTATCGCCTGGGGTTTGCCCGTTTCGGTTGGACGCCCAAACCAGTTTCTTGCCGTTCCGGGAAAACATCGGAAACCCATCGAAATCGTCTGTGTAAGTGATGCGCTGTACATCGGAGCCGTCCAGTTTAACGGTAAAAAGTTCAAACTCCCTGCCGCGCGGGTCGTGGTGATTGGAGGAAAAGATGATGCGTTTGTTGCCGGGCTGCATAAACGGCGCGAAGTTCGCCCCGCCCAATTGGGTCACTTTTCGGTTTTCCTTGCCGTCTGAGCGCATAATCCACAGTTCTAATCGGCTGGGACGCACCAATCGCTTTTTCAGCAGTTCGCGAAAATCGTTCAACTCCTCTGCCGTTTTAGGATGCTGAGCGCGATAAACAATATACTTGCCATCCCACGAATAGAACGGTCCGCCATTATAACCCGGCGTGTCGGTCAGGCGTTTCACTTTGCCCGTTTTCAGTTCCAGCTCGTACAGATCGATATTGCCGTCCCGCGTGGAGGTGAACAGGATTTTTTTGCCGTCGGGTGAAAAAGAGGCTTCTGCATTATAGGCATCGTCATCGGTGAGGGCTTTTCGGTTGGAACCGTCCGCGTTGGCGATGTAAAGCCGGTAGGGAAACATCCCCCACACATAGCCTTGAGAACGGTCGGGCGGAGGAGGCGGCTCTGCGCCAAACGCATCGGTGGAGCTATACAGAATTTGCTTCCCGTTGGGCGACCAGTAAGCGCAGGTGCAACGCCCCCGCCCACTGGAGACCAACTCCACCTGCGAGCCGTCGATATTCATCGTATAAATCTGGTCAGCCTTGAAGGGCGGGCGCACGCTTTGAAAGATCAGTTTCTTGCCATCAAACGAAAAGTAAGCCTCTGCGTTCTCGCCGCCAAAGGTCAACTGTTTGATATTGCGCAAGTGGGTCTCTTGCGGGTGTTGAAGGTTCGCTGGATGTCTAATCATAGGTGGTTTCTCACTCGATGAATCGCTTTTGTTTGAAACAGACTCTATAGATTATATCTGAAGACGCGCTCCGGTTGCCAACGCTGAGCCGACATGTACTGACTGAAAAGCGACATGGAGTTGCTTTGGATGCCTCCAGACTGTCACCCTGAGCGGCACGAATAGGTCTGCTTTCTTGTGCCAACCGCGAATGAATTCGCGCCGACAAAACAGCACAGTCGCCCTTCAGCAACTCAATCGCCAAACGTAGGGGCAGACCTCTGTGTCTGCCCAGAAATAGAAAAACAGATGCCTCGGCTACACTCGACACGAAACAAACCTTGTGTAGGGGCAATCCCCCTGTGTCTGCCCGATTAGAGGGCGCACACACAGGTGCGCCCTTACAATTCTGTCACCCTGAGCGAAGCGAATGGGTCTGCTGTTGCTTAGGGTGAGGCTTGCCTCGCCCTAACCGGTTCCCCTGCTTGCGGGGGAACCCGACGGAGGGGGGACAAACACAATGCCACTGCTACCGGCGCTGCGCTTGCATTGCCAACTTCTTCAAACCGTTCGTCGACTTGCCGTTCACGCCACCCGGCAGCTTGCTCGCCAACAATGAAAACAAGGCAGAGGAAGCCACTTCGGGAGTGGCAGGCACAGCAGGGGTCTCCGGCTCAGATGAGGGAACCGGCACAGGTGAAGACCCATCATTCTGCGGCTTTTTGCCTAACAAACTGAGCCACAACTTGATGAGATGCAGCACCTCTTTCGTCTGGCGCAACAGCGCGTTCTGCAGTTTGAGAGCCGCCTGCCAATCGTTCTTGGTCTGGTCTGGTTGAGCCTCTGAAGAAAAATCGGGTAAGGGAGCCTCTAAAGCGTGATTGAGCCGGTTGAGCGCTTTCGTCAACAGTTGGATGACGGGACAATCTGCCGGTAATCCAAAGGTCGCGCCGAGTTCTTTTGCCGAGAGTTCGGTTGTATGCATCATTTGTAGCCTCCTGTATGAATGGGGGAGTTCAGGCGGACAAGAGGTCAACCTGAAGTTTCTTTTTTCGCTTAATCTTGACAAAACAGTATCTGACAAGGTACACTTCTTTAGTTGCAGCGAACATTGAAATCATTTTGCTGTTGAGCCTTAACACCGGCGGATTGCAGAAGGTAGGCGTTCGGTGGTACGACCCGCAGGTAGGCAGGTTCTTGCAGCAGGTCCCGTGGCAGGGCAGCGTGTTTGCGCCGTTGACATTGAACGCTTACGGCTATTGTGTGAATGATCCGCTGCAGTTGGTGGACCCGGATGGAATGATTCCGGATTGGGTCAAGGGCATAGGAGTCGTAGGGGTGGTTATCGGTGCTATCGCTGTCGCAGCCGGAGTTGCGGTTATTGGCACTGTCATAATCATAGTTGGTACCATTCTTTGGGGATGGGATGAATTGACTGCACTCGGACGGAAGATGAATGAACGAGGTATGTTCGATGGTACAGTGGGAACTCCAGCAGGGCACTACAGGAACAACCATTATTACAACAACCATTATTACCACTGAAAGATGGAAACACGGGAAATTGTTGGGATAGTTTTTGGATCGTTGGTATAATTTGGGTCTCCGCATATCTGGCGGAACGAGCCCAATTTCGCAATAGCTGGAGCCTACTAATCGTTGGTTCTGCTTGCGTGTTATGGTATCAAGGCATCTGCCCCTCTTGAGAACATACTCTTTTTGGGTTTAGTTCTGTTATGGAGTGTTTGGCTGGTGGCTCGTATCCGATGGTTCCAAAGAACAAAGAAGAGCCTTGAGGATACTATAGCACAATACTCCAACTCGGAACATTCCTCAAGAGTGGCAAAAAATCCAACCAAGCAGTTAGGAAAAACAAATAAGAACCTTGCCCACCACACGAGCAAGGGGGTGGCAACCGAACCTCGGGACCGGTGAATGATGCGTTTGGCGACCTGATTTCGGGTACAATCCCAGTGGTCGGTTGGAACGGCGACTGGGGCTACCGGAGCGAGACGAACACCGGCGGATTGCAGAAGGTAGGCGTTCGGTGGTACGACCCGCAGGTGGGCAGGTTCTTGCAGCAGGACCCATGGCTGGGCAGTGTGTTTGCGCCGTTGACACTCAACGCTTACGGCTATTGTGTGAATTCTCCTATCGAAGGCTCAGACCCGACAGGCACAGCATTGCCTGTTCTCGCGGTCATCTTGGTAGGAGCAGCAATAGGGATTATAGGGCAAGCGATCAAAGACAAGTTAGATGATGGAGAGATCAATGATTCTTGGAGCAGTTATGCATGCGCAGGCGCTATTGGATCCATCCCGGTTGGCGGTCCTGCAGTTTATGTTGGTCTCAAAGTGGGTGTAATGCCTACAATGGTTAAGATGGGATTGCACGCCCCTCATCACAGTTTCCGTTGGATAGGGAATGCTTGGCACTTTCAATTGAATTTCTACAAGCCAGGTGTTAAGGCGCCATTCCACGAATATCCGCTTCGTATTCCCCTGTGGCCAGGTAGATAAGTTGGCAACAGTAAAAGCTCCAATAGCAAATAACAAAATGACTCAGTGGAGCTTAACTTTTCTCGGAGGATAGAGCATGAAAGAACCAGTATCTCTCACTGACCTCAATCAACATTACGCTTATTGTTCAGCATTTCGACCTGAAGAGATTGTTTACGATCTTGACACCGGCAAGCTGACTATCCCTCTCTATCGTTGGAGATCAAATGCGGGTGCAATTAAAAAAATAGGATGGTTCCGCTATCAAAGCACATTTAGATTATTTCGAGACAATCTTCACCTCCTCTCCATCAAGAATTTTGATTTTAACGACGAGCAGTCGAGTGGTGATACCTATTATGTTCAAGACTTTTCTTACAGTCAAGAATTGCAAGCCTTCCGTATCAACTGCGATATTCCGGTTCCTCTGACCATCCTGATGGAAGAGTGGAGTGTTGCATTAGAAGCCTCTCAGCAAGCCATTGGCTCATATATCGAGAAAGAGACTTATATTGGTCCCTTTGTCTTTTCCCATCGTAAGATTCTGATGGAAGAATAAGTCGTTTGTCTTGCGCAATGATTGTCAGTATACGTCGCGCCTTAGACAGGCTTTCCCGACGATAAAGACTTCAATAAACGAACCTCATATTTGGTCAGCACCCGCCATTCGCCAGGCGCTAACTGCCCTAATCGAAGGGGACCAAACTGGATGCGCTTCAATTTTAACACCGGATGATCGATAGCAGCGCACATCCGCTTGATTTGGCGCTTTCGACCCTCGGTGAGGGTGATTTCTATCGTCGCGCCTTCCGAATTCTTGCGAACAAAATGAACCTCAGCGGGCGCGGTCATCCCATCCTCCAACTCGATGCCTGCCCGGAGCCGTTCCAAAGCTTCCTTCTCTGGCACCCCCTTCACGCGGGCGCGGTAGGTCTTGGGAACCTTTTTGCCGGGATGAAGCAACTGGTGGGTCAAGTCGCCGTCATTCGTCAAGAGCAACAGCCCCTCGGTATCCACATCCAGCCTTCCCACCGGATAGAGCCATTCACCCATCTCGCCCAGCAGTTCCATCACCGTTCGCTTCGCATGAGGGTCTTTTCGCGTGGTCACATAACCCGCTGGTTTGTTCAACATCAGATAAAGCATCGGAGGGGCAGCCTGAACCGGCTTGTTATCAACGGTGATGCGGTCGGAAGCAGGATCGACTTTCGTCCCCAAAGAAGCGACGGCGCCATTAACTCGAACGCGCCCTGCCTCAATCAGGGTTTCACAGGCGCGCCGTGAGCCATAGCCGCAACGGGCTAAGCATTTTTGAAGTCGTTCAAGAGCAGGCATCAGCAATAAAAGAAGCCAAAGCGGTCTGCCGCTTTGGCTCACAAATTTCTCTGGCTCCCGGGGCAGGACTCGAACCTGCGACCTGGTGGTTAACAGCCACTCGCTCTACCGACTGAGCTACCCGGGAAAGACAAAGAATATTATACCATACGCAAGCGTAGAAATCAAGTCACCGGCGGATAAACCGGAAAGATTCCCTGCCCCAACGACGGTCATCCCAACGAACGGCTTGGATACCCCCGCGCGTACGTTCAAAAACGAACTCTGTGCGGTCATTGCCATCGCGCAATCGACAGCGAATCCGGTTGCCCGCTTCACGGCTCCAATCGCCTTCAAAAACCCTGTCGCGCCCGCGCCGCTCGTCCACAACCAGACGGCAACGCCCACGAGACCGGATATCCAGTTCAAAGATCTGTCCGCCACGACGACACTCGTAGAACCCTTCGTAATCGCCAGCCCATACATCGCCTGGGGAACCGCCGCCCCCCACATCTTCGCGATTAAATTTGGGCGCTTGATCGCCCCAGAAATCGCGATCCCAGTTCGTCGCCGTCAACTCGCGAAAGTCGCGCTGTCGAAAAGCCAGGTAATCCCGGATTCCGCCCCGGTTGATCGTCACCTCTAAGCGGTTATTGCGCCAGTGCCAATCGCCTCGGCACTCGATGGGCTGCGTGCTGTATTTCGTAGGCTGGTAGTAAAGGATTGCTTCCCCGCGCCTTTGCAGTTTCAATGTAACCGCGCTGCCTTGAGTGGCATGAATCCGCCGCCAGACATAGGTGCCTTCCAAGCGTTCCTCATCTCGCTGCAACGAAGAGGCATAAGCCAGCGGCTGGGCAACGAAGCCTCCCAGAACGACAGCGAGCAAGCCATAACGAGTCAATTTATTCACGATTATCTCCCTCAATTCTGAACGTTTTGTTGCAAAATATTAATCAAGAACTGCGCGGTGGTCGGGTCACTGTTTGTAATGAACAAAACAGGACTGCGATATTTCTCCACCCCATCCATCGTAACAACGATTCGCGCCTGCACTTCACCGCCCGGAAAGTCACGATGAACATACACACGGTAGCCAATACGATTGGAATCGGTTCTGAAACGGACCTGTTTGGCTGCGCTGCCTCGGCTGAATTCCTCAATCCAAGATTGGGAAGTGAAATCGTCCGCAGCATTCAACGAAGTAGAAGTTCCATCGTTCGGGGAGATAATCAGAACCAAATCGTTCATGTTATCAGAACTGCGGTTTCGTTCCAAACGAATGATCACGTTGGCTCCTGTCAATGTGCCTCCACCACAGCCACCGATACTGGTAACCGCTACAATCAGCGCAAGCAACAGCAATGCGCACTTTCTAAACATAAGTACTCCTCCTTGATTGGTTTTTCAAAAAGTATACCTGCCTGCCCCATCACTTGCGGGGGCGGGCGCGATATTTGTCATACAGTTGGGTATGTTTGCTGCTCATATCGGATGGACGTCCCTCGATGAAGACCTGTTTCACTTCGGTTCGTATCTCCAATGGGTCTCCCGTCGTCAAGATCAAATTCGCGCGCTTGCCCACCTCAATCGAGCCCAGTTGATCGCCCACTCCCAAAATCTGGGCGGGATAAAGCGTGACGGCTTTCAATGCCTCTTCGCGCGATAGACCGAATGCCGCCGCCATCGCCGCCTGATAAGGCAGGTTGCGCACATTGCTGGAATCGCCAGTGCTGATGCAGAACAAAACGCCCGCATCGGAGAGGATTTTGGGATGACTGAATGGCTGCGAATAAGGTGTATCTTCGCTGGACGGTAAAGTATGAATCTGCCCTAAAATAACGGGTACCTTCTTTTCGCTCAGAAAATCCGCGATTTTGTGCGCTTCAGAGCCGCCCAAGATAATGATCTTGAACTTCTCCTTCTCTGCCCATTCCACCGCCGCTCGGATACCGATGGCGTTGTTGGCGCGAACAATAATCGGGACTTCGCCTTTCAGCACGGGAATCATCGCCTCATAACGAACATCTTTTTCGTGAAGCGGCAGCCCGTCTTTGCCTGCAGCCTCTTTGGCGCGCAGATAGCGGCGGGTATTCTCCAGATACTCTTGAAGCGGTTTCAAAGAGTCTTGCCATTCTCGACGACGCTGATCGGCAGCGCGCCCGCCGTCGCTGCTCGGCGAAGGCACACTCATCAGCATGCCCCCGGCAGAAGGAATACACAGGTCCTCCCACGTCCAGCCGTCGGTCTGGATCACGCACCCCATACCGCTAATGGTTCCGCCTTCGGGCGTCACAAACGCTTGGGTAATCCCATTTGCGCGCGCGACCGGGATATGCGCCGAGTCGGGATTGATCGCGATCTCGACTCGCGCGTTCGGGTTATAAGAGCCGATTTCGCTGGTGTCGATGGTCGCGTTAATCGAACCGATTTCACTCAGACCCAAACGGCTGTTCGCGTCAAACATACCGGGATAGAGATGGAGACCTTTCGCATCATACACCTTCGCGGTTGCGGGCGGAACAATATCTGCGCCCATCGCCACGATCTTGCCATCCTTCATCAGAACGGTTCCCTTATCGATAACGGGCGCAGTTAAAGGATGAATCACCGCGTTCGTGATGGCATAGTCTGCGGCTTGGGTGACGGGCGCGCCCGGCTTAATCAACAGCGTCCGGTTGGAAGTGTTGTTCGGGCTAACGCGCCGCGCGCTCATCTGCCATGCCTGCCCAAAGATAGAAACGGTGCCGGTCATCGAGTCGCCACTGACCGTGCCTTGCACCTGCGCGCTGGGACCGTTCGGGATGTTAAAGCTGAACTCGAAGTTGTTCGCGCTTGGGTTATAAGGCAGATTGCTAAAGGTGTTCTCGCCCAACGGAGTGGAGAGTGTGCCAGACAGCGTATTGCCCGTGACCTGCAGGGTCAAAGTAAATTCCACGCCTTCGGGCGGAAGCGGCGATTCGCCGGTGATCTTCCCACGCCAAACGCCGGCAATACCGCCTGCCGGTTTCGGCTGTTCAGCGGGAGTTTCTGTCGCGTCCTCCTTCGGCTCCTCCGCGCTGCCATAGTAAGGAACGGCGCGCATCGATTTCAAATAGGTCTGCTTTTCGGCTTCCAACGCGCGCTGCCAATCCTGGTCGCGGTTCAAGTCAAAATAGAGAACACCATCCACAAAGGTCTTTTCACACTTCGCGTAGACACTGAGCGGATTTTCGTTCCAAACCGAAAAGTCGGCATGTTTACCCGCTTCCAATGAACCCACATACGGGTCAACCCCTAACTGCTTGGCTGGGTTCAGCGTCACCATTTTTAGCGCGTCCTCTTCGTTCACGCCGCCATATTTCACCGCTTTGGCGGCTTCCAGGTTCATACGCCGCGCCAGTTCCGAGCTGTCGGAATTCAGCGTGACCACAACGCCCCGCTCGTTCATCAAGGCGGCATTGTAGGGAATCGCATCAAACGCCTCGATCTTAAATGCCCACCAATCGGAGAAGGTCGAACCGCCCGCGCCATGTTTCGCGATCTCATCGGCGACTTTATAGCCCTCCAACACATGCTGGAAAGTCGCGATCTTGACGCCGAACTCTTCGCACAAACGGATCAGCATCAAGATTTCATCTTGTCGGTAGCTGTGGCAATGGATGAGGCGTTTACCTTCCAAAATTTCCACCAGCGCGTCCAGTTGCAAGTCGCGCGCAGGCGGGTAAGGGCGTTTGCCCGATTTGAACTCATCCTGCTTCCGTTTATAATCCAGCGCAGACAGGAACCGCTCGCGAACGACCTGCTCTACTCCCATCCGGCTGCCCGGATAGCGCGTGGTCCCGCCGCCCCCTGCGCCGCCGCCAAAGTTGGAGCGTTTAACGTTCTCGCCCAACGCGAATTTGATACCCTTCGGCGCTTCTTTGAATAGCATCTCATCGGCGCGTTTGCCCCAGCGGAACTTGATAACCGCGTTCTGCCCGCCAATCACATTCGCCGACCCGTGCAGCAAATTCGCGCCTGTGGTTCCGCCCGCCAATTGCCGGTAAATATTGACATCGTCCGGGTTAATCACATCCTCAATGCGCACCTCAGCGGTGCAGACATTGGAACCTTCGTTCACGCCCCCTGAAATGGCGGTATGCGAGTGGCAATCGATAATGCCAGGAATAATATGCTTGCCCGTCGCATCCACAATTCGAACGCCTGCAGGCGCGATGAGGTTCTTGCCAACGGCTTTAATCTTGCCATTTTCCACCAGCATATCCGCGCCCGTCAAAGTGCCTTGCGGTCCCAAAGTCCAAATCGTGGCGTTCCGAAGCAGCCAACTGTTATGGGCATCCGCAGGCGGCGGCGCCATCGGCTCTAAAGACACTTTCGGCATTTGATCGGGGGGATCGCCTGAACCACTTGCGCCGGGCGGACCTCGCCTGCCACCGCCTGCGCCCCCGCCCGGACGCGGAGGCTGCGCGCCTGAAGTCAGCCCATCGAACGCATCGTTATGGGTATGTTCGTGCAGTAAGTCAGCGCCCACTAAGCAGCAGGAAGTGCAAAGCGAGTCGGAAGAGGTCTGCTCTTCATCCCAATCGCGGGGGCGGAAACGCGGACCTGCGCCCGCAGGCGGAGCCGCTGCGGTAGCTTCAATTTTGGTTTCGCGCCCATCCACGAACACATACCGAATCTGAGTCTCGTTCTCAAACAGATCGCCTTTTGTAACGACCAAATGAGCCGCTTTCCCCGTCTCAATAGAACCGATCTGCTTATCCACCCCAAACAGCTTGGCGGGACGAAGGGTCAATGCCTCCAGCGCGACCTCGGCAGGCAACCCGTTATCGATACAGACTTTGATGTTCCGGCGCAGGCTGCCGGGATCGCTTAAGCCATCTGTGCTGAAAACAATCTGCACGCCCGCTTTATGCAACAGCGCGGCGTTTTGAGTCGCTAAGGCGCGGTTGCGAAGCCCCGTCAAACTGGGAGGCGACAGCGGGTCATAGGCGCGTACTGCTTCCGGCATCTCTAATCCCAGCAGCACCGGAATTTTTCGCGATGCCAAGACATCCGCGACTTTGGCGGCTTCCGCGCCGCCCGCCACCATAATTTTGAGCTTAAATTCATCGGCGATTTTGATGACCCGGAGAATATCCTGCGCGTTGTTCGCGTAAACGATCAAGGGGAACTGTCCTTTTAACACAGGTTCCAGCGCATCGTAAGCGCGACTGGTTGCGGGACGCGGTTTGTTTCTGGGGTCCTTTTCATAGAGGGCGCGGGTCTGCATTTGGTGCTGGGTGTCATAAAACGTCTGGCGAATAAACGCAATCGAGCCCATCAGCGAACCGGGATACCCGCCAAACCCCTCATCCGATATGCGCGACCGGTCCCGTATGTTCATCACGGAAGCGAAAGCGGGATGCATCACCAATTGCGGCAAATCGCCCTCGCCCAAACTGACCAACGCGCTTTGACCGCTGAAAATTCCCACAAACGGGACGATATGCGCGCTCGTGATCCCTGCCCGCCGACGGGTTGCCAACGCTGCCGCATCCGGCTGCATCAGTTCGACGGCTCTACGCTCTGGACGTACCCGTCCGTTCGGATGGGCGTTCCCTCGGTCGGAGGGCGCATAAGCAGGGTCATTGCCCTGAGCAGGCAACCCAAACGAAGTAAAGCTATCGATCAAGCCCGGATAAACCGTCAAGCCTTCTTCTGCTATCACCACCGCATCCGATGGGATTTTGATCTTGTCGCTGGGTCCCACGGCTTCAATGACGCCGTTGCGAATCACGATGGAACCCTTCTCAATCACCGGTTGGGATACCGGCACAATCCGCGCGTTCTGAATCGCGTAGACATGGGGTTGACGATAGGGTGTCTGCTGGCTATGAGCAAAACCTATCCACCCAAGACAACCGAATAAAACAATCAGCGCAAAATTACGAATCATAGTCTCTTCTCCAGTAGAGATTGATTCGCGAAAAAACGCCTCACTTCCTGCAAAATGGCTCTTCAGATGAGCAAAAATAAAACAACCCTGATTTCAGGGCGCGGTTGCCGCGCCCCTCCATCAAGGCTCCTTCCGATTCTCAAAGCAGGCTCACGAGTCGCCATCCGAATCATCGCCCGCGTCTTCATGAGAAGCTTCGCCGCCGCCATCCATCTCCAAACCGATCTCCACATCCTCGCCGGGATTGTTCGCGTCGCGTCCGAAGTTCAACAGCACCTTCAACAGGTCCTCGTCATTGACCACGCCATCGCCATTGAAGTCGGTCGGAAGCCCTTGCCCCGATTGACCGAAATCGAACAGCGTTTGCAACAGGTCGATATCATTCACCGCGCCATCATCATTGGCATCGCCCGGAATTCCTGGCAGCCGGTAATCGATTTCAAAACCGCCCGGCATCAGCATAGTGAAGGTGGAGGATGAGCCAGCAGGCGGAATGCCTACTCCCGCGAAAATACCCGTCGCCATAGAATGAACCACAACGCCATTTATCATGCGAATGTTAAGCTCACCGCCATTGACGCCGCCCTGAAACAGAACGATATCGCCGTTGCTGCCTTGATGCTCCAAGAGCGAATCGTTGCCCACCGGCTGCATACTGACATCGCCGTCGGTGTTGAAAGTCAACATAAACAGAATTTCTTCACGGGTTTCCCCGGTCATGGGGTCACGCCAACGCGCCACGATGGGGTCATGCACTTGGCGGGAATGGGAAGCGCGTCCTGCCACACGGGACCGCGTAACGGGATGCCAGCTGATACGCCCATTACGCAAACGATAGCCGCCTTGAGCCTCGACCATCGCATAACTGAAAGCATAAGCGCGGGCGCGTGGAGGGCAAAGTTGAGCGCGGGTATTCCCAAAAGCGCGAATAACCCCCGTGACCCCCGTGCCGATCCCAAACGGGTTCACCTGGATCGAGGAGCAGCCCTCCGCAAAAGAAGCGGAAGGTCCTGCGGTAGCGCACCAAGTCGTCAAAGGGAAACCCGCCACGTTATCGACCCTGAAACTCTCCACATTGACGCGATTGCCGTTCTGATCCACCACGCCGACTCTCGGCACCACGAAGTCCCGAGCAAACGGGTCATAGCCTGCCGGTTGCAACAAAAGGGGAGGTTTAGAATCAAAGCTCTGCGGCAAACATCCATCCTGCTCCCAAGCGCGGGCATAGTAATGCGCCGTAACGCGAGGAATCACATTGCCGCGGGGACGCAGCGTAAACCGATGCTCTGTGTCATAAGAAGATTGCGCCCAAGCCGCGCTGCTGCCTAATATCATTGTAATAACACCTGTCAATAACAAAGAAATCGTCCGTGTATGATCGCCTTTCAATCCGTTTCCACTCAGTTTTGATAGAGTCATGGTCATTTCACCTCGTACATAGAAATTATACGCCAAAAAGAGAGCATGTAGTCAAAAAAACATTTTTCAAATTTCATGAAGGGAAATGGCTACATGCGCGGGAACATAAGCATGCTTATAAGATAGAGCAAGCCCCAACACGCGCTTGAACTCTATCAAAATGGAGGTAAACATCGTGTTTCAATCAGTAACGAAAGGTTTTTTGTTTTCGCGTCCCGCGAAATTTGCCCATAAGGCATTGATGACAACCCTGACCTTATCGCTGTCGCTTCTTTGTGTGGGAATCGGCAACGCGCAAGGCGAGAATTGCTACCAATCCGTCACCGTTCGTAGTGGCGGCAACCAGAATATCCGGTTCATCCAATCCAATGGGTGCGGTCAACCGCTGAGCTCTTCACCCTTTACAGCAGCAACCTTTTCAGCGGCGCAAGCCGGCGCGCCCGCCGTGGCAATCGCGCCCTTATCGCCCCCTTGGATAGCGAGTCTACCGTGTGACCCGGAAGCGCGCTGGATTTCGGTCAATGCGAACCGCGGTCCCCGCTCCGCGCTTTTCGCGCAGCCCTTCAACTTGAGCCTACCCGGTCCGGTGGTTTCCGCGACTCTCACCTTCTGCTGGGCGGTGGACGACAGCTTAGGGGATATGAGCAGTGGTGGACCTAATCCTGCAGGCGTCTATATCAACGGGGTTCCGACCGTTCCGATCATTAGCGGCGGTAACTTTGGTGCTCAAACGACCATGACCGTCAATATCCCGGCAGGGACCCTGGTGAATGGAACCAACTGGCTCTATGTCTACAATCGCGACATCGCATGCGTGGTCAGCGGCGTGATCTACAGCGCGACGATTCGAGTGGTCAGTGTTTGTTGCCGCAATCTTCCTTGTCAACCTTGGAACGATTGTCTTCCCTCTCAAATCTCTATTGTTCGCGACTGCAACAGCCCCAACCAACCCTTCTTGAATCTTCCGATTGCGATGGATGATTGGCAAGCCGATTATACAGGCAACTTCAACACCGTGCATTGGTGGGGAGTCGCGTTAGACCCCTTGATGCAGCAGCGCACCCGTCCCTTCATGATAGCAATCTACCGCGAGGGCGAAAACTGTCGTCCGTTTGTGCAGCAGCCCGTTTATGTGGCTTGCGTGAAACCAGTATCCCGACTGGCAGGCACCGATTGCCAAGGGCAACGTGTTTGGCAATTCCGAGCGATCTTACCCGGTGGTGGATTTAACCAAGTGGCAGGCGCGAAGTATTGGATTCAAATTTCAGAAGTGGACGCCTTTAGCGTGCGTCGAGAAGTGCCTGACTTCGCTTGGTCGGGACATCGAGCTTGCGAGCGCAATTGTCTCTGCCCAGCATTACGCTTCATCCCTGGCGCTGTCACCGAAGTAATCAGCAACTGTGATGACCGTCCAATGGATTTGTCCTTCTGCTTCAAACGAACCGCGATAACCATCGCTTCAGATAATCCTAACCATAATTCGCCTTTGCGAGTATCGGTGAGGCTGCCTGGTTCTAATGAAACGCTTTGGGAAGGAACAGAAGACTTTGCTCCAGGAGGCGACGTGGATGGCGATGGGCTCGAGGACTACCTGATGTTACTCTCTCCCGATCTACCTGATGGAGAGTATGAGATCGTGATGGAGGGCGGAGGAGCCTTGAAAGAGACCCGTCGAGTTATGCTGGGTCAAGATGGACTGTTGCTGCCATACCGACCCGTTCTGGGCGATCTCAATGGCGACGACTCCATCGATGATGAAGACCTGCTCCAGGTTCTCTTCAACTTCGGACGCAGCGCCCGTTAATCAATAACCCACCTTCAGAGGCAGGGCTACCTGCCTCTGAAGGTATTTCTCTTACATTTCCCTCAAGGCAAACAGCATTTCCCCAGCAACACCGTTTTTTGCGCGCCGGTCGTGTTGGGAAAAGAAGCCGGTTCTCCCCGCAAAAAACAATCTGCCAACACCGCAAAAGCAATCGCTTCTTTGAAGTCTGGATCGATCCCATGAGCCGCAGACGATTCCACTCTCACGCCGGGCAACAGTGCTTGCAGACGCTCCATTAAAAATGAATTATGCGAACCACCCCCCGCGGCAATCAACCGTTCAGCAGAAAAGTTGGAGAGAGAGCGAGCAATCGTTCGCGCGGTTAGTTCGGTCAGGGTCGCTATTGCATCCAACATGCCTAGACGTTCCAGCTCGGTTCGCAAAGTCTGAAAATAACCATCGCCGAACATCTCGCGCCCCGTCGATTTGGGCGTCGGCTCAATATAATAAGGATGTTGCAAGAGCGAATCGAGCAGGTGTTGATTCACCTTGCCTTTGCGGGCAAACGCGCCCTGCGCATCATAGGCATGCGCGCCATGAGTGAAATACTGGGTTGCTAAGTCGATCAACACATTGCCCGGTCCCGTATCCAAAGCTCGGATTTCCTTCGCCTCGCAACCCGCAGGCAGCAGGGTCACATTCGCGATACCGCCCACATTCAGCGCGACCCGGTTCTCAGAGGGATGACTCAGCAGACGCCAATCCACAAACGGCACCAGTGGCGCGCCCTGACCACCCCACGCCATATCACGCGTTCGAAAATCAGCTACCACCGGCAGCCCCGTACGCGCAGCGATGACATCTGGCTGACCGATTTGCAAGGTTCCCGCGGCGGGTTTGCCAAACAGTTCGCCGCGCGGCGCATGCCAAATCGTCTGCCCATGCGAACCAATGACATCGACCGTTGGCGCGCCCGCTTGTTCGATAAGCCTCAGCGCGGTATCGGCAAACCGCTCGCCAAGATAAACATCCCAAACCGTCATCGCTTCCAAATCGGGACATTGGATGAAAGCGCGTAAGGCTTCCCGCTCGGCTGTGCTGTAAGGTTCGTGCAAGCAGGCAAGCGTTTGAATGGAAAAGGGCTCAGAAGAAGAATCGATACGAACTAAGGCGGTATCGATCCCATCCATCGAAGTGCCGGAAATAAGCCCCAGCGCGACGCGGGAAGAACGCTGGGATAGAGAGGCGAACTTGTGCAGGGGAGAAGCGTTCAAAAGCCGATCCCTCGCGGGTAATCCATAAACGGCACCGGAGGATGAGAACGGCTCATCTCTTGGATCATCGTTTCTAACAATCCTGTTCTCAGAAAGAGCATCATGCCCAGCGCCACGCCCACTAACGCAAACGGCAGAAACACGCCTCTAACGCCTGCTCGAATCATTGCCGCGCCCGCAAACATTAGAGCGACCGGCATCAAAATCAGATTAAACAAAGCCGCTGCCGCGTTCAAAACACCCAGCGGCCCCATCAGCAGCCAGAACGGAAACAAAGCAGCGGACGTCAACAAAAAACCCAGCGCGACAAACGAGAACGCCAGCGCGCCTTGAAACAAGACTTTGGAGCGCGTCAGGAAGGGGCAGTAAGCTAAAAGATGGGGCAAAGTCCATTGAGTTTCTGGGAACGGGCGATCCGCGATGGTGGGTTCCAACTGGCGGCGGCGAAACTCCATCAATACGCTATGATAATGCTCTGGGTAGCGCAACAAATCCATATGGAAGTAAATATCTTCCAATTCCTCATCGCTGAACTGCTGTAAACGCAGCCGGTATTCGGTCAAATCGTCCAACCAACGAACGATGTACATACTCTAATTATAGCCTAAAACAAACCGCCTTTTGTCCGGTTTTGAACATTTATCGAGTCATAGATTCATGCGGGGCGGGCAACCGCCTTCGCAAATATTTATTCTGAGGAACCCTTACAAGGAGATTACAATACTTCTTGCGCGTCTTAGGGCTCGCTCCCACACTCGTGCTTCTGACCGCGCTGGGTTTGATACTGGGCGCATTCCAACCAGTGAGTGCGCAAAGAATCACCTGGCTCGGCATCTCGCCGGATGGCTCCGTTATCGTCGGATATGCATTAGGCGCAAACAACGTCGCGCATGCGTTTCGGTGGACTCAAGTCGACGGCATACAAGACCTTGGTCCCGGTTTCGCCCACGCCGTATCCGAAGATGGAACGATCATTGTCGGCAACTCGAATGGCAGGGCATTTATTTGGACGCAAGCGACGGGTATGCAAGACTTGAATACCCTCTATGCCACTCGATTGCGAGGCAGCACAGTGCTTGGCGTGGCGATCAATCTCTCACCTGACGGGCGATACATTGTTGGAGATGGATACCATGAGTTGACGGAGAGCCGAGAAGCGTTCTTGTTAGATACAGATTCATTTGCGGAAGGTCCTGTAAGCGATATCGATAGAAACTTCTGCGTGGACGACAGCGACTTAATGGCTGTGCTGTTTGCCTCTGTTATGACAGGCAGCGGAATGCCGGAAGATACCAATCACGATGATGTCGTAGATGACGCAGATTTACTTCAAGTGTTGTTCGACTTCGGCGAAGGGTGTTAGCCGTTTTGATTTTTTCCATATCCTCTCAAAGCCGAACTCCTGCCTTTCATCTTTGTGGCTTAGGCATTTTGTCCAAAATGTCCGTGCCGCTTGTTTTCACGGACAAGATGTCCGTGCCGCTTGTTTTCACGGACAAGATGTCCGTGCCGCTTGTTTTCACGGACAAGATGTCCTTGCCACAGGTCAGATATGCCACTTCTCAAATTCTTAGCAGCGAAACCGATTACAATAGCATACCGTATGAAGTCTCCTTATCTTCGGCTTGGATGGGGTATACTGAAAAAGGACAGAACGATGAGCGCGTATTTTAAGCGCAAAACAATATGCAAAAATAACGTATTTGATACTATTCTACTGGGCAGTTGCCTATAGAATTCGGTATGGGGAGAGGTTATTTATGGTTCAGTTTCAGGATGTCAGCGTAATCTATGGGGAGTCGTTCGCTCTGAGCCGCGTGAATCTCTGCGTGGAACCGGGCGAATTTGTCTTTTTAGTGGGCGCGACGGGCGCAGGCAAGTCGACCATGCTGCGCTTGATGTATGGCGATCTCAAACCGACTCGGGGTCAAGTGATGATTTATGGGCAAAATATCACCAATCTGAAGCCCACAGGCATCCCCAAGCTCCGACGGGGCATGGGAATCGTGCCGCAAGATTATGCCCTGCTCCCACGCAAAAACGTATGGGAGAACATCGCTTATGGTCTGCGCGCTATCGGCTACAGTCAGCGCGAAGTTCATCGGCGGGTAGCGCATGCATTGGCGTTGGTCGGTATGAGTTCTGAAGCAAAATCAAAGCCGGACGAGTTATCGGGCGGCGAAGCGCAGCGAGTCGCGATTGCGCGCGCCATCGCCAACAACGCGCCTTTGCTTATTGCCGACGAACCCACCGCAAACTTAGACCCAGAAACCTCTTGGGACATCACCCTGCTGCTCCAGCAGATCAACCTTCGGGGCGCGACCGTGATCGTTTCCACCCATAATCCCGCGATTGTCGACCGTCTGAAGAAGCGCGTGGTGGCGATGGAAAACGGAGAGATTATCAGCGACACGCCGTCCGGCAGTTATCCAGGAGAAATTGAACGAGCAAGAATTAGTGTCGCCACGCTGAGGAGGTGAACCTTGATCGACCGCCTGCTGTTTATTCTGAACGAAACCTGGGCGAACCTGCGACGCAACGGATTGATGCAATTCGCCGCGATTAGCACCTCGACGGTTGCGTTAATCTTATTGGGCAGTGTCGGGATGATGCTCTACAAGCTCGACTCTGTCGCGCAGTCGCTGCCCCGTAAATTTGAAATCGAGGTGTTCGCGCATGAAGATGCCAAACGCGAAGAGGTCGTCGCGCTTCAACAACAGTTGCAAGCGATGCCGGAAGTCGCGTTGGTTCAGTTGATTACCAAAGAAGAGGCGTGGCAGCAAGAGAAAGACGCGCTCTTAGACCAGATGGATCTCTCCGATCTACCCAACCCCCTGCCCGATAAGCTCATCGTCTCTACGCGGGAACCCGAACAGATCGCGGGAGTCTCCAAACGAATCCGCCAAGAGAAAGTGGTGGAAGATGTTTTGAATCAACAAGAAACGCTGGCGCAAGTCATGAGCATCTCACGCTTCATCCGCTGGACCGGCTTCAGCATCAGCGGGCTCCTAATGCTCTCTGCGCTGGTTTTGATCTATAACGCCATTCGCCTGACGGTACTTTCGCGTCAGACCGAAGTGCGGATTATGTCGTTGGTGGGCGCAAACCATCGAGCCATCCGCATGCCGTTTGTTTTAGAAGGCGCGGTGCAGGGCGGTTTGGGGGGGATGTTGGCGAGTGGAATGGTGCTGTTGGGCGCGCGCATGATCTCCGATTACACCTCCAGCGCGTGGCCCTTTTTGGACCAACTGCCGGGTGGCGCGCCGGTCTGGAGCGTTCTTGCTTCTTTGGTGGCATTGGGCGTGTTGTTGGGCGGCTTAAGCGCAAGTTGGGCGGCGCAGCGATTCGTCAAAATTTAACTCTCATTCATCTTTTGAGCGATCTGCTCTGTTAGCGCGCTGAGAAACGCCTCATCCGACGAATCGAACCCGCCCACTTCGGTCCCATCCACATCGATCTGCCCCAGAATCACGCCCTTCGCATTACGAATCAACACCACAATCTCGGAGCGCGTCTCCAGATTACACGCTAAGTAGTTCTCGCGTTGGCGCACATCCTCCACAATTTGATTGGCATGCTCTGCCACTGCTGTTCCGCACACGCCCTGCCCCACGCGGATGCGCGTATGTTCCGTGGGCGGACCGGCAAACGGTCCCAGTGTGAGCATATCGCCCTCCAGCCAATAGATCCCCACCCAATGATAAGAATCAAACTGTTCACGCAGCCAATTCATCAGTCGCTGTAAACGCGCTCCCAGTGGCTCCGACGCGCTCAAAATCCCCGCCGCTTCCTTAAGAATCGCTTCCGCTCTGTGTGGCTCAATCATAGCAAAAGTATACCTGCGGCTCCGAGCCTGCGCGGGATGAGGTATTCTCTTATAAGCCATGCTCAAAAGCAACGATTGGTTCTATACATTGGCGTGGAGTTTAGTGCGAGGGTTCGGCAAGCTTTATCTCCGAATGGAGATTCGCGGAACGGAACATGTGCCGTTGGAGGGTTCCGTCATCATCGCGCCGAACCACAGCAGTTTCTTGGATCCGCCGCTGGTGGGCAGCGCATGCCCGCGCCAACTTCACTATATGGCGAAAGCGGAACTGTTCCGTTTCAAGCCCTTAGCCGCTTTGCTGCGCCGGGTTGGCGCGTTCCCTGTGCATCGCGGCACGGCGGACACAGGCGCGATTCGTGGCAGCTTAGAGCAATTGCAGCAAGGCAACGGCGTGCTGCTGTTCATCGAAGGCACGCGAAATCCTGGCGACCACTTGTTGCCTCCAACGCCCGGTGTTTCGTTGTTGGCGCGTCATTCCGGCGCGCCGGTCGTGCCGGTGGCGATTGTCGGTACCGAACGCGCGATGCCCAAAAACGCCTCCCTGCCCAAACCCTGCAAAGTGAAAGTGGCGTTTGGCGCGCCCTTCACCTTTGAACAGATTTGCGGCGACCTACCGCCCCGAGTCGCGCGCGACACTTTCAGCGATCACGTCATGACCCAAATCGAAATGTTGGCGGAACAACAAGGCGTGCCGCTGAAACGCAAAGCCACCGTCTCATCGACTTCATAATTTTTATGGAAACGGAAACCTTACGAATACTTCAGTCGGTCTTAGAAGACATAGAAGCGAACCGAACCATCTCTCTAAACCACGCCGACCGGTATGGCGGCGTGTTAGGCGATTACAAAGTGCAGTTCGAAGGCGAAGATGACCTGTTGCATTGCAGTGTGCAGCGAGTCGACCAAAGTCCCCTCGATGTGGAGCAAGCGCATCGTGTTGTGGAGCCTTTTTTTGGCTGCTGTCCGAAAGGATTGGTCTGGTTCCAACCCGCCGAGTTTTCCGCTCATTACTTCATCGGGCATGACGACTTCCTGCGCGCGCACCGGGAAGCGCAGGGCTGAGTCTCGCTTGTTCCGAAACTCCGGCTGTTCGTCAATTCGTCCGGCGCGACAAGGAAGCGGTCGGTCGGGTATACTTGTAGACATACCAAACATGTTTTATTGCGCATTCATAGGAGGCTTTAAGCGTGGAACAAACAGTCATTAAAACTGTGAATCTCTCCAAGCGATATTCCGGGTTATGGAGTAAAACGACGGTTGACGCCGTTAAAAACCTGAGTCTGGAAGTCAATAAAGGGGAGATTTTTGGGTTCCTGGGTCCAAACGGGGCGGGTAAAACCACCACCATCAAAATCCTGCTGGGCATTATCTATCCTACCCAAGGGGAAGCCTATGTCTTAGGCACACCCGCAGGCGATCCGAAAACCCATTTCAAACTGAGTTATTTACCTGAAAATCCCTATTTCTACGATTACATGACGGGGGAGGAAATTCTGTCTTTTTATGCCCAACTTTTCGGCATTGGCGAACCCGAACGCAGCAAGCGGATCAAAGAACTGCTGGGCAGAGTGGGGCTGTCGCGCGCGGCATCCCAACCTATACGAACCTACTCGAAAGGAATGCAGCAGCGAATTGGGCTGGCGCAATGCCTGCTGAACGACCCCGAACTCCTGATCTTAGATGAACCGACCGCGGGCTTAGACCCCATCGCGCATATCGATATCCGCGATATGATCTTGGACCTGCGCGACAAAGGCAAAACCTTGTTCGTCTGTTCGCACCAGCTCTCGGATGTCGAAGCCGTTTGCGACCGGGTCGCCATTCTGAAGAACGGCGAAATGGCGCGTCTGGGCAAATTGGATGAGCTCTTGGCGGGCGGCACGGTCGAAATGATCGCGGAGCGCGTCGAGAACGGTATTTTGGATCAACTCAAGGCGCTCGGCGGACAGGCGCACTTGCATGAAGGCAAACTCTTCGTCCAGCAGCCAGACGATGACTCGATTGGCGCGGTGATTGACCTCGTTCGAAAGAACGGCGGTCGCATCATCAGCGTGCTGCCCCAAAGGCGCTCGCTGGAAGACCTGTTCGTGGAGACCATTCAAGGAGGAAAATCGGCATGAATGCTACCCTTGCCATCGCGCGCGCAACCTTCGGAGAGGCGATCCGAAAGCGCGTGCTGCTTATTATTCTTTTAGTCGCCCTGCTCATTCTATTAGTGACTCCTGCCTTTGAAGTATTGGCGGTGCGGGAACAAAAAACCATTCTCACCAGCTTCGGCTTGGGAATCATCCAATTAGCGGGCGCGCTGATCGCCATTATTCTCTGTATTAACATGATTCCCCAAGAGATTGAGCGGCGCACGATCTACACCATCTTATCCAAGCCCGTGCTACGCCATCATTTTGTGCTGGGCAAGTTCCTGGGCGCGATGCAGACTCTCGCGTTCGCCTTTCTGCTCATGGGCGTCGCTTTCATGCTGGTGATGTATCTGACATTACGCGAAATTGACCCGAAAGTGGTTAAAGGGCTGATCATGTTCTTCTTCCAGAGTTCGCTGCTTGCGGGCGTCACCCTGTTCTTCTCAACCTTCGCGTCGCCGCTGGTCAACTTCTTTTTATCGGGCGGCACCTTCTTAGTCGGAAACATTCTCAGCAACTTCCTGAACACGATTGAGAAGAACCCGCAGGTCGGCTCGATGACTCGAATTCCGGTGCAGATTTTAGTGCTGCTGATGCCCAACTTCGCGAACTTCAATGTGCAGAACCCGATCATCAATCCTGAACAACAACTGACGGATGAAACCGCCTATTTGGTGCAAACCGTCGCCTATGGCGGGGTCTATATCTGTTTGCTGTTGGTCGCAGCGGTGTTGATCTTCAATCAACGCGAGATGTGACACTGAGGAGAATGAAACGATATGAAACCGTCAGGCAGTAAGTTAATGGCAGGCATCGCCGCGCTCTTGATTGGGCAAGCGGCGCTGCAATACAATATCTTTCCCTTATGGCAAAAGAACTATGCGCCGAAGCAAAGCACGCCCATCGGTCTTTCGCCTGAGCAGCTGCTCTTGGCTTTTGCGGGATTTCGCGAATTTATGGCAGGCGTGCTGTGGGTTCAAGCAGATGGATTCTTTCACTCTGGGAACTATGACGCCATTTTGCCCATGCTCCGGCTGGTGACGTGGCTGGACCCGCACCAAGTAGACATCTACAGTACGGGCGCATGGCATATGGCATACAACTTCACCGACGAATCACAGCGATCAGACCGCCGGTACATTGTGCCTGCGCTCAAATTCTTGGAGGAGGGCATCCAGAACAACCCCACGATTTGGGACCTCTATTTTGAAATGGGATGGACCTATTATCATAAAGTTCAAGACCCCGCCAGCGCGACTCAATGGCTTGCGCAAGCAAACGAGTTTGAGAAAATGATCACCGCTCGACGCCATATTTTGGCGCACGCCTATGAAAAGTCAGGGCAGTTGCAAAATTCGGTCGATACATGGGTCGATTTGGTGGATCGGGCAGAAGAAGAGTACCGGAAAAAACCAGACAACTGGGAAGCGCAAATCGAGCGGGATACCACGCGCAACAACCTGGAACAGATGCTGATTAGAATTGTCCGCCGTTATGGAGATCAACCCGAAACTCAACCACCGGTCAACCTGAACTTTGACGCGACCGTCAAGGTGGTTCGCCCGCGCGTGATCCTGGTTGAAGGCAAATTGGGGATCCCCACCATCGGCACTCGAGTCGATGTCATTGTGAGAAACAAAGGTCACAACATGGAGTATGACCCCGCCAAACTTCAGACCTTCAGTTTCGAGGTGGATAAAGACCTGACCTACATGCAGGATACGCTGGCGGTGCGCGAAAGCAAATTCCGACGGGAATTGGATATGAGCAAAGACCCCAAAATGTATCCCTTTACGGCGGATGAATATGAGGTCGTTATCAGCTACAATCCAAGGTTCTCCTCGCCGCACGTTCAAGACCGTTTGGGCTGGCTGGGTGAAGGCATGACCGATGACAACTATCTGGTCGAGGCGGATCAGCATTTGAAACCGCTCGGACCCGATTCGAAACCGGAAGATAAACAGAGCCCTGTTCGCATGGTGCGTAAAGTGATCACGCTGACCCGCGATCAAATCCTGATGCGAGGCAGCCGAGACCGCGTTAATGCGCCCAACTGAAGGGTCCACCATCCATAATTGGAAACCCATTGAACCAATCAAGCGTCAAAGGAATCGAAGAGTTAAGTAAAACTATGTCAGCGCCGAACGTCGCAACGAAGGAACCTCATGTTGTTTGCGCGCTTTGCAACGCAAGCAACGACTCGGACAGCCGCTTCTGCAAACAATGCGGAAAGTCGTTGCCGCGTTCGGCTGTCACACTGGCGCAAGTGGAACAACAAATCGAAACCTTAGTGAAACAGGCATTAGACCTCTATGACCAAAACCGTCTGGATGAGGCGTTGCTAACTTGTGAAGGCGTTCTGACTCTGGATCATGAAAATGTCTCTGCGCTTTCTCTCAAAGGGTTGATTCATGAGAAGAAGGGACAAATGCCCTTAGCCATAGAAGCCTTTGAAGAGGTGGTTCGCCTCAACCCGATGAGTGTGGCAGACAAAGCCAAATTAGAATCCTTAAAGCGTAATGAGCATACGCCGAACCTGAAACAGGCGGCGCGACCGCGTTCGGTTTGGCTGGATATCGCGCCGACGGTACTGGCAATCACGGCAGGCGGGGCGTTGATGCTCTTTGGGCTTTGGCTCTCGATGCGGATGCTCACTGTGCCTGTTGAGAACACCAAACAGGAAGAGTCGAGCCTATCCAACACTCAATCGCAGGCTTTTCAACCACCCTCACAGCCGCCCGTGAATATGACCACTCAGCCGCCTGCGCCGCCCGCCGAATCAGACGAGAACACAGCGAACGAAACGGCTACCAATAACAATTCAGCCAGTGGCGCGCCGTTGCCGCCCATGACCATTGATCCCTCGCAATTGGCGTTATCGCCGCGCCCTAATCCGTCTTCCAGCGGCAATCGCGCCATCTCCGGTCCCATTCCATCGCAGCCGCGGCTACCGGGCAGCACGTCGTCATCCAACCCGATGACAACGCCTCCTAAAGAGAATGAGAAAGAGGACGAAGCGATTGTGATGCCGGATGTGGGTAAGCAGTTAGATTCTGGCGTTTATGACATTCAGGTCACCCGTCCCTCAGGCGGAGGCACTCGAGGGAGCGGCGGAACCGCCAACGCAAACAATGTCGATGGCATATTGAGAACCGCGCAAAATCATCAATCGGCAGGCAACTATCAGCAGGCAATCGCGCTGTATCAACAAGCGGTTCCCAATCTAAAACATCCCGGCGAAATTCTACAGCGGATCGCCCTGTGCTACTACCGCCTGAACGATAAAGTGAGCGCGCGAAACAATTATCAACAAGCGATTCAGGCGTTGAACCAACAGATACAAGCGGGCGTCGATTCCGCTCGTGCGCGCGAAATCCTGCAAACATGCCAACAGGGCTTAGCCCTCTGCGAAGAGTATTAAAAGGTCCTACACACGCCACCGTCATTCCCACGAACGCGGGAATCCACAACAGACAGACTTCTGAGAAGAACCTTACGTGAAGCCCAGTTTGAAAGCAACTTAGAAAGTCCCTGCCCCTGAAACATTTCAAAAGCAGGAACCCTTGTCTATTTTACCGCACCCGTATGATTCGCTGATCGGTGTAAGTTTTTCCGAACATATCGGTCGTTCGCACATGGATCAGCTGCGTTCCCTTTTCGGGATTGGCAGGCAGTTTCGCCGCCCAGATGTGAGGCGATTTCATGACATCTGGCAGCTTCAGACCCGGCATATTAAACTTCGCCTCATCCTCTTTCATACGCTTGTATTCAGGGTCTTCAACCGAAACGCGAGTCATTGGAATCCACTTGCCCTTGTTGCCCAACCGCATCTCCACTTTGGACCGATCCGAGCCAAAGAAAACATTGACCAATATCTCTGTATTGGCAGATTCAGACGCATCGATCACCTCGGGCGCATAGATATTCATCTGGTGATCGGCGGGGCGGCGAGCCGCCTTAAATTCCATAGCGTACTTATTGCCATCGAACGTTACAATGGAGTAACCATTGGGCGCGCCGTCGCGCATGGTGGTATGTGGAATTCCCTTTTCATCGGGCGCGCCTGTCCACCAACTGCCACAAACCGTCACATGGATCGCATGATGATGAGGTTCGATGCCCTCCCAGCCATCCTCTTTGGTGATGAAGCGATGCTCTTGGTAATGGGTATGCGCGGAAATAGAAAGCGCGAAGGGTCGCTCTTGTATCAATTTGTAAAGCTCCTTCCGATCCTCCACATTCACCAAGGGAATATGCATCATCAGCACCACTAACTGGTTCTTGGGAATCAGCGCAAGGTCATTGCGAATAAACTCCATTTGCTTGGGACCGAAACCGCCCTTGTAACTTCCGCGCTGTTCGGGGGTGCTTCCACTCCACATAACATCATCCAGCACCATGAAATGCACCGGACCGAAATCAAATGAATAGTATGGCGGTCCAAACACGCGGGCAAAGGTCTCCGCGCTGAGTTCATCGTTCGGCGCGTCAAAGTTGATGTCGTGGTTTCCCAACACGTTGTACCAAGGAATACCGATCAACGCGATGGTCTTTGCCAGAGGCTCAAACATCGAGAGGTCATCAAACACGATGTCGCCTAACGTCACCCCGAACGAGGCATCGGTTTTGCCGATGAGTTCCTCCACAACGTCATGCGCGATATAATCGATTTCTTTCTGATTGCGCGGCTGGGTATCACCGAACAGAATCGCGCGGAATTTGTTGGGTTCTTTTTGCGGGTGAAGCGGAAAATCAATGGAATCGGGCAAAGGTCCCGTCGGCGCAACGCCCGGATAACGCATGGGCGGAGAGCCTTTGGGGCGATGGACATAGTAGAATTTCGGCAGTTGCATTTCATCGACCGGGGTCATCCATCCCCGCGGTTTTATCACAAAGATAATGCCCTCGTCGCCAATGGGCAGGCGGTATTCGCCCTTCGAGTTCGTTTTTACTATCTGCACCTGGTTCGAGACCCGGATATCTTTGAGACCCGGCTCGCCGGGGTCGCGTTTTCCGTTCCGGTTCTTATCGTGAAATACAACCCCCTTCGCTTCGGTTTGCGCCGAAACCTCTGAGTGGGCAAAAGAGCAAGCGACAAAGAGAGTGAAGAAAAAAGTCCAGCAAATCGCGTACAACCGTAGTTTGCGCATAGGCAGCCTCCTATAAACGCTAAATTCGCTATTTAGGAGGTGTTTCCTGTGTGAGGCGCTTGGGTTCAGTTTCGGCGGAAAAGGTGTATAATCTATAAGGGTAGAATAGGTCTTGGAGAAAATACCAATATGAACCAGTTAAAACAACTGGTGATTACACCCAATGTTTATTATACGGTGGAGGAAGCGGCTATCAAGTTGCGAGTGTCGCCCAACACGATTGTACGGATGTTAAAGGCGAATAAAATTCGAGGCGTTAAAGTGGGTAGAAAATGGCTCATCTTAGGTTCTACGTTGCTTAACTTGTCCGTCCGAGAAGCCGATACGGAGGAATCTTTGGTATCAGAATGGCTATCTGCTTCTTCCTCTGCCCTGCAAACCGTTTGGGATAACGACGAGGACGCTGTATATGACCACTTATAATCAAGGCGATATAATACTGGTCGATATCGCCTTCAGCGGCACGGTCGGCTACAAGCGTCGCCCAGCAGTCGTTATCAGTGGCGATGAATACAACGAGTCGGGTATTAAATTAGTTGTCCTGGCAATCACCAGCAACATCTCCCCACCTTTTCGTCCAGGCGACACTCTACTCAACGACTGGCAAATCGCCGGTTACTAAAGCCTTCCGCAGTGCGTGGAGTCGTTGCGACGATAGATAAATCGGATATTGTTAAGAAATTAGGTGTTGTGTCTACGAGCGACTTTTCTTCGATTGAACAAAGCATTGCGCGCATATTGGGTCAAACGATTTTTCCACCAACCCCCTAATTCCTTCTTTTACTCCTCCGTTTCTTTCACCAATGTTACCTTCAAAGCGAAGACGTTGCCAGAGTCGGCTTCGCGGCGACTGATGGTCACGGAAACGGGCGTCTTGATTTCAGACACAGTGACGGGCTTCCCCTCCATCAAGAACTCGGTCTTATCATCATAGCGCAGTGAGATCGGTTCCACCGCGTCCTCTGGTTGAAGGGTGAGAGTCTTGGATTCAGTGTCGACCGCCTTCAAAACCCCTTCCAAGGCGGGCAAATCGTTCGCCTTCGCGCTGGTGGTCGATTTGTCGTTGGAACTGACCGTTAGAAGCGCGGTATCCAAGTTAGACAGCAGGCGCGGTACGATAAACACCGTGTCACCTTTTTTGAATTCATCTGCTTTCGCTGCTTTGCCATCGCGTTCCCATTTCGTGCGCGCGTTGATCTTGTAAGAGAACTGAGTTTTGTCGGCGAATTCCAGCGTCATATACTTGTCGTCCTTCTGGGCGATCACGCCTTTCAAAACGCCTTTCCGCGATTTCCCCAGCCATGTCCAACTTTCCAGATCGGCTAACTCGCGAACCGTAGGCTTTATCGAAGTGCCAACACTCATCCGCACCATCACCGAAAGTCCTTTCTGTTTCGCGAACTCTTGCAGCGATGTGGTTTTCCGCTTGATCCACAAACGGGGCGACTTATGCATCACCGCATGCACCTCTGCGCCACCCTGCCTTTGCAAAACGATACTGCCCGTTTCGGGTTCCAAACTGATTAGCGTCGCTTGAAAAATATCGGTGGCGGCGAGCGCGCCATTCAACAGCAGTCCGCATAAACCGGCAATCAACATCCTTTTCATGATGAGTCTCCCTTACTCCCGACTGGCGAGCGTTGCCAACAGATTGAGAATACGCCGCCGTGTATCCAAGTAAGCCGCTTTTTCTCTGGAGAAATAGACATGATTCGAGAGGAATACCAATCCCAACTCGATCTGCGGGTCAAACAAAATCACGGTTCCGGTGAAGCCAGTATGCCCCACACAGCGGGTCGGGAACAGATCGCCTCGCGCCAAAAGCGAGTTCGGATGCGCAAAAAAAGCCAGCGTCTGTGTACCGTTCGGCAGCGATTTCCCATGCATTTGGGGCGTGAACATCTGCTGAACGGTGTAGTAAGCCAGCAGCGGCTTCCCGCCCTTCAATAGCATTTGCGCATACTTAAGCAGATCGTTCAATGTGCCAAACAGTCCCGCATGTCCAGCAATCCCGCCCAATGCATGCGCGTTTTCGTCATGCACCTCGCCTTTTAGCGATTTCTTGGATCGGTTTTCGCTATGCGCGGTCGCCGCGATCCGGTCGGTTAATTTATTGGAAGGCAGGTAGCCTGTATCACTTAACCCCAAAGGCGCAGCGATCTCCTCGCGAAAAATCTCCGCTTGCGAGCGGTCAAACACCTTCTCTAACGCCGCGCCCAGCAGCATATAGCCCAAATCGCTGTATTCATAACCGCTGTTCGGTTGCTTATCTGAGGGGGTTCTGAGTACCGCTTCCAGCATCTCTTCGCGGTTTTTCGCCTGCTTATAAAACGGCTTCCAAGAGGGCAGACCGCTGGTATGGGTCAAGAGGTGTCGAATCGTTACGCCTTGCAGGTGCTTCGCGTCAGGGAACCAATGCGTGATGTCCTGTTCCAGAGTCGCCATACCGCGCTCAATGGCGACCATCCAACTGGTGGCGGTCGAGATAGGTTTTGTGAGCGAAGCCAAATCAAAAATCGTCTCCGCGCTCACAGCGCGCTGGCTGTCGGTGTCACACGTTCCCCATGCGCCTTGATAGCGAACACGACCGCCAATCGTCAGAGCGCACGCTGCGCCCGGAAAGACGCGCCGCTCAATCGCGCCCTGAATCGTCTCTTCTAATCGTTGAACTGTTGTTTGCACACAAGCCTTTTCGCGAAAGCGAGGTGGCTTTCCTGCAAGTTCGGAAGTTACAATAAAACTCCGCGCTCCTCAACCCCAAATTTCGGTATGTAAATCGATTTGGCGTAAAATGGCTTCTACTCGGATGCACCGCTCGATATCGCCCTCATAGACGACAGCAAGCCCTTGGGTATGCGCTTCCCACGTAAGGTAGACCGCTTGCTCCAGTGAACAACCGGTTGCCTTCTGCACCTGAAAAATCACATCCTCAATTTCATGTTCATCATCATTGAACAAAATCACATGCCACAGCTTATGAACTTGTTCCTCTACAGATTCTTCTATCAGGGTTTCTGGACTCTGAATTGTTTTGCTTGCCATACCTTAATTTTACCCAGTGGCTAAAACCAACTAAACACCGCTTCCCTCGCCACACCACCCTATTCAAACCAGCGTTTAAGCGCGTCCAGAGTCACCCGCCAGACCGCCTCATTCGTGGTATGTGTTAGAGCGGGGAAAAAGACTAAATGATCCTGCTTCCAATCGCCCCAGCCGGTGAAAGGCATCACACACTTCTGGCGCTCCTTTAATACGCCTTTCCAGGGTTTGCCCTCGTTAGTCAACGCCACTGTAAATACCTTGCGCCCCATGGTTCGCCTCGTTTCTGCCCATCGACATGCTTGCGAAACCGGGATCAACACATCTTCACCCGCCTGAATAAACATCACTGGCGCCGCCACTTCCTCTGAATGTTTCAGCGGATCGCGCTGCTCATAACACTCGGCGCAATCATCGGGAGAGCCGCCGATCCATCCATCCCAGCGTTCCACTTTTTCGTGTCGTCCCCAACCAATCAGCATTTCACGCTGTTGTTTGAAATCGGTCGGTGCCATAATGCTCACTATTCCACGCGCTTTGTCATCGTTGCGCGCCGCGTTTTTGGCGATGGCGCCGCCCAAAGAAATCCCCACATAAGCAAAATCGCCGCGACCTCCGACTTGCTTCATGGCGTGGGCTAATCCGCGCGCATCGACCGCATCTTCCACGCCGAAATCGATGGTTCCGCCGCTTTTGCCTTGCCCGCGCATATGGGGCAGCGCAACCAGATAACCTGCTTTTGCCAATCGTTTCGCCGCGTCGCGATGGCTGGAATTCACGCCCACAAAGCCGCCCGGCATCAATACTACCGCAGGCAGCGCGCCTTTTGCCCGTTCAGGACGATAAATCTCCGCATACAGCGGAACTCCCGCGCGCGAATAACGAACGGTCTCATACTCCTTGCTTTTAGCGATAACGCGCAGGTTTGGGACCCACTCGCCATCGACCATCGTTGCCTCATATGCCGTGGGGCGGCAAGCCATAAGAGTGAAAACGACTCCGATACCCAAAATGAATGGTCGCATGATCGATCTCCTTCTGCTTTATTATACACCTAATCCCCTGTTTTCATTTCCGACGGGTTCGCCAACTCTGCTCACTGTCGCAGGGAATCGCGCCTATGAACCGAAATTGATAAAGCAGGTGTCAACAATGAAATTATTCACACTCTGCGTTTTATGGAGCGCGTTTTGCGCCTTTGCCCAGCCCGTCCACCTCTCCGAATCGGACACGCTGAAAAAGCCAATAACCCTCCAAGCGACCTACCTCGCTTTGGACGAACTGATCCGTGAAGTGAATCGCCAGACCGGCGCGACGCTCAGTGTGGACCGCGCCATTGCGGATGAAAAAGCGCATTGCTTTGTCAAAGACAGACCCGCCCACGAAACGCTGACACAGTTAGCATCTTTGCTCTTCTTGGAATGGCGTCGGCAGCCCGATGACAGCTTCCGGTTGGGGCGTTCCACACAGGCGCGCGACTATGAGTTAAAACTGGCAGAAGAGAACCAAAAAGCCTTTTACCGGGAGTTGGAATCCTTGATGGCTCGCTGGTCACGCTCCTCCGAGCGCGATTATGCGCTGCTAACCGAAGAGAAAACGCGCATCGAGCAGGAGATGGAACAGTTGGCTTCTCAGCAGCCGCCGGGATGGGAGCAGAAACGCAGCGATTTAGGAAAGCGGCTCAGCGCGCTGGGTGCAGAGGACTTGCTGGGCTGGTTGGGCGGCTCCGTTTTCCGCCAACTACCGACCGACCAACGCAGACGCTTTATGGCAGGCGAGACAGTGGTCGCTTCCACCGAGTCCGGCTCGTCGTTGCGCCTTCCCGACCGCCTTTTTGAATGGCTGCGAGGCGAGTCGGAAGAACCGCCTGCCACTGCCTGCTTCTATCAAATGCGCCTGGAGCCTCAGCAATTCCAATTGCGATGCCAGTTGTTTAAGAGAAACGGACAGAACCTAACCACGCTTCACGCCTCCAGCGTCTACTCGCTCAATCCGGTGGTGAACCCTCTCGCGTCTCATCCCATCCAAAAGCAGATGGATACCTGGCGTTCACAAACGGGCGCGCGTTTTGCAGAATTAAAAGCCCCTTTGAAACGGATCCCCGTCACACAAGAGGCGCGTCCCCGCTTTTTGGGCGACTGGCTGGCGTTTCTGAGCGAACGCTGCGAAATAAATATCCTTGCGCCCGCGTTTCGTCAAGCCTTTCCCAAAGAACCGCTGGAACTTCCCAGTCAGGCGCGAACATTGGAGGAGGCTCTTGCGATGCTGCCCCTCAGCGAGATCAGCCATCGTCTCTCAGGTTCCTACCTCTGCCTTCAATACAACAATTATTGGGAACTGCGCTGGCGCGAAATCCCCGAACGACTGATTAAGCCGCTGGAACAGAAGTATGCGCGCGAGGGACTGATGCCCGATGATTACGCGCAGCTCATTTTTGAACTGACTCCTTTGCAACAATCATTGTTGCGGGGGGGTTCCGCAAAAGCCATTGCCTTTCCTTGCGACTATCTGCCTATCGATGCGCTGCTCTTCTGGGCAACGCTCTTCCCTCCTCAAAAGATTCAAGTCCTGAACCGCAAACCGATCCCCTACACTTCGTTGGATGCGGACCAAAGACGCGCCTTTCAACGCGCTTTCCAGGCACACTCGGAGCAGCTGTTCTGGATCGATTTCTCCTCGCCACCCGACCAACTCGCTTTCTTTGCGCAGCAAGATCATGCGCTCATCACGCGCCATGTCCAAGACAATCTCTTTATCGACCGGACGCCCGGCGTCATGCCTCCCGACGAATCGCAAACTCCCCTCAAAACGCAGGGCAGCGCGCGAAGGCTCTCGCTGACCTTTCATTTTGGGCTGTCTGTCACCGAATCGGTCGCGTTTTCGTGGCAGTGGATCAACCCCGCGCCTGAAGAAAGTAAGGATGACAAAGAATGAAACACCACACTAAAAATCAAGGTATACTTTGATAGAAACGCGCTATTGTCTGAAAACATCCGGTTTCTAAAGGTGATTCATCGTGGAAAACATTCTCATAAAAAATCTTAAAGCAAGCACGCTCAAACAACTGCGAAAAAGAGCTACGGAAAAAGGGCATCCTCTTGAAAAAGAGGTAAGCGATTTTTTGGATCAAGCTCTAGCTGAAGAAACGCGAGCGCGACAGGTCGACACTGAACGTATTCGGGCGATGTTTCAAGGGCGCAAGTTTTCCGACAGTGCCCCTCTTATCCGGGAGGATAGGGATAGATGAATGGGCGATTGGTTGTTGACGCCAGTATTGCCGTAAAATGGTTTTTACCAGAACCGAATGATGAACACGCCTTAAGGCTACTTCATTCGGGTAAGCAGCTATGCGCGCCTGACCTGATTTAAGCCGAAGTGGGAAACGTTCTTTGGAAACGAGTCAGATTTGGCGAACTCACTGAGCAAGAAGCAGAAATCGTTCTCTTAGGGTTGCTTAACCTACTGTTACTGATTTACTCCATCGCCTCACTTGTAATCAATACATTGAAACTATCAATTCATAAAGGACATTTTATGACTCTGCGTACTTAGCGATTACAACAAGCCAAAGTATACCGCTCGCTATCGCGGACAAACGCCTGTTTAATGCCTTACAAAACACCGAGTTGCAACCCCAAGTCGTTTGGGTGGAAGATATTTCAACTTGGCTTGATAGAACCAATTGCTGAAAATCGATGGTATAATCTATACGCTTCACCAAACCACTTATGATACTGAACTGACTGATTACGGATCGCTTGGAAGAAGCCTTCAGCGGCGCATAAGCCGTTGAGACTTTTTGTCGCGTCACTCTCAGTCAGATCATCCTTTCCCCAACCGATCCCCGATTCTCGCGTTGCCTATGCGCGCGTCTTTCCCTGTATCTGGCTGAGAAATCAACCCTGAATGACCCGAAAAAGAGGTGAGATTTTTATGTTAGACATCAGTCACGTGAATAAATCGTATGGATTACAAGAGGTTTTGAAAGACGTCACTTGCCGGTTGCATCCTGGCGAAAGGGTGGGATTGGTAGGACGCAACGGTTCGGGAAAATCGACTCTGCTCAAGATCATCATGGGCATTGAGACGCCCGATACAGGACTGGCTCGCCGCGCGCCCGCCTCGCTGACCGTCGGTTACTTGGCGCAAGCGCATCGCTCAGAGAAGAACCAGACTGCGCTCGAAGCGGTTCAAGGCAGCCTATCCGATCGTCACCGGCAATGGGAAGCAAAACGCGTTTTGACAGGCTTAGGATTCCGGGAAGCGCAGTGGAATCAAACCGTTCAAAGCCTCAGCGGGGGTGAAAAAACACGCCTCGCCTTGGCGCGTCTACTGCTGCAAAAGCCGGACTACATGCTGCTGGATGAACCGACCAATCATCTGGATATCCGCATGATGGAGTGGCTGGAAGCATGGTTAAACGAGTCGGAAACGGCTGCCATCATCGTTTCGCATGACCGCCGTTTTCTGGATAACACGGTCCAGAAAATCTGGGAGATCGAACAAGGAAAACTCACGGTCTATACAGGCAGTTACAGCGACTACTATCGCTTGAAACAAGTGGAACTGATGAGGCATGAGGAGAACTATCGCCAGCAGCAGCGCGAAATTCAATCGATCCAAGAGTTCATTCAACGGCAGCTTCGGCTGGCGGCGCGCATCCAGTCCGGTCCCAAAGCGGGGCGCGACTACTACACGCGAGTCGGCGCGAAGGTCGCCAAACGAGCAGAGGCTGGACGCAAACGGCTGGAACAGATGAACAAAGTAGAGAAGCCAAGACAGGAAACCCATGCTCGGATCGGCTTCGGCGATATCGAATCGAGCGGGCAGCGCGTCCTCAGCGCGCGCGATCTTGGCAAAGCGTTCGGAGCAAAATCGTTGTTCCAAGGACTCAACCTTGAGATTACCCGGGGTGAACGAATGGCTGTCATTGGACCGAACGGCGCGGGTAAAACCACCTTGCTCAAGATTCTGCTGGGCGAGGAGTCTCCCGACTCAGGCGATGTCAGGTTGGGCGCGGGACTGATGGTCGGCTATTTGGCGCAGGAACATGAGAACCAAAACCCCCAAAACACGGTTTTGGAGGAGGTGCGGAGCGTCAGCCGATCCGATGAGAGCGAAGTCCGAACCCTGCTGGCGTGCCTGCTGTTTCCGGGCAATGATGTCTTCAAACGCATTGAACAATTGAGCGAAGGTGAGCGGGTACGGGTCGCGCTGGCGAAACTGCTGGCGTCCGGAGCGAACTTGCTGGTGCTGGATGAACCCACCAATCACCTGGACATCCACACACGGGAGCGTATGGAAATCGCGCTCAGGAGCTATGAAGGCACGATTCTGTTGGTCTCCCATGACCGCTGCCTGCTGGATCAGTTGGCTGATAAAGCCTTGTGGATTGAAGACGGCAGCGCAACCCTCTACTTAGGCAACTACAGCTACATCGAGGAACGGCGCGCGCGCAGCGATGACTCGATGGAGGAACTGATCCGGCAAATCGAGTTCGTCCGAAACAAAGGCAGCGCAGAACCCGATCAGTTGGAAGAATCGTGAGGATCGGATCGAGGCTCTGGCGCGATAGAGAGTACCGCCGCATAAAACGCCAACAGGTAGACAGGAGAGATGCCTGCAATAGTCAAGACATCGGTCGGATCGCCCAGAGTCAACGCAGTCCATTTGAGAAAGGCGCAGCCCCACGCCAACGGGACTGCGCCCACCCCTTGCGACGCCCAATAGAAAAAACCGAGAGGAGTCATCAGACTCGCAACTGGAACCGCTAAGAGATTCGCGACTAAAGACCATACGGGCAGATAGCCGAAATGCGCGATTTGAATCGGCGATGCCGCCACCTGCGCGACAAAGGACGCGCTCAGGATCGCGGACGCCTGTCCGCCCGCATAACGCAGAACGCGGTTTTGGGACAACCCCGTTAAATAGGAATTGACAGGGCAGTTCACGCGCTGGAAAAAGAGCAGCAAGAACAGAACGGTCGCAAACGAAAACTGGAAGCCCACTTCCCAAAGCGCGCCTGGCTCATACAGAAGCCACAAAAACGCCGCCCAGCCCAACGCGCTTAAACCGTCCGCCTCTCGATTCCACACGGGAGCCAAGAAATAAAGCGTTGTCATCACGGCGGCGCGCACAATCGGAGGCTGCCATCCTGCCAACAGCGCGTAGAACCATACAAACAGCAGCAACAAACCGAGTCGCGCAAGAAAGGGAGCAGACACACGTGTCAAAACCGCGTTTAGCAAAAATACAATCAAAATTAGGTGCATGCCAGAAGCTGCCAGCAAATGCGCCATGCCCGAGCGCGCAAACGAGTCGCGCAACTCTTGCGGAAAATCAGAGGCTGCGCCTACCACCAAACCTTCCACCATGGCGCGGTCTTCATAAGAAAAGTCACGTTCCGTTAAATCGCGCAGAGAGCGACGTAGACCCGACATCCAAGCGACATACCCTTGCGCAGGAGGCGCGCGCATTTGAAAATCGGAAGAGGTGTTCACATAGGCGACCCAGCGAACACCTTTCCGGCGCAAATAAGCCGCCCAATCAAAACGCGAGTCGCGACCGGTCTGCGGAGATTGCCAGCCCGCAAACAGCTCGAACTTGGAACCATATTCAGGCAAAATGGGGATCGTCTCTCGAAAGTAAACAAGAACTCGCGCTGTGGGATAGCCTTCTTGATCCACCACGCACCAAACGCGATGACCGCTTCGCGTGGGTTCCGGCAAACCGACCGCGCGCAGGAGCGCAGGGCTGGGTAAAGACGGCGCAGGTTCATCGGGCGAGAGGTTTGCCACATCGTAGCGCAAAAGGCCCAAGCAAAGAAACAGCCAATGCCACCGCAAAGGGAAACGCGCGCTAAAGAATAGCAAAGAGGTGAAGAGAGTTGCCAACAGCGGAATCTTCCATCCAAGTTCGCCGGCAGCAAGTCCAGCGCAAAACGCGATCAACCATCCCAGAAAGGGACGGTTGCGCAGGCTCTCGCCGAGGCGCAATCTTAATAGTCTGCTCGGCAAAGAAAACAGAGCGTTTCCGGCTCGTTGTGCAGCGCGCCACATCGTTCACATGCCCGCCATCCATGCTGCTTGCGCCACCGGTCCGCGCCCCATTGGGTTTCCATCGCGCGTTGAAGCGCGGCGCGCAGCCGATCATCCTCCACACGACTCAACCGGGCAGCCACCGTCTGCTTGTCCTCATCGGCAACTTCCACCTGATAATCGTATGCCTCCGTAGAATCCTCTGTTTCCGGTTGACCCCAGGTCGGTTTATCGGGCAGGCGGGTTCGGGTTACAAAGCGAAGAGTGGTAAAAATCTTTTTGCCCGCCTCCGTGTTGAGACGGCTCAAGATTTCTTCCGCTTGCAATTGCAGTTCCTGCGCCCAAGTGTGGCTTTTGACCGCGATCCAGAGCATTTGATTGTCCCAACGCAAAGGGCGCGCGGCGTTCGCGATTTGTGTTCCGACGATCTGCTCCCAGCGAATCAACACTTGACGCTCGCGCAATGGCTGCGCCACCCCCAACTTTGTCAGCGCTTTCCACATCGCCGTCTGCATCGGTTCCAAGTCACGCGCCATCGCTGACTGAGCCTCCCTGAACATGATAGATATGCGCCCCTTTCAGCGTTTTTTTCTGAAAAGAAGCCAGCTCGGTACAGGTGATAAAGGTTTGTGAACGCGGCTCCAAAAACGCCATCAAGCTCTTTCTGCGATCTGGGTCTAAATCGGAAAATACATCATCCAACAGAACAATCGGCGGTTCTTTTAGAGCCGCCTCCACGAATGTCAATTCCGCCAGTTTCAGCCCCAAAGCGCATGTTCTTTGCTGTCCTTGAGAGGCGAACTGCCGCGCGTCTTTGCCATCAATCACAATCTGGAAGTCATCCCGGTGCGGTCCCAACAGGGTTGTGGCGCGATGAATTTCGTTTTTCTGAACTTTGTGAATCGCCTCTTCAAAGGCTTGCTGCCATGCCTCTTCCGTTTCAGGCGGTTCCTGAACCGAGATGCCCGGTTGGTAGGAGAGTTGAACCGTTTCGCTGTCGCCGGTCAGCGCTTGATGGACGGGGGATACGCGCAGGTTCAAATCTTGTAGGAATCGGCTGCGGGTCATAAACAAGCGCGCGCCATATTTCGCCAATTGGTGGCTCCATTCCGGCAGGGTTTCCAAGCCACCCCTGCCCTCCGCATGCAATTTCAGCACTTTGTTGCGCTGTTCCAGGCAGCGGCGATACTGAAAGAAACTGTAGAAGTAGCGATGGTTGAGGTTGCTCAGTTCGTTATCCAAAAAACGGCGGCGGTCGGCAGGATCGCCTTTGACCAGCAACAGGTCCTGTGTGATAAAACTGACGGTCATCAACCTGCCCACTAAATCGGTCAGTTTCTTGACCGGCTGCTCGTTCCAACAGGCGGAGCGCTTGCCTTGATCCGGGATTTTTATCTGCAGTTGGTTCGGCTGTTCATCGCGGGTGAATTCGATATCGACCCGCGCTTCCCGCGCGCCCCAGCGAATGAGGTCAGTCTCTTTGGAAGATCGGAACGAACGCAACGACCCGGCATAGTAAACCGCTTCCAGCAGATTGGTCTTGCCCTGCGCGTTTTTGCCCACGAAGACGTTCAAACCGTCCGCAAACGACAAAGCTGCCGATGCGTAGTTCCGAAACTCATAAAGCCTCAACGTCCGAACGATCATTCAAAAGGGATATTCGGCTTCGGGCTCATGTTTTCCTGCCGCATACCCTAACCGCCCAAGTGTTTCAAGCGGTCGGTCAACTGCGCGTGGCGTTCCAGCAGTACCCGTTCTTGATCGCGCGCTTCTTGCACCACTTCGGGATTAGCTCTTTCCAAGAATTGGGGATTGCGCAGGCGCGACTGCAATTTGCGCGCTTCCTCTTCCGTCTTGCCGATCTCCCGGCGCAAGCGTTCCAGTTCCTTGTCCAAGTCGATAACGCCTTCAATCGGCAGCAAGACTTGCGCGCCTTCCAGCGCGTTGGTAATCGCTTTGCTCTCGGCGGGAGGCGCGCCCCACACCACCGTTTCGCACCAGCTCAAAGCCGCAATCAAAGCGGCGTGCGGTTTCAGTTGCGCTTCGATGCGCGGTTCGGTCGCGTTGATATAGATCTCTTTCACCGACGCGCCAGGCGTGATCTTCACCTCTGCCCGTAAATTGCGGATGGAACGAATTGCCTCGAACACGCGCCCGATTTCTGCCTCGGCTGCCGTATCCATTAGAGAGGCTTTCGCCTGCGGGAAATCGGCAATACAGAGCGACTCGCCCTCATGAGGCAGCGCACTCCAAATCTCCTCGGTAATATGCGGCATATAGGGATGAAGCAGCCGCAGCCACTGGTCGAAGAGATAAAGCAGCACCGCGCGGGTGGTAGTTTGCTGGTCTGGGTCTTGCAGGCGAGGTTTCACTGCTTCGATGTACCAGTCGCACACCTCATTCCAGATAAACTCATACAGCGCGTTCGCGCCTTCGTCAAACCGGTACCCTTCCAAAGACTCGCTCACCGTTTGGATCACGCCCTGCAAGCGGCTCAATATCCAGCGGTCCATCGCGTTCAACTTTGACGAATCGGGCAGCGCGGGCGGAGTCTCCACTCCCTCTAAATTCATCAGCAAGAACCGCGAGGCGTTCCAAATCTTGTTCGCGAAGTTGCGCGCGGTAACCACCCGCTCTTCGTAGAAACGGAACGACTGTTGAAGCCCGGACTGCTGAAGGAGCGACCATCTGAGCGCGTCGGCTCCGTATTGATCGATCATCTCCAAGGGGTCTATACCTGTCCCCAACGACTTGGACATGCGCTTGCCCTCTTTGTTCAGCACTGTTGCATGGATGTAGACGTCGCGGAACGGGATTTCATTCACGAAATAAAGCCCGGTCATGATCATGCGCGCCACCCACAAGAACAAAATCTCTTGCGCGGTCATCAGCACATTCGTTGGATAGAACTGGCGCAGTTCGTCCGTCGACTTTGGCCATCCCAACACCGTCTGCGGCCAGATCGCCGAGGAGAACCAGGTATCCAACACATCCGGGTCCCTAATGAGGCGTTGGGAGCGGCAGCGGGGACATTCGCCGGGCGCGTCTTTCTGAACCACTGGGTTCGCGCGTTTTTTGATACGCGTGGAACCGTCCGGCATAGTCTCAAAATGGTCGGGATGGCAATCCATGCAGTACCATGCGGGGATTTGATGACCCCACCACAATTGACGCGACACACACCAATCGCGAATGTTCTCCATCCACTGCATATAAATCTCTTCGTAGCGATCTGGCACAAAGCGGATTTTCTCCTCTTTCACTACCCGAATCGCCGGCTCCGCGATCTGCTTCATGCGGCAGAACCATTGTTCGCTCAGAAGCGGCTCAAGCACTGTCTTGCACCGGTCACACTTAGACAGTGGAACCGTGTAATCTTCCACTCTTTCCAGGAATCCGCCCTCTTCCAAATCCGCCAACACCAACTTTCGCGCCTCATAGCGGTCTTTGTCGTGATATTTCAACAAGTAAGGGTTGTTGGGGTCTTTCAGCTCTTCGCGCAAGCGTTCCGTGTTGATCGTCGCGTCCTCGTTTATCACCACTGGACGAGGCAGCTTATGCCGCGCTCCCACCTCATAATCGTTCGCGTCATGCGCCGGCGTAATCTTCACCGCGCCGGTTCCGAATTCGGGATCGGGATAAGGGTCAGAAATCAAAGGAATCAAGCGTCCCACTAAGGGCAATCGCAACTGCTTGCCATGCATCCCCTCGTAGCGGGAATCTTTCGGGTTCACCGCCACCGCCACATCGCCCAACATTGTTTCAGGTCGGGTCGTTGCCACCACGACATAACCGCTGCCATCCTCAAACGGGTAGCGCAGGTGGTAAAGTTTTGCGTTCTCTTCGTTGGTATCCACCTCGATATCGGATATCGCCGTTCGACATTGCGGACACCAGTTAATCACGCGCTCGCCGATATAGAGGTGACCATCCTGCCACCACTGAATAAACACATCCAACACCGCGCCCGCATAGTCCGGGTCCAGCGTGAAGCGAGTGTAGCGCCAATCGTAGGAGCAGCCCAATTTTCGGAATTGTTTCAAGATCGTTTCGCCATATTGCTCGCGCCATTGCCAAACGCGCTCCACGAACTTTTCGCGTCCCAATTCCCAACGCGATGTTCCCTCTTTTCGCAACTCGCGATCCACCACATTTTGGGTGGCGATACCGGCGTGGTCCGTTCCCGGCACACAGAGCGTGTTGTCGCCGCGCATTCGATGCCAGCGCAGTAAAGCGTCATGGATGCTGTGGTTCAGCGCATGCCCCAAGTGCAGCGATCCGGTGATATTGGGCGGCGGAATCGTGATGCAGTAGCGCGCGTGGACTTTATCAGAGACATCGCCCTGAAAATAGCCGCCCTCTAACCAACGCTGATACTGCCTCTCTTCCACCTGCTGTGGATCGTACACCTTTGGAATTTCCATTCGTTCACTCACGCTCTAACACTCCTGTTACGATAAAAGTAATGAAGTATTGTACCCGTCTCTCATCCCAAACCGCCTTGCCCCCTTCCATCGCTGTCATTCTGCTCGCAAAAACGGGTATTCTATAATGCATGCGAAATGCGGACGTGTGGCGAGGAATGGGACTGAACGATGCGGAGTACGAGCGCATCTGCGAATTGATGAAACGCGAACCCACCGACACCGAACTGGGCATGTTTGCGGTCATGTGGTCGGAACATTGCGGTTACAAATACTCTCGCCCTGTGTTGCAACTCTTCAAAAAGTATCGGGAAGCGATGGAAGCGGGAGGCTTTGAAAATGCGGGAGTCATTCCGCTGAATGAGCAGTTCGGTATCGCGATGAAGGTCGAAAGCCACAATCACCCCTCCGCAGTAGAACCCCATCAAGGCGCAGCGACTGGCGTCGGCGGCATTATCCGGGATATTTTCACAATGGGCGCGCGCCCGATTGCTATTCTAAACTCGTTGCGTTTTGGTCCGCCCACCGACCCGCGCAACCGCTATCTTTTTGAGCATGTCGTCGAAGGCATTTCCCATTACGGCAATTGTATCGGCGTGCCAACCGTTGCAGGCGAAATTTATTTTCATCCCCGCTACAGCGGCAATCCGCTGGTCAACGCGATGGCGGTCGGCATAGCGCCGCTAAACCAATTGATGCTGGCGCGGGCAGACGAACCAGGCAGCGCGGTGATCTACGTGGGTTCTGGCACCGGCAGAGATGGTATTCATGGCGCGACGTTCGCTTCGGAAGCGCTGGGCGAAGACTCGGAAGAGAAACGCCCCAACGTGCAGATTGGCGATCCCTTTATGGAAAAACTGTTGATAGAAGCCACCTTAGAGGCGATCCAAACCGGCGCGGTGCTGGGACTGCAGGATATGGGCGCGGCGGGATTGACATGCACCACCTGCGAGCCGACCGCCAAATCGGGAACGGGAGTCGATATCGAGGTGAACCAAGTGCCGACCCGCGAACCGGGCATGAGCGCGTATGAAATCATGCTGTCTGAATCGCAGGAGCGCATGCTGCTCTATGTGAAGGCAGGCGAAGAACATCAAGTGGAAGCGGTCTATAAGAAATGGGGGTTGAACGCCGTCACGATTGGGCGGGTCATCGCGGAGAATGTGGTTCGCGTACGGCAAAACGGCGAGATCGTCGCGGAGATTCCCGCCACCTATCTCACCAACGAATGCCCCACCTACTATTTAGATACCGAAGAACCCGACTACATCCGCGCCGCTCGCGAGTTCAAGATGGATGCTATTCCTGATTTAGACGACGCCAATCAAGCTTTGCTGAAAATGCTCTCTTCACCTAACATTGCCTCCAAACGTTGGGTCTATGATCAGTATGATTGGCTGGTGCAGACGCAAACGGTGCTGCCGCCGGGTGAAGGCGATGCCGCTGTTTTGAAGATACGCGGCACTGAGAAGGGCATCGCGCTCAAGATCGATGGGAATGGGCGTTATTGCTATTTCGATCCGGTGACGGGTGGTCAGATCGCGGTGGCAGAAGCCGCGCGCAATGTGGCTTGCACGGGCGCGATGCCGAGAGCCGTCACCGACTGTCTGAACTTCGGCAACCCGACCAAACCGCACGTCTTCTACCAATTCAAAGGCTGCGTGGAAGGAATCGCGCAGGCGAGTGAAGCCTTTGATACGCCCGTCATTTCCGGGAATGTCAGCTTTTACAATGAGAGCGAATTGGGCGAGGTGTTTCCCACCCCGACGATAGGGATGCTGGGCATATTGGAGCAAGTGGAGAATCGGGTAGGAGCTGGCTTCCCAGAATCGCAACTAACGGTAGTTTTGATTCAGCCCGCCGCTTTCGCCGTCAACACACAGCAGGGATTAGGAGCCAGCGAATATTTGGCGGTCGTTCATCAAGTAGAAAATGGTCAGCCTGCGCCTTTCCTATTGGCTGAAGAGCGCAATCTGCACCACTTCTTGGTAAAAGCCGCTGAGCAAAGACTGTTGCGTTCGGCGCATGACCTGAGCGATGGCGGATTGGCGGTCGCCTTGGCGGAAAGCGCGATAATTTATGGCGTTGGAGCAGACATCGTTTTGACAGAGCAAGCCGCCGATTGGACGGAGCGACGAGACGCAATTCTCTTTGGCGAGTTCCAGACCCGCGTTCTCTTGTCGGTGGAAACAGGTCATTTGGACAAGATTAAAACGCTTGTTAGCGAGTATGGGTTGCAAGCAATCCCGTTAGGAACTACTGGCGGCGACAGTTTGACAGTCCGTCTTCAAGGTCGAACCGTTATGGACCTGCCCTTGAGCGAGTGTCGAAAGGCTTATCAATCGCTGTCAGATGCGATGAGTAAATAGAACAGGCATTTGACAGGAGTTCGATTTATCAACGAGAAATTGGCATTGGGGAGGTTATACTTTGACGAAATATATCTTTGTAACGGGTGGTGTGGTAAGTTCCATTGGTAAAGGCATTGCGACCGCCAGTTTGGGTAGATTGCTTCGCAACCGCGGTTTCAAAGTCGTTCCTATCAAATTAGACCCCTATATCAATGTCGACGCTGGGACGATGAACCCCTACCAGCATGGCGAGGTCTTTGTCACCAACGACGGCGCGGAAACCGACTTGGACTTGGGACATTATGAGCGTTTCATGGATGTGGACTGCACGCGCAACTCCAACGTGACCACGGGGCGCGTCTACAAAGCGGTCATAGACAAGGAACGCCGGGGCGAATACTTGGGCGCAACGGTTCAAGTGATTCCCCATATCACCACCGAAATCAAGGAGCGCGTGCTGTTGGTAGGGCGCGAACATAACGCCGATGTCGTGATCGCGGAAGTGGGCGGCACAGTCGGCGATATCGAAGGGCTGCCCTTTTTGGAGGCGATCCGGCAATTCCGCAAAGATGTTGGCACCGAAAATGTGATGTATATCCATGTGACATTGATTCCGGCGGTCGGTCCTTGGAGCGAATTAAAAACGAAGCCGACCCAGCATAGCGTCATCAAAATGCGTGAAATCGGCATTACGCCCGATGTGCTGGTTTGCCGAACCAATGTGCCTCTCTCCGAAGAGATGAGAGACAAGATTTCGCTGTTTTGCGATGTGGATCGCGCCGCGGTAGTGGAAGCCATCACTGCTAATACGATCTATGAAATCCCATTGACCTTTGAACGCGCGGGATTGGCGGATTTGGTCAGCCGCCGTCTCTCCCTGCCAGAAAGAGAATCGAAAGTCCAAGAGTGGGAAGAGATCGTGAGCCGGATCACCGAACCGCGCAAAGAGTGTACCATCGCGCTTATCGGCAAATACACCGAGAATCGCGACTCCTATATCAGTATTTCCGAAGGACTTCAGCACGGCGGTATCGCGAACCATGCGCGGGTGCATATCGAATGGGTTGATTCGGTTGATTTGGAAGAGGGCGACCTCGAGTCAATGTTGGAGAAAGTGGACGGTATCTTGGTTGCGCACGGGTTCGGCGAGCGCGGGGTGGAGGGCAAGATTAGAGCGATTCGTCATGCTCGTGAAAACAACATTCCCTTCGTAGGGATTTGCTATGGTATGCAGATGGCAGTGGTGGAATTTGCGCGCCATGTATGCCATCTGAAAGACGCGCATACCGAAGAGGTGGAACCAAACTCGCCCCACCCCGTCATCCATCTGTTGCCTGAACAGCGCGGCATTGCCGATAAAGGCGCGACGATGCGGTTGGGGTCTTATCCGTGTCGAATCGCGCATGGGTCGCTGGCGGAACGCCTCTACCAAGATTCGGTCGCCTACGAGCGGCATCGCCATCGCTACGAAGTCAACAACGAGTACCGGGACGCGCTTTCCAAACATGGCATGGTCTTTTGCGGTTTTTCGCCCGATTACCGGCTGGTGGAAATGATCGAGCTGCCCAGCCATCCCTTCTTTATCGCGACGCAGTTCCATCCCGAATTCAAATCGCGACCCAACCGCCCCCATCCGCTGTTCGCTGGATTGGTGGAAGCCGCGCTGGCGAATTCCGCTCAGCCGGACTTGGGCATCGTTTCGGTTCCCGCCAGAGACTTGACAACGACGTGATCCCTTTCACAGCACGTTAAGAGGATCTATTCTTGTTCACGCAGCATTTTTAGCATCCGTTCAAGCAGACGCATAATTTTCTCTTTGAGTTCTATGCTTAATCTTTCTTCTTCCAAAATCTGTTGGAGAAGCGAGTTCACTTCTGATTGAATTTGAGGAACCGCTTCTCTCATTCGTTGTTCTTGAAGACGCTTCTGACGCAATATCAACAAAGCGGGACGATTCAGCCTGAGTCGTTCAACATGAAAAGCCCCAAGCGGAGTAAGAGGGGAAAGAAACCCATCCTCTTGTTCATAAATATGAGCGCTCACGTTATCAAGAATTGGGTGCAGCAACCTATTGAGTTCATTTTCACTCCAAAAAACGTTCTTTGTTCGGTTACACGTTGAGCAACAATATACGAGATTGTCAAGATCATCTGTGCCTCCAGCAATTTTCGGACGAAAATGATCTATCTCCAAGAATGAACCAATCTCATGTTCCGCGACTCCGCAATACCCACACTGGTAATGATAACGCACGCGAATGACTTCCAGACGTTGGCGATAAGTCATTTGTTAGAGGTTTGTGGAATCCTTTTTGAAAGACTTTTTTTGAGTGTTTTATATTCTTGTTGCAAAGCGCCGAGACGCGCTTGCAGGCGCGCGTTTTCTTTCCTACGTTTGTCTAAAAGAGTTGTTAATCGTTGCTTTTCCTTTTCTGCTGTCTGCAAAGCTTGTTCCAAAGCAAGGTTATCCGATTCCATGCGCTCTATTACAGGTTTGAGGGTTACAAACTCATCTGCATCGAGCGCCTGAGCCAACAAGTCCCATTCCTGCTGCTCCTTTTCGGTCAAAGAGTCTGAGAAGCGTTTTTCACAAAGCTCGTTCCAACGCGCTTGTTTCTTAGAATTCCAGGCGGTCATAGTAAGCATTTTACCCGACAATCACCCGCTCCCCGCTTAATCTCCACGCAGCGCGTCCATGAAAAATTCTAACATCCGGTCTTCGCCAATAAAGGCATGCCCCATATCTGCGCCGACATGCATCTCAAAACTCTTTCGCGCTTGACGCAGCGCGCTGGCTAAATGAAGCGAGTTTGCGGGATGAACATTGTCATCCGCAGTGCCATAAAACAATATCAAACGCCCTTTCAACTGGCGCGCATAAGTGGCTGCAGACCCCGCATTGTAGCCCTCTTCATTCGCTTGGGGAGTATCCATATATCGCTCGGTGTAGATGGTGTCGTAATGCCGCCAATCGGTGACAGAAGACGAGGCGCACGCCGCTTGAAACAGATCGGGATGACGCAGCAAACACATCACCGAAGCATATCCGCCATAAGAAGTGCCTTGCACACCCACCCGCGACGGATCGAGGTAAGCGCGCTGTCGCAAAGCGCGAACGCCTGCCGCCAGATCATCGATTTCCACAACACCCAACTTCCGGTACAGCAAGTTCTTGTGCGCCCTGCCGCGCCCGCTGCCACCCCGTGTATCGAACGCCGCCACCAAATAGCCCAATTCGGTGGTTGCGCTGGGCAAGGTAAAACTCTCGTTCAGCATACTGCTTTCCGGTCCGTTATAGACCATCACCAGCAGCGGATAGGCGCGATTGGGATCAAAATTGGACGGCTTCATCAACCTGCCGTATAAGGTGGTCTCGCCATCGGCGGCTTTGAAAGTAAACATCTCCACCCGCTGCCCACCTTGCGATTCGAAACCGCTCAAATCGCTTTCCGCCAGTGTCTTTAGAACTTTGCCTTCTGAATCGATAAGTCGTGTCACCGGGGGTTGGTTGTGAGTTTCTGCAATGTCCACAAAATGAGAACCGTTGGGAGCAAGCGTCACCCGATGATGAAAAGCCGGATCGGTCAAGCGCGTGTCGCCCTGACCCTCTAATCCCACCCGGTGCAACTGCAATTTATAGGGATTGTCCCCGCTGCGCGCCATGTAAAACAAGCGATTGTTTTTCTCGTCGATCTCCACCAACCGCTCCACCTCAAACGAGTGATTCGTCAGGGTGTGAACTAATTTACCGCTCAAATCATAGAGATAATAGTTGCGATAGCCGTTCCGCTCAGACCCCCAAATGAACCGCTTATTATCTTGCAAAAAGACCCGTGTCGGGTGAGTCTCGACCCAACCTCCCCGATTCTCTTCGCGAACGATAACCCGGCAACGCCCCGTATTGGGGTTTGCAGCGGTGAATTCCAGCGCGTTCTGCAGGCGGTTCGTCCGGTAGAACAGCAGTTCTTTCCCATCGGGCGACCACTCCACTTGATAGACATAGTAGCCCATCGCGCTGTCTTCAAAAGTCGCGCTGTCGCGAACGCGAATGCGGGTCTGCTTCTTACTCTTCAGGTCATAAACAAAAAGATCGACAACAGGATTTTTACCGCCTGCTTTGGGATAAGGCTCGGTCGCCACGCTGTTTTGGAAGGCGGTTGAGCGCATGGTGAGGTAATAATCTGGCACCTGGCTTTCATCAAAACGATAATAGGCGATTTTCTGGTTATTGGGCGACCACCAAAACCCGACATTCTGCGACAATTCTTCGCGGTAGACCCAGGGCGCTGCGCCGATGCGAATGCGTTTCGCCTCGCTGCCTTCAGTCGTTATCGCTTGGGGATTAGCATCATTGGCGTCGCTGATCCAGAGATTGCGATCCTTGATAAAGGCTTTCTGCTTACTGTCGGGCGAGATACTGGAACCCACATTGCCGCCCCTCGCTGGACCGCGTCGACCACCTAACGGGCGACGGTTCGGTTCCGGGCGGTTGGCTTCTTCCGGCTTGATCTCCGTTTCTTCCTTCGTTCCGATATCGAATCGATAGGTCTTGTTTCCTTTCCGGTAGGTGAGGGTTTGGCTTGCCGAGTCCCATTGCGCGGTCAACGCGCCAGAACGGTAGCCTTGCTGCAGTTTGCCGGGAATCTCTCGGTAGCGCGCATATTCCGGCGAGGCATAGAACCGCTCCTGCGCCGTCAACGACACCATGAGTCCCAGTACGAACAACCCGATGGATCCAAATCGCCATAGTTTCATAGAGACCTCTTTCGGGATAGAGGGAGGTTTTCCCTGCCAATCACACCCGCTAACCCGGCATCGTTACGAATTTATAACCATAGCCATGCAGGGTCTGTAAGTAGCGGGGTTCGTTCGGGTCGGCTTCGATCTTCTTGCGCAGCCGGTACAAGTACACATCCAAACTGTTGCTGCTGAAATGGCTGTCAAAGCCCCAAATCTGCTCAAACAGCCAATCGCGCTGTAACGCTTTGTTGGCATGCTTTGCCATGAACGCCAACAGTTCAAACTCCTTACGGGTCAGTCCCGCGCGTTTCCCGCCCACGAGAGCATCCCGCTGGTTATAATCGATTTCCAAGTCGCCAAAGCGCGTGACTTCTGGGAGGGCAGAGCCAGAATGATACTCTTTGGTCCGACGCAGGAGGGCTCGCACCCGCGCCAGTAGTTCTTGCGAATCGAAGGGCTTGGTCAAATAATCGTCCGCGCCCACCTCCAAGCCGATCACCTTGTCCATCGCGTCGCTGCGAGCGGTCAGCATCAACACCGGCAACAGCCATTTCGCCCGCAATTGACGGCAGAAACTGATACCGTCTTCATCTGGCAGCCCCAAATCCAAAATCATCAGATTGAACTCTTGCGCGATCAACTCCCGCAGCGCGCTGTTGGCATCACCTGCAATGGAAGCGTCGAACCCATGATGAGTGAGCAGACGCTTGATGTTTTCTGCCAAAAAACGATCATCATCCACAATCAAGACTTTCGCGTTCATGATTTGTCACCTCGCTTTCGACCTTTGGATACTCGCGCCGCGACAGGCAGACGAACGATGACAGTGGTTCCCTTTCCGGGGTGACTGTCCACTTCGATATCGCCCCCATGCGACTCTACAATACGCTTACAACTGAACAGCCCCAACCCGAACCCGCCGCTGCGTTTGGAATGAAACGGCTCAAACAGCGTCGCCATCTTTTCAGGGGGAATACCGCTGCCGTTGTCCTCGATCTCCACGATTACCTTTCCTTCAAGGGCGCTGATGCGCGCCTTCAAAACGCCGCCCTCTGCCGTCATGGCTTGCACCGCGTTCAAAACCATGTTCACAAACAGGTGTTCCAGTTGGTGGGGGTCGCCCTTGACGGGGGGCAGATCGGGCTGACAATCGGTTTCCAGAGTAACCCGCCCCACTCGGATGGAGGCAGCAGTCAAGGTCAAAACCTTTTGCATCAAGGCGGTTAAATCCACCTCTTCGCTCGCCATCAGCCGGGGTCGCGCATAGGACAGCAGGCGGTGAACCAGCAAGTTGAAGCGGTCTAACTGCGCGCGCGCCTCTTGCAGCGCGAACTGCGGGTCATAGTCGTTCATAGAAAGCGAGAGCGACAATGAGGAGGCGATATTGCGGATGTCATGCGCGATGCTGGCAGCCAGCGTGCCGACGACCGCCAGTTTTTCGCGCTGCACCAACTGCTGCTGCGTTTCCTGCAGTTCCAAGTCGGTCTGCTCCAGCCGGGTTTGCAAAGCGCGCGCCTGCCAACAGATTCCGACTTGTTCCGCTAAGGCTTCTAAATGCGCCCAAGCGAACGGTTCATTTAAGGAAGAAATAGAGTTGACGCCCAGCACCAGCATCGCCTGCGGCGTGTTATGAACCGAATGGAGGCGCAGCACACCCGTATGCCCAGTCCCCAATGCCTGAGCGACCTCTGTCAAGGCGGGCGCGTCCCAATCGATAGAAAGCGAGGGCGAATCTTGCAGCCGGTCCATTAATGCCGCAATGGCGGGGTCCGCGGGGAGCAAGAGAGGCTTCGCTTTCGGATCCTCTTTCGCCAGCAAGCAGCCTTCCCAAATACCCGTTTCTGTCTGCTGTAAAAAGGCGCAAGCCTGAATCCCTAAAACCCCCCGCAAAGCCCGCAATTGCGACTGTCGCCAAAAATCGTCGGAAACCCTGGAGCCGATCAGGCGGAAACCATCGTTCATCGCTTGGAGAACCCGGCGGCTCACGGTCAACTGGCGCTCACGAAACTGAAGCGCGTTTTGCTGTTCGGAGATACGCTCTTCCACGATACGCTCACGCTCGATTTCCGCGCTCACGCGCATCGCCATCAAGGAGATGAACCGTTGGTCTTCCGCATTCAGCAGCCAGTCGGAACGCGCATCCAAAATGCACAGCGTGCCTATCGGTTTCCCTTTCGAATCGCGGACCGGCGCGCCCAAATAGCGGGTCCAACCCAATCCCACCGTCTTAAAGAACTTAAACTCTGCGTCCTGCTCCACATCCTGGATCAAGCACGGCTCGTTCGTTTTCAACACGCGCTGGCAGTACGCCTCTTCCAAAGGCAGTCCCCGAACGCCCGCCGCCCATTCAGGCGCGTTCACCACCGCTTTGAAGGTGACCTGCTTACCATCGCGCAGGGTAATCGCCGCGGTCGCCCCCCCATAAAAATCTGCCAATTTTTGCAAGACCGACTCGTAGGTGGAGGCAGGCGAGGGGTCAAACAGCGTGCTGACCTCATAAAGGGTCTGCTGGATTCGTTGCTGCTGTTTGAGTCGGGTAATGTCCAAGAAGGTCCAAATGCGCCCAATCAAGGCTCCGCTGTCATCGGTCACGGGACCGGTGTACCGGCGCATCACGACATTGGGGGGACCCAGCAGCGTCAGCTCATCCTCAAATTCCAGGTGCGGGTCAGCGTAAATCTCCATCAACTGGTCGCGCCAGCGGTCCGGGTCTTCCAAACGCGGGTAAAGCTTTTGGCGCACGACTTCCGGCTCCAAACTGACCACTTCTTCAATCGACAGCCCGAATATCTCGCCGAACCGCCGGTTACACGCCATGCTCTGGTGATCCAAGTCGGTCAGCAGCACGCCATAATCGGTCGCGCTCAGAATCGCCCTCAGAATCGCCGTCGTTTGTTCGGTCAATCCGGGACGTATCGCCACATCAGTCGCTAAAGGGGGCGTCGTTTTCGGCACTCATTTTCTCCTAATACTCATAGCGCAATGTTATGCGGTATACAGAATAGCCCATATGCCTGACGCGCCCCTGACCAGAAGATGAATTTTAGGTGAATATCAAAAATCAAGGCGACTTCAGATACTCTAAGCCTTGCTGGATAAGCTGTTCACGGTCAAACTCCTTGGGTAAATCGTAGCCCTGCGCAAACTGGCGCCACTCCTCTTCCAGTGTCAACCGCTCTTCACCGGGCATTGAGGAGGCTTCCGCCATCGCCGCGGAACGGGCGCGATAGGCTTGCAGGGTCAATTGATAATGCAGCGCGCGCGAACGCAGGTCTCTCAAAACCGCGGCATCCAACCCGCTGCGCATCTCGTGCCTCAAATCATACACCCGCTGGCGGACAATGGCATCATCTACCCCCGCCTCTTCCGCCTGTTGAGCGATCAAATCGTTGATCTCTTGCAGGGTCAACTCCGCCGCATGAATTGGCTTTAAGTCAATGACTCTTCGCGCCAGTTGGATAGGATGAAAAAGAATCTGGCGCGTCTCGGTATCATATTCCACGATCCCCTTCTCGGTCTCACGCTCTTCCCAGATGTTGGTGGAGGTGAACTCGGTTGATCCTGAATAGCAGGCGTTATCCGCCAGAATCTGGTGGATATGATAGTCGCCCAAGGCGATATAGTCCCAATCGCTCCGCAAGATTTGACTTTTGGAAATGGCTTCCGATGATTCTGTGAAGGCAGCCACTCCTTCCAGCATGCCATGCAGCATCAACACATTCACCTTGAATTCTGGGCGAGGCTCGATGAGAGTCGTCCCCAATTCTTCCACGCCGCGCGATGGCACGCAGAGAACGTGGATGTCCTCAAACGTAACGGCATCGATCTGGTTGTAAACGCAGCGCGTGCCAGAAATGTTTTCAAACAGGCTCAAGACGCAGCCCGACCCTGTCGTGCGTGGAGTCTCGTGGTTGCCCGCCACAATCGCTAAAGGACGCCCCTCGCGTATCTTCTGGAAATCCATCAGATCTCGATAGGCGCGAATCAGGCTGTAGTTGCTGGGGCGCGCGGTATGAAACATATCGCCGGCGATCAAGACCAAATCGGGCTGCAGTTTCGCCGCTTTTCGTAACGCTCTTTGAAACGCGACCCGCACATCCACTTCACGCTGGTTGATGCCGCGTTCCGTCAAACGGCTGTAGGCGCGAAAGCCCAGATGGGTATCGCTCAAATGGACGATCTTCACAGTTCCTCCTCCGAACGCGGGGCATAGCCCTTCGGCAAGAGGTCGCCGAAACCCTCCCCGTCATCGTCATCATCATCAGAAACGAACTTTGACATGGACGGCTCAGACGGCACTACGGCTCGAATCTTCACGCGTTGCGGGATGCGGGACTGGAATTCTGTCAATACCCGGTCCGCGCTGGGTCGGTTCATCAATGTCGCATTCATCGCCGCGATAATGCCCTCTTGTTGCAGATCGCCTTCGCCCTGTCGCGCATGAATCGCGTCCAGCACTTGATTTGGGGTCAATTGCGGCGCGAGTTTTCGGAGATTGCGCCAAATCGCGCGCTCAAACGGCTCCTGCGCAGCCGCAGGAAATTGCGCTAATCCATCCTGCCCTCGCATCACGGCAGGCGGCGGAAAATTGACAAAAATCGGCTGGGTAAAGTAAGGATGACGCACCAGCAGTTCACCCGGCGACAATGCCCCCACCTTCTCTTTCACTGCGGGGTCAAAAATCTGGTACATCCCCTGCGCCAGTTCCTCCATCTCAATTCTGCCATAGAACGAAGTGGAACAGTTGCCCACGATCTGCTTGTCCACTTGTGAGCGGAATTGCTGCGCGCCGAAGAGCGTCAAGCCCAAATAACGTCCGCGCGCGCAAATGTCCCTCAAGGTGCGCGACACATAGGAGTCTCTGCCAGACGCCGGCGCATGCTGGTTCAATTCATCCACCACGACCACCACATGATCCACGCCCAACTTCTGCTGCTCCATTCGCTCGCGCAGTTCCACGATGACCCGCGTAAATATCAAATCCTGCGCCTCCTGTGAGAGATTCGCGATGTCGATCACATAGATAGTCCGGTCTTGAAAATCGCCCCAAGGCAGGTCAAAAATGGCGTCGCTTTCAGAGACTAATCCCGCAAAGCGCGTCGTTAGGTTCGCCAGGCGGTTATAGATTTTGCGGATCGTCTCCACCGCATAACTGCGCCATGTGCTGCCGCGTCCTTTGCCCGTCTCGATATAGTTTAACACATGGTTGAACCATGCGATCAGTTCCGCGAAGTTCGTGACCGAGACCTTGTCGGGCAGTCCCGCCTCCAATTCTGCCTCGTCAAACTCAAAAAAACCAGGATCGATCACGCGTTGGCGCAAAAACTGCAAAAAGGCGTCCGCTTTCACATCGATATCGTCCCGGTTCATCACGACTTCGGTATAGCGCATCACCTCGCGCAACCCCCACAGCAACGGATGGACGTTGGTGGTCAGCAGTTCATGGGTGCGGAGCGTTGCCAGATTGACCCGGTCATTTTTGTAGGGGGAATAGAACTCCACGCGCTCAAACGGCTTCGGCTCGATGCCCAACTGATCATAAATCGCGAGTTGTTCTTCGGTCATGGGGCGGCTGGCGGGCTGGTCCAAAAACAGCAGGTCGCCCCCCTTCACATTGAAGCAAAGGGCAGCCACCTTTTTGGGGATATTCTGGAAAATCGATATCAGAGTGAATTCAATCGCGCTGGTTTTCGCCGCCAGACCGCTGGTTCCGGTCACATTCAGGTGTCCCGCTTCGGGTCCCAGCAGAAAATCGGAATCGACATAAACCGGTGCTTTCAAGTCGCCGCTCTCATAAATTCCCACCGGGATACGCCGCTCTTCTGGGATAGCGTCCATCCGCAGCGACATTTCCACATCCTGTTTATTCGCTAAGTATACGGGCGCGATAGGAACCGGCTGCGCGAGGTTTTCCGGTTCATGCCTCAGAACCGCCGCCTGGTAGACCCGTATCTCCCTGCGCTCGGTGGGCGGCTTCAAGGTCGGGTCGCCATCGGAACCTAAAAAGTCAAACATCGGCGACTGCGCATCGTTATAGCCGAACCCTTCGATAATCACGCCCCAGATTGTCCGGGTCGGCGACTGCACTTTCACCAAGGTGCCTATTCCGATTGGGCTTTCAGGGGTTGCCCAAAAATAGAAGTGAAACGCGGTGTTGGGCGCGCGCTCTGTGCCGACCACACGCCCGATCATAGGCGGTTCTACCGGCATCTGTCCATTGGTCGCTTCTTGCCAATCCATAGGGTATATGATACCCTTAAATGAATTGCTGACGCGCTTCTCAGTTCGCAATATTGATGCAAAATTCTACTTGATTTTACAATTCGCTAAGAGGTTCTGACTTCCGAAGCCTCGATGACAAGCATAACGCTGACTGCCGTCATTCCCGCGAACTTGGGAATTCACCCTCTGAAAAGCAGACCCGTTCGCTCCGGTCAGGGTGACATCCTTTGTGGGGGCGCACCTGTGTGTGCGCCTGCAGATTAGACAGACACACAGGTCTACCCCAACACTTGACGTATTTAGTCGCCGTAGGGCGACTTTACCAGTTATCGGCGCGACTTCAGTCGCAGAAACAATACAGGTAGTGCAGCGGCATGAAAGCGAATCTTTTGAAAAGGAAGGTAGGGATGGAAAATTTTGAATGGTGAACCGGGAGGGGCTCGAACCCTCGACCTACGGATTAAAAGTCCGTTGCTCTACCGACTGAGCTACCGGTTCACGGCTAAAAAGTATACCCTATTGCTACCTTAAAAGTTTCGGCGCAAAGCGTCAAAATTCCACTTCTCTGCGTTGAGCCATCAAAAAGGCGCGCGCGAAGGGGTCCACAGGGCGGTCGCGCAAATCTTCCAAGCTGCCTTGCTGCACGATAATGCCTTCACGCATCAGCACAATCGTGTCCGCAAAATACGCCGCCTCCGCCATATCGTGAGTCACTAAGACAACCGTCTTTTGGAGTTTCTGAAAAATCGCTTTAAGGTCGGTCTGCAGTTGGGAGCGGGTCATGGGGTCTAACGCGCCCAGAGGCTCATCCAATAAGAGGACTTCTGGGTCCAACATCAAAGCGCGCATCAAGCCGACCCGCTGCCGCTGTCCCCCCGATAACTCGGCAGGGTAACGCGCCAAAGCAGGGCGAGGGAAATCGGTTAAATCGCACAACTCTTGCAACCGTGTTTGTTGTTGCTCAAGAGGCATTTTCAAGTGGCGCGCCATTAATGTGACATTCTCTTCAGCAGTGAGATGAGGAAACAGACCGCCGTCTTGAATCACATAGCCCATTGCAAGCCGCGCCGTCCGGACGTTTTCTTGGGAAAGTCGTTGCTCCTTGAACCAGACCTCGCCGGTCGTTGGCGTAATCAATCCAAGCATGATGCGCAACAAGGTCGACTTGCCGCATCCAGAAGGTCCAATCAATGCTGTTGCTCGGCTTTGTTGAATCGCCATATCCAACGGATGAAGCGCGGTCAAGTCACCATAGCGCTTGCTCACATTCTTCAGTTGTATCATCGCGCCTCCGCTAATCGGACACCCAAAAAGCCTTGGCGATAGGTAGGCACATACCAGTTTCGGAAAGAGGATCGCAAGATACGCGCGCTTGTCGCCCAGGAACCGCCCCGGCAGACATAATGATTGCCGTCCATGTGATCTTTGGAATAGCCGTCATAAGGATATGCGCGAAAACCAGGATAGGGCAGAAAGGGCGATGCTGTCCATTCCCACACGCTGCCCGCCATCCCTAATATGCCGAATGCGCTAACTCCCAGCGGTTTCGAGCCGACGAGCGCGGGCTGCCATTCGTGAAATCCAAAACTCGCGAGAGTATGGTCAGGCAGCGCGATTCCCCACGGATAAGGTCTGGATGATTCCTCGCCGGGTACGGCGCGCGCCGCATACTCCCATTCCACCTCTTCGGGCAGTCTTGCGCCTGACCAGCGCGCGAACGCTTCCGCCTCATACCAACTGACGGCTTGAACCGACTCCTCGGGACGGATCGCGCGCAATCCCATACTGCCGAAAAAGTAGTAGCTGTCCTCTCGCGAGTCGCGAAACCAGTACTCCGGCATCCGGGCGTTTTCTGCTTCTTTCCACGCCCATCCTGCCGCGCTCCAAAGTTCCTTGCGCGCATAACCGCCCTCCTGCATGAACAGGCTCCACTCGAAAGCCGTCACAGGGGTCTTCGCCAAGCGAAACGGTTTCACTTCCACCTTGTGCGCAGGGCATTCGTTATCATACGCATGCGGGTCATGTGCCCCTCGCTCAAAGACGCCGCCCGGAATCTCCACCCATTCGGTTTGATGTTCGGAGCGCCAAGGAAAGGGTTCAGGCAAGGATTTTGGCAGGGGCTGCTGTTGGTGAATCAGTTGCAGTAATTCCGCTATCGTCTCTTGGTGTTGGTACTCGTGCTGCAAGGCGAATTCCCAAGCGTAAGCGTCTTTCAAAAAGAACTGATCGCTCTCCAGATTCGCCGTTTCCAACGCCCGCAAGGTTCGTTCGCGAGTCTGCGCCAAATAATCCAAAATCTGCGCTCGGTCAGGTAAGTTCACGCGATTGTCTTTTGGATTGTCGGGGATGTTCGCAAAAAGAAACGCCAACTTGTCATCTAATTGCGCTTCGCCGCATGCTCTGACACAAACCCAATACTCTTCGGTCATACCGATATGCCCAAAGTGCCAGCCGATTGGACTATAGAAGCCATGCACCCGGACTTTTAAGAATTCATCGGGGACCTGCCTCAACAGATTAAGCGTCTGATCTCTTGCCTCGCGTAGCGCGCGCGCCACCTGTTCTTTGCGTAGGGAGTTCATAGCGGTTTCAAGAGAGCCACTAAAAACGGCTGGGGTTCATACTGCCAGCAACGGATTGTCTCTAAGCCCGCCGCTTCGCAAAGCGCGTGGAAGCTTTCTGGCGAATATTTATAGCAATGTTCGGTAATAATAGGTTCGCCCGCTTCAAATTCTATGGATATCCCAAGCCCTTCTATCCGAATGGTTTGCGCGATTTGACTGATAAGACGCATCTCAATGCAGCGTTTATCAGGAAAGAAAGGCGCGTCATGCTTAAAATAGGAACGGTTAAAGTCGCCTTCCAGTTCCCGGTTGATTCGGGCAAGCAGGTTCATGTTAAACTGCGCTGTGATTCCTTGAGCGTCGTTATACGCAGCTTGTAGAACTTCCACTGCTTTTATCAAATCCACTCCCAGCATCAGCCTGTCTCGGGGAGTCATCTGCGCGCGAATTAGTCCCAAAAACTGGATCGCCTCTCCCGGCTCAAAGTTGCCGATATTGCTGCCCATCAATAGGAACAGACGCGGCTCTTCTTGGGGCAATAACGCATTCAGAGCGTCCCGGTATTCAGCAGAAATCGCCTCTATGTGCAGGTTCTCATAATCTTGCAGCAAGCCTATGCAGGTATGCCGCAGAAAGTCGGAAGAGATGTCGATGGGTGTATAATGGATTCGCGGTTGCGAACGAAGCGCGGATTCCAACAGTAAGCGCGTCTTTCGCGAGCTGCCGCTGCCAAACTCAACCAAGCGGGTGGGCGCGCCTGCTGTCTGGATCATCGCGTTGGCATGCGATTCCAACAAAGCCTGTTCTGCGCGTGTGAGATAATATTCAGGCAGTTGGCAGATTTGTTCGAATAGACGAGAACCCTCAGCGTCGTAGAAGAAACGGCAAGGGACCGATTTGGGGGACTGCGACAGCCCCACCGCAACAGCGCGGGCAAAGGCTTGATGGGTTAGTTCCTTTGGCAGATCCAAAAACTCCAAGCGGTTGGTGAGCATTTTCCTTTCCGTGGAGCGCGGGGGCGCGCATGAGCAGTAGTATACCTCACTTGTAAGCTTTCAGGTACAATTCCCGCCTATGATAAAGTGGTTGAGGCGTATGAAAGATTGGGTTGAAGGTTTTGCGCAGAAACCATATGCCCCATCTGCCTTGTTTGTTCTGGCGTTTGCAGAGGCATCTTTCTTCCCCATTCCTCCCGATGTATTGTTGATTGCCATGGGTGTGCTGGTCCCAGCAAGAGCCTTTATCTATGCTTTGAACTGCACGCTGGGCTCGTCGATGGGCGGGTTGTTCGGCTACTATATTGGGTTCGCGCTGATGGAGACCGTCGGCAACCGTATTGTCGAAATTTATCATGCCGAAGAGTATTGGAAACGCATTGAAACCGCTTATCAAGGTGAGTGGGGGGTCTGGTTCCTGGTGGCAGCCGCTTTCACGCCTATTCCTTATAAGGTCGCGACGATTGCGGCAGGCGCGACTCAAATGCCGGTCCTGCCCTTTTTCTTGGCTTCCGTGATTGGGCGCGGGTTGCGCTTCTTTATTGTGTCAAGTCTCATTTGGAAGTTTGGCGCGCCCATCAAAGATGCGATAGAAAAATATTTTGACAAGTTAGCCGTGGCGTTTATGGCACTGCTCATTCTGGGCTTCGTGGCGGTGAAGTATCTGTTTTGAATGACTGGTTAATCGCGCAATTCGCGCAATAATCGCGCAATAATCGCGCAATTCGCGCAATTATTGGTTTGACCCAGTGCCTACTCGTTTACTAAGAATGTAATAAAGAGAGCGTCCTCCTCCTTGCGATGTTAACAGACCCATATCTTCCAGCTTTTTCAATTCAGTCGTAGCAGTGCGACGTGAAACCTTTGTGAGCTGCACATATTCCTGATTAGTAATTCGTCCCTGTAGACGAGCATATTCAACCGCAACGATTTGCCTATCACTCAATCCTAAACTCTCTAAATGAGCGCGTGTCAGTTGCTTGTTGTAAAATGAAACGACAAAAGCGGTTCCTCTTTCCGTGAATTCCGGTTCAGGAAGTCCTGCTTCTTTACAATCCTCCATCATCCGCAAGGTCCCTGTTCCCCATTGTTCGATATATTTTACCAAAAAGAGTGCATAAGCGACCAAACGGTTCCGAGGCATGGAGTTATGCGATACTCTCAAACTTTCTAAAGTCACACCAAGAGGCAAAGTGCCGGGACTCCAAACTTCCAACCGATCATCAAAAATTCTCACCTGCACATTGCCAGCGTCACCATAATCTCGATGACAGAGAGCATTGGTGACCGCTTCTCGCAGTGCAGGTAGAGGGTATTCCCATCGTTCTTGTCTGTCTAATCCTTCAATTGTGGCTTCCATTCGAATATGCCTTTGAATGAAATCCATGATCGCTTCTCTTTGATCGATGATTCGCCCTTCAATCACCTTCATGTCCAAAAAATGAAGAGGATTGTTGCCCTTAAACCGGGCAACCCTGACCTCAGACTGTCGTAGAAAGCGTTGTGGTTCTTTGCCAAAAAGCAAGATGGCAGCTCGAGTAAGCTGACCCTCTCTCAAAAGGTCTAATTTGATTAATATATCTTCCAACGGTGTGTCAAGATTAACATCCAAGCTTCGTTCTCGCCGCGCCAACGACAGCCACTCGTGTAAGGCTTTTGGCTCTACATCTTCTAAAGAAAGATTTTCTGCAGGACCCGCATCCCAAGACATACGACGACTGAAAAGAGAAAGGTTCGCGACCTCAGCGCTTGACAAAATATGATTATTGCGACCCACTCGCCTATAACCCCTTCCCTTTATGAGTATGGGTTTGATCGGACTTTCTTCCACTTGAAGCACGAGAATACTCTTACCTTCTAATTCGATCTTGTTGAGGGAAGGAAAAACTTTAGGATCGGTCTGCTGCTGGATAGTGTTGACCAGCGACTCCAATGTACCTTTGCCAATATTTACCCCAACAACATCGCCCTGGTCGCCAACCCCAACCAAAATAACCCCACCATGGGAGTTTGCAAATGCGCATATTGTTTGGAGAATTTCTTTTATTTCTCCCGTTGATTGCTTGAATTCAACAGTTTCGCTTTCACCAGAACGAATGAGTTTTTCAATTTGGAAAGTCATTTTGAGTTCCTCAAAAAGAGAGGCTGATCACCAGCCATACCGCTCCGGTCCCCAGTCTTTGACGATCAGTTCCTGTTTCAACAAGACCAGTTTCCGGTCTGGCACATCTTCATAAACGACAACGCCCGCGCCGATGCAGCTGTATGAACCGATCTTGACGCCCGGCATCGTGATCACATTGACTCCAGTACGCGAGAAGTCGCCGAAATAAGTGCCGTTCGCGCCGAATTCGGGCTTCTCCCTGCGCCCATTGACTTTGTGCAGCGTCTCATCATCATCAAAGCGCAGTGTGCCGCAAACGGTCGCCGCTCCCAAATCAACCTTCTGCCCAACCACGCCCATCACCTCGCAATAATGATACAGGAAGGAACCGTCCAACATCACGCCTTCCATCTCCGCATCATGCCCCACAATACAGCCGTTGCCCACCACCGTGCCGCCCGACACCATACAGTAGTCGCTGATTCGGGAACGCGCGCCAATCGCGCAGAACCCATTCAAAATCGCGCCGTTTATCACCCGCGTCTCCTTGCCGATAAAGGCGTTCCCTTTGATCACGACCCGCTTGCCGATCTGCGCCCCGGACTCCACTACCACCTTACCCTCGATTTCTGCCGAGTCATCGATTTGCGCATCGTTCGCCACCTGATCCCGCTCTAACCGCTCCGACTCATAATTCAGCCAGCGCGCATTCGCCTCCCATAAATGCCAAGGCTTATCCAGATCAACCAAAAAGCCTTCCACGGGAACGGCTAAGACTTCGCGCCCATCCTCTACTAACATTTGCAAGGTTTGCGCCAAATCCGACTCGATAGGCGGCATGCCACCCACAGGAACGCTCGTCATTAAGCCGGGATGCGCGCTGAGTGTTCGGAATACCTCCGGCTGAAAGCAGAACATACCACCCAATCGGTGGTTGTTATCGGTGCTGTGCCCTTCAAAGGCTTGTATTGTGTCCTCTTTCACGCGCGCGCCGATCCAATCGCGGGGGTCATAGAAACCCTCCATCGGTTGCATCAAAGCCGCCGCCAGCGCGCCGCTCTCCAAAAAAGTCTGGCGAAACCGGGCAGCGTTGCCCGGCTGAACAACGACATCGCCATAAGCCACCAGCACCGGTTGTTCGCCAATCAGAGGCGCAGCGTTCAAGACGGCGGTTGCGGTTCCGTGGGGTGCGCCCTGCCGAACGAAGGCAATCGGCGCAGGCAGATCGCGCAGAGCGGCGCGAACCGAGCCTTCATGTTCACCCACCACAACGACCAGCCGTGTAAAGCCCGACTCCAGCATTTCTTCTGCCAATCGACGAATGGCAGGCTTGTTCATGATCGGGGCGGCGGACTTGTTGCGCGTCGCATTAAAAGGAAAAAATCGTTCGCTTTTTCCGGCTGCCAGTAAGATTGCGGTATCCATCGTGTATAATTTTACCGCAAGGAGAGGAGATAACATTGGATAGAGAACTGTTATTGAACTGGATTGAGCAGCATACCGACGAAATGATCGCTGATTTTCAGCGTTTACTGCGCGCGCAAAGCGTGAAATCAGACCCCGTTCCCAACGCGCCCTTCGGTCAAGGCGTTCGCGAAGCGTTGGATGTCGTCATCGACTTAGGCAATCGGGACGGCTTTCGCGTGAAGGATTTTGACGGATACGCCGCGCATTTAGAAACCGGTGAAGGCGCGGAGATGATCGCGACCCTCAGCCATGTGGATGTCGTGCCTGTGGGCAATAACTGGACGATGGACCCCTTCGGCGCAGAGATAAAGGACGGCTATATCTATGCGCGCGGCGCGACCGATGATAAGGGAGCCACCTTAGCCTCCATCTATGCGGTCCGCGCTTTGAAAGAGTTGGGAGTTCCGCTCAAACGCCGAATCCGTGTGATTGTTGGCTGCGATGAAGAGAGCGGTTGGGATTGTATGGCATATTACTTAAAGCACGAACCGGAGCGACCTGTTTGCGGTGTCAGCCCGGATGCCGGTTTCCCACTGGTCTATGGCGAAAAAGGGATCAGTAACCTGTTTATCGAGAAATCGGCGAATTCTAATGGGTCACCGCTGAAAAGCATGTCCGGCGGCGAACGGCATAACATGGTTCCCGACCGGGTGGAAGCGATTTTAAGCGTGAGCGAAAAGCCTGCGATAACAGGCGAAGGCATCGAACTGGAACAAGCGGCTGGAGGCTGGAAGGTCATTGCGCATGGGAAATCGGCGCATGGCAGCACTCCAAGCGAAGGAGTCAACGCGGTAACGCGCATGATCGAAGCGTTGCAACCGCTGAACCTGCCCGACAGTTGGATGGACGATGTGTTGAAATGGGGCAGCCATTTAGATGGTTCCGGTTTAGGAATCGCTCACCGGGATGAGCAGTCGGGCGCGTTGACCTCCAATCTGGGCATTTTCAACTACGATGGCAACCGCGTGCAATGCGTGTTCAACATTCGCTATCCTGTCACTTGGAGCTTGGACGCTTTGAAAGAAAAGTTGGAGCCTGAAATGAAGCGTTCCGGTTTCCATTTAGCGCGCGCCACCCACACCCCCCCGCTCTATGTGCCGTTGGATACGCCGTTTGTGCAAGCACTGATTAATGCCTACCGTGAAGAAACGGGCGACATGACAGAACCCGGCACGATGGGTGGTGGAACCTATGCGCGTGTGATGCCGAATCTGGTCGCGATTGGCGCAGGTTTCAAAGGGGACGGCAACGCGCATGAACCGGACGAGCGGATGTCGATTGAGAGCATGAAAAAGATGATCCGCGTCTATGCGCGCATGTTCGAGGCGATGGCAAACCTATGAACACCCTCAACGGCATTGATCTCATCGACAAACAGGGACTGGACCTGTTGAAAAATAAGCGTGTGGGACTGCTCTCCAATCATACCGGCTTAACCGCCGATCTGCGCCCCACGCTCTCGGTATTGCAGGCGAAAAAATACAGCGTCACCACCCTTTTCAGCCCGGAACATGGCTTTCAAGGTCATCTGGACGAAAATGTGCCGGATGGCATCGATCCCGCAACCGGACTGCCGATCTACAGCCTCTATGGAGAACGCAAAAAGCCCACCCAAGAACAACTGAGAAATGTGGATGTGTTGGTATATGACATTCAGGACATCGGCTGCCGCTTCTATACCTACATCAGCACCATGGGCTTGGCGATGGAGGCATGCGCGGAAGCGAAGATTCCCTGCGTTGTGTTAGACCGCGTCAATCCGATCAATGGGGTGGATGTCGAGGGCCCCTTGGCAGATACCGACCGGCTCGGATTCACCGCCTACCATACCATCCCTTTGCGGCACGGCATGACGGTCGGCGAATTGGCGCGCATGTTCAATGCGGAAAAGAAAATCGGCTGTGAGTTGGTGGTTGTGTCTTGTGAGGGTTGGCAGCGAACTCACTTTTTGGATGCGTGTGGTCTCTATTGGGTCAATCCTTCTCCCAATATGCGTCGTCTTCAGCAAGCCTTGCTCTATCCCGGTGTGGGACTTCTGGAAGGCACCAACTTATCGGTGGGGCGCGGAACCGACACGCCTTTTGAAGTGATCGGCGCGCCGTGGATTCAAGGCAGGGTTCTGGCAGACGCGTTGAATAACCTGAAGGAGCCGGGTATCCGGTTCACGCCGCTGGTCTTTACGCCCACTTACAGCACTCATAAAGAGAAACGCTGCGAGGGCGTCTCGATGTTTATCACCGACCGTTCGCGTTTGAGACCCGTTCGCTTGGGCATCCAGCTCGCGCTCACGCTCCGCAAACTGTATGCGCGCGATTGGCAGGCAGAACGTATGTTGGGACTGTTCGCGAACCGTGAATGTCATCAGCGGGTTATGGAGGGCGCGCCCGTAAATGACATTCTCGCCTTGATGGATCGTCATACCCGTGGCTTCAAAACGCGGCGAAAATCGTATTTGTTGTATTGAGGGGAGGCAGCCTGTCGCCGTGGCTCGTTCTTTGCTTCTCCTATTCTCTTGCGCGCTCGCCCTTTGCGCGATAGGCGCGCCTCTCAAAGAACATCGTTTCTCGAATGGCGCGCGGTTACTGGTAGATGAAATTCCTCATGAGAAACGAGTCGCCATAGAGATATGGATACGCGCTGGGGTGTCGGCTGAAACCACCGAAACCAACGGCGCGGCGCACCTGCTGGAGCATATGATTTTCAAAGGCTCCAAACGCCATCCTTCAGGAACGCTGGACCGAACTCTGGAAACGAAAGGGGCGGTTTTGGAAGCCAGCACCGAACGGGATTGGACTCGCTATTCCACCACCATCCCCGCAACGCATTGGGAAATTGCGCTGCGGCTGATATTGGATCACGTGTTGGAACCGCTGATCCCCTCCGAAGAGTTGGAGCGGGAACGCCAAGTCGTCGCTAAACATGAGTACGCGCTTTCAGACAGCGATCCCGTAAAGCGCATGCGTCAGTCACTTTATTCCGAAGCCTTCAAAGAAACCCCCTATGCGCGTCCGGTGTTGGGCGACAAAACGGTTTTGAATTCGTTGAGCCGAGACACGATCTTGCAGTTCCACCAGCGCAATTATTTGCCAGCCCACATGTTGATCCTTCTTTCGGGGAACGCAGACATGGCGCGCGCTCAGCAGGTGCTGAAGTCGGTGTGGGAATCGGGTGAAGAAGCGCGGGAGAACGACGCAAGCGCGACAAGCGTCCTTGCCACGAACACGGGAATTCAATCTGTGAATATTACCCCCTCCTTAAGGTTCCCCCTGCAAGCAAGGGGAACCGGCTTAGCCAACCGTGTCATGCCGAGCGTAGCCGAGGCATCTGCTGTTGCCAATCGTGTCATGCCGAGCGTAGCCGAGGCATCTGCTGTTCGTTTTATGAGTCTCCCTCCCCGCCCTTTCACTTGGACGGGGAGGGAGTATATCCCCCGTTCACGAGGAACAAAGGAGGGCAACCTCACGGAGAGGGAAACATCGCCCGCCGTTTCAGACTCCGTTGAACGACTGGTTTGGATGACTGAAAAAACGGGGCGTTATGGTGTTGGCGGGTTGGGCATTCGTGTGCCGGAAGCCAGTTCAGCAGAGGCAGTATTGGTGGGACTCATTCTTAAGGAGATATTGTGCGATCCCGTTCATGGCGTCTTCTTTCAAAAAAAACAAGAAGAACGGCTGTTCCGGTCCTGCACATCCGACTATTTGCCGCGTTTTTCTCAAGGCTTGATCACATGCGTTTTTGACACGGAGCCTCAGCAGTTGAACGCCTTAGAAAAAGAGATAAGAGCCAACTTTTTACAACTGCCTGATGCCCTGACGCTTGAGCAGTTCCAACGCGCCAAACAACGCCTGCAAATCCAACAAGAATGGCTGCGCAAAGACCTGACCCAATGGGCGCGTCAAGCGGCGTTGTACGAGTGTCTGGAACTTTCTGACCTTAGCCAAAACTGGCAGACCGAATTAGACAAACTGACGTTTGAACAGTTCCTAAGAAGAATGTTCCCCGAAGTGGAACCGCGCGCGGGTCTGGACGCGCCGATACGAACCCTGCCTGCGCCTCCCAAACGCTCCCGTGAACCGATTCCGCCGCAGACTCGTATTCTGGCAAACGGTATGAAGTTGCTCGCAATGCCTGAACCCAACGAAGAAGGGATATCGCTCCATCTCTTGATTCGGTTGGGGCTGGCAGAAGAACAAGATTTTTCTCCAGGAATAGGCGCGCTTATCGCAGAACTATTGTTTGCCAACAGTGAAAATGAAACGGAAGGCACGATGCCTTATCGCATAGGACAGACCGCCTCCAGGGTACAGGTGATTCGAGAAGCGGATTACCTGAGAATCGAGATTTATACGAACGAAGAGCGCGTCGATAGCGCGCTGTCTCTGCTGGTAGAAGGGGTGTTTCGAGCGAGGTTTGACTCAGCGAGTTTGAACCGAGCGCGCGCCTCGCTGCTATGGCAAATGAATCATCCCAAAGATCAAGGCTACCGGCAGGTCATGGAGCATGTTCGCAAGGGGCTTTTCAACAGCCATGCGCTCAGCAGCCCGCTTTTGGGAACCCCAGCGAGTATCCGTTCCATCTCCTTGCGCGAACTGGAGCGGTTCTACAAGAGTTTTATTCGCCCCCAAAATGTTTTGTTGATAGCGGGCGGCGATTTGGACCCAGAGACTATTTTGGAGATAGCGCGCAAACGCTTTGAATCGCTTGAATCGCCGGGCGCGAAACTGGCTGTTGATACCACACTACCGCCCGCAATCGCTACTGTTAGCCTTGCCCAAAGCGGCACTGCGCCAGCCGGTTATTGGGCGTTGGCGCGTTATGAACATGCTTGGACACCAGAAGAGTATGCCGCGGCTCTCGTTCTAAGCGCGCTGATAGGTGAAGGTAAAGGGAGCGCGCTGTTCCAAGCATTGCGAGAACAGCAAGGTTTCGGCTATGAAATCGGTTCTTTTGTGGAGGTGTGGGGTGGCGGCTTGGGATGGGGAGCGTATATGCAATTCGACTCCAGCATATCTCAAGATGCTAAGAACGCTTCCGAACAGCGTTTTCGAGCCATCGCGCCTGAACCCAGCGATTTTGAGCGCGCCAAGCAGATCGCGCTCCGCCGTTTGAACCTTGAACGCGCGACCTTGTCTCAAAGAGTACGCAGGGCAGGACAGTGGGAACTGCTTGGTAAAGGCTACGATCTGGATGAGAAATTGTTGAAACAGATAGAGACGCTCACTTGGGAGGCAGTGATTCAACAATGGGAAGTCAACCGTTGAACATAGAGCTTTTACCAAGTGAGTTTTACCTACAGCCCACAGTGGAGGCTGCGTGTAGTCTGCTGGGGCATTATCTGTTGAAAAAGACGGAGACGGGTTGGGAAGGCGGGCGCATTGTAGAAACAGAAGCATACACTCAAAACGACCCTGCGAGTCACAGTTTCAGAGGTCAAACTCCACGCAATGCCGCGATGTTCGGCAGTCCCGGAACCACTTATGTTTATCGGAGTTATGGCATCCATTGGTGTTTAAACGCAGTTTTGCAGCCTGAGGGAATCGGAGAGGCGGTATTGATTCGCGCCATCGAACCGCTTTGGGGTATAAAAACCATGCGAGAGAGACGCGGCGTAGAATCCATAAAACAGTTGTGCCGCGGACCGGGAAATGTCTGCAAGGCATTGGGCATCGATGACCACTTTAACGGTTTCTGTCTCTACCATTCTCACCTGCTTATCGCGGTAGGCGAAACCGTTCCGGACGACCAAGTAATGGCGACCCCGCGAGTCGGTATATCCCAAGCGGTGGATCAACCTTGGCGGTTTTTAATTCGCGGCAATCCTTTCGTCTCCGCGAGGAAACGATGAACGAACATTGGACACACTGGCTCACAGCGGTCGGTTTATCGGTATTCGTATCCAGTATCGCCTACTTCAAGCGATGGCTCACTTTGCCGGGAGCCATCGCGGCGGCGGTTGTTGGTTCATCGGTCTATGGCGCAGGGGGATGGCAGGGCGCGTTGCCCTTACTGCTCTTTTTCTTCAGTTCTACCTTGATTCCCCGGTTGTTTGGCAAACGCGAACAGTCGGAACGGCGCGAAGCGGGACAGGTTTTAGCGAATGGAGGTGTAGCAGCGATTTGCGCCTGGCTCAGCCTATGCGACCCTGAGCGCGCAACCCTTTGGTGGACCGGCGCGGTCGCGTCCTTAGCGGAAGCGGCGGGCGATACATGGGCGACGGAATTCGGGACCCGGCTTGGTAAGAACCCGCGATTGATCACCAATTGGCGACCTGCGTCCATAGGCAGTTCGGGAGCGGTGTCGGGCGCAGGCTTCGCAGCGAATCTTGTCGGGGTTTTGTTTATCGTGTCTTTCAGCGCGCTGCCGTTGGGACTGACGCTCTGGCAGGCATTTGCTGCTACAGTGGGCGCGCTCACAGGCGGTTTGTTGGATAGTCTATTGGGCGCGACTTTGCAGGCGCGGTTCCGGTGTTCCGTTTGTGGAAAGGTGGTTGAGAGCCAGACCCACTGCGAAACCCGCGCCACGCCCGCGCAAGGATGTCGCTATCTTCAGAACAGCGAGGTCAATTTTCTTTGCAGCGCAGCCGCTGGTCTTATCGCATGCGGATTGATATGGTGGGGATGAATTGGCAACTCTTCGGAATAATGATACCACTTGAATACCGCTGAACAGGAAAATCGAAGTTCTTGATGAAATGGAAACATGTGTGGATTCGCCGTTTGAGCCAGATGGCTATAATGATTGCGCTCGCTGTGCCTATGACAGGGTACTGTGAGCCGCCTTGGAGCGTGGATGACCCCGGCGTAACACCTCAGGGTACGCTCACGCTGTTCAAGAGTTATTACCGCCAACACTCTTGGGAAGAAACTTTACACAGCCTGCCAGGCTTCTCGATGGTGATAGGCGTGTCCGAACGCGCGGAAGTTGGGATCGGAATCGATGCGTTGATATCCCACAGCCCGGATCAAGGCAGAAAGCGCGGTTTTGGAGACCTCAGCTTTTCCTATAAACAGCGACTCTTAGGCGCGCTCGATGAACCGCGATTAGCCTTTGCTTATCAAATCATATTACCCACAGGCAATGAACCCTTTACTGCCAACTCTGTGGAGCAAGGCATTTGGCTGACCTTCCAACACCCGCTGGGGCAGGCGCGTATCACCGGGAACGCGGGATTCAACTATGCGCCAAAAGGAACCCACTGGGTTCCACTCTTCGGGGTCGTGTTGGATCGCGCCATCCATCCGAAGACAGTGATAGGTATTCAACTCACAGGACACGGACCTACCGATGCGCAAGAATCTTGGCATTTTTCCACTGGAGTGGGAATCCGATATCAATGGACCCCGACCCTCAACCTGCAAGCCATGATAGGAAAAGACATTTCCAGCGCGCGGGATGAACACTTTTTCTTGGGGTTGTCTTGGGACGTTTCAACCCGGTAAAAGGATCTTAGCGGACGCCGGTTCCGTCTGGCACTTCGGTTTCAGGAGAGAGCAGTATCGCCTTGCCATCGATATCGGCGGCAAGCAGCATCCCTTCCGACACCACGCCCCGGAGCGTGGCAGGCTGCAGGTTCGCCAAAATCAGCACCTGCCTGCCCACTAACTGATCGGGCGTATGCGACTCCGCAATACCCGCCACAATTGTCCGGGTTTCATCGCCCAAGCTGACCGTCAACTTCAGCAGTTTGTTTGCGTTTGGGTGCGGTTCTGCAGCCGTGACTCGCGCCACGCGAATCTTGATTTTCTTGAACTCGTCGATACTGATCATCTCATCCATCGGTTTAACCTCTTGAGGCGGTTTCTTTTCAGGCGCGGCAGGCGCTTCTGCTTTCGGCTGCAATCGCGGGAAAACCGGCGTCGGTTGATTGAGAGCGTGTCCTACCGGCAGCCCATTCAGTTTTTCCGCCTCGCTCCAACGGGTCTCATAAGGCAGGTTCAGCTGACCCGCAATCGCCTCGCAAACGGAGGGCATCACGGGCGACAAAATAATCGACAAAATCCGAGATGCTTCCAGTCCTGCATAAAGCGTTTGTCCCACCCCTGCCAAATCGCCCTGCTTCGCCAAGTTCCAGGGCGCGCGCGAATCGTAGTAATGGTTCACGGCTCGGATAATCTCCCAAGCGGTTTGAAGCCCGGCAGGAAATTGCGTCTCATGAAACGCCGCTGCGGTCTCACGAACCGCCTTTTGAAAAACGGCAGCGATTTCCGGCTCCAGTTCGGCATTCGTCACCTGCCCTTCTAAATAGCGGTGGGTCATCGACAGCGTCCGGTGCAGCAGGTTGCCAAGATCATTCGCCAAGTCAGCGTTATAGCGCGCCTCCAGCGCCTCCACACTGAAATTGGTGTCTGACTGAGTGGGCATCTCCCGGAGCATATAGTACCGGAGCGCGTCGACCGCGAAGCGCTCCTCGCATTGCGCGTCGGCACTCAACTCGCGAACTATCAGCAACGGGTCTGCTAACCCGCCAGGTGTCTTCGATTTGGAGATTTTTTCGCCCTTAAACAGCCACCAGCCATGCCCAAACAACTGTTTTGGCAGCGGCAGTTCCAGAGCCATCAGCGTGGCTGGCCAGATGGTGGCGTGGAATCGGGGTAATATGTCCTTGCCCATCAGTTGCAAATCGGGCGGCCAGAGGATGGGATCAGCCACCCCGTTTTCGCCCCAGCCGGTTGCGGTGAGATAGTTAATCAGCGCGTCGAACCAAACATAGATCACCATGTTATCTTCGCCTGGAACCGGCGTTCCCCAATTTGCTTCCAGACGGGAAATCGCCACATCCTGCAGTCCCTCCGCAATAAAGCTTAAGACCTCGTTACGGCGCGTTTCTGGCTCGATGAAACTGGGATTCGCTTGGATATAATCGCGCAGGCGGTCGGCATAAGCAGACAGTCGTAAAAAGTAGCTGTGCTCTTTGCGATGTTCCAGCGGTTTACGACATTCCGCGTTGAGGCAAAGCCTCTCCTCTTCCACTTTTGCGCCGGTCCAGAAAGTCTCACACGAGATACAGTACCAGCCCTCATATTCGCCCGCATACACATCGCCTTTCGCAAGCAACTGCTGGAAAACGCGCTGAACCGCGCGCTTGTGGTCTGTCCGCGTTGTGCGCATAAAGATGTCGTAGCGAATATTGAGCGTCTGCCAATACCGCTCAAATACCGACGCCATTTCATCTACAAAGGCTTGGGGGTCTTTGCCCGCTTTTTGCGCGGCAGCAGCCACTTTGGGCGCGTTTTCGTCCGTTCCGGTTAAAAAGAAGACGGTCTTACCTTGGGCGCGCTGGAAACGTGACACCGCATCCGCGATGAGGGTGGTCAAGCCGGTGCCGACATGCGGTTTATCATTCACATAGTAGATTGGGGTCGTAATATAAAACGTTTTACTCATCATTTCTCCATCTGAGACCTAATAAGTGTACCCCGCGCCCGGTTCAAAATCCTTTGGTCTTGGCAATCAGCGGTAAAACGGCGGAATCGATCTCTGCTTCTGTGCTGCCCACAGAGGCTTTGAACAGGTACCATCGCTCCTGATGAATCACGGAACCTTGCGGCGGCAGGCTGCTCAGGGGACCGAGGGTTTCCACCTCCAAGATATTGGCATCGGTATAAAGCTCGGTGTTGCTGCCAAAATCGGGATAAGCCGCGCCTGCTTGGTAGGCATACCGTTTCACAAATAGGTCGCCCTTCAGCGCATAAGCCGCCCAGACTTTCGTGTTGGCGATACCTGCCTTCTGCGAGCTTTTCGCGTTGGGGTCTTGGGTCAACTGGATGTATTTCGTTCCCCAAGTCCAGCGCGGGTCTTGCATATCGGTGTATGCCCACAGCACGACCGGGCGAACCGGCAGCAGCGAGTCGGGGTGAGGGCGTGGGTCTTCTTGGGGAATAATCGCCCTGCCGCTTTTTGCCATCACGCTCAAAGCCCAGGGCGCCAGTTCCACTGCCCACAGGTTGGTATTGGTCAGGCGGTGCGTCACTAACACGCTGCCCTCCGGCTCAAAGGTGATCGATATCTCTTTCTGAATCCCAGTTTCAGGTTCTACCGGCTGCGTCAGGGTCAACGTATTTTTTGCCTCTGACCACTGGTAGGGGACGGGACTGTTGTCGGGCGAATAGGTGCGTTTGGGGTGTTCCGGCGCATGCCACAACCGGTGTCCTCCATAAAGACGCCAACTCTCCCCTCTGGTCTGCCCCCGGTCGCCGTCCATCTCCCCAAACATATTTTGCCCGCCCGTAAATCCGAACCGAATAATCCGGGGACCGACTTCGGTCGTGGCAATCAGTTCTAACTCACCCATTGTCAGACGGATACAATCTTTCCAGCCGCCATAGGTCACTTTTTCCATCTTTGTGGAGCCTCCTTGCGCAAAACACGCCAACGGCAATACCCATATTAGCGCGATGATCCATTTCATATTCTATTCACCTCGTTCTCAATACTCAAGCCACAGAAAAACATAACCACTTTCCCGAACCTACTGTTTTTTCTGGATTCCCGCGTTCACGGGAATGACGTAATTGGCAGTCTTTGGCTCTTTGCGTCTCTGTGTTTGATTTACCCTTCTTAGAATCCCGCGTATTCCAGATAACCACGCACCAAATCCACAAAAGGCGCGCTAAAAATCAGAACCGTCATTGCGCCCAGCACCAGAAAGGGACCGAAAGGCAGCATGCCCGGCTCGGTTTCCTCTTCTGTCAAGGCATCCTCTGGCAGGTCCGAGTCGACCTGTCCCAAGGCGGTGTAGACCCGCTCCTGAACCTTGCGCGGGAAAAAGAGCAGCCCCACATCGAGCCAAAGCAGATAGAACAAACACATCGTCAACAGGCTGCCGACCGGTTCCGGTTGATAAGGCGGTTCCTCTTCGTCTTCTGAACCCGTTTCTTGCCGTTTGGCGCGCCGGGCGCGAATCATCACCCAAGCGATCCCGATCACTGCGCCATACGCGATGGCTAATCCATATCCCACAAAGGCGGCAGGCAGCATCAACAGCGCGCCCAGTCCCCGAACCATCTTGATATCGCCATGCCCCATCGCGTCTTTGCGAAACAACAGTCGTCCCAGCACCGCAATCAGGCAGAACAGCAGCGCGCTGGACTGCGCGCCAATCAGCGCGTTTTGCCAGTTCACGCTCCCCAGTGATGCCCACTCCCACCCGTTCGGCGCGCCGGGCGCAAACACCGCATGGAGCATGCCAATCCCCAAAAGAATGGCGTTCAATTCATCGGGGATGATATAATGCTGGAGGTCGATAAAGAAGATCGCGATGAGCATAGAGCATGCGAGCGCGTAAGCCACGAAACTGAGGGGCGAATAATCCTGAACAAAGAACTGCCACCACAGATAGGTCCACAGGCTGGCATTCCACAATTCCACCCAGAAATAGCGCCAGGGAATGGGAGCGCGGCAATGCCTGCAGCGCGCGCCCTGTATCAGAAAACTGACCATCGGAATCAAGTCCGGCACTCCCAGTTGGTGCTGGCAATGGGGACAATGAGAGGGGGGGAAGGCAATCGAAAGGCGGCGGGGCAGCCGGTAGATCAGCACATTAAGAAAACTGCCTACGACTGCCCCAAAGGCTAAACCAAACAGCGCGCTCCAGGCGGGCCACATGCGTCGAGCCTTATTCGCTGCTTCCGCTCAGGTTCTGGATAACGCTGATCATCGGCAAGAACATCGAGACAACGATGAAGCCGACGATGAAACCCAACAGCACGATCATGACCGGCTCAATGGCTGCGGTCAAGCTGGCGATCGTTGACTCCACCTCGCCCTCGTAGAAGTCTGCGATTTTGGTCAACATCTGATCCAGCGAACCCGATTCCTCGCCAACGCCCACCATATGCACCACCATCGGCGGGAACATTTTGCTCCGCTGTAAGGGGTCTGCAATGCGTTCTCCTTCACGAATACGGGCGCGCGACTCCATCACCGCGTCCGATACCACGGAGTTGCCCACAACGCCGGCGACCGTTTCCATCGCCTGCAAGATCGGAACGCCGGAGACCAGCAGCGTCCCCATGGTGCGGCTGAATCGCGCCATCACGATCTTGTGATGAAGCCCGCCAAATACAGGGATACGCAGTTTTACCCGGTCCGCGACGCGCCTGCCCATACGGGTACTGACGAACAACCGGTAGGCGACAATGATCACAACTAAGCTGATAATCATCACCCACCAACGCTGGGTTACGAACGCGCTCAGGTCGATCAGCATCTGGGTGGGCGCAGGCATATCTTTCACGCCTAATTCCGCGAACAGACTGGCAAACTGAGGCACCAGCCAGCTCACCAAGAAAATCACGATACCCGTCGCTGCCAACAGAACGATGACGGGATAGGTCAATGCCGAGGTGATTTTCCGGCGCAATTCCACATCTTTCTCTAAGAAGTGGGAAATACGCTGGAGCGACTCTTCCAAAACACCGCCGACCTCGCCTGCTCGGATCAAACCGAGAACCAGCGGGCTGAACGCTTTCGGGTGACGCCCCATAGAGCGTGACAGGCTTTCTCCCGACTCCACGCGGGCAGACAGGTCCACCAAAATTTTGCGCAGTTTCGCGTTGTTGGTCTGTTGCTGGAGAACGTCTAAGCAACGCACCAGCGAAACGCCTGCGTCCAACATCGTTGAGAATTGGCGGGAGAAGATAGACAGATCTTTCAGCTTGACCTTCCCATATCCACCGGAAGGAACCCTTGTACCGCCCTTCTCTTGAGAGATTTCAACGACTTGGAAACCTTCTTCCGATAGCCTCTTCCTTAAGATTTCCGCGTTTTCCGCTTCCGTCTTACCAGTCCGAGTTGCGCCGCTTTGATCCCGAATTGTATAACTAAAGGTTGCCATTAAGACTCATCTCCTCATGCTCTATGTTTTATTATCGTCCACCCGGTCTCGGCGCAGTAGGTGAGGTCGCTGTTGGAGCGATCATCTTGCGCAACTCGTCAGGATTGATGGCTCGGGACATCGCTTCTTCATAAGTCACGGAACCGCGCAGATAGAGGTCGCGCAACGCCTGATCCATTGTCTGCATGCCCAGCTGACCGCTGGTTTGGATCATGGTATGGATTTGGTGGGTTTTGTTCTCGCGAACCAGGTTTCGGATAGCGGGCGTCGCGATCATCACTTCGGTGGCAGGCACACGCCCTGGCTGACCTGCGCGCGGCAACAGTTGTTGGCTGACAATCGCCTGTAGGTTGTTCGCCAGCTGAATACGGATCTGCTCTTGCTGTCCGGGCGGGAACACGTCCACCATACGGTCAATCGATTCTGCCGCGTTGTTCGTGTGCAGGGTCGCGAACACTAAGTGTCCCGTTTCTGCCGCGGTAATGGCCAATTGGATCGTTTCCAGGTCTCGCATTTCGCCGACGAGGATGACATCGGGGTCTTCGCGAAGCGCGGAACGAAGCGCGGCGGCAAACGATTTCGTATCTTGTCCCAGCTCGCGCTGGTTAATCACGCTCATTTTGTGCGAGTGCAGGTACTCAATCGGGTCTTCAATCGTGATGATATGGCAGCTGCGTTCGCTGTTAATCTGGTTCACCATCGCCGCCAGGGTGGTCGATTTGCCTGACCCAGTCGGTCCTGTGACCAAAATCAAGCCGCGCGGTCGGCGCGTCAATTCTTCCAAAATGGGCGGCTGATTCAGTTCGCGAACGGTTGGAACCCGCGCCGCGATCAAACGGAAAGCAGCAGCCACCGAGCCTTTATCCCGGTAGACGTTCACGCGGAAACGAGCCAATTTCTGAAGACCATATGAGAAGTCTAATTCCATGGTCGACTCAAATCGTTGAATCTGCTCATCCGTCAAAATTTCATAAATCAAGCGCTGGGATTCGGTTGGGGTCGCCTTCTCATAATTCAAACGGGTCAACTGCCCGTCCAAACGAATGACTGGCTCGCTGTAGGCGCACAGATGCAGGTCAGAAGACCCTTTCTCCGTGACGATATACAACAATTCGTCGATATGAATCTCATCGAGCCTGCGGGCTTGTCCCACAGTCACGCTTTGCGCTTGCTCTCCTGCAGGCGGCGCGCCGTAGCCCGTAGGCGCGGGAACGGTCGGCTGCTGTGTGTTCGGTATGCTCATGTTCTTAGTGAATCCTCCAATAACCGGTACTTTATCATAATCATTAATGGTAGCCTGCGGTAAAAACCACTCGGCGGACTTCTTCAGGCGTGGTCATGCCGCTCAAAACCTTAACCAATCCGTCTTCGCGCAGCTCTTTCATGCCGCCCGCTTTCGCCGCCTCTTTAATATCCGCTAACGGCGCGCGCCGCACAATCAGCTCGGCGATTTCGGTGTTCACGACCATCAGTTCATAGACACCCACACGACCGCGGAACCCGCGATAACGGCACTCTTCACAGCCCGTGCCTTCGTAAATGGTCACCATCTGGTCGGCATCTTGCACCTGGAATCCAAAGGAGCGCAGGTCCGAAGCGGGAATTTCGCGTGGCTCTTTGCATTTTTCACACACTTTTCGAGCCAATCGCTGCGCCAGCACGCCAATCACCGTCGCCGCAATCAAATAGGGTTCTACGCCCATATCAGTCATACGGATCACTGCGGAGGGCGCGTCGTTCGTGTGCAGGGTCGAAAGCACCATGTGTCCAGTTAGGGACGCCTCAATCGCGATTTCTGCCGTCTCCAAGTCTCGCATTTCACCCACCATAATAATGTCGGGGTCCTGTCGCAGGAAGGCGCGCAGCGCGCTGGAGAAGCTCAAACCGGCTTTACGGTTGACCTGTACTTGGCTGATGCCGGGCAGTTGGTACTCGATGGGGTCTTCAATGGTGAGAATATTCTTTTCAACCGAATTCAATTTGTTCAGAACCGAATACTGGGTCGTGGTCTTCCCTGAACCGGTCGGACCGGTGGAGAGGCACATGCCGTTCGGCTGGATGACCAATTCTTCCAGGCGCGCCTGAGTCTCCGGCGTGAATCCCAATTTTTGCAGACCGATTAAGACGCTCGTTTTGTCCAAGATACGCATAACGATCTTTTCGCCGCTGGGGGTTGGGATGCTGGAGACGCGCAAATCGTAATCTTTGTTTTGGTAGCGGATAGGAATACGGCCGTCCTGCGGGATACGCTTTTCCGCGATATTCATTTCCGCCAAAATTTTATAGCGGGAAATGAGGGGAGCCTGCACATATTTGGGCAGATTCAATATTTCATGCAACACGCCGTCGATTCGGTACCGAACGCGCAGGTTGCGCCCTTGAGGTTCTACATGGATGTCGCTGGCGCGTTCGTTAATCGCTTGCTGGATCACGGTGTTCGCCACGCGGATAATAGGACCCTCTTCCGCTTCCTTGACCGCTTTATCGTCATCGTCCGCGTTCGGATTCGCGCTATACGACGCGAGGTCCGCTTTCAGCGCGCTCATCATGTCCATGCCGCGCGGCGCGCCGCCCGAAGCCGATGCGCCTCCTCCCCCGCTGCTGCCAGCCGCATTATCGCCGCTGCTGCTGCTGCTGCTGCCATAGGCTCGCCGGAGCGCGTCCTCTATTGCGCCGGGAGCCGCCAACACAGGGATAATTTGGCATTTGGAGTCCAACCGCACATCGTCTATCGCTTTCAGATCGTTGGTATTGCCCATCGCGACATAGAGGCGCATCCCATCCTTACGGACCGGTACCACATTGTGCCGCTTAGCCGTCCCTTCACGCACCACATTCAGGGCATTCGGGTCAGGGGTTGTCCGATCCAAATCGACGAAGCCGATATTGCGCTCATGAGCGATTCCCTCATAGACGTCTCTCTCGGCTACGATGTTGTTATCGATTAACACCTTACTTAGTTCCGCGCCGGTGGATTGCGCGAGTTGTTTCATTTCTTCTAATTTTTCTTGAGTGAGGAGTTCTTTCTCAACCAGGAACTCTCCCATACTCTTTCTTACCATCGCCATATTGCGTTCACGCTCCTGAGATGTAACGAGCTTTGATAGACCGGACCGTTGTGCCAAACATTATAGCATATTCGGAATACGGTTCGGGGCAGGTATACTATTCTGTAGTGGTAAGGAGATTCCTGCCATAATGTTTGACGGAGGTAACGCCATGAAAGTTTTTCCAATTGGACTCGCGCTGTTCGCGTGTGGAATCATGATTGCAGATGCCCAGACAGCCGGGCAACAAACACAAAATAGGCAACAAACAACTCGAGAAAACCGCAATAATGACGGGCGCGTAGAGGCAGCGGACGCCCTGAAAAAGTTGGCAGAGGATCACTCGGTGAAGATTTTCTTCGATGAGACGGTTCGAGGACGCATCAATCCTGTGCAATCGAAGGACCTGGAAACCGCTCTGGATGAGGTTACGCGGCAGGTCACGGGCTTGATCTGGCGCAAGGTTTACACCCAGAAACTGTTGGGCAGCGAACCCAAGTCCGAAACCGTCCTCAGCGCGGTGCGAAGCATGCTCAACATTGAGCTGACCGGCTTAATGATTTACGATTCCCGGATTAACCGCGTGAATTCTTTCGTGCGCGATTTCCCGGTCGGTCTCGAATTTGAGCAGTCGCTCACCCAGATGAATCCGCCCTACGAGCAAAAACCGTATTACGTGGTGCTGAACCCCAACCAGTCGCTCGCCTCGAAAGGCGACCCGCAGGCGCGCTATTTGGCGATGCAGCAAGAAATGATGAATATGATGGCGACGATGTCGCCCGAGGACCGGCAGCGCATGATGGAAAGCAGCATGCAGATGTGGTTCAACATGGACCCCGAGACCCGTAACCAGATGATGTTCACCGGTATGCGCCTCAGCATGCAGCAGTGGCGCAACATGAGCCCCGAACAACAGCAGCAAATGATGGATATGGGCAGAAAGTGGTTTGAGGAGTTCATGGGCGGCGAACGCCGGTAAAAGCAGTTGTTTTCCCTCTCAGTGGGTTCCCCTTGAGTTTAAGAAGGGGACCTCACGAGGGGATTTTTGATACTGTTTCTCAATACCCGCGAAACTATTCGCGCCGATGGGCGGCAAAGTCCGCCTGCGCGGACTCAAAACCGAGTTCAGTTGGAGGGCGAACCTCCGACTTTGCCGTTGTTTGTTTGGTTAAACTTATAAGTCTACCCAAAAACAGCAGACCCATTCGCTGCGCTCAGGGTGACAGAGGCGGAACAGCAGACCCATTCGCTGCGCTCAGGGTGACAGCGTTGTGTCATGCCGAGCGGAGCCGAGGCATCTGCTTCTTCAGTTTTGAGTAGGAAAATCAATATTCCCACAAATATTGCCTGAACAGACAAAAAAAGAAGGAACTTCCGGTCGTTTTTTCTATCTATATTATTGGAGGTTTTTAGAATAAGATGAAAAGTCGCTTCTTTATCAGCTCTATTCTGGCGTTAGCCTTAGGATTTGCGTCCCTTTCTGCGGATGAGTTTATCAATGGCGATGCCCTGATTGGTCAAAAAGCGCCCGATCTACAAGCGCGCGATTGGCAGCGAACGGAGGGGCATTCTTGGACGATGGCGAATCTGCGAGGCAAATACGCGGTGATTGGTTTTACCGCTATAGAATGTTGCTCTGTTACCAGCCGTATCAATGCGCTGAAGGAAATCTACAATAAATACCACGGCAAAGGGATACAGTTTATCACACTTTACCCAGAAGGCGGCAGCGCTGCCAAACTGGATGAAACATTTGATATCCCATGGATCACAGCCGTCGATAAAAAGGACACCACGCGCCAATCGCTCATGCAAAGACTGCCGCAAGGGGGTTTTGTCACCGGCGCGCCCCGCTTTTATGTGGTCGATCCACAGGGAAAAATCGTGAAGGCATACATTGATGTCTCCGAGTTAGAGGCGGTTTTGGAGAAAGTTGCCTTAGATACAAAGTAAGTATCTCTTGCTACAGAGTTTTTTTAACAGCAGACCTCTCGTCTTCGCCCGGCATGGCATAGGCATTGTCACACCGAGCGTAGCGAATGGGTCTGCTTTTGTTTTGGGCGAGGCGTATCTTGTCCTCCATCCGGGGCAACACAAGGCGGATTGTCCCATGTCCTTCAATACGAGGCTTGAGAGGAGCAATTAACCAGAGAGAATCGCACTCAAGCAACCAAATTCGTCATTCCCGCGAACGCGGGGATCCACGAAAACCGATTTCTTTAGTGAGTTGTCAAAGAAAACCAACGAGCCTCATTCGGCCCTCTGAAGGGAGAAGAAGTCTGCAGTTGACGCACATGGGCAACCACAGGGGGATTTCCCTTACCAGACCCTTGCGACTTTGCGTCTTTGCGTTGTGATGGGGGCGACTTTAGTCGCAGATTTCGAGAGCAACCCCCTTACAACGAATGCCATTCAAAAGCGAGGGCAAGCGCGTCTTTTAATTTGGACGGGTCTTTACCGCCCGCTTGTGCGAAATCGGGGCGCCCGCCTCCAGAACCGCCTACCTGCTGGGCAATCGCTCGGATCAAATTCCCCGCATGCGCGCCTTTCTGTACACCCTCCGGCGACACTTTGACCACCAATACCACCCGCTCGCCCTGTGCAGAACCCAGCGCCACAATGTGGTTACCTTTCTGAATCAGTTGATCCGCCAAAGAACCCAGCGATTTGCCATCCAAGTCGTCGACCGCTTGCGCCACCACCATTAAGCCGCCCACCTCTTTCGGCTCGATATCGGAACCAGCCTGCGATGCTTGTGCCTGTTTTAGGCGCGCAATCTCTGCCTGCGCCTCTTTTACCTGCTGGCGTAGGCGTTCTACAGCGGAGGGCAACTCATGCGCGGGCGTGTTCAAAAGATGAGCGGTGGTTTGCAGAGTCTGTTCGCGTTCCTGCAGCCAGCGGTAGAGCGCTGCGCCTGTCAACGCCTCGACCCGGCGCACCCCTGCCGAAACACTGCCCTCGCCTACCAGCTTAAACAGCCCGGTTTCTATTGTATTTTTCAGGTGCGTGCCGCCGCAAAGCTCCAACGAAAAGCCCGGAATCTCTACCATCCGAACGCGCTCGCCATATTTCTCGCCAAACAGCATCATCGCGCCGCGCTGACGCGCCTCCTCGAGTGACACATCCTGATAGATGTTGACTTCCCTTTCCTCCAAAATCTTTTCGTTCACAATCTGCTCAATTGCGCTGATCTCTTCAGGCGTCAGAGCCTTGGGGTGGGTGAAGTCAAACCGCAAGCGGTCGGGCGCGACCAGCGACCCTGCCTGAGCCACATGCTCGCCCAGCGTCTGGCGAAGCGCGGCATGCAGCAAGTGGGTGGCGGTATGATTGCGCATAATGTCGCGGCGGCGAGCGGTATCGACCCGCCCGTACAAAGTATCGCCCAAAGCAATGCTGCCGGACTCGATATGCGCCGCATGGAGATAGAAATCGTTTGTCTTTTGGGTATCGGAGATGCGCACCCGCGTCTTCTCATTCTCAAAAACGCCCGCATCGCCGACTTGTCCGCCCGACTCGGCATAGAAGGGGGTGACATCCAGCACCAGTTCCACTTGATCACCATGCGACGCGCTGGGAACCAGTTCACCCTGTTTCAGAATGCCCACGACGCGCCCCTCGCCTTCCAAAGCCGCGTAGCCCACAAATCGCGTTTTCTCAGCAGACCTCGCCAACTCTGCCAGCGCGGAACCGCTCTGCGTAAACAGTTTTTCCGCAATGCCGCTGGCTTCGCGCGCCCGCTGTCGCTGCGCCTCCATCGCCTTCTCAAATCCTTCCAAATCGACCTGTATGCCATGTTCAGAAGCGACTTCTTGGGTTAATTCTAACGGGAATCCAAACGTATCATACAGCATGAAAGCGCGTTCGCCCTCCAACACCTGAGTCGAATGCGTTTCAGGCGTTGCCAACATCTCTTCCAGCCGGTGAATACCCTGCGCGACCGTTTGACGGAACCGTTCCTCCTCATATCGAAGCGTGTTCTGAATATAGTTCTGCCGCTCGCTCAGATCAGGATAGAAATCGCCCATCGCCTCCACCACGGCAGGCACCACTTCGGCAAAGAAAGGCTGGTCAAATTTGAGTTCGCGCAAACCCTTCAAGACCGCCCGGCGAATCACGCGGCGCAGCACATAACCGCGCCCCTCGTTCTGCGGGATGACGCCATCGGAAATGCAGAAGGTAGAGGTTCGGATGTGGTCTGCAATGATTCGGATGGCGGTGTCGGTCTGTTCGTTGTCGCCATACTTCGCGCCCGAAAGCGCTTCGATACGCCGGATAATGGGCGTGAAGACATCGGTATCATAAACGCTCCCGAATCCCATCAAAACGGCGGAAGTGCGCTCCAAGCCCATGCCCGTGTCGATATTCTGTTTGGGCAGCGGGGTCAACTTGGGCGCGCCATTCTCCTCAGAACGCTCGAATTGCATAAAGACTAAGTTCCAAATCTCCAACCACCGGTTGCAGTCGCAGGCAGGACCACACTCTGGGTTGGGGCAGTCCAGGCTGAGCCGGGTATCGTAGTAGATTTCCGAGCAGGGACCGCAAGGACCGTTCGGTCCCTCGATTATCGCGTTGGCTGGCCAGTAGTTATGGGTGGCATCCAACCGCCAAATTCGCTCTTTGGGAATCCCGATCTCTTTGTGCCACAAGTCGAACGCTTCGTCATCATCCTCATAAACGGTGAACTGCAGGCGGCTGGCATCCAGTTTCAAGCGTTCCGTCAAAAATTCCCATGCCCAGTGAACCGCCTCGCGTTTGAAATAGTCGCCAAAGCTGAAGTTGCCCAGCATCTCGAAGAAGGTGAGGTGCGACAGGTCGCCGGTGGTGTCGATATCAGTGGTGCGCATGCACTTTTGCGCGGTGGTCGCGCGCGGCTGAGGCGGTTGCGCCGTGCCAGAGAAGAAGGGCTTGAATTGCACCATGCCCGCGCTGGTGAACAGCAGAGACGGGTCTTTCGGCACTAAACTATCCGACGGCATCCAAAGGTGGTCTTTTTCCTGAAAGAATTCCAGGTAAGCTTTTCTCAAATCGCGGGCATTCCATTGGCTCATAGCCTAAAATTGTACCCCAGTTAGGGGTGTAAGCCTTTTTAGACTACACGAACATCGTGCCAAATAGTAGTTGGCACAAATTGAGATAAATGTCCTACGTTCGTGGTGGCAATAACAAATTCGTTCTCTGATAACCCTAAACTGAGTGATTGAGCGGCTAAAATCACATCCCCATCTAATGCATCTCGAGACGCCGTTGGTTTACCAAGATTGCGAGAGGCTCCCTAAAGTTGGGCTGCCTTTTCCAGATGGGCAGTAGTAAGAGGAATGAAGCGGTCTAACGATGAAAATGCAAAAGCTCTTAAACGTTCAATTTTTCTGATCGCTTGACGGCGTTCGAGTTCACGCAACACCTCATAATAGGTTATGGCAGGAACTAAGAGAATTGCTCCTGCTTGCTCACAATCTTGCAGCCATCTACGGCACCGCTGAGATTCACTTAAAGGCTCCTGCGAAATCACTGGGGGAATCACACAACTGCTCAGAGGTCCTGTATCCAATATAATAATGCTGGGCATTAAAACAATTTCCTCATTTGAGAACCTTCACGCTCAGAATTGATGGCTGTTTGGAACTCAGACCAAAAACGCGTTTCCTCTTCAGTTTCTTCTTCTGTCAGTTGGGCGTCTTCTTCAGCCCAAGCCTCGAAGAGTCCTTTCACGCTGACTCGACCCTTTGTTTTGGAAAAAGATTTAGACATCGCAACGCTTTCTTGTTCCCGCCAGGCGCGCAAACGCGCCTTCATCTCTTCCACTGAGTCGCGATTCAGGTGTTCATCGATAAGCTCATTTAGAAGTTCTTCGAGGGCTATTCCCCGGCGATCTGCTTCCACTCGCAGCTTTTGTTCTTTTTCAGAAGGCACTTTTATAGTGATCAATGGATTCGAAACTCCTTGCTAAGAGGTGATTGAAACGTCTCACAACTATTATTGATTGTACCCCAGTTAGGGGTGTAATCCCAAAAATTCTAACCCGGTCGTCTCTTCCCATCCAAAGCGCAGGTTCAAGGCTTGGATCGCATGCCCCGCCGTCCCTTTCACCAGATTGTCCAGCGCGCCCATCACCACGACGCGCCCAGTGTCCGGTTCCAGCTCGAACCCTACATCACAATAGTTCGTGCCTTCCAGAATCTTGGGGTCGGGATAACGATGAACTCCTTTCTTCTGCTTGACCAACCGGATAAAAGGCTCATTGCCATATTCACCCCGGTACGCGCCCCACAAATCGCGTTCTGATATGCCCTCTTTCACGAATGCCTGAGTGGTCGCCAAGATACCGCGTACCCGCTCCGAAGCGATGGCGGTCATGTGCATGTCCGGGTTGCCGGGCAGATAACTGATTAACTCGGCAGTATGGCGGTGTCCAACCGGCTTATAGACCCGCAAGGAGCCGCTTCGTTCGGGATGATGAGACGCCAAAGAAGGTTCCGAGCCTGCCGCCGAAGAACCGACCATTACAGTGGCAACAATCGGCATATCGTGCAGCAGCCCATGTTTCAACACGGGAAACAGGCTCAAAATCGCGGTTGTGGCGGTACAGCCCGCGCATGCCAGCCAGTCCGCTTGGCGTATCGCGTCCCGGTTCAGTTCCGGGTTCGCGTAGACAAACGAATTCAGCGCGTCGGGATTTGGATGCTCTTCGCCATAGAAACGGCGATAAAGGTCTGGGTCTTTGATTCGGAAGTCAGCAGACAGATCGACAATCACAGGCGCGAACCCGCGATACCGCTCAAACTCGCGCGCTGCCATACCGTGAGGCAGTCCCAGCACCAATACATCGGCTGCCTCCAGGCTGTCGGGAGGAATAAACTTCAGTTGAGAACGCCCCCGAAGCGTGGGGTTCACCAGTCCCACAGGGTCGCCTGCATAGCGTCGGGAGGTCACCTGAGTCACCTGCAAATGGGGGTGTCCCATCGCGAGGCGCAGAAATTCGCCCCCCGCATAGCCGGACGCGCCAACAATCGCAACCGTCTTCATGTGCCTAACTCCCAAACAAATTCCAAGATTCGCCGCGGGATATCGACTCCCGTGACCGACACCGAATTTTTGAACTCCATCGTATGATTGATCTCATTGACCAGCAGCCCCTGATCGCTTTCAAACAGATCGACCGCTACCACACCCCCGCCCACTGCTTGCGCAGCCCGCAAACAGATGTCCGCGATCTCACGCGACACTGGGCAGTTTTCCGCCCTGCCGCCGCGCGCGGTGTTGGTGATCCAATGTTCGGAATAGCGGTAAATCGCCGCGATGCACTGGTCGCCCACCACAAAAGCGCGCATGTCGCGATCCGGTTTGCGGACAAACTCTTGAATATAGAATAGTTGATGCGTATAGCCGCCCAGCACTTCTTTATGCTCCAGCAGGCTTTCCGCCGCGTCCCGGTCGTTGATCTTCGCCAGCAAACGCCCCCAACTCCCCACCACTGGTTTCATCACGACAGGATAGCCCATCGCCTCGATGGCTTGCAAGGCTTGTTCGGCATCGGTCGCAAGGACCGTTTGGGGTTGAGGCACGCCATGCGTTTTCAATGCCAAGCTGGTCGCCCACTTATCGCCGCAGGTCTGGATCACCGAAGGCGTATTCACAATGGGAATGTTCCACGCGGCGGCATATTGCGCGATACTCAAACCCCGTGATTGGCTGACACACCGCTCCAGCGCGGACCGAACGCCTTGAAGCGCGTCCGGCAACGCATCCAAAGACATCGTCAACTGAGGGGTATAGATTTTTTGGACAGGCGCGCCCATCTGCTCGGCAGCCTCGAACAACATACGTTCGTCCTGCCGGATGCGGTCATAGAAGATCGCCAGCATGAACCGACCTTACTCGCCCCAATCTTCCGCTTCTTCGGGCGCGTAATCCAAAGTCAAAGGGCTCAGCCCCACCACTTCCAATTCTGCGCCACAGGTGCCACAGACCACGATTTCGCCCAACTCCGGCTCATTCAACGTCAGGTCTGCGCCGCACTCTAAACATTCAACGGTCATTTTCGTTCAACCTCCACTCAAGCAAAAATTATACCTGTCTATCCAGTTAGTTCTTCTGTCAAGCGGTCCAAGAACAGATTGAAGGGCGGGCGCAAAGTTTCTTGCAAAGGTAGATCAATCCAGCGCAAACGAAACGTCATGCCGTCATCCGTGCCTGTTCCTGTCACACAATGATCCCAAATCGCTGGCGTCTCCTCCACACAAGTCAAATGAAACCCATGAATATGCACCGTCTCGGTGGTTCCCTCAAAAATCGTCTCACCCAAAAAACGCGCATGCCCGAAGTTCGCGAGACCGGTCTCTTCGTTGGCTTCCCGGAACGCAGCCCGCAAAGGCTCCTCCCCCGGCTCAATCGTCCCTCCCGGAGTCTGCAGCACATCTAACAAGGGTTCGGGAGCGATCTCCAAAAAGACCAACAATTGCAAACGAGCTTCGAAAGCCCGCGTGATCAACAAATTGACGCGCTGCCGCATAAAAATTCCCCCTTAAAAAACAAGCGATTATACCTTACCCCTTGACAAACAAGAAAAAATAAAGTATAATTTTGTATACATTCATTGGGAGGTGTAAAATGAATTTATTCACAAGGCTCTTAGGAATCGCCCTGCTCACTGTGGGCATTATGGCGGGAGGCGCAGCACAACCCTTAGAAGGCAACAAACCGCCTTCAGAACTGAAACAAATAGAGTTTTTAGCCGGAAACTGGACCAGCGAGTTGGAAGTCTCAATGGGTCCCGGAAACAGTACCAAAGCGAAAGCAACAGCATCCGCAATGTGGACTTTGCAAGGGCATATGATGCGATATAACTTCGTGTCAGAAATGCCCGGTATGGGAACGATTTTCGGCTTGCTGTTGATTGGCTACGATGCAGACTCCAAAAATTTTAAGACTTGGTGGTTTGACTCCTTAGCGCCCGGCATGGGTTGGGAAAGCGAAGGCAAGTTCGAGGGCAAGCTATTGGTCGTAACCAGCGCGCCCAAAGACTACATGGGAATCAAAGATGTGCAGGTCCGAACGACCTTTGAAGCGAAATCGGAGGACGAAGTTCTCTTTACCAGCGAAACCCGGATGAATGGCGCGTGGGTCAAATCCATGGAGGGGTCCTTCAAACGCGAAAAGCAGCCCGCTATCATCAAGCACATCCTGCCGCCGCCTTCTGAGGAAATGAAAAAGATCGATTTCCTGACCCATTATGTCAAAGGCAAAGAGAAAATGCTGTCGGATGGCAAAGTCGCGATGGAAATCGATTTGAGAATCAAGAACGAGTGGGGATTGTCCAACTCTATGATCGAGAGCTACTATATGATGGACCTCGAGTCCATGGGGCGATTCGAAGGCTTGATGCTGACCGCTTACAACCCTGCCGATAAAAAATACCACAATTGGTATTTCTCCAGCATGCATCCCAAACCCATGATTGCTGAAGGCGTCTACGAAAACGCTCAATTAGTGTTGATTTCCCAACCTTTTGAAAGCCCTGCGGGAAAATTGGTGCTTCGGATGACTTTCCTCAACTCGAAAACTGAAAAGCGCAACTATTGGATGGATGTTCAAACCGAAAAAGGCTGGGATAAGTTGTTTGAGGGCTTCTACGAAACCCCTTAATTGACTTTCAGGTAAAATATGCGCCTGAGTTGCCCCCGTAGCTCAGTGGATAGAGCACTGGTTTCCGGAGCCAGGAGCGTGGGTTCGATTCCCGCCGGGGGCGCATGATAAGGCTTTCGCCGATCCGTTGCGAAAAGGATGGATTTTAACAACTCTTTAACGAAACATGCGGTAGGATTAAGGGTATATCTGTTGAAATGAGATTATCTATGAGGGCGCCAGAATTGGAAGAAACTGCAGTCGTCGAGCCGTTAGCGCGAGTTGAAGCGCGGGGTCTCAATGTTTATTATGGCGATTTTCAGGCGCTGCGCGAAGTCGATATCGAAATCAAAGCCAATGCCATTACCGCGCTCATCGGACCCTCAGGGTGTGGAAAAACCACCTTTCTCCGTTGTCTTAACCGCATGAACGACCTGATTGAAGGCGCAAAAGTGAGCGGCAGGGTGCTGCTGGACGGTCAAAACATCTACGCGCCCGAAGTCGATGTCGTGGATCTGCGTAAGCGGGTCGGCATGGTGTTCCAGAAACCGAACCCGTTCCCCATGAGCATTTTCGACAATGTGGCATACGGTCCCCGGATGCATGGGTTGCGCGATAAGCGCGTGTTGACGCAAATTGTGGAAACCAGCCTGAAGCAGTCCGCGCTTTGGGACGAAGTAAAAGACAAACTGCGACAATCAGGTTTGCAACTCTCCGGCGGTCAGCAGCAACGGTTATGCATCGCGCGCGTGCTGGCGGTTAACCCCGAAGTGATTTTGATGGATGAACCGACCTCCGCCTTGGACCCCGCGTCCACCTATCGCATCGAAGAGTTAATGCAGGAACTGAAGCAGAACTACACCATCGTGATCGTCACACACGGAATGCAACAGGCGGCTCGTGTCTCCGACTATACCGGCTTCTTCTTGAATGGCGTGCTTCACGAGTTTGGGGTCACAGAAAAAATCTTCACGGTTCCCGAAAAGAAAGAAACCGAAGATTACATTCGCGGCAGATTCGGATAAGCGGGGTTTGTTCAGATCAGGAAACCGTTACTTGGCGTCTTCGTTTCCTTTTTTGTGCTGCTTGATTTCATCGATGAGGGTATCCATCGTCTGATTTTCAAACAACGCCTCTCGCTCCTGTGTGTAATCTCCAAATCCAACCGTGAATTGCTTCAGGACACGTACTGTGTTGACAATGCCCATCTCCCGATAGAGGATTTGAATTGCCTCTCGTGTTAATTCTGCCAGTGGTTTTGCGTTTGTGGTCATCTTCCTAACTCCATTTTTACATCATTTCACCATCCCGCGTTCGCGTAGGCATCCAAATCCCAATCGGCGCGTTCCCCTGCCTGCAGGCGATGATAGCCTGCCGCCGCGATCATGGCAGCGTTATCGGTGCAAAACTTTGCTGGGGGAATCAGCGCTTGAAACCCCGCGTTGGCTGACTCCTGCCGCATACGAGTTTGCAACTGTGAATTGGCAGCCACGCCGCCCACCACCGTAATTAAACTTACACCCGTTTGCTGCGCCGCCAACAGCGTCCTTTGAACCAGCACATCCAGAATCGCTTGCTGCAGCGAAGCGCAGAGATCGGGAATCGAGTATCCGTCGGGGCGCGCTTCGATAAAGCGGCGGACCGCGGTTTTGAGACCGCTGAAACTAAAATCGAGCGGGTTCTGTAGGCGGGCGCGCGGCAGAGGAACCGCCTTCGGATCGCCAGAACGCGCCTGCAGGTCAATTTGCGGACCGCCAGGATACCCCAGTCCCATCAAGCGCGCGCTCTTGTCAAAGGCTTCACCTGCCGCGTCATCTTGAGTCTGCCCCAACAGTTGATAATCTCCATGTGCCTTCACATACAGAAGTTCGGTATGACCGCCCGAAACAATCAAACAGACATGCGGTTCAAATCGCGCCTCTTGCTCAAGAAAAGCCGAGTAAAGATGCCCCTCCAAATGGTTGACCCCGACCATCGGTTTTCCCAAGGCAAAAGCCAACGCCTTCGCGGCAGCGATTCCCACCACCAGCGCGCCCACTAATCCCGGACGATGGGTCACCGCGATTCCTGTCAAATCACGCGCATCGATACCTGCCTCATCCAACGCCTGATGAATCACGGGCGTGATTCGTTCCACATGTTGGCGCGCCGCTGCCTCTGGCACAACGCCCCCCCATTGCGCGTGCATGTCCACTTGGGAGGCGACAATATTAGAAAGCGCTCGGTGTCCCGACACCACCACAGCAGCCGCTGTCTCATCGCAGCTGGTCTCGATTCCCAGCACCATGGGATGCCTCCAGCAGCTGAACTTTCAACCGCGCCAAACGCTCGCCATATTCCGGCGTATTCACCCCATCCGCCCACATCACAATCGCATCCTCTTGGTCTTCCTGATAGTAGTTTTTGCGCCGGGTGATCTCTTTGAAACCATACTTCTGGTAAAGGTGGAGCGCGGGAATATTACCCACACGCGCTTCCAGCAATGCGCGCGCCATCCCGCGGGTATGCGCGACCTCCAGCAGGCAAAGCAGCAGCTTTTCTCCGATCTTTCTGCCACGAAAATCGGGATGAACGGCAATATTCGTGATATGCGCTTCATCCACCACCAGCCACAGCCCCGCATAACCCACCAGTCGTTCGCCAATTTTCGCGATGCGGTAATCGGTGCCGGGATTTTTGACATCATTCAAGAAAGATTCGTAGGACCAGGGAGTCTTAAATGAGAGACGCTCAATCGCCAGCACATCAGGCAAATGCTCAATGCGCATCGGCACAATCAAAGTTTCTTCATTCTCTTGAGGGGGCGAATAGAACGTAATCATCGTCATGCTAAAGTATACCTTCCCCCATCGGGTACAATATCCCTTGTCTAAAAACGAAAAAACAGGATTGGAGGCACAACCATGAAAAGAACTTATCAACCCAACCGCAGGCACCGGGCGAAGTCTCACGGTTTTCGCAAGCGCATGCAGTCCAAAGATGGACGCAATGTGCTGCGTCGTCGTCGCCAGGCGGGTCGTCATCGTTTGACGGTCTCCTGATTTTCTCCCTATGCTGCCCCAGGCAGGTAGGCTGCGCCGCTCCGCCGATTTTCAGCGCGTATACGAACATGGGCAGAAGCGGGTAACAGCCGGATTTGTGATGATTTGGATCGACCGCCAGGATGACCAGCTGAGTCGTCTTGGCTTTGTTGTTGGAAAACGATTTGGATGTATCGCGGCGAGAAACCGCTTAAAACGGCGTTTGCGGGCAGCACTGCGTCCCTTTTGGGACATGATCAAGCCCGGACACGACATAGTGGTGATCGCCCGGGACGGACTATTACAATGGGATGCGACCACGCTTCAAGCGCAAACGCGCCAAACGCTCGAGAGCCTGAAATTACTGAACCCATAACCGAGGCGCCTACAACTCCCAAAGGCGCTGGCGCGAAATTGTTCATTTTCGCGATTCGGCAGTATCAGCGATTGTCGCGTTTTACGCCTCCCACTTGTCGATTTTATCCCACCTGTTCCGAATATATGGCGCAGGCAATTCTGAAACATGGCGTATGGAAAGGGGGCTGGATGGGGCTGAAGCGAATCGCGCGATGCCACCCGTTTAGCAAAGGCGGAGTCGATCCCGTCCCTTAAACACAACAAGCAAAGCAATTATTAGGAGCGATTATGTCAGAGCAACAACCCGATCAGCAGAAACTGTTTATGCGCGCCATGTTAATCTCTATGGTGCTGTGGATGTTTTTTCTGTTTATGATGCCCCGGTTCATGAACAACCAGCCTGCGCCCGCGGAGCCCGGCGCCGCTGCCAAAATCATTCAGGAAGCGCAAAATCTCAGAAAAGAAGCGCAAAGCCTGAAGAATGGGAACGAGACCTACAAGGCGGAAGAGAAGCTGGACGAATCCCTCAGTAAACTGCGTCAGGTCACAAATCAGTTCAAAGGCACCGAGGACGCCGCCAAAGCGACCCTTTTGGAGGCACAGATCTATGGCGAAGACAGGAAAGACTTCAATCAGGCATACCACACCCTGAAGCAGTTGGAGCGGTTCTCATCCAATACAACCGTCTTCAAACAGGAAGCCAAGCCGTATATGCGGGAAGTGGGGCAAAAGGTGGACGAACACAACAGCCAATTTACCACCTATAAGATCATCAACGGGATCGTGAGCATCTTTGGGCGCAGTGATTGGAGCTATGTGTTTGCGATTATACTGATCGCGATTGTGGTGCGTTTAGTCCAGATTCCCATTGCCCACCGGCAATTTGGCAGCATGCGAAAAATGCTCCAGGTCGCCCCGCTGTTGAAGGAACTGCAAGAGAACTATAAAGGCGAAGAGTTAGCGCGCAGGCAGATGGCGATGTACCAAAAGTATGGCGTTAATCCCTTCTCCAGTTGTTTGTACGCGCTGATACCTTTCCCTTTCCTGATCCTGGTTTACAACGCGATCCGCCTGTACGAGGTCAATTTTGAGCAGGGACATTTCTTGTGGATCAATCCCGATATGGGCGCGCGCTATCCCGGCTATATCGGTTCGCATTTGGGACAGTTTGACGCCGTGCTGCTGGGTATCTACGCGCTCAGTATGTATATCACCTCTCGCCTGAGCGTGATGGATCCTTCCCAAGCGCAGCAACAAAAAATGATGTCGCTCTTCACAACGGTCATGCTGGTGATGTTCAGCTGGCAGTGGGGTTTTCCCGCCGCGTTCACGCTCTACTGGCTGCTGTCCAACGTCGCTTATACCGTCCATTACAAACTGTATATGAGCAAGCCTGCTCCGGAATTAGTGCCGGTAGAGGGCGGTAATCGCTCCAATGGAAAAGGCTTCATGGCAAAATGGAGCGAAGCGATGGAAAAGAACGTGGCGGAAAAACAGAAATTAGCGAACGGCGCATCGACCGCCGATAAAACCAACGAGGAACCGGAAAAACCGAAATCTTCGTTCCAGCCAAGCTCTAAAAAACGCAAACGAAAATAACGAGATGCCAACCGCGAAGAGACTTGAGAACACGAGGCGATTTGCAGTGAGGAGGAGATAAAGAAACATGGCAAGAGTGGAAACATCAGGCAGCGACCTGAACGAAGCCAAACAGAACGCGATGAAAATGCTGGGCGCGTCCGATGAGAATGCGGTCGTGATCGAGGTTATCGCCGAGGGTGAAGATGGGGTTTTGGTGCAAGCGGAGCTAAAACAAGGCTTCCACGGTGATGCGGACCATGAATCGCATAATTATGAACTGGATGATGATACCGCGAAGCAAATCGCGGATTATGTGCAAGACCTGCTCAACCAGTCACCCCTACAGGTGCAGGTCGTGCTGAAAGGCTGGCATGCGCGTTATGCGGATGTGGAAATCGTCGGGCGCGATGTACCGTACTTAGTGGGCAAAAACGGGGAGGTTATTGACAACCTGCAATACTTGCTCAACATGATTATCAGCCGCCGCGTTCATCCCTATGCGCGCTTGGTGCTGGATGGGGGCGGATGGCGCAAACGCCGGGAAGAAAAACTGCGAAATCAGGTCATGGTCATCGCGTTGGAAGTGCAGCAACGGGGCGAAGAGGCGGTGCTGCCCGTGATGCCCGCGCACGAACGAAGGCTGATCCATAACATCTTAAAAGAGAACCCCGATGTGTCGACCTATAGCGAAGGCGAGGAACCCAACCGACGGGTGGTCATTTCCCCCAAAAAACGAGAAGACACAAACAACGAAGAATGACAAGTTAAACGGAGGCAATAAAAGAATGAATTATGATGTCAAAGATTTAGCTCTTGCCGATTCAGGCGCGTTGCGAATCGAATGGGCAGAGCAGGAGATGCCGGTGCTGCGGCTGCTCAAGCAGCGTTTTGAGCGTGAAAAACCGCTAAAAGGCTTAAAAATTGGCGCGTGTCTGCACGTCACCACTGAAACCGCGAATCTGATGAAAACGCTGAAGGCGGGCGGCGCGGAGGTCGCGCTCTGCGCCTCCAATCCGCTCTCCACTCAGGATGATGTCGCCGCTTCGCTGGCGAAACATGACGGAATCGCTGTGTTCGCGATCAAAGGCGAAGATAAAGACACCTACTATCGCCATATCAACCAGACGCTGGATATGCATCCTCATATCACGATGGACGACGGCGCGGACCTGGTATCGGTGCTTCATTCGGACCGGCGAGAACTGCTGGAACATGTCATTGGCGGAACCGAAGAAACCACGACCGGCGTGATTCGTTTGCGCGCGATGGCACAAGAAGGCGTGTTAGCCTATCCCATTATCGCGGTCAACGACGCTTATACCAAACATCTGTTCGATAACCGCTATGGTACGGGACAAAGCACCATTGACAGTATTTTGCGCGCCACGAACCTGCTGCTGGCGGGGCGCAAGTTTGTCGTGGCGGGCTACGGGTGGTGCGGACGCGGCGTCGCGACTCGCGCTCGCGGAATGGGCGCGCACGTGATTATATGTGAAGTCGACCCGCTGAAAGCGCTGGAAGCGTTGATGGATGGTTTTGAAGTGATGCCTCTGGAGAAAGCCGCCACCATCGGCGACATTTTCATCACCGTGACGGGCAATCTCCACGTGCTGCGCGAAGAACATTTCCGGTTGATGAAGTCTGGCGCAGTCGTCGCCAACACGGGGCATTTCAATGTGGAAATCGACATTCCCGCTTTAGAAAAGTTATCCAGCAACCAGAGAACGATCCGCCCCTTTGTGGAAGAATACCTGCTGAACGATGGGCGCAAACTTTATCTGTTGGGCGAAGGACGCTTGATCAATCTGGCAGCGGCAGAGGGACATCCCGCATCGGTGATGGATATGAGTTTCGCGAACCAAGCGCTCAGCTCGGAATACATGGCGCAAAAAGCTAAGGAATTGCCCAAACAGGTCTTCTCGGTTCCTGCAGAGCTGGATCAGCAAGTCTCGCGTTTGAAGCTGCAGGCGTTGGGCGTGCAAATCGATACCTTGACGGCAGAGCAGGAACATTATCTCAACTCTTGGAGTATGGGAACCTAATATCTTTCTATAGAGGCGGTGAGTTTTTCAGTATGGACAGCTACAACCCACAAGCCATCGAGCAAAAATGGCAGCAGCGCTGGCGCGAGGCGAACCTGTTTCGCGCAGGCAATGACCGCGACAAACCGAAATGCTATGTGCTGGAGTTCTTTCCCTATCCATCTGGGGATGGAATTTCTGTCGGGCATTGCCGGAACTACATCCCGTGCGACACGCTGGCGCGGCTGATGCATATGCGCGGATACAATGTGCTGCACCCGATGGGTTGGGATGCGTTTGGGCTGCCTGCTGAAAACGAAGCGATCAACAAAGGCTCCCACCCCAAGCATACCGTTCCCAAATATGTGGAGAATTACAAACGCCAGTTAAGTTTGTTAGGCGCGAGTTACGACTGGGAGCGTGAGGTCAACTCCTCTCAGCCCGACTACTATAAGTGGACGCAATGGTGGTTCTTGCTGCTCTATAAGCGGGGACTTGCTTATCGTTCTAACGCGCCTGTAAACTGGTGTCCCCACTGCAAAACAGTGCTTGCCAATGAAGAGGTGGAAGGCGGCAAATGCTGGCGGTGCGGAAATTGGGTTGAGAAACGCGATCTTCCACAGTGGTTCTTCAAAATCACCGCCTATGCAGAATCGCTTATCCAAGACTTGGACGAAGTGGACTGGCCAGAAGGCATTAAACTGATGCAGCGCAACTGGATTGGGCGCAGCGAAGGCGTGGAGTTCGATATGGCTATTCAGGGTCACCCGGACCAGACCATGCGCGTCTTCACCACCCGAATCGACACGGTGTTTGGCGTCACCTTTGCCGTGCTTGCGCCCGAGCATCCGATGGTAGATGCGATTGTCCATCCCGACCAACGCGACGCGGTGAACGCCTATCGCCAGGCAGCACAGCGATTAGACGAAGCGACCCGCCTCAATGCGGAGCGAGAGCGTTCGGGCGTTTTCACGGGCGCGTATGTCGTCCATCCGGTCAATCAACAGCCGGTGCCGATTTATGTCGCTGATTATGTGTTGATGGGCTACGGCACGGGCGCGATTATGGCAGTGCCGGGACATGATGAGCGTGATTTTGATTTCGCCCAAAAGCATGGAATAGAAATTCGCGAGGTCATTTCGCCCACAGGAACGCCCAGCGATCAGCCTTTAGAGGCAGCCTACACCGAAGATGGCATTATGGTGAATTCGGGCGACTATTCTGGATTGCCCAACCGGGAAGGTATGCAGCGATTGGGAGAATGGTTCGAATCGCAAGGCATCGGCGAGCGCAAGGTCAATTACCGTTTGCGCGATTGGCTCATCAGCCGCCAGCGCTATTGGGGCGCGCCGATTCCTATCATTCACTGCGCCGCTTGTGGAGAGGTTCCCGTGCCAGAAGATCAACTCCCGGTTGTGCTGCCTGATGTGGATAACTACCAGCCATCCGGCACAGGCGAATCCCCGCTCGCCGCGATTCCTGAATTTGTGAACACGACTTGTCCTCAATGCGGCGGGGTAGCCAAACGCGAAACCGACACGATGGGCGGGTTTGCCTGTTCCAGTTGGTACTTCTTCCGGTTCTGCGATCCGCATAACGATCAACAGGCGTTTAACCCGGAAATCGCTGACTATTGGATGCCGGTCGACTATTATGTGGGCGGCGCGGAACATGCGGTGATGCATTTGCTGTATGCGCGTTTCTGGACCAAAGTCGCGTACGACGAAGGCATAACTAAAGTCAAAGAACCTTTCCAGCGTTTGCGCAATCAGGGGATGGTGCTTGCGCTCACGCCCTACCGCCCGCCCAAAGAGGACGAAATCTTGAGGCAGGGAGAAGAGGGCATCTTGGTTCGGCGGGAGGAGCAGTCCAAATACAACCCCAAAGAGTTGATGTGGGTCTGGGAAAAAATGTCCAAATCCCGCTACAACGTGATCACGCCGGACGAGATGGTGGAGCTTTACGGCGCAGACTCGCTCCGGCTCTATGAGTCGTTTGTCGCGCCGTTTGATGTGGCGGTTCAATGGGACGATCAAGGCATGAAGGGCATGCACCGCTTCGCGAACCGCTTGTGGCGATTCTTCAATGAGTTTCAACCTCATTTCGACCCGCAATGGCGAAACCACTTAGCGCAGTCAAGCGATTTATCGCGCGCTGAGCGTGATCTGCGCCGCCGGACCCATGCCACCGTCAAAAAACTGTCCGAAGACATCCCGGACTTCAAGTTTAATACGGCGGTCGCGGCATTGATGGAATGGTTCAACCATTTGAGCGACTTCGGTATTCAGTCGGAGGGAAGCGCGCGCGCCGCGCTTTCAGAAGCGGCAGAATATTACATCTTGGCGATTGCGCCCTTCACGCCTCATCTTTCGGATGAACTGTGGGAGCGATATGGCTTTGAAGGGTTCACTTACTCACATTCCTACCCCGCGTATGACCCGCAGGTCGCCGCCGCAGAAGAGGTCGAAATCGTGATTCAGATCAACGGCAAATTGCGCGACCGAATCAGCGCGCCTGCGGGCATCAGTCAAGCAGAGATGGAACAGTTGGCGTTAAGCAGTGAGCGCGTGATTTCTTCGCTGGCGGGTGTAACTCCCAAAAAGGTGATTGTAGTGCCGGGCAAACTGGTTAATATCGTGGTGTAAAGCAATGGGACGCTCGCGAATCGCTTTGAACGCTATTTCCACAGCGCGTATTCCTTTCGAAGACGCGCTTTCGATCTACTCGGAAGCGGGTTTCCAGAATTTGGAGTTCCCGCTTCCTTGGCTCAAAGAGTGGCTGGCGCAGGGTCATTCCGTCACTGAAGCGCGCGAAATGCTCAATGCGAAATCGGTGTATTTTATTGGCGGGTTCGAGACGACGATCCTTGCCTTTAGCGATGCGGAGACGCGCGCTAAGAATCATGCGTTGCTCATCGAAAACGCGCAACTCATCGAGGCTTTGGGCGGATCGGTCCTGGTGGTCGGCAGCGATGGACCCTCAGAACGCAAAGAGGACGCTCTGCAAACGCTTGCCCTCGCGCTTCGAGAGGTCGCCGCGCAAATGCCCCCGAAAGTTGCTATCGCGTTGGAGTTCAACTGGTCGCCGTTGGTCAAAAGCCTGCGCGCCGCGTTCAAAGTGATTGAACTTGCCGACCGACCGAACATCGGTATTCTGTTCGATACAGCGCACTATTTCTGCACGCCCAGCCGCTTGGAGGACCTGACGCCCGAAGTCATCCAGCGCATTCTCCATGTGCATTGGAACGATATGCGGGATACCCCGCCCGACCTTGCCGATTGTAATGCGGACCGAGTTTTGCCGGGCGAAGGCGTGTTGAACCTCCATGCCATTCGCGACAAATTGGAGGCAGGCGGCTATCGCGGTTACTACTCTCTGGAACTGTTCAATCAAGCCCTTTGGGCATTGCCCGCAAAAGAGTCCGCTGCGCGATGTTTCCGAGCCATGCGCCCCTTGAACGCTTCGCTTTGAATTTGAAATTGTGGCTCATTTACCCGCGCAGGGCAGCCGGTATCATCTCACCGTGCGCCTCGATCAATTCATCCACCATCGCCCAAATCGAATCCAATGTCAGTTCCGCGCCGGTATGCGGGTCCAACATCGCCGCGTGGTACACATAATCCCGGCTGCCCGTCAACACCGCCTCCACCACCAGCGACTGCACATTCACATTGGTCATCATCAAAGCGGCTAAGTGGGGAGGCAGCGCGCCGATGCGAGTCGGCTGAACCCCGTTCCTATCCACTAAACATGGCACCTCCACGCAGCAGCCTTCCGGCAGATTGCTGATCAGACCTTGATTATCCACATTGCCATAGATCACGCGGGGCGTGTTGGTCTCGATACTGTGGATGATATAACTGCCATACTCGTGGCTGCGATGGACGGTAATCGGCGTATCATCTTCAAACTCTTGGCGCATCCGTTCCCAAACCTGAATAATATCTTCACACCGGCGGATATACTCATCCAGCGGGATTTTGAATCGCTCAATCAATTCGGGATGGCTGCGTTTGATGAACCATGGCACATACTCGGAAAAATGTTCGCTCGACTCGGTGACGAAATAGCCTAACCTCCCCAACATCTCATAGCGTGTCAGGTTCCATACCGGCGCGCGTCCTTCGTCCAACACCTGCCTGATTTTGGGATAGAGGTCCTCACCATCGCGCTCGAATCGCAGGTAAAACGCCATATGATTGATTCCCGCGCAAAGATAGTTGATCTCCTCTATGGGAATCTCAAGATTACGCGCTAACTGTTCCGCTGTTCCCTGCACGCTATGGCACAAGCCGACCGTCTTGATCGAGGTTGCCCGGTTCATCGCCCAACAGTTCATCGCCATCGGGTTGGTGTAGTTCAGAAACCAGGCATCGGGACAGAGCGCCTCCATATCGCGCCCTATCTCCAGCAGTACCGGAATGGTGCGCAAACCCCGCATAATCCCGCCTATTCCCAGTGTGTCGGCAATCGTCTGGTCCAGCCCATACTTTTTGGGGATTTCAAAGTCGATGATCGTTGCCGGTTTATAACCGCCCACCTGAATCGTGTTGATCACGTAATGCGCGCCCTTCAGTGCTTCACGACGATGAAGCGTGGCGGTAATTGTAGGCGACGCGCCGCATGCCTTAGCGACTTTTTCTGCCACCCGTTTCGCGGTATGCAAGCGGTCCGGGTCAATATCCACCAATGCGATTTCACAAGACTGCAATTCTGGAAAACTGAGAATGTCGCCTAACAGCGTCTTTGTGAACACGACGCTGCCCGCGCCAATAATCGCCACCTTCATACTTGCCAACTCTCCTGGCGAAAGCCCATCTCCCAAAACATCCATTCATACCGGCTGGTCGTGATGAAATGCGCTCTCATCGCCTCGCGCTGCGCCTCTGTTAAGGTCTCCGCAATTTGATCGGCAAAACCCAACACCTGCCGCACCACCGTGCCAAACTCTTCCGCCGCGTAGGTGTCGATCCACTGTTGGTAAAGCGGTTCCGGCGAGCCTTGTTTCTCCAACTCTCTGCCCACTTCCCAATAGATCCAATAGCAAGGCAGCATCGCGCCCAGCAACTCATGAAAAGGGCAGCCATACGCGACCGATAGAAGGTAACGCGTGTATGCCATGCAGGTCGGGGCAAGTGGAGTCGCATACACCTGTTCTTGGGTTATACCAAACGCTTTGAAGAAACTTTCGTGCAGCGCCCGTTCAACAATTATCGCGTTGCTGGAATGTTCGTTCAATGTGATCAGCCAATCGTCGGATGGAGCTTTCGCCGCCGCTATACTAAGACATTGCGCAAAAGAACGCAGGTAATGCGCATCCTGCACCACATAAAACTGAAACGCCTCGCGCGGTAAGTCACCCTTGGTTAAGCCTTGAAGAAAGGGATGGTCTAAGATTGCCTCATAAATAGGCTCTATCGATTGCCAGAGGGATTGTGTGAATTGCATCGTTCTATTTCCTTGTTGTTACTTTGAGCTCAGCATGACAAAACAGCTCGTAGGGGCAGACCTCTGTGTCTGCCCGCCGACAGGGCGCACACGCTGGTGCGCCCCTACTACACTGTCATTCTGAGCGCAGCGAATGGGTCTGCTTTTTTGAAGCAGATGCCTCGGCTCCGCTCGGCATGACACAAAGATTGTCACCCTGAGCGCAGCGAATGGGTCTGCTGTTTCGGCGAAGACGGAGTTCCGCCTTCCAATTTGAGCAGATATGAGTATACCCGCCCCGAATGATACGGGCGGGTATAATTTATTGTGTGAATATCCACCCTTACCAGCTGATTGCCTACGAACCGCTCGCGACCGCACTGGAGGCTGTCCCTGGGGCATGTGTGATCAGTCAAGCCGAGGTGTGGGACGCGATTGGCGATCAATTCCCCCGTACGCGCCCTTTCATGACCCCAGGTCTTTATGAAGAGGCATTGAACAGTTTTGCGAATAATTTATCCTCCGGTTCGTATCCATGCGTGATTGGGATTGGCGGTGGAACCGCTTGCGACAGCGCAAAGTTCGTCGCGGCTCACTTGGATTTACCTCTCATCTTAGCGCCCTCTGCCCTAACGGTAGACGCGCCCTTCACCGATTCGGTTGCCGTCCGGCGCGAAGGCAAAATTCATTATATGGGTCCTATCGTCCCAACAAAAATCGTGATCGATACCGCGCTGATTCAAAGCGCGCCGCCCGCACTGAATCGGGGGGGTATCGGCGACCTAATTTCAATTCACACAGCTCTGCATGACTGGCGCATCGCTGCGGACCGCCAAGGCGAGCCGTATGACCACGAGATCGCCCGTTGCAGCGCGGAGATTCTGAAGACTCTGGAACGACATGCACATGATATTCAAGAGGTCTCGGAAGCGGGAATCATCTTGTTGGCGCAGCTCTTCTGTGAGGAGGTCGCGCTCTGCTATGAAGCGAAAAGCAGCCGTCCCGAAGAAGGTTCCGAACACCACATCCTTTACAACTTAGAGTACCGGACAGGCAAAACCTACCTACACGGACCAGCGGTGGTTCTTTGCGCGATTTTGGCAGCGCATCTGCAGGGTAACACGCCCGCGTACTTGACACGATTGGCAAACAGTTGCGGCGTGGATTATATGCCCGAATCGCTGGGCATTGGTTGGGATGCTCTGTCTGAAGCCCTGCTAACTGCGAACGAGTATACCCAACAAGACCAGTTGCCCTATACCTTTCTTCAAGCCTTCCCGCCGACGCCTCAGCGTGTGGAAGCGGCATTGAACTGGCTATCGAAACATGGAGGGGAACGATCCTAATGAATTCCAGCCTGATCGTAGTAAAAATTGGCGGCGGCGACGGTATGAATTATGAAGCCATAGCCCACGACGCCGCGCAATTATGGCAGGATGGAACGCCGCTGATACTGGTTCACGGCGGAAACGCGGAGTTGAACCGAGTCGCCGAGCAATTAGGTCATCCGCCCCAATTTTTGAAACATCCCAACGGAATGACCAGCCGCCTCACCGACCGGCGCGCGCTGGAAATCTTCGAGATGGTCTATTGCGGTTTGGTCAATAAACGCCTTGTGGAGCGGCTGCAAGCGGCGGGCGCAAACGCCATCGGGCTATCTGGTTTAGATGGTCAACTGCTGAGAGGCAGACGCAAAACCGCGGTGAAGTATGTGGAGAACGACAAAATCAAAATTCATCGGGGCGACTACACCGGCAGCGTCGAGAGCGTGAAAGAAACCTTGTTAATGACTTTGTTGGAATCGGGTTTCTTGCCTGTCCTGACCCCGCCCGCGTTGTCGCATGAGTATGAAGCGATCAATGTGGATGGCGATCAGATCGCGGCATTGATTGCGCGAACCATGCAAGCCTCCGCATTGGTGCTGCTCTCCAATGTGCCGGGTCTTCTGGCACGCTATCCCGACGAAAGCAGTCTCATCCGACATATCCCTGCCAGCCGTGTGGAACAGACCTTAGAGATTGCGCAAGAGCGCATGAAGAAAAAGGCTTTGAGCGCGGCAGAGGCGATTCAAGCAGGCGTCAAAAAGGTGATTTTCGCGGACGGGCGCGTGGATAACCCACTCCAGCGCGCCTTAGCGGGCGAAGGCACGGTGATTGAATAAGCATTATGAAATACTTAGATTGGCTGTCTATATGGAAACGAGAATTCAAAGGGTATAACACGGCAATTTTTCGCCAGGACTTTCTGGCGGGCATCACGGTGGCGGCGGTTGCTTTGCCCCTCGCATTAGCCTTCGGGGTCTCTTGCGGAGCCAGCGCATCGGCGGGTCTCATCACCGCGATTCTGGCGGGTTTAATCATCGGCGCTCTCTCTGGCGCGCCCTATCAAATATCGGGTCCCACCGGCGCGATGACCGCGATATTAGTCGGCATTGTTGCGAAGCATGGACTGCCCGGTATGTGGGTGACCGGCTTTTTGGCGGGAATGATGATCTTGCTCATCGGATTGCTACGATTGGGCAGGTTTGTCGCCTTTATTTCGATGCCCGTGATTACGGGGTTCACTTCGGGAATCGCCCTCATCATTTTTTTGGATCAACTACCCGCGTTCTTAGGGATTCCAAGACCAGAAGGCGAAAGTGTCGCGCAGCGAGTCTTGGCATTGTTCCACCACACGCTCACGCCCGACTGGCATGCGATTGTGGTGGGGGGGATTGTCATTGCGATGATGATAGGGTTACCTACCAAAATCCAGAAATATGCTCCCGGCAGCCTGTTGGGGATCGTCGCTTCTACCTTGTTGGTGGTACTGCTTCAGTGGGATGTCAAAACGATAGGAGCCATCCCGCGTTCTTTGTTCTTGGATGAACGATTGGATTGGAAAGCGCTTTCTACCATGAATGAGTTTCTTTTGCCCGCCTTCTCGGTGGCTGCTTTAGGCGCAGTCGAGTCGCTGTTATGCGGCGCAGTCGGCAGTAAAATGACCGGCGTCCGGCTGCATGCGAACGAAGAATTAGTGGCGCAAGGAATTGGCAATATGGCGATTCCGTTCTTTGGAGGCGTGCCTGCCACGGCAGCCATTGCGCGAAGTTCGGTCGGAATCAAGTCAGGCGGACGCACACGCATGGTCTCTTTCATTCATGCGATTGCCCTGTTGCTTTGCGCGCTTGCGTTAGCGCCGCTGATTAGCCGAATCCCATTGGCTGCGTTGGCGGGCGTCTTGATCGTGACGGCTTGGCGCATGAACGAGTGGGCAACGATCCGCTTCATTTTTACCCGCCAGTTCAAAAGCGCGATCCTCAAGTTTCTTGTGACCCTCACGGCGACGGTCATGTTGGATTTGACCCAAGCCATCATTATCGGCGTTACGCTTTCTGCGCTTTTCTTCTTAAACCGCATCGCCAATATGCGGATAGATGTGCATGATATCGATCCAGAGAGGCTGCAGGCGCGCGGTATCGAACTGCAAAACCCTTGCCCGCATGTGCGTGTGGCTTATCTGTCCGGTCCTCTTTTCTTTGGCGCAGTCAATAACTTCAATGAGACCTTCGCGCATTTGGAAAAGGTTTATGTGTTGATTTTGAGCGTCCGCAGCGTTCCACTCATCGATGTTTCTGGCTTGGAAGCTTTAAGCGCGCTGGTAGAACGTATGCATAAAAACGGACAAGTGCTTATGCTCGCAGGTGCTCAGACCGATGTGCAAGTCATGTTACAACGCGCGGGCTTGGAAGATTTGATAGGCAAAGAGAACTTCTTTTGGGGAACGGATCAAGCGTTAATTGCAGCCGAGGAGCGTCATACCTGCCCCTACTGTTGAGTTCCACACAAATATGAGATAGGTATAATCTGCATGAAGTCAAACACGCGAGTCGCCCGTATCAATGAAAACGAGGAATTGAAAACTATGGAAATCACCAAAGAACAAGTGCTTCAGGCATTGAGCCAAATTATCGACCCCGACCTTCACCAAGACATTGTCTCCTTAGGCTTTATCAAAGAGGTAGTCATCTGCGAGGGTCAGGTAAAAACCACAATAGAACTCACCACGCCAGCCTGTCCTGTCAAAGACCTCATGAAAAATCAGGCGATAGAACTGATCAGCGCGATTCCCGGTGTGCAAAGCGTGAACGTGGAAATGACTGCCCAAGTGCGCGGGCGCGAACGAAGCCCCGAAGAGATGCTGCCGGGAGTCAAGCATATCATCGCCATCGCCAGCGGGAAGGGGGGGGTCGGGAAATCGACCGTCTCGGTGAACTTGGCGGTCGCTCTCGCTCAAAAGGGCGCGAAAGTCGGATTGCTGGATGCCGATATCTATGGTCCCAGCATTCCCAAAATGATGGGCTGCCAAGGTGAAAAACCGCTGGTGGAGGCGCAAAAATTAATTCCCATCCGCCGCTACGGTCTTAGTATCATGTCATTAGGCTTTTTGCTGGAAGAGGATCATGCCGCGTTGTGGCGCGGTCCCATCGTCGCGGGTACAGTCAAGCAACTATTCGGCGATACGCGGTGGGGCGAATTGGACTATCTGATTGTGGACCTGCCGCCTGGCACCGGCGATGCCCCCATGACCACCGCGCAGATCGTGCCATTGACCGGCGTCATCATCGTCATGACCCCGCAAGAGGTGGCGGCGTCTATTGCTGGAAAATCGGCGATCCTGTTTCGCCGACTCAACGCGCCGATCTTGGGCGTTATTGAAAACATGTCGGAGTTTGTTTGTCCTTGCTGCGGAACGGTGACCCAAATCTTCCCCGGCCCCGGCGCGAGAGTGTTTGCGGAAAAACTGAGGACCCCCTTCTTGGGATCGGTGCCTTTAGACCCTGCCGTCAGCCGATCCAGCGACGAAGGCGTGCCTGCCCTCATTGCCGCGCCCGACTCGACACAAGCGCGCGCATTCCAAGAGATTGCGGGTCAAATGGCGGCGCAAATCAGCATCGCCTCTATGGCAGGGAAATAAAGGCTTGATTTTCTGGACGCCTATCGGGTAAAATCATGTTGCTTTTCTGCAGACAGCAGGCGCCGCAGGCGGCTTAATCGACCGGATCACCGGTTCCCTGCCGAGGAAGAAGCGACCGAAAATCAGGAAAATCAAAAATGGGCGGCGCAATCCCGCGTTGCTTTCCTATTCTCTACTATTTCGGGAGCCTTCTGTCTGGGAGGCTCCCGTTTGCTTTATTAGAGCCTCGTAAAAAAGCCAACATTCGTCAGGAGGTGTTTTTTATGCCAACACCCAAAAAAGCAGAAACGATTGAACAGATTAGAGCGTGGTCTGAAAGTTCGCAGGCGCAGATTTTTGCCGATTATCGCGGGTTGACCGTTCGAGAAATCTCAGAACTGCGCGCGAAACTGCGACCGCTGGGAACCGAGTTCCACGTGGTCAAAAACACGCTGTATCGCCGCGCTTGGGATAATCAAGTGCCTGCCGACCTGGAACCTCATTTGCACGGTCCCACGGCAGTCGCATTTATTCAAGGCGACCCGGCTCAATCGGCGAAAGCGTTGCTGGATTTCATGAAAAGCGCGCGCAAAATGGAATCGAAAGCCTTGTTGATGAGCGGTCAAATCTATCCCGCCGCGACCGTGGAAAGTCTTTCCAAGCTTCCGCCGCGCGAGGTGCTGATTGCTCAGATGCTGGGTTCGATGCAATCACCCCTTAGCGGGTTGGTCGGCACGCTGTCCGAAGTTATCGCGCAGTTTGTCCGCACCGTACAAGCCGTCGCTGACCAGAAATCTGGCGCGTAATATCCATTCAACAATCATTCAACTTTAGGAGGCAACACAATGGCTACTATTTCAATGGAGCAAATGATCGAAGCAATCGACAGTATGACTGTGCTGGAACTCAACGACTTTGTAAAGGCGTTACAAGACAAGTATGGCGTGTCCGCCGCTGCGCCTGTCGCGATGGCAATGCCCGGTATGCCCGCAGGCGGCGGTGAAGTCGCTGCTGCCGAAGAGAAAACCTCGTTCGATGTGGTTCTGACAGCGGCGGGCGATAAGCGTCTGGATGTCATCAAGACCGTTCGCGAAATCACTCAGCTGGGTCTGAAAGAGGCGAAGGACCTGGTGGAAGGCGCGCCCCAACCCATCGTGCAGGGAGTGGCGAAAGAGGAAGCCGAAAAGGTCAAAGAGAAGCTGGTGGCGGCTGGCGCAACCGTAGACATTAAGTAAACTCCCTCTCCAGGGTTCCCCCTCAGTTGTGGGGGAACCTTCTGAAGGGAGTTTCCCTGCAAACCTGTCATCTTTGCGTTGACAGGCACATGATTTTTATAACCTCCAATGGGCGTTGCATTTGGGGAATCGACTTCTGTGATGGATTTACCTCAAATTCAGTTCCCTTCACAGGTTTGGTGTAAGAGAAAGTTCCATCGGAGTTTTCATAAATCCATCCCCCGAACTCGACTTCCATCATTTTGAGTTCTTTCCCGATGTCTCTTAACGCCGCTTTTGCAGCCGCATCGGCGGACTTATACTTGTCTCCCGGTTTGAAACCAAAATAATCTACCAGGTTGACTGGATCATTCCAGCAATAGGAGTAGACTGGCACTGAAAATGCCGGGTCTTGTTGTAGAAACCTGCCCACCACGGGATCATACCAACGAACGCCGACTTGCAGTATTCCTCCAATATTGACTTCATATCGGTGAGAATACAAACCATTCCAACCATATTCGGAAAGATTGCCTGAGATGAGATAACCGAAAGAGTCAAAGATCGGACCAGCCAAGCGGTTGCCTTGTCCATCTGAAGTCGCCGCGAGACTTCCCATCTGATCCCAATGCTGGAAGTCGTCGCCGCGTTGGATCAGTCCTGCGCCGTAAGCGTGGGAAGTCCACTGGTTGCCGACTTTCTCTTCATCGGAAAATTTTACGATTTTCATCGATTTCTGAAGCAATCTGAATTGTATTCACAGTGAGAGTATTTCCGGACGGCATCTAACAACTAAATCGATACTGAGTTGCTTATGTGAAGATAGTAAGGTCCACAAGTCGGTTCGTGTGTTAAGGCGATAGTCCACTTTGGTTTTTTTAAGGGAACAATATACATATCCACCTGCTGTCTGAAATCAAAAGCATAAAGAGAACTTGCCTTCAATAAAAACCAAGGGAGATCACAAGGCTCAAAAAAGATGGTTATCATCTGATCCGATTTAGTAATGTTTACTAAAGGAGGAACCACCTCAGATACCTCTATCACTCCTTTACTTCGGATTACTTCCCAGTCGAACCTTTGCTCTATGATGGAGCGATTTTTCTTGCCACAACTTTCGCAAAGATGCCAGTTATGTTTTGATTGCGGGAGAAACAGATTTCGCCACTGACTCCGCAAAAAGCGCGAAGAGGTGGACTCCAGCGCATATACTGGAAGATCATTTTTAAGTAAAAACCGAATTGCATCTGCCACATTGCTCACAAAACTTGGCATTCTATTAGTTAAGTGCAGCTCTTTTGGAGAATGCCATAGTACTTTGATAACATCTTTTCCATCCAAGATATCAAATGGTTGAACCATTTTTCTATCATCAAAAGAGTTTGAAAATCCCTGGTCTTCAATGAGAACATTTGCGTCAATAGGAGGGGAACCCAGCCCTACATCCAAAAGTTTCAGAACTTGGCATCCCCTCTGGGTTGCCCAGGTATTCATGGTGTCCGTGGCTTGTGTTAGGGCGCAAGGCTCCATTATTCGTAACAAGATGGCTGATAGAGCCCCCGGTACCAACAGATTGTTGGGTTTCAATGACACAGCGCATATTATCCAGCTCACCTTATGGCTCATTATGGTCAATTGATGATGTTGAATGACATCAAGCTAACTTCGTTCAGGTTCCATGTGTTAAAAATGAGGGTCATTCTTGACTTTTCCCCAGTGAAAGTTCTCCCATCCTTGAGCGCCTCGTTGCTTTGCCAGTTCCGCTGCCCCACGCCAAGTTAAATGATATTCTGGCTTGTTTTGATTGTGCATATGATTCGGCCCTCCTTGATGACCCTTATGATAAACAACGTTACCATGCTTGTCCAATAGCTGAGCGGCTTTCTTCGTGGCTCGATAAGTTTTATAGACTCGGTAAATAACTGGAGCAGCTCTCGCTCCCCAAATGATAACCACTACGAATGGCGCTAAACCATCCGGGTCCACAAACTGCAGCGGATCGTTCACACAATACCCGTAAGCGTTCAATGTCAGCGGCGCATAAACGCTGCCCAGCCATGGGTCCTGCTGCAAGAACCTGCCGATCTGTGGATCGTACCACCGAACGCCTACCTTCTGCAATCCGCCGGTGTTTGCCTCGCTCCGATAGTCCCAGTCGCCATTCCAACCGACCACTGGGATTGTACCCGAAATCAGGTCGCCAAACGCATCATTCACCGGTCCCGAGGTTCGGTTGCCACCCCCGTTGCTCGTGTGGTGGGCAAGGTTCTTATTTGTTTTCCTAACTGCTTGGTTGGATTTTTTGCCACTCTTGAGGAATGTTCCGAGTTGGAGTATTGTGCTATAGTATCCTCAAGGCTCTTCTCTTGTTCTTTGGAACCATCGGATACGAGCCACCAGCCAAACACTCCATGCAATCAGAACTAAACCCAAAAAGAGTATGTTCTCAAGAGGGGCAGATGCCTTGATACCAATTAACACGCAAGCAGAACCAACGATTAGTAGGCTCCAGCTATTGCGAAATTGAGGCTCGTTCCGCCAGATATGCGCGGAGACCCAAATTATACCAACGATCCAAAAAACTATCCCAACAATTTCCCGTGTTTCCATCTTTCAGTGGTAATAATGGTTGTTGTAATAATGGTTGTTCCTGTAGTGCCCTGCTGGAGTTCCCACTGTACCATCGAACATACCTCGTTCATTCATCTTCCGTCCGAGTGCAGTCAATTCATCCCATCCCCAAAGAATGGTACCAACTATGATTATGACAGTGCCAATAACCGCAACTCCGGCTGCGACAGCGATAGCACCGATAACCACCCCTACGACTCCTATGCCCTTGACCCAATCCGGAATCATTCCATCCGGGTCCACAAACTGCAGCGGATCGTTCACACAATACCCGTAAGCGTTCAATGTCAGCGGCGCATAAACACTGCCCAGCCACGGGTCCTGCTGCAAGAACCTGCCCACCTGCGGGTCATACCTATGGCCGCTCCATGCATAGGTTGAAGGTGTGCACAGGATCAACCGTTCATTAAGTCCTGATATTCCTAAGCAGTATGCGTTCATTTACTTATCTAAACACCCTACTGTAAAACAACTGTGTCATGAAAAAGCCCAGCTCTCAATCCTCTCCTTCACGAAGATATTCTGTTCGCTATCAACTTCTCCAACAACAATTCCATACAAGACGCCGTTCCTCAGCACATACTTTAGGAAATTTAGAAGATTCTCTAAAGTAGATGGCTCCCCACACGCGAGGTTTTCCAATGAATCCAAGTCATTCTCAAAATGATAATTGTGAATGCCATACCGGATGATACTGTAAGCACAACTATCTAGCATAGGAGATATCCTTTGAGCCTCTAGATTCAACTTAGAGATACCCTTAACCAGAGGAACCCACTCATTGGTTGCAACAAGCGAATTGAGAGAATCGAGTACGCACCATATCAAAGGGTCAAGCCACGTTGCTCGTGTCGAGGTGCTAATGCATAAGCGCAATGGGTCTGGCATAAACGATACCTCTATGTTATCTACCAATCCATTTTCTAATCGTAGACGGTCAATCAAGATTTGTTCCAGGGTATTCGAAATGACAGAGAGTGTAGAGATTTCACACGGAACAGCGTCAATGAGCCAGTTGAGGGATACCGCGATAAGTTTCCAATCTTTCCTCCGAACGAACGAAGCTGTAGGTTTAATGAAGTCCATTGTTGTCTTTTGGGAGTAAAAATTTGCAGAACCACTGCCGTCTTCAATTTGCTTGGTTGGTGCTAGACAAAGAATTGAGCAATTGTTTGAAGTATAATGCTTGCGCCAAAACCGATTGACATCGGAGTGTTTTACCCTATGCAAAAAAAGAGGAACACCAATAATTGGTCTCGCAGACTTCGCCTTACGACCCCACACGAGACCACGCAAATGCTGACTTACATCAAAATACTCATTTTTACTCATCATTTGCAGATGGACGACATTGTGTTCCAGTAACCAGTCTTCTTGGGAATATTCGAGGTTTTCCGACAAGTCCACCGCAAGTGCAAGTACTTCCTGAAACCGTTCAGATGGAACAGCAAAGTTATAGACCGTTTTATCGAGAGTTGTATAGGCATCAAAGTATCCGCCCATTGTGGCGAGTTGCGACTCGAGCGAAATGCGTTTCTTAGAGTTGCTAGCATTGCGTACCACCATGTGTTCGGTGAGATGTGCCAATCCGGGAAGTCGCCAAGGGTCGTCTACTGATCCACTATGAACGACATAACTAACATATGTCCAGTGGCTATTTGGTACAACAACGGTGAAGATGTTCATAAATTACCATCCATTTCTCAAACTCCTAGGTTCAAAGCACTACGTATAGTGACCAACATGCATTTTCCCTGTATCAGGTTAAAACTAGGTACTTATGGCATACGAATCATCTTCCGAATCCACCAATATCAGCCAGAATTCCCGCAAAATCCTCTGGATCATGCTTTGCATAAGCATCAACCGTTGTTAGCCCGGAGGCAGGTCCTTTCGGTACTCGATGACCGCTACTTCCCTTCTTAACTCTGGAATGTTCTTCACCTGCGAAGTGACCAACATTGCGTTCTCGCCGACTTCCGCGTTTGGGAGACGTTAGAGCATCATCTGGCTCGAACACAACTGTTCCATCTTTGTACTCATTCCAATAACCTGGTTCGCCGTTAGGTCCGACTCCTCGTCTGTACCCAATCGGTTTCCCTTTCTCCCCACTCGGGTCCACAAATTGTAAAGGATCATTCGTGCAGTAGGCAAAACGATTTAGGGTCAGCGGTTCCTCAAGATCGCCCAGCCATGGGTCCTGCTGCAAGAACCTGCCCACCTGCGGGTCGTACCACCGAACGCCCACCTTCTGCAGACCGCCGGTGTTCGCCTCGCTCCGATAGCCCCAGTCGCCATTCCAACCGACCACCGGGATTGTACCCGAAATCAGATCGCCAAACGCATCATTCACCGGTCCCGAGGTTCGGTTGCCACCCCCGTTGCTCGTGTGGGTCAGGTCGCCTCGCCAGTTCCAGTGTTGGAAGTCGTCGCCGCGTTGGATCAGTCCTGCGCCGTAAACGTGGGAAGTCCACTGGTTGCCGACTTTC
>JAHCHP010000029.1 GCA_026129765.1 Fimbriimonadia bacterium | reverse complement strand
TTCCCGCTCAATATTGGTGGTGGCGGCAGCGCGCCAGCAACTTACCATGGCGCACTGGACGAGATTCGCATTTGGCGACGCGCTCGAACCGCGCGTGAAATTCAGCGCGATATGAACGCGGTTCTGGTCGGCAATGAGACCGGGCTGGCAGCATACTACCGGCTGGATGAAGGGCATGGCACCCAAGCGCTGAACTCGGCAACGGGCGGCGGTCTCACGGCGAACTTAGCGAATGGCGCGCGCTGGTTTGGTTCGCAAGCGCCCATCGATACGGTCAACGTGTTCTTCCCGAACCCTCGCGCCTTCCGTTTGGGCGGGTTCGACATCAACAACAACGCGCTGTCGTATCCAGTGCTGACGAATCCCACCCGAGGCGTTTTGTCTGGCAATACGCCTGACTTGATCTATACTCCAGTTCGTGGCGGTCAAGACCAAATGACCTACCGAGTCCAAGATCAAGTCTCGTTCCAAAATGGGCTTGCAAAGTTCCGCACCTGGGTCCCAGGCGATGTGAATGGCGACGGCTGCGTGAACGACAACGACCTGTTAATGGTGCTGTTCGCTTTCGGACAGACCGGCAGCAACCTGTTGGAAGATGTCAATGAGGATGGCACCGTCAACGATAACGACCTGCTGATCGTGCTGTTCAACTTCGGCGCAGGCTGCTAAACTCGATAAGCATATAGAGGCAGGGAGAGGTTTTGTTTTCTCCCTGCTTTTTTCTAAAGAGAGTCGGGAATTGTTAGATACCATTCGTGAAGGCTGTCGCGCGATTGAACCCGATTTATTATAATATCCCCCTTGTCTCCCAACCCGCTCCAGAGCCACAAGCAGGACTAACGCGCCGCATCGCGAAATCTGTTTCTGTCTACCCCACGGGAGCAGAATGAAACGAAAATCTTGGCTGTATTGGCTGCTATTCTTGGGCATCGCGGCTGCTCTCTTTTGGATAGCGCGTGTCCGTTCCGATGCGCCTGTCGTTGTCGAAACAACCCTGGTCAAAATCAGAGACTTGCCGGTTTCGTTCAGCGCGGACGGGATGGTGCAAGGACGCGAAATCACCCTCTCTTCCCGAATAGCTGCCCGCATCCAAGACCTATTGGTCAAAGAAGGCGACCTTGTCCAACCCGGACAGATCCTCATGCGCTTGGAAGATGAAGAGATTCAAGCCGCCCTTCGCGAAGCCGAAAGCGTGGTTGAATCGGCGCGCGTTAAACTCACTCAAGCCTCCGTCGCGCTCTCCATGTCACGCGAACAAACAGAGGCGAGATATGCGCAGGCAACCGCACAAGTAAAAGCGGCTCAAGCGCGCTTAGATCAACTGCTCAAAGGACCCCGTCCCCAAGAAGTGGCTCAAGCAGAACAACAAGTCGAGCAAGCGCGCGCCGATGTCTCCTTATCGCAAGCCAACTTCCAGCGCGCCCGAACCCTATACCAACAGGGTGCGCTGCCCAAATCAGAACTGGACGTAGCCGAAAACGCCTATCGGCTGGCATCTGCCCGCCTGCAAGCAGCGCAACAATCGCTAACCTTGTTAAAAGAGGGCGCGCGGCAAGAAGAGAAGAACGCGGCGCGCGCGGCATTGGATGCTGCCAGAGCCGACTTGGCGGCTGCCCAAAGCAGCCGCCGCGAAGTCGCCCTTCGCGCTCAAGAAGTGAAAGCGGCGCGCGCGCTCCTGAATCAAGCGCATGCAGCCCATGCGCGCGCCCAAGCCAACTTAAAAGAGACTCGGCTTTTATCTCCCACAAAAGCCGTCGTCTTGAAGATTCCTGTAGAGGCGGGAGAAACATTAACGCCGGGAATGCCTGCGATCCTGCTCGTGAACTCAGACAGCCTCTCTATCGAAGCGGACATCGGCGATGAAGATGCGGGGCGTGTCTCTGTGGGAACCGAAGTGACCGTTTCCTCCGCGGCTTATCCGGGACGGCGGTTCCGAGCCAAAGTGCGCGCGCTCGCGCCAGCCGCAGAACAAAAGTCCGATGTCGCGATCCGATCTCGGATACTGCGCGCGAGAATTCAACTGTTGGAAGGGATCGGACAGTTCAAGCCGGGCATGGAGGTGGACATACTGGGAACAGCCATCGCCGCCCGTTCAACGCTGACAGTTCCCAGCGATGCCGTGATGCTCAGCGACACGCAAAACAAGATTTTTGTCGTTCAAGAGGGTCAACTGGTTTTTCGAGAGGTCCGAACAGGCATCTACACTTACGAATGGACAGAGATTCTGGAAGGCGCGCGAGAAGGCGAAGAAGTGGTGGTTCGCGGCAAAGACGACCTTAAAGAGGGACAGCGGGTGCAGGCGCGACGGCGCGAGTGATTCGTATGGTAGAAACGAACACAGCGGTGAAATTGGAAGGGGTTTCTAAGGTCTATTCCATGGGGGAGGTGCAGGTATACGCGCTGCGCGATGTGTCCCTGACCTTGACGCGCGGCGAATTCGTGGTGATTCTGGGTCCGAGTGGATGCGGAAAATCGACCCTCTTAAACATCGTGGGCGCGCTGGATACCCCCACCTCTGGGCGCGTTCTGATCGATGGTCAAGATATCCAAAACATGAACGAATCGGAATTGACCCGTTTGCGCCGGGACAAGATCGGGTTTGTGTTCCAGTTCTTCAATTTGATCCCTACCTTAACAGCGCATGAGAACGTGCAATTGGCGGCGGAATTGGTGGCGCGTCCACGCGACATCGACCAAGTCTTAGCAGAGGTCGGTCTTCGCGAACGGGCGCGCCATTTCCCCAGCGAACTGAGCGGCGGCGAACAGCAGCGCGTCGCCATTGCGCGGGGATTGGTAAAGAACCCGCCCATCCTGCTTTGCGATGAACCCACAGGCGAACTCGATTTTGAAACCGGCAGGATGATTTTGGCGTTGTTAGACCGCATCACCCACGAGCTGAATCAAACCGTGCTTTTGGTCACCCACAATACAGCCATTTCTGCCATTGCCGACCGGGTCATCCGGTTAAGAAGCGGACAAATCGTGGCAGATGAATTCAATCCCAACCCGCTCAGCGCGGATCAACTTCAATGGTAAAATGTCGGTTCTCAACCTTAAACTGATTCGCGATCTAAAGCGGTCACGGTGGCAATATTTGGCGGTCATCGCGATGATCATGCTGGGTATTGCCTTCTATTGCGCTGCCTACATGACCTACAAAAATTTGAATGCGTCTTATGACTATTCCTATAACCAACTCCATTTTGAACATATTGGGATTGCGCTGAATGGCGCGCCCGAAAGAGCAGTGGAACGAATTCGTCGCCTGCCGGGCGTGGCTCGAGTGGAAGGGCGGTGGCGCGAAGATGTGGAACTGGAACTGCCCAATCGCCAATCCAAACGATTCATCGGCAGGCTGATCGGTATCCCCGCAGATCGGCGCCCCCAGGTCAACGATGTGGTCATCAGTGAAGGGCGTTACCTGTCTCCCGGAACCGAACGAGAAGTCTTGATGGAGCAGAGTTTTGCCAAGCACCATCGCCTGAAACCCGGCGACCAGGTTATTGTCAAACGACAAGGACAGACGATTCGTTTGCGAATTGTGGGCATTGCGCGCAGTCCCGAATATATCTATGTGGTTCAAAGCAAGCAGGACCTCATGCCGATGCCCGATACCTTCGGCGTGATGTTTGTCGCGCAAGAGGTGCTGGGTTCCCTGCTTGGCAAATCAGGCTTAATCAATGAAGTCAAGGTGACGGCTCAAGCACCGGATCACCTCATGCCGCTGCTCAGGGAAACCAAACGCGCGCTGTCCAGCTATCGCCCTGAAGAGCCGGTTCCGCGTGAAGACCAGCCCAGCTATCAACTGATGCAGCAGGATGTGGAAGGTTTCCGCGCTTATGCGGTGTTGTTCCCGGTCCTGTTTCTCAGTGTTTCTGGGTTGACCGTCTATACCCTGCTGATGCGCGCGGTTCATCTCCAGCGTCCTGTCATTGGGGTGCTTCGCGCTTTGGGCATATCGCGTCGCGGGGTTGTCATCCATTATTTGGCAAGCGCTGCCGTACTGGGAGCCATCGGCAGCCTATTGGGCATCGCGGCAGGGTATCCCTTGGGCGGGTGGGCGACCCGCGCCTACCTCTCGATGACCTCTGTGCCTTATACCCAGTTCGCTCCGCAGGGCAGCGTCATGCTGGTGGGTGTCTGCATTGGTTTAAGCGTCTGCTTAATCGCGGCGATTTTACCGGCGCGCGCCGCGGCAGCGATTAACCCGGCAGAAGCCATGCGCCCGCCCAAACCCAGTGCCAGCAGAGTCCCCGCCTTAGATCACATTCTCCCCAAGCTAAGCCTGTTGTGGCGCATCCCTATCCGAAACCTGTTCCGCCAGCCCAAACGGTCGCTCTCCACGCTGTTTGGCATTGTCGCTGCCATGGCGCTTTTGATGACCGCGCAAGGGATTCTCGACTCTTCCCAAGCCACCCTCAACGAGATGTTCGCAGCGACATTTCGCGAGGATTTGCGCGCGCAATTTCTTGTTCATCAAGATCGCCACTTGGTGAATCAAGTTCGCTCATGGCGCGGGGTGGTTTGGGCAGAACCGGTTTTGCAAATCCCGGTGGAATTCATCAAAGGAAATCAAACCTACTCGGCGCTGTTGACAGGCTTGGAGCCGGGTACACGCCTCTATGGATTGACCAGCGATTCCGACCAGCCTATGAGCGTCCGCTATGAAGGCGCGATTTTCGGTCCCACCCTGCGCAAACGATTGAAACTGGAACGGGGAGACCAGGTGAAAATTAGGCTGCCAAAAGGAGAGACCGAAGAGGAAACGCGGGAAAAAACAGTTCGGGTCGCCGGGTTTAACTGGGAACCTATAGGCACGGTTGCCTATTTACCTATTGATGAGCTTCGCCGATTGTTCCGAAACGAACTGGCTTTGCCGCCCGGAGCCGTCAGCAGCATTCTCATCAAAGCCGCCCCAGGACACGAAGAGGAGATAAGAAGACGCTTGAACGCATTGCCCCAAACAGCGGCTGTTTCTTCCACTTCCGACATTCGCAAAATGATCGATTCGATGATGGAACTGTCGCGCCGGTTCGTGTTCATTATGTTGTTGTTTGGAATGGGCTTAGGCTTTTCCATTCTCTTCAACATGGTCACCATCAACGTCTTAGAGCGCTCCAATGAAGTGGCAACCTTACGAACGATTGGGGTCAGCCGCGCTCAAATCATTGGCATGATCACGCTGGAAAATATGCTGATTGGGGTGATAGGCGCGCTGATCGGACTGCCCGTCGGACGCCTGTTTGTGGAAGGCTTCATCACAGCCGCTTCCTCAGAAGAGCAAATGGAACTCTTCGCCTTCCGGGTGACGATCCTACCGTCCACTTACGCGCTCACAGCCTTTTTGATTCTGATCGTGATGTTCTTCTCACAACTGCCCGCCATCCTCAGCTTAAACCGTATGAACCTGGCAAAAAGCGCAAAGGAGCGGGCAACCTGACAGGAGGCTGTCTCAAACCTGTCCTCATTCCTTGCGAACGAATGAATTTTCCTTGAAAGGCGAATCTCTGTCTTCGCTGTTATCACAGACCCCTTCGCTCCGCTCAGGGTGACAGATGGGGCAAAGTCTGTCCGTTTTGCCATGCCAAACGCGCATAAGCAACCCATAGATTGAGAATTTGTAAGTAATTTGACTAAATGGGTATAATGACTTGACTTAAGCCATCAACATAGGGTATTATTACGGTAGAGGGATGTGACAGAGATGAAAACCCTACTACGCGCATTTGTTCTCTGGCTCGCCATCGCCAACATACCGGTCATTCCGAGTGTACAGCGGCAGGCGGTCTCTGGTGACGCAACCCATGTCTGTCAATGTTTGGATTGCGCTGGCGGCGACCAATGTTGTTGCGCGAGTGAGGACCAAAACGCAAACCAAGCCCGTTGGACTCGCTGCGACCGGGCAGACCAGAAAAATCTTGTGTTGACAAAACGCTTTCAAGCCATCTTACTTCAAACATCCTTTCGTCCTATAGAAGATTTAAGGAGGCTGCTCAGGTTGCCAGTGGCGTTTGCTCCTATCAAACGCGCGCTCGTGCCTGATGCGCCGCCCCCTCGCCTGCTCTGAAGTGGCTGAACCGTTACGGGTCTTAAAAGGTTCTCACAAAGACCATTGTTGAGAAACCAAAGCTGCTCAGAGGAGGAAAACCATGAAACAAAGAGCATTTACATTGATAGAGTTGTTAGTCGTGATCGCGATTATTGCAATCCTTGCGGCGATCCTATTCCCTGTGTTCGCCCAAGCGCGCGACAAAGCGCGACATACCGCCTGTTTGTCCAATACGCGGCAAATGGGCATGGCAGTTTACATGTACGTTATGGACTACGAAGATTCGTTGCCGTCAGTAGCGATGATGTGGCAAGGGGTAGGAACGCCTCCCTCTTGGATTGAATTGATACAGCCTTACTCCAAGTCCCGCTTGTTGAACCGGTGTCCTTCGGATCATGGACCCGGCTGGCAGGAGACGCCCGCGCGCATGACCTCTTACGGTTTCAATGCCTATCTGGACCCGTTCCACCCTCCGTATGGAAACCATATGGCGCCGCGTCCCTTCAACTTAGCCGGTGTGGTTGCTCCCGCGCAATGCATCTTTTCGGCAGAGTTGGGCGACCGCAACACAAAGACCAACGCCGTCATCAAAGCGGACCACTTCATGCCGATGTATTGGGGGACGCCCGCGCGCGTGACCGATATGATGATGAATGACCGAACCTGGGACTCTGCCAAACAAGAACCCACTACCCTGGCGATCCGCCGTCATAACAACGGCTCCAACTATGTCTTTATCGACGGTCATGCCAAATGGCACGCCTTTGCCCAAACCTGGCAGCAAACGCCCGGCAGTCCGCCCTCGCGCGACTGGTATGACCCAATGAAAGAACCCACTCTTTAAACCGAACCAGGGGGAGGCTGATTTAGCAGTCTCCCCCAAGAACCTAACTCTATATGCGCAAACATAGAAAATTAGAATTCTATCTGGTCATCCTCGCGAAAGCGGGGAACACCTGAATCCACGAAAAATAAACTTGTTCGTATTGACATTCCAACCGGGGGATGGAGCGCAGTCTTCATCCCCAGCCTCAGAAACTTTATTCAGCATACAGACCCATAAAATCAGGTATAGTTCTGATTATGATTCGACGATGTTTTTTTGCTTGCGGACTGCTGCTTGCCGGTCTATGGCAGGGCGCGAGCGGGCAATCGCTCTATGGCAGCACCGGGTTGGTCTTTAGTCCCACCGCCGATGTCACACCGTACCGTTCCGTACAAGTGGGGCTGTCAACCTTTGACATCAAGCGCGGCAACATCACGCGCCATTGGTGGTCGGGCGGTGTGGCAGTAGGGTTGGCGGACCGCCTGGAAGTGGGGGGCGTTTTTCTGCATCAAACGGGAACCGGCAGGACACGTTCCAGCGCGGGCGGATTCGCCAAATACCAACTCCAATCCGAAACACTCATGACGCCCAGCTTAGCAGTGGGCGCGGATATGATTGGCGGCGACATTCGCACCTCCCAATACTATCTGGTCGCGACCAAAGGAATAGCGGAACCGGTTTCGGGACGCGCTGTGAAACTGACGGGCGGGATTATGCATGTCCGTGACCGCGACGGAACCCGGCGCGATAGCGCGGATGCCTTTGCCGGACTAATTTATCCCATCTCGGATCAACTCACGCTGGTCGGGGAATGGCGCAGCAAAACCAAAAACAACCGTCGCGATTCGACAGGGATCGTCTTGATGTACGGACAGGCGAACTACAAAGTGGCGATTGGCTGGGTCAATAGTGGCACCAGCGACCGGCATCGGCTGTTTATTGGGGCAGGCTTCAATCTCAGCTCGGTGGACTAAGGTTTGCCGCGCGTTCTTTAATTGAGTCGGCTTCTTCGATGGAACCAGCCTCCTCAAAGAGCGCGATGGCTTCTTGCAGGGTCCGCTGCCCTGTCTGCGCGTCTCCCGCGGCAACCAGCGCATAACCCTGACTTCGCAACGCCGCCGCCTGGTGGAATTTGCTGCCGACTTGCTGGGCAAGCGCAAGCGCGCGTTCCGCCGCGTCCAGCGCAGCTTCCAAATCGCCCTCCATCAAAGCGGCTTCCGAACTGAGCGATTCGGTCAAACAGAGCAGGTCCTGAATTCCGTACTGCTCAGTTTCGCGTTTCGCCGCCGCCAGCAGAACGCGAGCGCCCTCATTATCGCCGAACAACAGTCTTGCGCGCGCCGCGCTGACCCGCCCTCCGTTCGCTGTATAATGGCTGCCGATCTCGGTCGCCAAAGTAATGGCTTTTTCAAAGCGTTCTTTGGCTTCCTCATACCGTTTCAGGCGTTGAGCGACATTACCCAGGTTCACCAGCGCAAGGCTCATCCCTTCCTTATGCCCCATCTTCTCTCGCAGCTCATAACTGCGCTGGTACATCGCGCTTGCCTCCTCGTACCGCTGGCCATCGTACAACAGGTTGCCCAAATTGTTCAGCGCGGAAGCGATTCCCACCAAGTCGCCCACCTGCTCGCGAATACGCAAACTGGCACGGAAATTCTCTTCCGCCTGCGCCAAATCACCCTGACTATGCTGCACCACGCCCTGCACCAAGCAGCAATCGCCAATCTCTTTCATCGTGCCGACCTGCTCTGACAACTGGCGACCCTTGAAAGCATACTCTGCCGCCTCCGAATAATGCCCTTGACGCAGCGCGACAACCGCCAATTCCGCCCAAATACGCGCCAATTCCCGGTGGGAGGTAGTTCCAGAATCGGACAAGGCTTTCTGGCGGGCGCGTTCCAACCACTCCATCGCTTCCGAAAAGCGCGCCTGCTTGGCATAGTTCCTGCCGATTTTGCGCATCACGGTATCGGGTCGGTAATCGCATCCCGCGCTATCGCAGCTTTCTGAGGGTAATTTCTTCAGCGCGTTTTCATAATAGCGGATGGCTTGCGCATAATCGCCCAATAAGCTGTAGGCGTCACCCGCCGATTCAAAACAGCAAAGCTGTTCCAACAGTTTCTGATGGCGCGCTTCGTACGGAAGGGCATCGATCCGCTCTAAGACATCCGTAAAGCAGGCGCGCGCCTCAGAAACATCGAACAGGCTCATGGCTTTCTGTCCCGCTTTCATCAAATACTCGATCGCTTTTTCCCGGTTATCCGAACGCGCGTAATGATACGCGATCTGTTCATAATAATCTTCAGGACATGCCTCAAACAGCGATTCCATCGCCTGAGCGGTCGATTCGTGGTAAGCGCGCCGGTTCGCTTGCAGCAACATCTGATACGCCACTTCGCGGGCGAGAGGCTGGCGGAACGCATAACTCACGGGCGCATCGCGGCTCATGGTTTGAAGAAATGCCGCGTTCTCCAAACAGTTCAAAACCGGAAACAGCCGTGACTCTTCTATGTTTGAAACGCGCTGGAGCAAGGGGGCAGAAAACGTATGCCCGATGACCGCCGCGATCTGCAGCGCGCGTTTTTCTTCGGGATGAAGGCGGTCGATGCGCGCGGTCATAGCCGCTTCCACCGCCGCTGGCAGTACCATCTCTGTCGCCTCCAGGGCGGCTATCCATCCGGTTTCATCTTGAACCAGTGCGCCCATCTCCACCAAACCGCGCGCGATCTCCTCGACAAAGAGAGGGTTGCCGCCTGAACGCTCTACGATTTGATCCAGAACCGGCTTCGGCAACGAGTCGGTGTTGAGCAGTTCTTGCGCCAAGTCTTCGGTCTGTTGTGGTGTCAACGGCTCCAAGCGAATCTCTATATCCGCTTCCCATGAGGGCTGGCACTCTTCAGGTCGGAACGCGCAGGCAAGGGCGGCGCCGTGGGAATCGGCGCGCGGGACAAAAGGGAAGTTAGAAGCGATTTCGGCAAGCGCATCCCGCGAGGGCAGGTCGATCCATTGTAGATCATCAATGAACAACATAAGCAGGCTCGATTGACAGGCAGCTTGAAATACCTCCAATATCGCGCGCGCCGCCATGCGTTGAGCCGCTTCATGCGCGGCGGGCAGCGGCACAGAAACCCCCATGGCCGCGTAGAAAAACGGCGCGGATTCCCCCAACTCCAAACCGTAGGCATCGAGACGGGAATCTAAATGGGCGCGCCGTTCTTGGATAGGCGCATTTGCGGGAATCTCAAAGAGTTGTAGAAGCAATTTACGAATCGCATGGTAAGAGATATGATTTTCGCCCACATGACAGCTCGTATGCAGGCAGCGCGCGCTGAGCGAGCCGGCAAACGCCAACAACTCAGACAGCAGGCGCGATTTTCCTAAGCCAATATCGCCTAAGATATGAATAATCGCGTGTTGGGAAGCGTCCACAGTCGTGAGGGCGCGTTGCAAGCGTTCGATTTCCTGTTGGCGACCCACCAACGAGGTGGCGCGCGACGCGATAAAGCGCGATTCTGTCTCGAACGGTTCCAGCAGTTCGAAAACAGAGACGGTTTGCTCTTTGCCTTTGAGCGAGGTTTCGCCGCGTTCGCGATAACGGAACAGGTGGCAAGTCTGATCGCGCACGGTCGAGGCAACCAGAATTCCGCCCGGTTCCGCCAATGCCTGCAGGCGGCTGGCGACATTGACCGCATCGCCCATCACCGTATACTGACGCTGCTGATCGGACCCCATCGCGCCCGCTATCACCGAACCCATATTGATGCCAATACGCATCTGTATGAACGCGCCTGGCTCCCACTGCTGTTCCTGATTAAACAGTTTTAGTTCTTCCTGCATCGCTAACGCGGCGCGCGCCGCGCGTTCGGGGTCATTTTCATGCGCGACCGGAGCGCCAAACAGCGCCATAATACAGTCGCCTATAAACTTGTCCACCGTACCGCCATGCTGTTCCAGAACCTGCCCCATGCGCTTGTAGCAGCGGTTCATCAAATGGAACACTTCCTCTGCGCCCAACTGTTCAGACAGCGTCGTGAAGCCAGACACATCCGCAAACAGGATCGTGACACGACGGCGCTCGCCCTCTTCACGCGCGGTCTGAGGCAACTGCGCCCCGCAATTCCCGCAAAACTTCATTCCTGCCGGATTTTCAAACCGGCATTTTGAACACATCATCATACATAAAATACTTTGCGTCGATGCCATTCTCCTGCATGAGGAGGGCAGGAGTGGGCGTGTATGAGAACGAATCGGCGGATACGTGGTATAATATGCTTGAGGCGCTGTGGCAATGGCTGTGACGATAGAGATTTCAGAATCGGTGAAACAGGTTTTAGAAAAGGCTTGGGCAAGCGAAAGATGCCATAGCGTGTTTAGACGTAGTAGTACGTGTTGGGAAGAGGTATAATGTTTAACATGAGGGCTTTCTTCGCACTGCTGATAGGCTTGTGTATACTGACAGGGCAAATCCATGATTTGTTGCCTCATACGCATCCTTGCAGCCATTGCAGTGTATCGCATCATCATGAAGACCATGCGAACGAAATCTTCTCGCCTGATAGTGAGTTTGGTGTCCAGCGTGCCGTATATGTAGATTGTATCGCTTGTTCCCACAACGACCATCCTGACCGTCTGGAAACCACAACTAAGTTATTACCCAAACCTCACGAGGTTTTTCTCGTTGCGTTGCCAGCAGAGGTTGATGTCGTTGACTTTGATGAGACGCAATACAAAGAGAATTTCGCATACTGTTCTCCCGTCATTTGTTGCTTTCTTCTCGATTACTCAAACCCTCGTTCTCCTCCTGTGTTGATTTGAACATGATTTCATGGCGCTTTAATCCTACCCCTTCTCTGGCGAATAGGATCAAAGCTTATCATTTGACACAGGAGGTCACACATGAAGGCATTAGCCACATGGCTTATCACTGTATCTACCTGCCTACACGTTTTTGCGCAGGATACAGAACCTTTTACTATCGAACGAGCGATTCAACAAGCGATAGAACACAATGCTGGTATCCAAGCCGCTTCTGAAGAACTAAATCAGGTAAAGGCGCGCTTGACAGGTATCAAAGCAGGTTTTAACCCGGAACTGGAGATTGCTCCTGGCATGGGATTCACAAATTCCAACGCCTTTATCAGTCAACAGATTGATATCAGTGGCGTACGGTCGATACAAGTCCGCGCTGCCCACGCAGAGGTCCTGGTGGCTCAGGCGCGACTTGACCTTGCCCGTTTAACAATCGCTGCTGAAGTCGCGCGAGCTTTTTATGACCTTATTCGAGCGCGTGAGGTCCTGAGCCTGACAGAAGAAGAAGCAAAGGTCGTTACGCGTATGACCTTTGCCACCTCCAAGCGTGTGGAAAGTGGGGACGCGCCTGCCGCGCAAAAAACGCGCGCTGAGATAGAACTGGCGCGAGTTAAACAGCGGGTAGCCCAAGCGCAGGCGGAAGCAACTGCCGCGCAAACCGTGTTAAATTCGCTGTTAGCGAACCCGCTGCAGGTGACCATAACACTAACAGGATCGCTTAACACGACTTTGTATCAAGAATCTGCCCACGTCTTGGATTCGGCTTTGAAGTCGCGTCCTGAGATGAGACAAGCGGAAGCCAAGATCGGCGCGGCTAAAGCCGAGTTGGACCTTGCCAAATCTCGCTCACGACCATCGCTATTTGCCGATCTAACAACCGATGCCTGGAGCCTAAATCGCCGATCTTTTCAATCCGACCGATTCGGTTTTCAAGTGCGACTGACACTGCCCCTCTTAGATCGGGGACAACTCCGTTCAGAAGAACGCGCCGCGCAGGCTCACCTCGCTCAGCAAGAGGCGCAGAGAAAAGAGACCGAGCGACAAATCCTTTCGGAAGTTTATCGTAAACAAACCTTGTTCACCTCTGCGCGCATGGTTGCCGACGAATATGGGCGTGACGTGGTGCCCCGGGCGCTTAGTTTGCTGGAGTCCAATCAAAAAGGATACGAAGCCGGGTTGATATCTTTCTTAGAGGTACTCGATACCCAGCGAGCGGTTGCCTCTATTCGAACGGAGGCTTTAGAGGCACTCTTCAAGGCGAAACAAGCCGAAATCGCGCTCCTGCAAGCCATTGGTTCGATGCCCGGTTTGCAGCCCCAAGATAACTCAACAGGAGGTCAATAATGAAAACACTCTATTTCATTCTCTGTCTTTTATTGCTCGTTTCGAACGCGCTTTCGCACGGGGATGAGCAAGGACACTCACACGGTTCGGATGACCAATCCGCAGAGCCATCCCCTGCTATGTCTCAAGGCAGTTTCATTTTGAGCCATCATGATTTGAAGATTCTCGATCCCCAAAGGAAAATCGTCGAAGGGGCAACTGTTCGCGCCGTGATTTATCGTAAAGGTAATCCGAACGATGTGATCCATAGGGAGAACAACGCCTATGAACCGGAGAATGGAGTTTACGGCTCCCACATGACCTATACAGACCCGGGTGAATACATGATCTCCCACCAAGTCACACTGCCCAATGGTAAAGAACTCACCGTCGATTTTCCGGTTTGGGTTCCTGCAGTTGGACCCTCCGAGGAAGGTCAGAACAAGCTTCCTCGTGTTCTCTGGGGAATAACCGGTGGTTTGTCCGCTCTATTGCTGCTTTGGGGGACTTACACCTTGGGAAAGAAAAGTGGTAAGAACTCCCTCACTGTTCTATTGATAGGGGTTGGGCTGTTCCTAACAGGAAGTGGAATTGTCGCAACCGCTTCAGGTGAGGAAGAGGGGCATCTTCACGGACCCGATGGACAACACCTGGCGGCGCCTGATACAAATACCTCTTCCAGATTGCCTCTGCGAGCTTATCCAACAGCAGATATGAAAGAATCTGCCGAGCAAATTATCGAGGAGTATACTTTCATCCTCAGCATTGAAAATGAAGAGATAACCCCTGACCCCGACCTGGTCGCGCTCAATCCTGAAGACGCCCAATTAATCGGGTTGAAAGCAGTCAACGTCGAGGCGCGTCCGGTCGGCGCGGGCTGGACTACTACGGGACAGGTCAAACCAAATCCAAATGGTGCCGTAACGGTGAACGCTCCCATTGGGGGGCGTGTAATCCAGGTACTTGTTTTGCCCGGGCAAAGTGTGCAGAAAGGGCAATCGATGTTTGTGATCGATAGTCCTGAAATTGCACAGGCACAGACGGAGTTGAATCTGGCACAAAATTCGGAAGCCCAAGCGTCAGCGAAGCTGCGCGCATCGGAGGAGTCTCTGAAATCGGCGCAGGCAAGAGCCGCTTATCTTCAAGCGGTATTCACAAGACAAAAACGCTTGGCAGAGGCAGGCGTTTTCGCCTCGGAACCTGTCGAGCGCGCTCGCGCAGCCTTTGCAGAAGCGGAAGCGGAAAACCAAGCGGCTGCAGTCGCGTTCGCGAATCAGGAAGCGCAGGTTAGACGCCTTGAAGAAGGATTAGCGGCTGGTATCGTCTCACGCAGGGATGTAGAAACAGCGCGCGCTGACTTGGAAAAGAGCCGCGCAAAGACACAAGCCGCCAGTCAGCAATTGGCGACTGCCCGAAGCGCAATGGAAAGAGAACAGAGTTTACAGCAGCAGGGACTGAGAGATGCAAAAGAATTACAGCAAGCGGAAGCAGATTATAGAGCAAGCAGGAGCGAGGTGATGAAAGCGCAAAGTGAACTTTCCTCGGCGCGCTCAGAGCTTACTCGCGCGCAGAATCTTGTTCGCTTTGCGAAAAACCGTTTGACTTTGCTGGGCACAGTTCCCGGAAAGGAAAGCCAAGTTACGATAAAGGCTCCCATTTCCGGAAAGATAGAAACGCGCTCCGTCAATGTCGGCGAAACTACAGATGCTGGTCAAACTCTTTGCGCCATCCTGAATGTGAATACAGTCTGGGTGGAGAGCGATGTTTACGAGCAAGACCTGCGACATGCTCAGGTGGGGCAATCGGTCCGTATTGTAGCAGACGCATTTCCTGACAAACCTATTGATGGAACGATTAGCTTCGTTGGACAACAAGTTCACCCAGAGACACGCGCTGTGCAACTGAGAACCGTGGTTCGTAACCCAGACAACCTGCTAAAGCCCAATATGTTCGTTCGGGTGATGATCTCGCGAGGAGGCGGTGAGCAGATCTTGGCACCAGCAGAATCCGTGCAAATAGACGGCGGCGCATCCGTTGTGTTTATCGAGGAGTCACCTGGGCTCTATCGTCGTCAGATCGTTCAAACCGGTGAACGAATTGGCGATCGCGTAGTGATCATTTCTGGGTTGAAGACCCCAGACAAAGTGGTTGCTCAAGGATCGTATCAACTGCTGGCGAAGGCGAAAGGGAGATAACTATGTTAAATAGATTGATTGAATTTAGTATCCGTCATCGCTTGTTGGTCATCTCATTGGCGATTATGATATTGATCTATGGCGCAGTAGAAATCCCTCGGATGGATGTTGATGTTCTGCCAGACCTCAATCGCCCCGTTGTTACGGTGCTTACTGAAGCGCACGGTTTGGCTCCAGAAGAGGTCGAGTCGCTTGTATCTTTTCCTATTGAAACGATGATGAACGGCGCTACTGGAGTTCAGCGCGTTCGATCCACCTCAAGCGCTGGTTTAAGTATTGTATTTGTAGAGTTTGACTGGGGAACGGATCTCTTTCGCGCTCGGCAAATCGTTACGGAAAAGCTTCAACTTGCTCAGTCTCGTTTACCGCAAGGAGCGGTCCCCAGTCTTGCACCGATTTCTTCCATTATGGGCGAAATCATGCTTGTTTCTCTTTCCAGCGAAGACGGGAACACACCTCCGATGGAACTTCGCTCTCTCGCCGATTTCATTATTCGTCCACGATTATTGGCTGTTCCGGGCGTCTCTCAAGTAGTCGCCATAGGCGGTGGCACAAAGCAGTTTCAGGTATTAACCAATCCCGCCCGTCTCAAGCAGTACGACGTGACATTGGACGAGTTGGTAGCAGCAACGCGTGAATCGAATGTAAACGCGGGTGGAGGTTTTCTACAATATTCACCCCGCGAGGCTGTTATTCGCATCACAGGTCGCGCTTTGTCTCTCGAAGATATTTCGGCGACCGTTGTTAAATCGCACAATGGAACGCCCATCACGATTGGACAAGTTGCCGACGTTGTTCTTGGTCCAGCGCTTCCGCGAGGAGATGCAAGTGTTAATGGAGAACGAGCGGTGATCCTGTCAATCCAAAAACAGCCCGATGCCAACACTCTCATCTTAACAAAAGACATTGATCGCGCTTTAGAAAATATCCAGACAACGCTGCCACCCGGTGTGTCAATTAATCACAAGCTGTTTCGCCAAGAAAGCTTTATTAACGCGGCTATTGGCAATGTGGAGGAGGCTCTCATCGTTGGTGGGCTGTTAGTGTTTGGAATTCTGCTTGCCTTTCTAATGAATATTCGCTTGACCTTCATTTCGTTCATATCGATTCCACTCTCTTTTGTACTGGCGATGTTGGCGCTACGACAATTTGGTATCTCCATCAACAGCATGACCCTGGGGGGATTAGCCGTCGCCATCGGGTTAGTTGTGGATGACAGTATTGTCGATGTGGAAAATGTCTTTCGAAGGCTCAAGGAGAATGCTGGTACTCGTCGGCGTCCTCCATTGCGAGTAATCTACGAAGCAAGCGCAGAGATTCGCAACAGCATTGTTTTTGCGACACTCATCATCATTTTAGTATTTGTTCCTCTTTTATCACTTGAAGGCATGGAAGGGCGCGTGTTCCAACCCCTTGGATTAGCCTTCATTTTTTCCATGCTCGCATCCTTACTGGTTGCTCTTACTGTGACTCCTGCTCTGAGTGCTTTTCTACTGAAGCGAATAAAATCTCACCCTTCTAAGGAATCGGATTCTCATGAGGGATATTCTCCCATTGTGCGTTTGCTCAGGAGAGTTAACGAACCGCTGGTGAATTGGTCACTCCGAAACCCGAAGATTGTGATAGGTGCTGCTCTTGGCATGGTGTTGCTGGCTGCTGCCTTGATCCCATTGTTGGGACGCGAGTTTCTACCTAAATTCAATGAAGGCTCATTGAGCATAAGCGCCATCCTTCCTCCTGAAACGGGATTAGACGAATCTAATCGAATAGGAACGATTATGGAAAAAACCCTGTTGACCGTGCCTGAAGTTGAATTCGTGGGGCGACGAACAGGACGCGCGGAAATGGATGAGCATGCCTTAGGCGTGAACAACTCAGAGTTTGAAATGGTCATGAATCCGTCATCTCGCAGTCGAGAAGAGGTCGTGTCGGAGATTCGCTCAAAATTAGACCGGTTTCCCGGAGTGTCAGTTGCCATCGGTCAGCCCATTTCTCATCGATTGGACCATCTTTCCTCCGGAGTGCGAGCAGCCTTAGCCGTCAAAGTTTATGGACCTGACTTAGACACTCTCAGACGATATGCTTCCCAGGTCAGAGATGTCATGGCATCCGTTCCCGGAGTTGTAGATTTGTCGATGGAGCAACAGGTGGAAATTCCGCAAGTGCAGATCAAGATTGATCGTCAGGCTGCTTCCCGGTACGGAGTAACACCCGGCAACCTGGCTGAAACGCTTGATGTCGCATTGGGAGGTCACATAGTTTCACAAATCCTACAAGGTCAGCGCGCCTTCGACCTTGTCGTTTGGTTTGATGAAGCTTCTCGAAACAACACGGATGTGATTGGCTCGACCCTTATCAATACAGCCGATGGAAAGTCGATTCCATTGGGGCAGCTGGCATCGATTCAAGAAATGACGGGTCCCAACACCATCAATCGGGAGAATGTGTCCCGGAGAATTGCGGTTCAAGCGAATGTGCAGGGACGCGACCTCAATAGTGTTGTTAAAGAGCTTCAATCTCAACTCCGACCTCTTCAAGAATCTTGGGCTGCTGGGTATCACATTGAATACGGAGGGCAGTTCGAGAGCCAGCAAAGAGCGATGAAACACATTGTGTTGTTGGGATTATTTACTGTGATTGCGATTTATATGACTCTTTATACCGCGCTGAAATCTTGGAGAATGGCTTTGCAAGTCATGGTCAATTTGCCGCTGGCCATGGTAGGAGGTGTCATCGCTGTTTTCCTTACGGGAGGCGTGCTATCGGTGGCATCTATGGTTGGTTTCATCACGTTATTTGGTATCGCTACACGCAACGGCATCATGCTGCTCTCACATTATGTCCACCTCATGCGTGAGGAAAAAGAACCGTTTGGTCCTGATATGATACTGCGTGGTACGCAAGAGCGCCTTTCACCCGTGTTGATGACGGCGTTAGCCGCTGCTCTTGGATTGTTGCCCTTGGCGTTGGCTGGAGGTCAGCCAGGCAAGGAGTTGCTGCAGCCTTTGGCGGTTGTGATCTTAGGCGGACTTATCAGCAGTACCGCATTGCAGTTCGTCACTCCGACGCTATTTTTCCTTTTTGGCAAGGCGGAATGGGAGCGCTATGTACCTGGAATGCCTGTGGATGTGGGTAGTTTTGACGAGCTAAGTATAGATGATCGCATTTCGTAGAACTGTGGACGATATCTTATAATCCTGAAAAGCGAGCCAGCAATCCTTCCGAATGCGGTAATCAGGCTGGGTGAACCCAATTGTAGGGCGAAACTCCGTCTTAGACGAAACAGCAGACCCGTTCGCTGCGCTCAGGGTGACAGCAAGGCGAACTCATTTCAACGAGTATGATGATAGGCATGAGGTAAACTAATGCGTATAATTTGAACGCAAGGAGACGAAAATGAGCGTAAAGACACAGCAGCGTAGCAGCGCGTTTCTGGTGCAGCCCTCTTCTTCCCAAGAGACCTTCTCGCCCGAAGATTTCGACCAGGATACGCGCATGATCGGCAAAGCCGCCGATGATTTTGTCCGAAAAGAAGTCTTACCTTTGCTGCCTCAAATTGAGCAGGCGCAAGAAGGACTCATGCGGGAGTTAGACCGCAAAATGGGCGAGTTGGGGTTCACCGCCGCCGAAGTGCCTGCGGAATTTGAGGGCTTAGACCTGCCCAAGCCCGCCGTCGCGTTAATCGTGGAAAAATTGGGACCGGAACCCGCCACCTGCTTGACCCTGCAGGCGCATGCCGGGCTGGCGATTTTGCCCCTGGTGATGGAAGGGACCTACGAGCAGAAAAAGAAGTACTTGCCGAAATTAGGCTCCGGCGAGTGGTGCGGCTCCTTCTGCCTCAGCGAAACCGGGTCAGGGTCCGACGCGCTCGGCATGAAAACCCGCGCCACCAAAACGCCCGACGGCAAAGGCTATTTGCTGAAAGGCGAAAAGATGTGGGTTACCAACGCTGGATTTGCAGATCTGTTCACCGTCTTCTGCAAACTGGATGGCGAGCAGTTCACTGCCTTGCTGGTAGAAAAGAGCTATCCCGGCGTCAATCTCGGGCGCGAAGAGGAAAAAATCGGGCTGCATGGCTCCAGCACCCGGCGCGTCGGCTTCGAGGATGTGTTCGTGCCTGCTGAGAACCTCTTAGGCGAAATGGGCAAGGCGCATTATATCGCGCTCAATACCCTCAACATGGGACGCTATAAAATGGCTGCCAGCGGACTCGGAACCGGCAAATATGCGCTTGAACTGGCAGCGAAATATGCCCAAGACCGCCAGCAATTCGGGCAGCCGATTTCCAACTTTGGTCTCATGCGGCACAAACTGGCAGAGATGGCGGCGCGGCTGTTCGCTTTGGAGAGCATGATCTACCGGACCGGCGCCTTGATGCAGGAATGGTTCGAACCGATCCATCATCTGCCTGCCGATCAAGCCGACCTCTACCAGCATTACCGAACGTCTGCCAGTGAATACGCGGGCGAGTGCGCTTTGATTAAGTTCTATGGCACCGAAGTGCAGTCGTTCTGCGCGGATGAAGCCGTCCAGATTCACGGAGGCTACGGCTACACCGAAGATTTCCCCATCGCCAAAATTTTCCGCGAAAGCCGTGTGCCGCGAATCTATGAAGGCACGAACGAAATCAACCGCCTCAATCTGGTACAGCATCTGATTCGTCAAGCGCAGCGGGCTGGCGTGCCGTTGCTGGAAGAATCGCGGCGGCGCGAAGGACAAACCGTTTCCGACCTGCCGCAGGGCGACATGCATGCGATGTTGAACGCGCTGGTGGAGCAGTTCCGCACGATGACCTTGCATGGATTCCGCCTCGCTTGGGAAACTTACGGAGACCAACTGCGCGAGCAGCGGCAGGAAATTGCGGGAGCAATCGCCGATATGGCATGCTTGCTCTATGCAATGGAGAGCATTGCGCTCCGCCTGCCGAAGATGAAAGGCGCGGAAGGCAACGCGGCAGAACTGGCTGCGCTCGTTTTCGCGCGCGACAGCGCGAGCTCGATGCTGGAACGAATGGAGTACCTGTTGGGCGCGTTAGACAGGCATGACCTGCGCAGCGCATGGCTGCCTTTAGCGCAAATCCCCGAAGTCAATTCGGTGCAGCTACGCAATCAATTGGCGGAACATGTCCTGCGCCGCGACGGCTACCCGATGTAGGCACTTCATCAGTTGCCATTGGGGGAGAATTGACTCTGATGTAGAAAAGTAAGTAGAACCCGGGTGAAGGACATCGTTTAAAGGCTTTCTTGCGAAGCGTAGATCAAGACGATATCCGAGGGTTCTACTTACTTAGGAATTATTCGCTCTTTTCAGACGCCCAGACATAACCGCCCTGCAACTTTTGAACTCTTCTTCCGTGCGCAGGCGCGGGATAGGCATGAAGCGCAGAGATCAATTCTACTCCCCCTTCCTTTGTCGCTTTATGAGAGGGGGTGTAATATAGATAAACAGAATCCACACGAATAGATTCAATAGGCAAGGTCAGTTTCAATTGTTTATCTTTCAATGTTCCCGATCCGCGCGCGATAATGGAGTTATCTGACAAGCGAACCACAAGCGCATCGGTTGGTCGTGTGTCAGGGAACGAACGGGGACGAATTTGCTGTCCCCACCAGACGATGATTTGCCGTTCATTAGCAACGATTTCAACGCAAAACCCGGCTTCTTTGGCGACCGATTTGGGGGCGGCATCAAACTGAATGGTCAACTCGCTGCGCAATCCAAGCGACTCCCATTGGGCTTGTTTCAAAATAAAAGGGATGGGAAAAGGAACAGGCTGAACCTTGTCGAATCCTTCATCCGTTTTCAAATAAAAACTGGTTCGTTTGGTTTGGTCATGCTCGTTCTGAACAATACCGTTGGGCGCACTGTCATAGTCCTTTTGGGTTTGTGTCCACCAGAGGGCGCAAGCAGAGACAGCGACCACCCCGGAAATCAAAGCCATTTTTATCAGTTTCATCGACCCACTACCTCCTAACGACAATATCGCGCCACCCAGAGGGCTTTCCCTTGTAGATTAAATTTCCAGACTCATCAAAAATCTTTAACAGATCGCGTGACGAATCGTAAATGTAATGAAATTTAAGCTCATTGTTACCATAGTTTTTCCAATGGATGAACCCTTTTTCATCAACATAATAGTCATTATCGGCTTGATTGGGGTTACATCGACCGATTACGCCTGTCACCTCGCCTGGTTGGAGCCTTCCATCTCCATTCTGATCCGCGCCAATCAACCCTACCCACGCATCTGATGAGTCGTATCCTGAGGAAGGAAAACTGCCCTGTTCAAGACCCCACTCGATAATTTTACCGCCACCCAAACTGACCGCTCCATCCTCAGGAATTAAGTTGATATCTCTCGGCCAAAGGAGATTTGGTCCTCCAGAAACCCGCTCTCCCAATCTCGGTCTGTCTCCAAAAGAAGGAACGGAAATCTGTTGACCTCGTTCCCAACGCGCGGTTCCGCCTCGCTGTTGCTGAGTGAGGAGAAATTCATCAGCAATTGGCCATCCCGGTAAACTCCCTCTTTCGCTTCGTTTGAACCAACAGTAGCTGGCTATTTGTCCAAACAAACCCCCTGCTTTTTCTTCGTCTTCTCTGGATGGAAGATAACGAAAAATCGCGACGGTGGGATTTTCAACATGAAGAGGGACAAACAATGAGATCTGATTCTCGCGAAAGATGACTTCTCCAGGAGCGAGAGGTCGCGCGCCAAAACGCGATATAACCTGAACCAAATGATCGCCTGTTGAACCCGGAAAGGACAAATTGTTGTGTGTGTACACAATGATATAGTCGCTTGTGTGGATTTCAAGTGTGTACACTGAATTAGGGGGAATTGGTTCACGCTCTTTCGTGTGTAAATGAATCACTGTTCCCGAATCGGATTGTTCATGTTCTACATTGACAAAAGTGAACGGTATGTTGTAAGAATGAAGGGAATCATCCTCTGGAACAACATACCTCCTCGTAAAGTCTTCCGAATCTCCAGTTTGCGACCAACCTAAGCTTATTGTACCAGCGATTACCATCAAAAATACGCTGAACTCTAAACATCTCCATTGTTTGCGCATCATAGCCCCTCCAAGTTGTGCAAAACTTCACAAAACCAATTCTTGTAATGAAAGCAATGTACCTGATAAAACTGACGTATGTCAAGCAGAATACATTCTATTTTGTCTACCAATCTGAATTTTGATGATATTGAGAGTAAAATTCAGATTCATTTTGCTCTTGATACGAACCTATTGATCCGATATTGAGAGCGCTCCCCTCCTTTAAACCTCTATTTCTGAAAGCGCGTCCAAACTCACGACTGCATCCCGGAACAGCGCGCGCAAGCGGTCGGTGTCCGTTTTAATCGCTTGCCAGTCTGTCAAAGCTTGGAAAAAACGAATTAAAGGGCTGTTGTCGTCTGCGTCAAAAGCAGCTTCATTCACCCGGTTCAGACGCTCCGAAAAGGAGCGCGTGGGCGATTCCCATCCTATCATTAACGCGGCATCCGCGCTAAAGACACTCCCCTTCAATATCGTGCCTGCCAAGCGCGTGTAACTCGCCATAGCAGAGTCGGGCTTATCCACGATGCTGTCCAACAGAGAGTCCGCCATGCGCCTGCAATCTTTCAGCCGTTCTTTCGCGAGGGCTTGCGTTTGTTCTGGGGGCAAAGGCGCAGCCGAATCTGGCAGAGTTCCATGCAGCAATCGATAGGTTCCCGGCGCAGGCGGAGTCCAGTCGGCAGGATAGCGCGTCGCATCGATAAAGATAACTTGGAGCTTATCGAATCCGGCTTCAGAGGGAACTAATCCCCCCAAAGCGCGTTGAACAGAAAGCGCGTAATCTAAGGAAAGGACGCGGGGAGCGCGCAGCGCGCTGGGGTCCACAAACACATGCAAATCCAGATCGGAATAGCCCTCAATAAACTCCTCCGGCTTGAGGGTTGACCCTTTCAGAATCACCGCCTTTGCCTGTTCGCCCAGAACAGAAACGACTGCGTCGCTCACGCGCTGGGCGAACAGAAGACGGTTCAACGGCGGTTGATTCACTCGTTTTTCTCGATTTTGCCGCCCTCTTTGGAAGAGGCATCGATTTCATTCTTAAAATTGGCAGAGCCAACCCGGCGTTCTTTGAAGAATTTACCCGTCACTTTCACTTTGTCGCCGTCCTTGATTTTATCCACATGTCCCATCACATAGACATGGATCACACCCGACTTATCTTCCAAGTTGAAAGTGGTATAAGGGTTGTTCGCTTTCGACGTTTTCTTTTTGAAATCGTGAACTTCGCCCGTGACCTGCACCATTGTTCGATGGTACTTGTCGCTCGATTTCAACAGCGCAGATACTTCCACAGCCTCCGCCGCTTTCTTATCACTGTCTTGGAATGCCCAACTGACGCTGATCGCCATCAGCGCGAGAATCCATCCGTATCGTTTTTTCATGGCATTTAACCTCCGATGCCCTGTTTCGATAATGCGCGACTCATCTCCTGCCGTTTTCCTTTTCTTCTATCGAATAGGCAGGAAACCGTCGTGAATTCGCGAATTGAAACCCCATTCATTCATTGATGGGGAGGCTCTTACATGAGCAAGCAAAAAAGACATTCCTTCGCGGCGTTGTTGAGCGCGCTGGCGTTAATAGTCACACTGAATGGCTGTAATTCGGGTTCCGACAGCGGCAATACAGGCAGCGGTTCGGGAACCACTTCCTCTTCGGATAAGATCGTTATCGGTGTTTACGCGGACCTGACGGGCAACACCTCCACCTTTGGCGAAGAGACAAAGAACGGGGTGACCTTAGCGGTGGAAGAGATCAACGCGAAGGGCGGCGTTCTGGGCAAACAGATCGAGTTGAAAATCGAAGATACCCGCTCCGATCCAATTCAAGCGAAAAACGCAGTGACGAAGTTGATACAAGTAGAAAAATCGACCGCAATCATCGGCGAAGTCGCCAGCAAACTGAGCCTGGCGGGCGCGCCGGTCTGCCAAGAGAACGGCGTTCCGATGATCACGCCCTCCTCCACGAACCCGGAAGTAACTAAAAAAGGCGATTATATCTTCCGCGTCTGCTTCCTGGATACATTCCAGGGCGCGGTGCTGGCAAAATTCGCACATGACAACCTGAAAACCACGAAAGTCTCCATTCTCTACGATAACAGCAACGATTATAGCGTGGGACTGGCAGAGTTCTTCAAAGAGGCATTTACCAAGATGGGTGGAACCATTGCGGGCGAACTGACCTTCAAAGCAACCGATAGCGACTTTCGTTCTCAGCTCACCACCATACGTGGACAAAATCCGCAGGTGGTTTTTGTACCCGGATACTACGACAAGATGGGGCTGATTGCCCGCCAAGCGCGTGAACAGGGCATTACGGTTCCGATGTTGGGCGGCGATGGCTGGAGTTCGCCAGACCTGCTGAAAGGCGCGGGTAATGCGTTGGAAGGCTGCTTCTTCAGCGACCATTATTCGCCGGATGATCCCGACCCTAAAATTCAGGAGTTTGTGAAGAAATATTCCGAGAAATTTGGCAAAACGCCCACTGGCTTAGCCGCGCTGGCATACGACGCCGCCAATGTGTTGTTCGCAGCGATGGAAACCGCCAAGAGCGCAGACCGCAAAGCGATCCGCGATGCGCTGGCAGCCGTCGAGAACTTTGCGGGCGTGTCCGGCAATATCAGCATGGACGAAAACCGGGATGCGCGCAAATCGGCATCCGTCCTCGCGATCAAAGGCGGCAAAATCACCTTTGAAACGAAAATTGAGCCTGCCGACGTGCAAATGTAACGTCCGCGATTCGACAGGAGGTTCCAACCATCGAGCAGTTTTTACAACAGTTAATCAATGGCGTCCAACAGGGCGCGCTCTACGCGCTGATCGCCGTAGGCTATACGATGGTCTACGGCGTTTTGCGCATGATCAACTTCGCGCACGGCGAGGTCTATATGGCGGGCGCGTATGTCGCATATCTGGCAGTGGAAGGCGACTGGTTCGGCGTCCGAACACAGCCCGCCTGGTGGAATGTCACGCTGATGGTGCTTTGCGCGATGGTGTTTTGCATGCTACTGGGGGTGTTGATCGAGCGGCTGGCGTATAAACCGGTGCGCAAAGCCTCCCGTCTCATCGCGCTCATCACCGCGATAGGCGTTTCCTACCTACTTCAGAATGTCGCGTTGTTGATATTCGGCGCGTCGCCCAAATATGCCATTGTGGAACTGAGCGCGCCCGCCACACAAGAGGCGGCGGTGACCGGCTTCCGAATCAGCACCGGGCAGGCGATCCTGCTGATCACAACGATCATCTTTATGGTGCTGCTGCGCATTATCGTTCAATACACGCGGTTTGGGCGCGGCATGCGCGCGGTCTCCCAAGATATGCAGGCAGCCTCCCTGATGGGTGTGCCGTCCGACCGGGTGATTATGGGAACCTTCGCATTAGGAGCGGCTTTGGCAGGCGCGGGCGGCGCGATGACGGCGGCGTTTGTCGGCAACCAAATCTTCCCGCTCTTCGGCTTTATGCCGGGCGTTAAAGCGTTCGTCTCGGCGGTATTAGGCGGTATCGGCAACATTCCCGGCGCGGTGTTGGGCGGATTGTTGCTGGGCGTCATCGAAGCCTTAGTGGGCGGCAACCCTACGCTGACCGGCTACCGGGATGCGGTCGCTTTCTTTGTCCTCATCGCGGTACTGCTCTTCCGACCTGCGGGGCTGTTGGGTAAATCGGTACAGGAGAAAGTATGATCAAAGGTTATCCGAGACTTCTCTTGTTCGTTTTGGTCACAATTGTCCTGTTATGGGGATTGGACCGCCTGCTGTTCGGTTTGACCAGCAATGGCGCGCTGGGGCTTTACCAGTACCGCGTCTTTATTCTGATCCCGCTGCTCTATATTACCTTGGCAGTCAGCCTCAACTTAATCAATGGTATCACGGGGCAGTTCTCATTGGGGCATGCGGGCTTTTTCGCGATAGGCGCATACCTCTCGGCAGGATTCTCCAAGTTTTATGCCAGCCAGTGGTTAGCGGGCATGCCGCCCTCCATGCAAGGCGTTATGCAAATCGTGTTCCTGCTCATCGCGCTGTTGATAGGCGGTATCGCCGCTGCGCTCGCGGGACTTTTAATCGGCGCGCCGACCTTACGGCTCAAAGGCGACTATCTGGCAATCGCGACGCTCGGATTCGGCGAAATCATTCGTATCATGTTCGAAAACGCCAACACCTTTGGCGGTCCGCGCGGGTTCACCGATCTGCCCCAGTGGACTGGTTTCGGCTTCTTCTGGTATGCGCTGGTGGCGGTTGGCTGTATCGCCGTGTGCCGCAACCTGCTGCAAAGCGCGCATGGTTTAGCCTTCCTGTCGGTGCGAGAGGATGAGGTGGCGGCGGAGTCGATGGGAATCAACACAACGCGCTACAAAGTCATGGCATTCATCTTGGGAGCCGCCTTTGCGGGCATTGCGGGCAGCCTTCTATCCCATTACGAGGGCAGCATCTACCCCAACGGATTCAATTTGGATGTCTCTATCATGATCGTCGCGATGGTGGTGTTGGGCGGTCAAGGCAGCATCACGGGCGCGGTGTTGGCGGGCGCAGGCTTGAAGATGTTAGAAGAGGCATTGCGCTTCCTACCAGAGTTCTCGCTTTTTGGAAGAACCTTCCAACCGTTGGACTTGCGTTATCTCGTCTTTGCGCTGGTGCTGATTTTGACCATGATTTTCCGGCAGCAGGGCTTGCTGGGACATCGCGAATTCGGCTGGAAAACGATCGGTATCGGCAAACGTTCTAAGGTGGAGGCGAACGGATGAGCGCGTTGTTAGAATTGCGCCAAGTGAAGATGCGTTTCGGCGGTCTTTACGCGGTCAATGACCTCTCTTTTCAGATTCAACCGGGCGAACTGTTGGGGTTGATCGGTCCCAACGGCGCGGGCAAAACGACCGTTTTCAATGTCATCACCGGAGTCTATACCCCGACCGAAGGCAGCGTCTCGCTGAATGGCGAGGTTATCAGTAAAATGAAGCCCTATCAGATCACGGAGCGGGGCATCGCGCGCACTTTTCAGAATATCCGACTATTTGGCGCGCTGAGTGTCTTGGAAAATGTGATGATCGGCGCGTTTGCCCGTCATCGAACCGCTTTGGCAGGCGCGCTCATGCGAAGTCCCGCAGTCGTATTGGAGGACGCCTCGCTCCGGGAGCAGTCGATGCGCCTGCTAAGCACCTTCGACCTGCTTTCGGTTGCCCATGCCCGCTCACGCGACTTGCCTTATGGCTTGCAAAGACGATTGGAAATCGCGCGCGCTTTGGCGACCCAGCCGAAATTACTGCTCTTAGACGAACCCGCGGCAGGTATGAACCCTCAAGAATCGGAAGAGTTGATGCACCTGATTCGGAGACTGCGCGACGAAATGGGACAAACGGTTCTGCTGATTGAACATGATATGAAAGTGGTGATGGGCATTTGCGAGCGGGTGCTGGTGATGGATTATGGAGTCTTGATCGCGCAAGGCGCGCCCGAAGTGATTCGCAAAGACCCAAAGGTGATTGAAGCCTACCTGGGAGAACCGGTCTAAAGCCCTTAACGGCTTTGAAATCGCAAATGAATTCGCGCGGCAGGGGTAGGGGCTGCCCCCTGTGGCAGCCCAAAAATAGAAAAACAGATGCCTCGGCTGCGCTCGGCATGACATAATGACGTGTAGAATTGGTTTTGTTAGAACGTCCTATCTTGGGCTGCCACAGGGGGCAGCCCCATGTCCGTCAACTTAAGGCATGGGGCAGCCCTCCTCTAATAACTGGTAGGTCGAGGGTTTCTGACGCGACTTGCCGACCTGACAACCGGCTTGAATCCCGCGCGACACCATCTGCACCGCCAACGCCAAGACCGCGTCTCCCATCCAGACCCCCAGGAGCAGCGACCGCGCGGCGCGTTGCACCACTTTCCATCCCTGAAACAGGCTCTGACGCACCCACGAAAACCCACTCGCTAACAAGACCCAATGACCGATCAACAAGGCGATTAACTTCGCATACACTTCACATAAGGACCGAACAGGCTTGTGGGTCCGCCAGTGGATACCGCCCGCCTCGTGCTTGAACAGCCGAAACCATTGCTCGATCTGCCATCGCACACGCGCCATGACCCACGCCTCGTTCAACGATAAGCGGGTCTCGGGGACATTTGTCATAAACACCCACCAATCACATAAGACGAGGCGTCTTGCACTCACCGATTGTTGCCGTCGGCGCGCCTCGCTCCGGAGCCGTCGTCGGCGTTGCGCGGCGACTTCGGGGGGAACCCGCATCGCCAAGAGGCGTCCAGGCACCCGAGCTTGGTGCCCCCACTGCACCCAGACATCTACCTCCGAGGCGTCTTGGTTGGCTAACAATGCCTCTAACGTGTGCTCCTGTCCCTGGGCATCGTAGACCTTGCAACCCGCTTGCACCCGATTGAGCCAGAACCCGCCCGCCTCACTCAATGCTTGCAACCGTTCCAACGAGAAGAACCCCAAATCCGCTAACCGCAACGCCCCCACGGGCAACAACGCCTGTTGAAAGGCACTGCCACGATCGTGCACGCGGGCAGGGAGCAACTCCAGGTCCATCGCTCCCCGACGCAACTCCCAGCGTGCCACGACCTTTAGTGCACTCCGGGCTCCACTGCCCCCACAGCCTGCCCACTGAGCGATCAGCGCCTCCGGCAGAGGGATCACCGTACTATCCAATAAGTAGACCCCTTCAAAGCGTTCCAAGAGCGGAAGCACTTGGGGGTCCGTCGTCATCAGCGCCTGAAGAGCTTGCTGAAGCACGCGCTGCAGACAGTCGGCCGTCTGCGCCTGCTGCAACCGACGGTCAAGGGCTTGCTTACTCAACGGAACCCCGATCGTTGCCGCCGTCTGGACCAATTCATTCAACGATGCGGTTGGATGTCCCATCCATCCGAACACAAGGGTTTGAACGAGGGTCGCCCCATCCAGCTTGCGCTGGCGTTGGACACACTGGGTCTCCCGGGCGATTTGCTGAGCCGTTGGACCCAACACGCCCTGAAGACACTGAGATAGTTGAGGTATACTTGACATAGGGAGCCTCCTCAGGGGATACCATTAGAGACTCTATTATACTGCAGGAAGCTCCCATTGGCTTTATAGCTTGCCTTAAGTTGACGGACATGGGCAGACACAGGGGACAGCCCTTACAAATCGCTCAGTGTTCTTGCGTCTTGGCGTCATTGCTTGTTGCCTGCCTACGCGCTTTTGACCGATTTGTTCGCGGTTCCCGCCTGCGCGCCAGGCACATCTTCCGGTTGGGTTCGCGCAGCGGTTTCGTTTTCGTCGCGAATGGCGTCATAAATTTCGCGACGATGCACTGGCACATCGCGCGGCGCCTGAATTCCGATCCTCACCTGGTCGCCCCGCACTTCCAGCACAACGATTTCGATATCGTCGCCGACCATAATACTCTGATTGACTTTTCGTGTTAGTACCAGCATAATCTTTCGCCCTCCATGGCGGGCGGCGCGCAATAAGTTTACCCAGCCGCCTGCGATTGCTGCACACTGCGCCACATCTCGTTCAAAATCAAATGGCGCGTCGTGTATTGATCATCGTTCAAAACGACTTGCCGCCCTATTCGCTGTTCTTCGTTCAGCACGATGGGAGCGAGCAGGTTAGCGGTCATAGCATGGGGTTTACCCGGCGGTATAGAGACAATCGTATAGACCCATTTAGACGTTTGCTCGTTCAAACAAAGCGCGTCCGCCTCTTCATCCGACAGCTCGAAAGCGTAGTCATGGTTAAAAGACCACGGATCAGTCAGCAGCAGCGCAAAGGATCCATTCTCCACCGATTGAAGCCATAGGAACGGGCTGTCTTCTTTATGTTGAATCAGCGCAAAACGCTTCAGGCTCCGAAAGCCCACCAGACCTTCGGGAAAATGGTAAATATTGTTTTCTTCTATAGTTATAGTACCAAAACGACTGGTCGAAAGTTCCATATTATCCTCCGCGCAAGTAGTCAAACAGGTTTAAGTTTTGCGCGCGCGCTGAGACCTGCAAGGCTGCCTCATACGCCAGTTCCGAGCGGCGTAGGTTGCTCACCGCCTCGATTAAATCTACCTCTTCTATTTGAGCTAAAATTTCGGTCAATTGTTCCGTTCTCGATTCGCGCATCGTATCGTACCGTTCCAATTCGCTGAGCGTAATGCCAATACTGCCCCGCAATCCCTGAATTTGGTTCTGCATCGCCTCAACCGCATGCAAATCTTCGTTAGACAGGCGAACCAGATCGGCTGCTTGCAGGTTGGCTTTGATCTGCTGGAGCCGGTCATACAGCTCGACAATGGGCGCGTTCGTCATGTTCATCTGAACTGATTTCTCTTGGGCAATTGTCGTGTTCAACGCGCCAGTATCGCCTTCAAACTGCAGGGTCCCGCCCGACTCGGTATAGGGTTTTGTTCGCACCTTTTGACCCGAAAATAGAAATCGCTCATCATCCACTTTCTGATTGGCGATCTGTATCAAACGTTCGGTCAGCCGGTCGATTTGCCCTGCTAATGTGGCACGCTCCTCGTCTGTGATGGTATCGTTTGCGCCCCGCATCGTGATCTCTCTCGCTTCGCGTGTCAGCTGGTGCAAGTCTCCCAATGCCTGTTCGGTATGGTTCAAGAAGAGACGCGCCTCCCGCGTGTTGCGGACGTACTGCTCATGGTTAGACAGCACTGCGCGCAGACCCAGCGCTTGAGTCGCGCCTGCCGGATCATCGGACGGTTTGTCCAGTCGCCTGCCGGTCGAAACCTGTCGCTGCGCGCGCGTCAGATTCTCTGTGCTGCGCAGGATTGCCCGGTCCATACTGGCATACTGCATCGTTGTGCTGATTCTCATCGTTTTCTTAAGATGACCGCTTCAGTAAGACGCTTTGAGCGCGTTACCGGGGCGCGACATAGGTCAGGAGATCGCCGATCAGCGAATCGAAGGTACTGACCATTTTTGCCGCCGCTTGATAGCTGCGTTGATACCGCACCAAGTTAGAAGCTTCCTCGTCCAAAGAGACCCCCGAGACCGCTTCTCTTAAGTTTTGCAAATGCTCTACTATTAATTTTTGCGATTCTTGTCCATTTTTATAGGTCTGAATTTCGCTGGCGGCTCTGCCCACCAGAGTCGTATAGAAAGAAGTGAGGCTGGTATTGCCCAAAGCGGCAAGGGAAGTCGTCCGAAAATCAGAGAGCGCGCGGGCTATATCGCCGTTGCCGGGCGTGTCCACAAGGCTGGCTGCCGCCAGGCGTTCCGGTCCGGTGATGTCATCGCTCAGCCGGATGTCGCCCGCTCCGGTCCCGGTCAGCAGGTTCAATCCCGTGTTCCCGTTCAGGTCAAATCCTGCCTGGTGAGTGGTGTTGAATTCGCTGATGAGCGTGTTTGCCAGCGTGTTCAGATCGGCTCGATAAGACCGCAGATTGTTCAGGGAGTCAAAAAGACCCCTCAGTTCTCCCTGCGTGATGTGAATCGAGGTGGAGGTCCCTGTCAGCGCGTTATTCGCGACATCCAAAGTCGTAGGCAACGGAATCGCTTGATAATCCTGAACTAAGGTATGTTCGCCCACAAACACCATCACGGAGCCATCCTGGGCGTAACTCACGCGCGCGCCTGCCAATTGGCTCAAACGCGCCACCAGTTGGTCGCGCTGGTCTGTCAAGTCATTCGCGGGCGCGCTGGAGGCGGTTGCCGCCCTTATACGCTCATTGACCCGCGCTATTTCCGTTGCTATCTGGTTGATCTCACGAACCTTATTGACGGCGGTTTCCTGGAGTTGCGCGTCGGAGACCTCCATATTCCGGTCCAAATCGCGAAAGGTGGAGGTCATCGCGTTCAATCGTTGGATCACTGTCTGCCGAACGGTCAGGCTGTCAGGTCGGGTCGCCAGTTCACTAAAGGCATTGAACAGTTCTGTCATGCGCTGGCTCAATCCTTGTTCTGAAGGCTCATTGAAATAGCCCTCGATTTGGCGCAGCTGCTGATAGGCGGCTGTAAACCGCGATTGCTGAGAGGTGGAATAGTTGACTTGCTGTTCCAGCATCAGATCGCGAATGCGCTCAATTTGATGGGTCATCACGCCTGTGCCGGCAATCAGCCTGCCTCCTAACACCAATGGAGGCGTGCTTTGCATCACGGCTCGCTGGCGCGAATAGCCGGGCGTGTTAATGTTCGAGATATTATGCCCGGTCACATTCAGCGCGTTCTGAAAAGAGCGCAGCGCGCGCGTTCCCAACTCGATGCCTAAAAAGCTGGACATAACTTAAACCTCCGTATTCAACAGCAGCGCGGAACCAGGCGCGTTAGAAGGGCGAGCGGTATAAGTCTCCTCTTCTTCGGTTCGAGCGATGATCGAGATGAGCGCGTGCGTATAATCCAACTCATCCAAAATCACAGGGTAAGAAACCGCCATCAGGTTTTGGATCTCCAGTGTTCTTTCCCTCGCCTGCGCGCGCAATTGCTGCAATGCGGTCTCCGCGCTTTCTGAGGGTAAGGGCGCGGCTTTGGATAGGTTCTCCAGCGCAGCCAAGGCAGGTTCCGCTTGCGCCTGGAGGCTTTCAATCTGATTTAAGTCGCGCGCCACCAGCGCATCGCGCCATTTTCTTAGCAGCGGCATCAACCGACGGCTTTCCGCGATCCACGCTTGTAGATAGGCGGTTTCCGTTTTGAATTGTGGGTTCATTGATCGTTCCTCTCTGCCATGCCGTGGCTCTGCTCCGGGCTTGCCTCTAACAGCGGATTCAACTGTTGATACAGAATCTCGCCCAGCCCTAAGCC
>JAHCHP010000028.1 GCA_026129765.1 Fimbriimonadia bacterium | reverse complement strand
ATTGGGAAAGAGGGCGGCAATTGGACTATTCCAGAAGCCGAATCGGCGATTGCTGGTTTCACCATTATGAACGACTGGAGCGCGCGGGACATCCAACGGTTGGAAATGAAGATCGGTTTGGGTCCCGCTAAAGGCAAAGATTTCGCCACCTCACTCGGTCCCTGGATCGTGACGCCCGATGAATTGGAGTCTTACCGCCTGCCCAATGCGGAACGGGGCAGCCATTGGCGTCTGAAGATGACCGCTAAAGTGAATGGGCAGATAATTTCGGAAGGAAGCGCAGAGACGATGAACTGGACCTTTGCCGAGTTGATCGCCCATGCCTCCCGCAATACGCGCCTCTCAATCGGAGATGTGATTGGCTCCGGAACGGTCGGCACGGGCTGCTTGCTGGAGTTTCCCGCTGAGACCTACCCTTGGCTCCAACCGGGAGACGAAGTGGAATTGGAAGTTGAAGGGCTTGGCGCGCTGAAAAACCGCATTGTGTAAGGGTTTCCCCTAAAGATTTAATTCGGGCGCGCGCTTCGCGTTGGAAGAGGCTTCAAAGAGGGGATGCTTCGCGGGATAGCCCAAAAACAGCCGATATACGCCCATGAGCGGTCCCGACGCGGTCCGGTTATAAACGACTGCCGCTTCATTGTATCGTTTTCGCTCCACCGCGATCCGGTTCTCCGCGCCGGCGATCTCATCAGTCAACCGGTGGAACGTCTCATTTTCCGCCAGTTTTGAGTCGGACTGCAACCGGCTCATCAGATCTTTGATCTGTCCAGACAACTGCTGTTCGACCTGCAGTTTTGCCTCCGAGTCCTCGCTCTTTTGCCATTGCGCCGTCAAATCTTGCAAATTCTTCAAGCGGTCATCACTGCCCTGCCTCGAGGTTTTTGCCACTGCAACCAATTGCGGAATGAGGTCATATCGCCTTTGCAGCACATTGTCCAGTTGCGCCTTTCGCAAATCGACCTGCATCGCCGCATCCGCCAAGCGTCCGCGCGCGGAAAACAGCCCCCCAAAGAAGATCGTCAACGCTACCACCACGGCGAACAGAGCCGCTTTTCGCAGGTTTGCCCGCTTCTCCCGTTCTTGTTGCGCGCGCGTTCTGGCTTGCGCTAACACTTCCGGCGATATGCCCATCTCGCCCGCGCTCTTCTGCAAAATCTCTTCCGGCACGCCCTGAATCTGTTCATCCTGAATTTTGACCGCTTCAGAGATGACCTCTTTGGCTTCCTCATGCGACAATCGCTTCCCTTGCTCTGGCTGTTGCTCTTGCATAGTCCCCCCGTTTACCAACTTGCGCCCGCGCCGCCTCCGCCCGATGACCCTCCGCCAAAACTACCGCCCTCCGATGAAGAAGAACCTCCGCCGGACCAGCCACTGTCGCCCGATGAAGAAGAACCTCCGCCGGACCAGCCACCGCCAATCCAACCGCCCCCAGATCGACGGTTATCGTTGTCAGACCAATCGACCGATCGCTGGCGCCGGGGAAGGTCTCGTGTATGTTGATCTGTATAACCGCATCCCGGAGTGACACAAGTGTAATCGGTTTGCTCCAGACCACTTCGGGTATAGGTGGGTTCTCGCAGCGTGTAACGGTTCACATGCAAGGTTCTGTTCTTACAACGTGGGCAATCCTCATAACCGCTCCACCACCGCTTCACCTTCTTAATCAACAGAAAGGCGCAGGTATCGCACCGCCAGGCTTGGTAATCCACGCTCTTTATCCGCTCCTCCAACTGCTGAACTGCGTTTAGATAAGCGTCATCTTGCTGCTCGCTCAGCAGCCGCATATACTGCTGGCAGGTGGGACAAGTCGGAGGGCGCGTGGAATAATAGATCAAAAACCCGATTCCCGCTAATCCCCCAACCACCACGATGGGGACAATGAAAAGCAACGCGGGCGAAGAAGAGCTTGGCGCATTACCCGGCACACCTGGGGAGCGAGGGGGTGGAAGAATGGGCGACTGCGCGGATGGAACCGGACGCCGGGAACTATCGCCAGTCGAAAAGCCAGCCGATGGGACAGCCGGGCGTATGCGCGGTTTCGTAAACACATCCGGGTCGGTTTTGAGCGACTCCACCATCTCTTGCGCAGCCAGTTTCAAGCCCTTGCCGAAACGCCCTGCCTTAAACTCCGGAACCGCTTGCTTTCGCAAGATTTCGCCGACCACCGCATCGGGCAGTGCGCCCTCCACGCCATAGCCGGTTTCCACCTCGACCCGGCGCGCATCCAGTACCAGCAGCATCAGAACGCCGTTATCTTTCTCTTTTTTGCCAATGCCCCACAGGTTAAACAGTTCGGTGGCGAAATCTTTCGGGGTCAACTTGCTTGAACTCTTAATCGTGACCACCGCCATCTCCGCGCCGGTCTCACGTTCTAATTCCTCCAACAGGCGGTTGATTTCCAGCTCATCCTTGTCCGGGATGACATCCGCCCTGTCGGTCACCCAGCCTCCATGCTGCTTTCGCGGGTTGGGAACATCGTTCGGGTTATCCGTCCAACCGATGCCCCAAAGCATCAACAAGCACAACCACAGGCTAAGCTTTTTCATGGGGATCCCCTCCGGCGATCAGTTCCATACGCGCCTGGAGTTCCTGCGAAGCGCGGCGCGCGCCCTCCATCATCGCCTCAAAATATTGCGAGCCTTTGAGACGCGGGACCACAATTTGATCCAACAGTTCAAAAGTCTCTTTATCCGACACGAACCGCTCCCAGCCATAGCCGACCTCACATTCGACCCGGCGTTCGCGTTTGGCAATAAGCATCAAAAGCCCGTTGGTCTCCTCGCCCCCCACGCGCCACTCATTAAACAGGTAGAAAACATACTCTGAGGGCAACAGGGGCTTGGTATCGGGTTTGGTCACCCAAACGATCTCCCCACCCAACCTCTGCGACATCGTTTGCAATGCCTCTTCTAACTGTTCCCGCTCTTGGGGCGTCAAAAACGAAGCGAAATCGTTGCAGAAGCCTGCGCGCGGGGGCGCATGAGCGATCTTTGCGCGCAACTGTTCCAAACCGAATCCACACCCGCGGCATAGCGCGGACGATTCCTCGGTGATCCATCCACAATGGGGACACTTCAATTTTAGGTTCCCTCTCCGCTGAGATTATACCTGCAGAGGGCTTGTTTTTGTGGTAAAAGTAGAGAAAACAAGAAGGGGGATTTTGAGGAGGGAGTTTCAGACTTAAACAGCAGATGCCTCGGCTGCGCTCGGCATGACAAAATCGGGTTCCCCCTAAAAGCAAGGGGAACCCTTTTCTAACTTAAGCCGCCATCACGTGGCGCATACTTTGCGCGCGCTCCGCAACACCCATCAATATCTCCTGCTGAACCGCCTCATCGATACCTGCCCATTGAATCGCGTCTTCGGGGGGTTCTGGCGGCGCGAAATTGAAGTTCAGCTCTGGATTGGCAGCCAGCACCCACGAACTTGCCAGCGAAACGCAAGCAATCAGAGCGCGGTATTCGTTATCGGGCAGGAAAGGCGCGTGATGATTCGCGATCATCTGAACCAGCGCGCTGGGCAGTTGCCAATGATCTGCAATCAAGGCGCCAATCGCGGCATGATCGATACCCAGCATCTGCTGCTCGGTATCGTGCCGGGTGGAGTCTTCACGCGCCGCATGAGCGATCTGGTTGTTCGGAATAGGAAAATATTGCGCCAAGAAAAGCAGCCCCAGATCGTGCAGCAACCCCCCCATAAAAGCGGTTTCCGCGTTCGCCAGCCCCAACTTCTTAACCTTCGCGATCTCCAAAGCCACACCCGCGCACACAAACGAGCGTTCCCACAAGCTCAACATTTCGGGGGTCGCATGTTTTTCTCCTTTGAACGCCTGAAACGCCGCCAGTCCCAGCACCAGATTTTTGACGGTCTGGAACCCCAAAATGATGACCGCTTGCTGGATCGTGCTGACCTGCCGCGAAAGCCCATAATAAGCCGAATTAGCTAATTGAAGCACTTTCGCGCTTAAGGACGGGTCCGAAGAGATGATTTTTTGGAGCTGTTCGGCGGTCGCATCTTCGCGATCCACCAGGTCCAGCACCTGCATCACCGCGCCGGGTAAGGGGGGTATTTCCTGCGCTGCCTTACGAATTCGAGATTGAATCTCCTGCATCTGGATACTCATTCCATGACACTCCTTAAATGAATTCAGCTGTCCCAGTGAGAAAATCAGCGCGCCATGTCCGGCAGGAGCTACTCTCTAAAGTGGTTGCGTTCAATCCGCTCGCGAAGAGGGCAGCCCGACCCATCCCGCAAACGAGATCGTATCTCAACATCCACAGCTCTATCCTTTATTTTAGGGATGCCAAAACATAAAATACAGAGCGCCTCATCGCGAATTATTCAAAACTCGTAATTTAACGAGGCAGAAAGCCATTTTTCGGCTGCCTTTACTTCTATGCCCTTACGCCGGGCATAATCTTCCACCTGGTCCCGCTGCAATTTGCCGACATTGAAGTAGCGCGACTGTGGATGAGAAAAATACCACCCGCACACGGACGAGGGAGGCATCATCGCCAGGCTTTCGGTCAGTTGGATGCCCGTCCGTTCGCTGGCTTGCAACAGTTGGAACAGAGCCAGTTTCTCGGTATGATCGGGGCAAGCGGGATAGCCGGGCGCGGGGCGAATTCCGCGATACTGCTCTCGGATCAACTCTTCATTGGAAAGAGTTTCTTCTTTGCCATAGCCCCAATCGCGGCGCGCTTGCCGGTGAAGATACTCCGCGAACGCCTCCGCCAGCCGGTCGGCTAATGCCTTCGCCATAATCGCGTTATAGTCATCATGGGAGCGTTCAAACGCTTCTACAATCGCCTCCAAGCCAAGCCCAGACGTCACCGCGAAACCGCCGATGTAATCCTGCTTCCCGCTTGATTTCGGAGCCACAAAATCGGCAAGCGCATAGTTCGGCTGGCCTGGGGGTTTTTCGTCCTGCTGGCGCAAGGAGTGGAACACTAAGAGAGGTTCCGAATCGCCCGAATTCGCGTACACCTCGATATCATCCCCCACACTGTTCGCGGGAAAGAAACCGTAGATCCCCTTGGCGGTCAAACGCTTCTCTTGAATCAGCCCCGCGAGCAGTTGCTGGGCATCCTCATAAACTTCGCGCGCCCGCGGACCGATATCAGGGTCATCCAACAGTTTGGGGAACCGCCCGCGCAACTCCCACACATGAAAGAAGGGCGTCCAATCGATGAAGGGAGCCAATGCTTCTATCGACGGCTGAACTTCGCGCAGTCCCAAAAAGGCAGGTTCCGCAATCTCAGCAGCCTGCCAGTCGGTCTGGAAGCGGTTTTCCCGCGCCTGCGCAATCGTCAACATCTTCTTTTGCGCCTGCTTGTTGGCATATTGCTGGCGCACCTGCTCTTGGTCCTCAAGATTGGCGGCGATGAACGATTCGCGTCTCTCCTCGCTCATCAACTGTCCCATCACGGGAACCGCGCGGGAAGCATCATGCACATAGACCACCGGTTTAGAATAGAAAGGCGCGATTTTGAGCGCGGTATGCGCCCGGCTGGTGGTCGCGCCGCCAATCAATAGAGGAATCTCAAACCCCTGGCGCTCCATCTCTTTCGCGACATGCGCCATCTCGTCCAACGACGGCGTGATCAAGCCGCTTAAGCCAATGACCCCTGCCTGACGCTCTCGCGCCTCCTGCAAAATGCGGTCACAGGGAATCATGACACCCAAATCGATCACTTCATAGCCATTACAGCGCAGCACAATAGCGACAATATTCTTCCCGATGTCATGCACATCGCCCTTTACCGTCGCCAGCACCATCGTTTGGCTCCGCGCAGCCTGTCCCGTCTCCGCTGCCCGAGCCGATTTCTCCGCTTCCATATAAGGCTCCAAAACCGCCACGGCTCGCTTCATCACGCGCGCGCTCTTGACCACCTGAGGCAGAAACATCTTCCCGGAACCAAACAGATCGCCCACAACCCCCATCCCTTCCATAAGGGGACCTTCAATCACCGACAGAGGTTTGCCATACTGCGCCAACGCCTCCATGGTGTCTGCCTCCACAAAGTCGGTGATCCCTTTGATGAGGGCATGCTTCAAACGCTCTTCCACCGGACCTTCGCGCCAGCCCGCTCCCTCTTTTAACGCGACTCCCTGCTCTTTCGACTTCACCTGCTCGGCATAGGTGATGAGGCGTTCGGTCGCGTCCGGTCGACGGTTCAACACCGCATCCTCGACCAACTCACGCAGTTCGGGCTCAATTTCTTCGTAAACTTCCAACTGACCGGCATTCACGATTCCCATATCCAGCCCCGCTTGGATGGCATGGTAAAGGAAAACGCTGTGCATCGCTTCCCGAACGGGATTATTGCCTCGAAACGAAAACGAGAGATTGCTAATACCGCCGCTCACCTTCGCGCCCGGCAGGTTCTGCTTGATCCAGCGGGTCGCCTCAATAAACGCCACCGCGTAATCTTGATGTTCCTCGATACCGGTCGCGATGGTCAGCACATTGGGGTCGAAAATAATGTCATCAGGCGGCACATGCGCTTTTTGAGTCAGGAGATGGTAGGCGCGCTGGCACACTTCGACTTTACGTTCATAGGAGTCCGCTTGTCCCTGTTCGTCAAACGCCATCACTACCAGCGCTGCGCCATAGAACCGGGCGCGTTTCGCCAGCCTCAAAAACTCGTCCTCGCCTTCTTTCAAACTGAGCGAGTTGACCAAACATTTGCCCTGCACGCATTGCAGCCCCGCCTCTATCGCCTCCCAACGAGAACTGTCGACCATCACCGGCACGCGGCAAAGGTCGGGCTCCGACATCAACAGATTTAGGAATTGGCGCATACAAGCAGGCGCGTCCAGCAGCGCGTCATCAAAACAGATATCCAACATATTTGCGCCGTTTTCCACCTGCTGGCGGGCGATTTCCAATGCGCCCTCGAAATTGTCTTCGCGAATCATGCGCGCAAATTTAGGAGAGCCTGCCACATTGCAGCGCTCTCCAATCATCAAAAAGCCGGTTTCCGGTCTCAGCACCAGCGGTTCTAAACCGCTGAGACGAGTATAAAGGGGAAATAAGGACTTGGTCACATCTCCAATTATACCTTCTCTGTTTCACGCTCCGTTTCGCGCCGCTGCGCCGCCAGTTCGCGAATACGATGAGAGACCGCCATCGAGCAAAACTTAGGACCGCACATACTGCAGAAATGCGCAAATTTATGCGCCTCTTTCGGCAGCGTTTCATCGTGCATCCGGCGCGCCGTTTCCGAATCTAAAGCCAACTCAAATTGGCGGTTCCAATCGAACTCAAAACGCGCCTTTGAGAGTTCATCATCCCACGCTCTCGCGCCCGGCAGCCCCTTCGCGACATCCGCCGCATGCGCCGCGATTCGATAGGCGATCAGCCCTTGCTTCACATCCTCCGCGTTCGGCAATCCCAAATGCTCTTTGGGAGTCACATAGCACAGCAAAGCCGTCCCATGCCAAGCCACAATCGCCGCGCCAATCGCCGAGGTGATATGGTCATAGCCGGGCGCAATATCGGTCACGAGCGGTCCCAGCGTATAGAAGGGAGCCTCATGACACCACTCTTGCTGCAAGCGGACATTCTCTTCCAACAGGTGGAGCGGAATATGCCCAGGTCCCTCGATCATCACCTGCACATCCTTTTCCCATGCGCGTTTGGTCAATACGCCCAAGGTCCGCAGTTCCGCCAGCTGCGCCTCGTCGTTCGCGTCCCCCACGCTGCCCGGACGCAAACCATCGCCCAAGCTAATGGTCACATCATATTTGCGGCAAATCTCCAACACTTTATCAAAATGCGTATAGTAGGGGTTTTCTTTGTGGTGATAGAGGCTCCATTCCGCCATCAGCGAACCGCCGCGGCTCACGATGCCTGTGATGCGGTTTTCGGTCAACCGAATATAGCCCAGCAAGGTCCCAGCGTGCAGGGTCATATAATCCACTCCCTGCTGCGCTTGATGTTCCACGATATCTAAATAATCTTGCTCAGTCAAATCGGTCACCGAACGAACCTGCATCATCAATTGATAGATCGGCACGGTTCCGACTGGCACGGGCGAATGTTCGATAATCGTTTTTCGGATATGATCCAAATCGCCGCCAGTCGACAGGTCCATCACCGTATCCGCGCCCCAATGCACCGCCGTATGCAGTTTGTCTAATTCCTCTTCTACCCCGCTGCTAAGCGCGGAACTGCCAATGTTCGCATTGATCTTCACGCGATAACGTTTGCCGATTAAGGTCGGCTCCAAACAGGTGTGGCGAATGTTGGCGGGAATAATCGCGCGCCCTTGAGCAATATCTTCCCGAACGACTTCCGGTTCGACGCCCTCCCGCTCCGCGCAAAAAATCATCTCTTCTGTGATTACCCCTTGACGGGCATAATGCATTTGGGTCACAATTCCCTCTCTTCCTTCCGTCCAAACCGATCTGCTCATTTTCCTATTGACCTCCTATCCAAACTTATTCTTGTTCCCTTAGTATGATGGAAACGACGACTCCTTCCCCTTGTTTACAGGGGGAAGGTTGGGAAGGGGGTTACGGCTGTTGAATAGACCCCCTCCGTGAGGTTCCCCCTGCCAGCAAGGGGAACCGAAGCCGCCTGCACGCTATTCGCAATGAACAATCTAAAGAAACGAACACTGACTCGGGGTGAGATGGAAGAGGAAAACAGTCCAATGAACCGTTAGAAAACCGCTTCCCTCCGCCGGTATAACCCGGATCAGGTTCGTGGGGTTCCCCTTCGCAAAGAAGCGATCTCAGCCGCGTTCGCAGCACCCCCAGCGGACAACCAGAAGTATACCTGAATCTGAATTCTGGAAGGGTGTAGGGGGAAACCTCTAAACATCCGTGAGTGAATTCACGCCGATGAATAGCAAAGTCGCCCTACGGCGACTCATAACCGATGCCAAATTGGAGGGAGAATCTCTGTCCTCGCCATTGCGCGAAGGGGGAGACCTATGTGTCTATCCGAAAACAACAGCAGACCCAATCGCTCCGCTCAGGGTGACAACGCCTATGTCATACCGAGCGCAGCCGAGTCATCTGCTTTTTTGAACGCAATAGGCGCGAACCCGGAACAAACACAAAAAACTAACAACCTTCAAACCGCTGCCATGACTGCCGTGTCAAGCGCGCGGGGCGCATACTCTTTCACCGCTTCCGACAGCAGGCGTGTATGCTCCGCCGTCGTTCCGCAGCAGCCCCCCACCATATTGACCCAGCCATTCTTCAAAAAGACCTCCATCTCTTGAACGAACTCCTCAGGCGTTTGGTCATAGGCTCCGAAAGCGTTTGGCAGTCCCGCGTTGGGATAGACCACCGTGGGCAAAGCGGAGAGACGCGACAATTCTTCCACATGCGGGGTCAGTTCCTTCGCGCCCAGCGCGCAATTCAACCCTACCGCTAACAGCGGCGCGTGCGCGACAGAAATCATCGCCGCCTCTAAGGTCTGCCCAGAGAGCGTGCGCCCGCTGGCATCGGTAATCGTCAGAGAAGCAATCAAGGGAACCTCACGCGCGCCCTCATCGAACAGTTTCATAATCGCAAAGAGTGCGGCTTTCAGATTGAGTGTATCAAAAGTGGTTTCACAAATCAACAGGTCCACGCCGCCCTCTAATAGTCCCTTCGCCTGCTCATAATAAGCTTCCATCATCTCGTCGAAAGTCACATCGCGCGCGCCGGGATTGCTCACATCTCTGGACATCGAGAGCATCCGGCTGGTGGGTCCCAACGAACCGCCCACCCATCGCTGGGGCTGCCCGAACCGCTCGACCGCGCGTTTGGCAATTTGCGCGGCGGCATTATTGATTTCATAGGCATAATCCTCGAACCCAAAATCCTCCAGCGAGATTCGGGTCCCATTAAAGGTATTCGTTTCGATGATATCCGCGCCCGCATGAAGGTAAGCCAAGTGAATCTCCTCGATCAGTTCTGGATTCACAAGGTTCAAAGCCTCGTTATTATTCTTTAAGGCGGTGGGGTGATCCTGAAAACGCTCGCCCCGGAAATCAGATTCCTCCAGATGGTAGGTCTGGATCATCGTTCCCATCGCGCCATCCAACACCACGACGCGCTTCTCCATCAATTGATTCAACGATTCGGCTGTCTTCATTTATCTCTTCTCAATGCATATTATAGCACTTTCCCAGCCCTTCCATCAGGTATACTCCATCGCGGGCGATGGAACCGACTTACGAACCAACTCACGAGATTCGCTGGACCTATCGCGGCGCGACAGCGCTGAGCGTGACCCTCATGGTTGCGGGGTGGATTTGGCACCTCTACTCCAGTGACGAAACGAACCCGCTGATCACGATTGGGATCGCCTTATTGCTCCTGACCCCCGTCTTTGCCCTGCTCCATCTGACCCAAATCACATGGCATCGAGACCGCAATGTCGCGTTCTGCGCGCTGATTGTGATTGCTTTGATGGCGCTTGCCTACGGCGCGGGCAAGTTGTGAACCTTAACCCATGACTATGAAAATGAAGAGGAGGAAGCACCATTGAAAATACTCATTGCCGATAAATTTGAACAGAGCGGGCGCAATGGCTTAGCGGCGTTAGGCTGCGAAGTGATCTACGAGCCGGACTTGAAAGAGGACGCGCTCACCGATGCGATCCAGAATCACCGCCCCGAAGCGCTGATTGTGCGTTCCACCAAAATAACCGCTCCGATGTTGGAATCGGGCAGCTTATCGTTAGTGATTCGGGCGGGCGCAGGCTATAACACCATCGATGTCGCGACCGCCTCACGCTGCGGGATCTATGTCGCGAACTGTCCAGGCAAAAACGCGATCGCCGTCGCGGAATTGGCATTCGGATTAATTCTTGCCTTGGATCGCCGTATCCCTGACAACGTGATAGACCTGCGAGCCGGCGTCTGGAACAAAAAGACCTACAGCCAAGCGCAGGGATTATTTAGCAAAACGCTGGGACTGATTGGGGTCGGCAACATCGGTCAAGAGATGATCGCGCGCGCGAAAGCGTTCGGATTGGAGGTCATCGCCTGGAGCCGCTCCCTCACATCGGAAAAAGCGCGCAGTTTGGGCGTCACTCGCTGCGAATCGCCGTTGGAAGTCGCGCAGCGCGCCGACATCGTGAGCGTGCATGTCGCGTTGACCCCTGACACCCGCGCCCTCTGCAATGAAGCCCTGTTCCAAGCGATGAAACCGGGCGCGTTTTTCATCAATACTTCGCGCGCAGAAGTGGTGGACCAGTCCGCCTTAGAACGCGCCATTCAGGAGAGAAACATCCGCGCCGGATTAGATGTTTTTGAGAAAGAGCCTGCGGGCGGAGACGGCGCGTTTGAAGACCCCATCGCGCAACTGCCGGGCGTCTATGGCACGCACCATATCGGCGCGTCGACCGAACAAGCGCAAGAAGCGGTGGCTGCTGAAGTCGTGTTTATCATCCACACCTATCTGCAGACCGGTAATGTCCCCAATGTGGTCAATCTCTGCGAACGGTCCCCCGCGACTCATTTACTGGTGGCGCGTCATTTGGACCGGGTCGGTGTGCTGGCGCACATCTTTGCCTGCCTGCGCGAAGCGAATATCAACGCCCAAGAGACCGAGAACATCGTGTTTGAAGGCGCGGAGGCAGCCATTGCGCGCATCCGTTTGGATAACGCTCCCAGCGAGGCGACTCTGAGCGCGATTCGCGATCATGCCTGTGTTCTAACAGCGCATGCCATTGCCTTGTAAAAATAGTTTGTGAAATAGGGTACAATGTTACACCGCATGGAGGAGGACATAGAAGACCATGGCTAACATCGGTAAAGTGGTTCAGGTGATGGGTCCTGTTGTAGACGCGCAGTTCCCCGCAGGACAATTGCCTGACATTCTAAACGCAATCACAATCAAGGACGACCAATTAGGCATCAATTTAACTTGCGAAGTAGCGCAGCATCTCGGCGACGACACCGTTCGCGCCGTCGCGCTCTCCTCAACCGACGGACTGGTACGCGGCATGCCCGTTGAGGATACCGGCGCGCCCATCTCCGTTCCTGTCGGACCCGAAACGTTGGGACGCATGTTCAACCTGTTAGGCGAACCGATCGACGGAAAGCCTGCTGTTGAAACCGGACAGCGCGCTCCCATTCACAAACCTTCCCCTGCCTTCGTTGACCAAGCCACTAAAGCGGAAATTCTGGAAACCGGCTTAAAGGTTATCGACCTACTGTGTCCCTTTAACAAAGGCGGCAAGATCGGTCTGTTTGGCGGCGCGGGACTGGGCAAAACGGTTCTGATTCAGGAACTAATTCGCAACATCGCCACCGAACACAAAGGCGTTTCGGTTTTCGCGGGCGTCGGCGAGCGCACCCGTGAAGGCAACGACCTTTATTTGGAAATGGAAGAGTCGGGCGTTTTGGCGCAGACCTGTCTGGTATTCGGACAGATGAACGAGCCGCCCGGAGCGCGCCTGCGCGTGGCTCTGACCGGGCTGACCATGGCGGAATATTTCCGCGATGAGGGCCAAGACGTGCTGGTCTTTATCGACAATATTTTCCGATTTGTGCAGGCGGGCGCAGAAGTGTCCGCGCTGTTGGGTCGTATGCCCTCCGCGGTAGGCTACCAGCCCACCCTCGGCACCGAGATGGGCGGTCTACAAGAGCGAATCACCTCCACGCGGCGCGGCTCGGTTACTTCGGTTCAGGCGGTTTATGTGCCTGCCGACGACCCAACGGACCCCGCCCCTGCCACCACCTTCTCGCACTTGGACGCTTATGTTTATCTGGAGCGACGTATTTCAGAGAAGGGTATCTATCCTGCCGTTGACCCGCTGGAGTCGACCTCAAAGAACCTGGACCCCTACATTGTGGGCGTGGATCACTATCAAATTGCGCGAAGCGTGCAGCAGGTGTTGCAGCGATACCGCGAGTTGCAGGACATTATCGCGATTCTGGGTATCGACGAGTTGGCGGACGATGACAAGATGGTTGTGGCGCGCGCCCGAAAGTTGGAGCGATTCATGTCTCAGCCCTTCTTCGTGGCGGAACAGTTCACCGGCAACCCGGGTCGCTATGTGCGCGTGGAAGACACCGTGCGCGGCTTCAAGATGATCTTGGACGGCGAGCTGGATGATGTGCCGGAGCAAGCTTTCCTCTACTGTGGTCCCATCGAGGACGTTTTCGAGAAGGCGAAGAAGATGCAGGAAACTGTGGCGTAAATGGGTTTGTTTGGGGGCATTTTGTTTCATGCTCCCCTTCCCGAATAGGAGATTTAAGAGATGCGAGAATTTACGCTTTCCATTGTCAGCGCGGAGCGCACGGTGTTGGAAGAACAGGTCACGTCGGTGACTCTGCCCGGCGCGGAGGGATCCTTCGGCGTGATGGCGGGACACGTTCCCATGGTCGCGGAACTGAAGATCGGCACGGGACAATACCGCCGCTCGGACGGCGTGTACCGCAATTTCACCATTTTAGGCGGGTTCGCGGAAGTGCTGCCCCAGCGCACGATTGTGCTGGCGGATGGCGCTGAATTAGACGATGAAATCGATCCGGACCGCGCCCGTAAAGCTTTCGCGCAAGCGCGGGATGTGCTGCAAAGCAACCTCAGTGAGCAAGAGATGGCAGAAGCGCGCTTGGCTTACGAACGCGCCCGTGCCCGTCTCCGAGCGCGCGGCGAGGATGTTTGATTTTACACGACTTCTGAGAAGCTCATGACATTGTGGGCTTCTCTTTTTTTCTTCACCCCACCAACTCCTGCAGCAAAGGCTCCATCGTTTCGTGCCAAATCGCATACCCTTTCTCAGAGAGATGCAGGTAGTCAGGCATGACCTCTGCGCTGACTTCGCCGTTCGGCATCAAGAACCGCTCTCCCATATCCAAATAACGAATCGATTCCCCATTATCCAACTGCGCGCTCTGCGCATTGATCTCCGCAATAAACTCCCGTAGCGGGTCATCGGGAAATCGCCCCGCAGGCAGAATGCCCAAAAGCAGAATCTTCGAGGCAGGCTGCTTCTCTTGAATCGCTTGAACCACTAAGCGAATTCCCTCCGCCACTTTTTGCGTGCCATGAGTAAACACATCTGCCCACAAGTTATTCACTCCGATTTTTAAGATCACTAAACGAGGGCTCATCCCGTCCAGCGTGCCATGCGCGATGCGCCATAGCAACTGTTGGGTCTTATCGCCACTGATCCCAAAATCGACCGCGCCGCGCGGCACATAAGATTGATCCCAAAACACTCTGCCCTCTCCCATCCAACCCTCCGTGATGGAATCGCCCAGAAAAACGATCTGCGCATCGCCGCGTTGCGCGCGGTCCACATTGCCCCGGTGCCGCTCCAGCCAGGCAGTCGGAGAATCGGACCAATAAGCATGTAGCGGAACGGTCGGGTCTTGAATCTCAGGGGTCGGTTCTAATGGGTCTGTCATATAATGCATGAGTATGGCTCCTTGCTTGCGCGTATGAGGTATAATTTTACTCGATGCAGCCGACACCACCTATCAGAGCGATCCTCTTTGACATCGATGGCACTCTGATTGACACAGTGGACTTAATCGTTCAGTCATTAGGCTATACCTTCAAGAAGCATACAGGTATCGACCTGAACCGCTCTGAATTGAGACGATTGATCGGACTTCCGATCGCGATTCAGATGCATTACCTGGACGATAAGATCACGCAGCCGGTGGATTATGAAGCGATGGAAAAAGATGACATCGGCTTCTACGAAACGCATAAACAGTTAGAGCGCGTGATCCCCGAAGCGGTGGAGGCAGTTCGAATCACATTTTCTAAAGGTATCAAAACGGGGCTTGTCACCTCAAAAAACAAAGCGGAACTGGAAAATACAATGCCGCGCTTGCAAATCGACCCTTATGTCGGCATTGTGGTTTCCGCAGAGGACAGCGCGCGCCCCAAACCAGCGCCCGACCCGGTGCTGACAGCCGTATCACATTTGCAGGTATCGCCTGAAGAAACGCTATTTATCGGCGATACCATTTTTGATTTAACATGCGGGCGGTCTGCGGGATCGCGAGTCGCCGCCGTGGCATGGGGCGCGCATCTGCCTGAAGATTTACGCGCAATGCAGCCCGATTACTTTTTTGAAACTCCGGCAGACCTCTTAGAATGGATACAGAACCTGCCAGAGGCGGACCACTATGGCTCGAAAGAAGAAAACAGTTTCCAACCTGCCAACCGAGCAGGTCATCCTTGAACCAACCAGCCAGGAAGGCGAACAGAAGTTAGAACCTGAAACTTTTACGCCAAATAAGGCTGTCGCAAAAGTCAGTCAACGTCGACCGCGGAAACCGGCTCCTGCCGAAACCGCGCCGGTCGGGAGTTCGCCTGCGCCTGTCCAAGAGAAGAAAACACGCGCAAGAAAACGCAAAGCCGCGCCGACCGAAACGCCCGAACCCGTTGCGTCGCTGCCAGAAACTCCCGCGCCAACACCCGAATTCGTATCAGAACCGGTCACGCGCCCTCAACGACGACGACTGCCGCCTCGTTCCAAAACGCCAGCCGCCGCCAGCGCGCCCGAACCAGAAACGCCTGCTACGCTGACAACCGCTCAAGCATCGGGAGAATCCGCACCTGCCAAACAGCGCGGCGGAAAACGCAAAAAAACGACGGAAGCGGCAACGGCGCAGCCTATCGTGGAAACGCCTGCAGTGCCTCGAACCGCGCCCTCGGCAACCGATGAAACACCTGTGAGGAAACGAGGACGAGGGAAACGAAAAGGCGCGCCGAAAACGCCAGATACGCCAGCGCAAACCATTGAGGTCATCTATGCCGAGGTCCCTCCGTTAGAAGCATTGCAGTCCGGTTTCGCCCAGGCTACCTCCCCGATGGTGATGGAACCACCTGTCAAGGAAAAGCCAGTCAAGGCGCAACCCAAAGAACCCAAACCCAGCGCAAGAACACCCCGCCAAAGAAAACCGAAACCTGTGGAAGCAGCCCCACCTCCCGCGCCGCCCTATGTTTCGCGTCATCCGCAAGCCAAAGTCCGTTTTCATCATGGGGTCCCAGACCTTTACCTGGGCGACCGGGGAATACCGCCACTGCTTTTCTTTGGGAATCCCTTAGAACGCGGTGCAGAAGAGCGCGTCCTGGAGCAGATGAAGCGCGCGGCGGAAGCCGGCGTTTCTATATTCTCCATCATCGTGCCGCTCGTCATCGATGATGCGGGCGCAAACCGCGCCCAAGAAGCCATTCGCCGCTGGATCAAACAGGTCACCGAATTCAAGCCTGACGCGTTGTTTATCTGGCGACTGGCAATCACTCCCGGACGCGATTGGCATGAACGCTATCCTGAAGCGATTCCCCGCTTCCAAGACGGCACAACAGGCGAACCTTCTGTCTGCGCGACTCGCTGGTGGGATAATGCCGCTGTCGTTTTGTTCGATTTGGTTCGTTCCTTAGAAGAGAGCGAGGAGGGCGCGCAAACTGTAGGGTATCACCTGGACCGGGGCGAATGGTTCTATTCCGAATCGAGCGGATATGATACCAGCAGCGCCACGCTGGAAAGCTTCCGTCTGTGGATCAAGAAAAAATATAAAGAGGATGTGGTCAAGCTGCGCGCTGCCTGGTACGATGGCAATGTCCAGTTTAATAACTTGACTATTCCTTTGCCCCAAAAACAGGGACAAGCGCCCGAACCCTTGTTCTATGAGTCGCGGCGCGGAGGACGCTGGATCGATTATCACCAGTTCTTATCCGAAACCACCGCAGACCGCATATTAGAAATGGCGCGCGCCGTGAAAGATGGTTCCGGCGGACGCGCTTTGGCAGGCGTCTCTTATGGCTATTTGTTCGAATGGGGACATCCCTTTGCGGGACATTTCGCGCTGCACAAGTTGCTTCGCAGCGATTTGCTGCACTTCATCTCTGCGCCGCCCTCCTATCAAAACCGCCTGCCGGGCGGATTGGGCGCGCCCGCGCTTCCCATCGATTCGGTGCGTATGCATCATAAGCTGTTCTTCTCAGAGGAAGATTATGCCACGCCGTTCGGTGTCAGTCCGCCTGAAGACGATTACAACCCGCCCCTAAAATCATTGGAGGCAGTGGAGCAGGCGCATTGGCGCAGCTTCGGAACCTGTTTAACCCACAGCGCAGGCTTCAGTTGGATGGACCTCTGGGGACAAGGCTGGCTGAATCATGACAAAGTGTGGGAAAGCGGCAAGCGCTTCCGTGAACTCTGGGAGTGGCGGCAAAGAACCGGTCAATCGGAACCGGAGGTCGCGGTGCTGGTAGATGAACACAGCCTGCATTACGCGCGCCCCGGCACGAACCTGACCCGCCAGTTGCTCACCAACGCGCGGGAGGCGTTTATGCGGTGCGGCGCGTCGGTCGGTTTTTATCTGCAAGAGGACGCGCTCAGACGCGATTTCCCTCACGCCAAAATGATCGTCTTCTTGAACGCCTGGAATATGTCGCAGCAGGTCAGGCATGCCATCCGCGCGCGATTCCATCGGGATGGTAAGACCTTAGTATGGGTCTATGTCGCATCGCTTTTCGAAGGGCATCGCAATGCCTTAGAAAACGCGCGCGATGTCACGGGACTCGCGCTTGCGCCCCAGCCCTGGGCGAGCTCGACCGGGATGCAACTGCTCACCAAACAACACCTTCTAACGAATACGCTGGAAAGCGAACGTTTGGGTCAGCAGAAGCGCGTAGAACCCTCTTTCTATGTGATCACCGACGACGCGACCGTCTTGGGCGAATATGTCGACACAGGATTGCCAGCCTTTGCCTTTAAAGAGTACGAGGATTGGCGCGCTGTTTATCTGAGCGAATGGCATCTCACGCCAGAAATCGCGCGAGGCATGTGTCTCTATGCAGGCGCGCATATCTGGAACTATCAAAACGATCTGATCCATGCGCGTTCGCCTTGGCTGCATGTGCATGCGCAAAAAGCGGGCAACCGGCATTTCACGCTGCCAGAACGCAGCACCGTTTTGGACCCCGTAACGCGGGAGATCATTGCCGAAAACACGCACCAGTTCAAAATCTTTATGCAGGGCAATGAAAGCCGGATTTTACTGGTTGCGCCCCCTGCCGCGATTGAACTGCTGCTAAAGGGCGAAACTTATCTGCCCAGCGCGCTCTCCGAACCGCTCACACTGGAACAAATTGCCGCCGAACCGGAGATTCTGATACCGGAAGAAACCGCCGCCATCCCTCTGGTCACATTGGCTTCTATAGAACCTTTGCAGGGGGAGACAGAAGAACCGTCATCCCCCGCAGAAGAACCCGCCACCGAAGCTTCTGAGGAAAACGATGAAGGCGCAAAACGCAAACGCAAACGGCGTCGAGGCAAACGCAAAGGCAAAGAGGACGACACCAACGGAGATTCAGAACAGGAAGCCCAGCCGCTCAAATCAACCGATTTAGACGACTTTGACTTGGGCGCGATCGTGTGGCGAAGTTAAACATTTTGCTTGCAGTCAACGGTCACGTTGACACTTGAAAAATGGTATACTATTGTCTATGAAAGTGGAGAGCGAACAACCCAGTATCCCTGCCCCCATCGAGATCGGCGGAGTCGCCATTAAACCGGATACGGTGCTGCAATTCAGCGAATTTTTTGCCTGTGCCGAGTGTGGAATCAACATCGGCGAATTGGAACCGCGCAACTTTTCATTCAACAGCCCCTTTGGCGCATGCCCTGAATGTTCTGGATTGGGAACGCACTCCGAATTTGACCCGGACCTGATTGCGCCCGACAAAAGTCTGTCCATTGCGAACGGCGGGTTGCTTCCCTTTGTGAAGCGGGATGGCGAAATGACCGAGTGGCGAATCGCGATGCTGGAAGGCGTCGCAAAAAAACATGGCTTCTCCATTCGAACCCCGCTGCATGACCTTACGCCCGAACAATTTCACATTCTGATGCATGGCGCGCAGGGCAACGTCTCGGTCGCGTTCAAAAACAAATGGGGACGCGCGCGTTATATCGACACCGCCTTCGAAGGCATTATCGCGATATTGAAACGCCGGTACGAAGAGACCGAAAGCGAATATATCAAACAGGAACTGGACAAGTTTCGCGCCACCCACCCCTGCCCCCAATGCCAAGGACGACGATTGAAACATGAGTCGCTGGCAGTGACGATCTCAAACAAAAACATTGCGGAAACCACCTCCATGAGCATCGAAGAGGCAGTGGAGTGGTTCGCAGACCTGGAACGGGAAATGACACCCCGCGAACGCGCCATCGCGGAACGTATCCTGAAAGAGGTTCGTTCGCGCCTGGGCTTTTTGAGAGACGTGGGCTTGGGCTACCTCAATTTAGATCGCTCTGCCAATACGCTGGCGGGCGGAGAAGCGCAGCGCATCCGGTTAGCGACCCAAATCGGCAGCGGCTTGATGGGCGTGCTGTATGTCTTGGACGAACCGAGTATCGGGCTGCACCAGCGCGATAACCAAAAGTTGATCCAGACCCTGCTGAAAATGCGCGATCTTGGTAATACGGTGCTGGTCGTGGAACATGACGAAGACACCATCCGGGCAGCGGACTATATCATTGACTTGGGTCCGGGCGCAGGGGAGCATGGCGGTGAAATTATCGCCGAGGGCGAACTGAAAGACATCTTAAAGAGTAAAACAAGCCTCACGGGACAATATCTGAAAGGCGAACAGCGAATTGAGATTCCCAAACAGCGGCGGCAGCCCAACCCGATTCGCGCCATCCACCTGAAGGGCGCGCGCGCCAACAATCTAAAACAGGTCGACGCGATCTTCCCATTGGGACTGTTTATCTGTGTCACCGGCGTTTCGGGTTCTGGAAAGTCCACCCTGGTCCAAGAAACCCTCTTTCCGCGATTGATGTTTCACGCTTACGGCACACGCAATGTCTGGGGAGCGCATGCCTCGATTGAAGGCTTAGAATTTGTCGACAAAGTGGTCGACATCGATCAATCGCCGATTGGGAGAACCCCGCGCAGCAATCCCGCGACCTATACCGGCGTGTTCGATATGATTCGCGATCTCTTCGCCAAATCGCCGGAAGCGCGCATGCGCGGCTATCTGCCGGGCAGATTCAGCTTCAATGTGAAAGGCGGTCGCTGCGAAGCCTGCCGGGGCGACGGCATGATCAAAATTGAAATGCAGTTCCTGCCCGATGTCTATGTGCCATGCGAGGTCTGCAAAGGGAAGCGATATAATCGCGAAACGCTGGAAGTGAAGTTCAAAGGCAAAACGATTTCCGATGTGTTGGAAATGACAGTGGAAGAAGCATTGGTCTATTTTGAAGCCTTCTATCCCATCATGCGCAAGATTCAAACCCTGCACGATGTCGGGCTCGATTATGTCCGGTTGGGACAGCCCGCGCCCACGCTCTCCGGCGGCGAAGCGCAGCGCGTGAAACTGGCGACAGAACTCTCCAAAAAAGCGACAGGGAACACCGTCTATATCCTGGATGAGCCGACCACCGGGCTGCATTTTGAAGATACCCGTAAATTGCTGGGGGTGCTGCACCGCTTGGTAGACACCGGGAACACCGTTATCGTGATTGAGCATAACTTAGATGTGATTAAGACAGCGGACTGGATAATCGATTTGGGACCGGAAGGCGGGTCGGGCGGCGGCACAATTGTGGCAGAAGGCACGCCGGAGCAGGTCGCCAACACGTCCGGCAGCCATACGGGAGGCTTCTTGAAGAACATTTTGAGCAGTTCGCGCAAACGGCAGAAAGCTTGAAACAATCCCTGCGCGAAACAGGTATAATTGATTCCTGCTTTTTTTGGAGAAAACGACATGGCAAGTAAAAAAGGCGTAGGCAGTACCAGAAACGGGCGCGACAGCGCGCCAAAGTTTTTAGGCGTTAAAGAGTTCGGCGGCGAGTTCGTTCGCGCGGGGCATGTAATCGTGCGCCAGCGAGGCACGAAGTTCCATCCGGGCGTCAATGTGGGGCGGGGCAAAGATGACACGCTCTTCGCGAAAGCGGACGGGCGCGTGCGCTTTGAAGGTCCCCGCGACCGCCGTCGTGTCAGTGTGATTCCCGAGGCGTCCTGAACCAAGCGTGAACGCCAACGCTGAACGGCTTTCGCCCGAAGAAGCGCGTGTGGTCTCTCAAGAAGTCCACGCGCTGATTCAAGCCATCGAGCATGTGATTCTGGGAAAAACCCGGACCGTCCGCTTGATGGCGATTGGTCTGCTGTGCCGGGGACATATCCTCTTAGAGGATATTCCGGGCGTCGGCAAAACCACGCTCGCTAAAACCATTGCGCGCGCGATTGGCGGGCAGTTCCGGCGCATCCAATTTACGCCCGATTTGCTGCCCTCCGATGTAACAGGCTCCACTATCTATAACCAGAAAAGCGCGCAATTTGAGTTCTATCCGGGCGCAGTATTCGCTAATGTGGTACTGGCAGATGAAATCAATCGCGCCACCCCCAAAACACAATCTGCCCTGTTAGAGGCGATGGAAGAGCGCACCGTCTCAGCCGACGGCGTCACACACCTGCTACCCGACCCTTTCCTGGTCATCGCGACCCAAAACAATATCGAATTGATTGGCACTTACCCGCTGCCAGAAGCGCAATTAGACCGCTTCTTTGCCCGCCTTTCGCTTGGCTATCCAGAAAAAGAGGTGGAAAGCCGCATTTTGGAAACCCACCAAATGAACAACCCCTTAGAGGAAATCGGACAGGTGATCACCCCCGCGCGGCTTGCGGAACTGCAAACAATGGTTCGGCGGGTTTATGTGGACCCCAGTATTCGCCAATACATCGTCGATATCGTGGCAAAAACGCGCGAACATCCCCAAATTGCGCTGGGAGCCAGTCCGCGCGGTTCTCTGTCGATGATGGTCGCCGCCCAAGCGTTGGCAGCCCTCCAAGAGCGACACTATACCCAGCCCGACGACGTCAAACAGATGGCAGCGTCGATTCTGTCGCACCGGCTGATGCTGCGAGCCGATGCGCAGGGCGTTGTGCCGAATGCTGAGGGGTTAGTGAACGACATCTTGAATCAGGTTCCGGTCCCGCTCAGCGTCTAAAATCCCCCTTGAGGGAACCTTCCGATTCTCTCTATCGTTTCTTAATACTGGGTGTCATGCGTGAATATAAACTGGTAACTTTCTGGGCAGCCTGTACCTTTTTGTTCTGTTCCGGAGTCCTAACGAATAACCGCCAAATGTACTGGATGGCGACAACGCTGCTGTTGATTATTGCAGGCAGTTATTGGTTAGCGCGTCAAGGCACGCGCAGCTTGGAAGCGCGGCGGGACCTCCAACAAGAGGCTTGGGAAGGCGAAGAGACCCCTGTTACCCTCACCTTGAAATCGAACAGCCGCTTCCCAAGGCTTTGGCTCCGTATCCGCGACCGTTTGCCCAGTTCCCTGCAAGAAAACGAGTCGCCGGTCCTAAGCGCGCAAATGCAGTCTCAAGAACCCGTCACGGTCCATTACACCTTCCAACCTCAAGGGCGCGGCGTTCATACATTAGGACCGTTAGAAGTAGCATCCTCTGACCCCATTGGGCTGTTTTTCACCGTCAGCACCGTTCCCGTCTTAAGCGAAATCTTTGTTTACCCGCGCCCGGTGCCGATTCCCAACTGGGAATGGTCCGGCGGTGGAGGCTACCATGTGCCAGCGCAATCCAACGCGGCGCGTCAAGGCGAGGGGATGGAGTGGCATGGTGTGAGGGAGTATGTACCGGGCGATCCGTTGCGCCGGGTCGATTGGCGCGCCACCGCGCGCCAGCAAATGAAATGGCACGTAAAAGAGTTTGAGGTCAACGCGCTGTCGCGGATCATCATCGCGATAGACACCTCCCTGCCCTTTACCCAAGATGAGTCGGTTTTGAGCGCGCATGAGCAAGCTTTTGAGCAGATCATCCGTCATGCGACCTGGCTCAGTCTGCAATGCATCCAAAAAGGGCTGCCGGTCCGGTTGGTCGGCGCGGGATGGCAGGGCGCGGAAGCCGTTCGCAGCACATCGTCAGACCGCATGGCCATTTTGCGCGCGCTGGCAACGATTCAACGCAAACCTGCGCCATCGATGATCGCCATGCTGCCCCAATGGGTTCAGGAATGGGGGCGTCAGGGCAGCCTCTACCTTTTTAGCGCGCAGGAAGACCCCGCCCTCCTCCACAAAGTGAAGGCTTATCAGGCGCAAGGAGTGGGCATGAAATTGTTTGCAGGAGCGCGAAAATGATAGAACGAACCAGCGCGAAGTTTCTGAGCGACCCGGCAGTGCCGAACCGTCTACCCATTCACTTCTATATTTCGCACTGGCTGATGGGCTTGATCGCGATTCAAGTGCTGAAGGTCGCCCGCACCGAATCGGACAATTTGATACCGCTCTTTTTCGTGATGACCATCGGTGTGTTGATCAGTTATCTGATCCAATGGCGGGGCGTTTCCACCGCGCAGCAGACTGCGTTTGTCGGTTTGGATATCGCGTTCGGCTTAATCGCGATGACGTCTCAGCCCTTCTTGAATGCCCGTATAGGCTTGGCAACGGAACCCGGCTTTGAAGTCATGATCAGCACCTCGCTCACTTGGTATATCGTGTTGCGTTCCTGCGTCATGGTATCCGCAGGCGCGCTCCTATGGCAAAATGTGCCGACTCTCGCGCTGTTTGGTTTGATTTCCACCTACCTGATGAGCGCGCAGTTGACAACACTGTTTGCCTGCTTCTTGGGATTGCTGCTCTACAGCTTGACCTTGCTCAATACCCTGTCCCATGCGCGCGGTGAGAGAACCTTGCTGGCGAAATTCAACCTGCATGCGCTTCGAGGCTCCAGTCTGGGATTGGCAGCGGCAGGTCTCTTCTCGTTAATGATTGTGCCGCCGCTGCAGACCTTTGTCGGCTACTATGTGATGCAGGTCGCGCTGGGCATCAATCTCAACTCGCCTTCCAGCCGAAACTCATCCAACAGCGCGTATCGCGACTCGACAGAAGTGGGGGTGGGACCCAGTTCTCTGAGCGACCGCCCTATCCTGCGCGTACAGATGGACCCGCCGGTCTATCTTCGGGAACGCACTTTTGACACCTATACTGGCACCGGGTGGCAAACCCGATCCGGTTTTCCACAGCTGCTGCGCATGCGCTATAACCGTTGGGTTTCGCTAGAAGAGTTTTTGGAAACGCCGCCCCTGTCCGCAGGCTCGCTGGTGTCCCAACGCATCACGATTCTGAACGACTGGCATGGCTTCGTCTATACCGGCGCAAACCCCATTCGCTTGAGACTGCCCGCGCAAAGGCTCATGGTGGACGATTTCAACGACACGCTTCGCTATTATCAGGGGTTGGCGGCAGGCATGCAGTATGAAGCGATCTCGAACGAGGTACCCGCCAGCCCCGCGCTGCGGAACGCCTCCAACAATTTCCCGAATTGGGCGCTCGCCTACTATACCACCCTGCCCCAACAGCGATGGGAACGGATTCGCAATACCGCCTACGAGATCGCGCGGTCGCGTTCCAATCAATATGACCGGGTCATCGCGTTGAAGCAGTTTGTTGAGAAGCAATGCGCCTATAACTTGAACGCAGAGGCTTACCCGCGTGACCGTGATGTCGTAGATTACTTCCTCTTTGAATCGAAGGAAGGCTACTGCGACGCTTTCGCCACCTCGCTTGCCGTCATGTGCCGGTATGTGGGCATTCCGGCGCGGGTCGCAACAGGGTTCCTACCACGTTTTCAAGATAAAGAGACGGGCGACTATATCCTGCGCGAAGCGGATCGTCATATGTGGACAGAGGTCTATTTCCCCGATTACGGCTGGATCGCGTTTGACGCGACAGAAGGCGCGCGAGTCATCGATAACGGCTTGACCGAAAACGGGGAGATCGCGCAAGGCAGCGCGGCATCGAAAGAGAACATGCAAAAAAGGCTTTTGCTGTACGGCATCAATCTTTTGTTGCTGACAGCGGTGATGTATCTCTTCTTCTCAGAAATTTTGCCCCGCATACGCTATTGGCATGTGCGCCGCTTGCCGGAAGGACAAATCGCATGGTTGTACCAGCGTCTTGCTCACACGCTTGCGATGGCAGGAGTTGCTGCGCCCGCGCCTGCTGCCACACCGTATGAGTATTGGCAGACCGCGCAAACTCAACTGGGCGAGCAGCATAGCGCGATACAGAATGCCGCCGAGCGGTTCATCAATCTGTTGGTGTTGACCCGCTACGCTCCCGGCGCGATGACCAAAGAGAACCTTCAGCAATTGCGCGACTCGCTTCATCAAGCGCAGCGCGCCGTCGCGCAGGAAGTTCCGTTCTGGCAGCGCATACGACGCGGCATCCTACAGTGGAGAAATCTCACCCGGTAGACAGGTAGAGAATAGACAGAAGCCTATGGAACTGAATTACGGTAAATTAAGCGACTCGGATTTGCGTTCTCCTGCCACGGTCTATTGGTTGGCGGGCGAGGAAGAACTGCTGAAAAAAGAGTTCATCCAGCGTTTGCGCGATGCCTTGCCCATGCCCCCCGACAGTTTTGATGAGGCAGTTTTGGACGCCCGCGAAACAAACGCCGGCGCAATTATGAACTCGCTGCTGACCGCGCCCTTAGAACAAGACCGCAAGTTCGTGTTGGTTCGGTCCGCGCAGCGATTGAAGCCCAACGATCAAGCGTCCATCGCAAAGCACTTGGAAGCCTTGCCAGATTGGGTCTGCTTGGTGCTTTGGCAGGACTTGGAATCGGAGGAGTCCGATTCGCGCAAGACCACCGCAAACGCGCTGATGAACGCGGTCAAGCAGCATGGCGTTTTGATGCAGTTCGATGCGCTGGCAGGCGCAACGCTTGAAAAACGGTTGATCGCGCTTGCCAAAGCAAACCAGAAATCACTCAATAATCAGACCGCGCGCGCTTTGATGAATTTAGTGGATGGGGTCGCGACCCGCGCGATTGCGGAGTTAGAAAAAGTGATATTCTATGTGGACCCGCGCCAAGAGATTACGGTTCACGATGTGGAACAGGTAGTCAGCCCTTCCCGCGAGGCGAAAGTCTTCGCGCTGGTAGAAGCCATCGCGGAAGGCAAAACGACCTCCGCCCTGCAACATTTGGATCACTTGTTTCAATCGGGCGCGCGTCCCGATGAGGTCGCTCTGAAAACGCTCGCCCTGATTGCCCGCCAATACCGTCTGATTTGGGGAGCGCGCGCGATGTTAGATGCGCAATACTCGCTGCAAGCGCCTGAAAAAGTGCCGAAAGAATGGGCGCAAAAGCTACCCAAAGACCCTAATCTGTTGAACACGCTGCAGCGGCAGGCATTTCTCCGTTCGCGCCTGCAGCGTCAAGCGGAGCAGATGCCCCGCGCGCACTTGGAACAGGCGTTTCAAACGATTCTGAATACCGATCTCGCCCTGAAAGGTATGAAACCCGGTGTCAACCCCATCGAGGTCATGGAACGCTTAGTGCTGAAACTCTCCATGCGCTGAGCCTTCCCTACACTAAACTGGTCACTTTTCGCCTTCTGGCTCTGGGTGGGAGCGCAAACGCGACGGCAAACGAGCACCCGATTTCGGGACCGCGCACGCTCGCGAGAGATTTGTAATACTCTACATAAGGAAACCGGGAAACCCCGCCGCGAAACAACTCATACTTCTCGGCGGCGGTCTGCCACAGAGCAATGTCCTCTAAGGTAACCTCCAGAAAATGTTCCGGCACAAACCCATCTTGATCCTCCCAGTTTTCCGCAAACAACAAACCGGGAACCCAATGCGCAGGCAGGTCCCGCTCAAACCCTTTGATCGCCGCGTAAAAAATCGCGTTCGGCATATTCAACGCGCAGGCGGTATGGTCCTTATGCATACTGCCCTGCCAGTGAGTCAAAATCATGCGCGGGCGGCAAGCGCGGATCACATCGCAAATTTGAAACTGTATCTCATCATTCACCGGCAGTTCGCCATCTCGGTAGTCCAAAGCAAAGTATTCCGCGCCAAGAACCGCTGCCGCTGCCCGCGCTTCCTCATGCTTCTGTTGGGCATACGCTTCCGGCGATAAAGACGGATGACCCTTTTCGCCGGGAGTCAAATGCAGCGCTGCCACGCGCTTGCCCTGCCGAACGTGCGCCGCCAACGCCATCCCACAGGCAATCTCTACATCCCCCATATGCGCGCCTATCGCTAAAATATCGACCGGTTCCATCATGTCAAAACTCCTTCCTTAAAAGCGCAAAACGCCTCGATTCCACAAAACCTGCCTCGTTATAGAGCCGCTCAGCAGTGCGGTCATCCGACCACATAAAGTAAGCGATATGAAGCCCCCGCTGCCTCATCGCGCTTAAAGTGCGATACAGCAATGCCTGCCCAATCCCCCTGCCCCGCTCAGATACCGAAACCCCGATCGGTCCGAACCGCTCATGCTCATAATGACTGAAACCGATGACCTGCCCCCGCTCATGCGCGATCCAAACCCGGTCGGGGGCATCGCCGCTTTCAATCCGACCGATGGCTTCGCGGGCAAAACGCTGCCATTCGCCCACAAACTCCTGTTTCAGAAATTCAAAGAGCGCGGGAATGAGTTCGGGTCTATAAGTCTCGATCATTACTCCTTCGCGCGCCAACTCTGCCTGCCGCGCCTGAACCCAGTCGGGGACGCGCAGGTTCTGCAAGGGACACTCCATCGAGAGCGGGCGATATACCTCTTGATAGCCATGTTTCAAGAAGAATTGAAGACCGCCCGGATAGGCGTTCACATCGACGCCCGGCGTGAAGTAGTTAGGGGCGTAAGAGGAAACCATCACTTTCTTTCGCCCTCTCGATTGCAGGTACTGCTCCATATGCGCCAACAGTTTCGTGCCGATGCCCTGTTTTTGAACGGCTGCATCCACCGCTAACAGGGTGATGTAGCCTATATCGTTATCAGGCGTCGCATCTTCCAAAGGGAACTTGCGCGCTATGCTCAAGCCAAAGCCAACGACCTGATCTCCCCTGCATGCGACAGGCATACCCTGAAGTTCGACGTTGGGGTCCAGCAACACTTTTCGCGTGAACAGGCTCTGAGAAAGGGGATCCGCCGTCAACACTCGCTGCAGCAAATGAGCTACAGGCGGTAGGAGTTCGCCCGCGAAAGCGCGGAAGGTGAGTTGGGTCATGCTCTCTTATTGCGAGAAACGCGCGCCGATTCCTGCCGCTTAACCTATTTTGAAAACTGGGAAACAAGCAATCCGCTACCCTCCGTCATTCCCGCGTTCGCGGCAATCCACGAAAAACAGACTTGTTCGAGAGACCTTCTTGCATAGCCGTTTACGGGTGGTAAAATACGGTTTCTACTTAAAGAGCCCCAGCATTTTCTTCCAGCCATTTTTTATCGTCTCTACCGATTGTTCACCTCGAGCAATTGACCAAAAGAATGGTTCTACTTTGTCTGATGGAACCAGGAAGTATCCGTTTAAGCGTAGACACACATCTCCTGCAACAAGAGCAATTCGTTTATTGCCATCCACAAATGGATGAGATGAGATCAGAGAATGTATCAAAACAGCAACCTTACTAAGAATGTCCGGATAAAACTCTAAGCTTTCATAGGATGAAAAAGGTCGCGCCAATGCGCTGGATAATGCGTCTTGGTTCAATACTCCTGGCAATCCTCCAGTTTCTTGAATAATCAAATGATGTATATGTAAAATCTCAGCAGATGAAAGCCAAATCACTTGGCTAATCCCTCTAAGCTTTTTTTGTGCATTTGGATTGATTCCTTGGCAAGCTGCTCGATCCGTTCCATGCGGTTAGTCGGTGAAGAGGGAGGAGACAACAAAAGATCATCGCCCATCTGAATCACATCGTAAAGGGCTCCTTCTTCCAATTCGATATTGGCAGGCAGTTCAACTTTGCCATTTTCAACACGCGCTTTACCCAAAAGTTTCATCCGATTGCCTCGTATCCATATTATACACTAACCTGTTAAAATGAGTGGAAGTGACCGCTCATAAATCGCATCCAAGACAATGCTCTGGTTATGGGCTTTACTAAGAAACGTCTCGAAAGTGTCTATTTTCTGGATTCCAGCGTTCGCATGAATACGCGCTTTTGTGTCAGTTGCTGCCCTTACAAATCCAATTGCCTCTTGCGCTCCTGTGTCGAGCCGCCGAAGGGCGACTTTGCCGTCCATCGGCGCGAATACATTCGCGATGACAAGGGGAATTACCGAGACGGAAGATACTGCAACAGCAAGCCCGCCAATTCTGAACGGGTATGGGTGTTGGTTTTGGCTAAGATATGCTCCACATGCACTTTGACGGTGCTGCGCGCAATGAAATACTCTTCCGCGATTTGCGCATTCGTTTTGCCATCCAGAATCGCTTCCAAAATTTCGGCTTCGCGCGCGCTGAGGCGGCACTCCGACACCAATTTTCGGATCAACTCGCTGCGGCTGGGCAATCCTTCGGTTCTCAACAGCCGGTGAACCGCTGCCTCAAAATGACGCTGGAGCCGGACAAGATACTCCATCTGATCGCGGTTGAAATCGCCGTCGCGAATCTCCCGGTAAAACGTGATCCATGCCATCGGCTGCTTGCCGCTGAGCGCGGCGATCATTGCGCCATGTTTTAACCCGCGAGGCTTCAGCCACTCTTGATACAGCCCCGACCCAGTAAGATAGCGTTCTGGCACATAGTCGCTGAACCGCGCTGCGCTGGGACGAACAATCGACATCTTATCTTGCCAAGGGTTGCTTTTATCGGCAGCGCGCCGCGCTTCTGGCTGGAAGTCTGCCAGCGCGATCCCGATGCCGCCCAACATGCCTGTATCCGAAAAGTGAAGCGCCATTTTACACGGCAAAACCCGCCTCACATCTTCCAGAAATCCCGATAACTCGGTCCTGCGAACACAGCTCTGTAAGGTAATAATCGGATCTTCCAAATCATTCAAAGGAGTATTTTGCACTTTGACCACCCCTTCCTACTTCAGAAATGCCCCTGCCAAAAAATTAGAATGTCACGATATTATATCACAAAATCGGCGGTTTTCAACGATTCACGTCCCCCTATTTCCACTGGAGATTGGCTTCACCTTTGGAAGCGCGCTTCAATTCATCCGATTGCAGCCACGCTTTGGCTTGCGCGTCGCGTTTCAAATAGGCATCCCAAAACGCAAGCGAGCTGCTTTTCACATATTTTTGATGGCTTAGGTTTTCGGGACCTGCCCCCGTGTAGCGCGCGGTTCCCGTGATTCCGCCAAAACCATGGTACGCGCCCTCGATCCAAACCAAATATTTATCGCCGGGAGCCATCAACTCATAGGCTTGCTTGCGGCTCTCAGGCGTCATACTGGTAACCGCGCTGGTATCTTTGGAACCAGTGATCGCCAAGACAGGGCGCGTGATGGGCTTGTAGGAATCGCGCCCCAACAGTCCGTCTGGACCTTGAGGACTTAACAGAAAAAAGGCTTTTGGGCGCGGGTCCGATAAACCGATGGAAGCCGCGCCCGCGAGTTTCGCGCCGGCAATCAACAGGCTGGTATGCGAACCAAACGAATGTCCGCCGACCCCGATGCGCTCGGAATCGATTTTGCCCTTCAGTCCTTCCGCGCCTGCTTCCAACTCCTTCAAACTGTTCAACAAAAATTGGATATCCAGCGCGCGCGAACGCCAGGCGGTAAACGCCTCTTTCCGAACGAACTCTTCCAGAGACCGGAATTGGCGCCGCTGTTCGGGCGTTCGCAAAGCCAACGAGTCCTCGTGAGTGGGCTGAACCACGCAATAGCCATGGCTCGCCCAATAGTAGGCAAGGCTGACATTGCCGTCTTTGGAACCGCTCGCGCCGTGTGAAAAGGTAATCAGCGGGTATTTCCCCGGTTCTTTGGGAAAGGTCACGCGAACCACCAGCGATTTATCGCGCTTTTTGTCATTCAAGGTCAGGCTCGCGACTCGCTCCGTGGCGAGCGGTCCGGGGTCCGGTTTATAAAATCGGGCATCCATAATCGATTCGACGTCCACAGGCGTTATCGGTTCAGTAGAGAAATCCTCGTTCATTCTTGGCTCCTCATCAGCTGTTCGTTGGGTATCTCGTTCTGAACCTGATCGGCGGCTCGAAGCAGCGTCTGGTTTTCTTGATCCTGAGAGGCGGCTCTTAAAAGCGTCTTGCGATGAGAACGCTTCTCTACGCCCTGCTGAAGGGCGGGCAATATCTCGCTCGCCAACGAACGCAACTCCATGGGGATGCCTTCATACTGCGCGTACTGCTCAACGAAGATAAGCGTCTCTTCATCGCCCAATAGGGGCAGGGATCGGAGAACGACCTCTTCGAAGCGGGGTGAAGCCCGATTGAAAGACTCTGATTGAAAATTTTTTTCTTGGATAATACTGAGATTCCTCAATGTCCGTATCTGTTCAGGGGTCAGCGCGGGCGTGGACTCTTCCGTCAAATCTCTCAGGAGCGGTTCCAACGCGTTGCGCGCTGCCTGGAACAAACGTGGATCGCGCATACAATGAAGCAGCGGTCCTATCGCTTTGGGCGATTGCAGTACCGTCAGCGCATCGACCGAAACCTGGCGAAAGCGTCTGAGCGAATTTCTTCTTAAAAACAGCCCCAAAAACCATGAACAAACAGCGGTAAAACCAAAGATGCCTGTCGCAATCAACGCCTCACTATCCACAAAACCAGATATCAACCACATCGTCAAGAAAATTAGCGATAAAACGCCCCCAATCCCTGCCCAAACCATGGCGATGAGTATAGTGGGGCTTCGAAACTCCAAGTTCGTCAGGTTCCGGTAAGGGGACACGCTCTCTTTCTCGATCAAGGCTTCCACCAAAGTATCTGCTGCAGACATATCCTGCATACTCTTCACTGCCATGATGGCTTGGGACGATATTTCAACCACAGGCGATTTGATGAGCGTGATAAAGGTCTGCGCGGCATATTCGCTGGGTTTGGTCTGAAGAATCGTCATCATTCGCTCGATATGCTTCAACACCTTATAATAATCATCGCCAGAGTTAGAGACTTGCCTGCTTGCCTGTTCGCATAATGCCAAAATACGCTTGGAGAGTTCCTGCTCTACCAAGGGACTGCTGCTTCGCTTGAGGGCTTCCATCGACAGCGTTTCCACTCGCTCCTCTTGATCTACCAGCCAGTGAATCAGCCATGGAACGGCTGGATCGCCTGCTTGCAATGCCGCCTCAATGCACTCTTCTGGAGGCGCCGCTTCATTGCTGAAGAGCAGGAACAAGCTTTTGCGAGAATCCGAAGAGGAGGAATTCAGAACCCTTTTGGCGTGATGGTCGGACACTAACTTTTTCCTCATTCTGAATTCTGCGTTCTCAGCAGCTGCTCGTTGGGAATATCGCTCTGAACTTGATCGGCGGCTCGGAGCAATGTCTGGGTCTCGACCGTTTCGTCCACGGCTCGCATCAATGTTTTGCGGTCGCTCAGACGAGCCAAACGCGTCTCTAAGCCGGGCATTACTTTCTGAATAATCTCGGTCAATTCGGTCCATCCACGCGCTTGGTCCAGCTTGCGTTGCAGCAACCGGTGAATTTGAGCATCGCCCCAATAAGGCGACGACAGAATGAGCGCGATTTGAAGCACCGGCTCTTGATTCATTTGAAGCAGTTCGGTCATGACCCGCATTTGGTCCGGCGTCAAAACGATTTCGTTCTGTAGATTGAGCTGCTTGAGCGCGCTCATCAAAGCGTTCCGCAGGCGGTCGACCGGTTGCGATTTTCTCCAGTCAGGTTCCGGCGCGCCCATCTTGAACTGGGCCCATTGGGGACTGAAACCAGCCGCTACCCCAGAGACCCATCTCGGCGCAACCAAGGTATTGCGAAAAGTGGCAGCCAACGCGCCCACCCCCTCGGGCGATGCCTGCTCGTCAAACTTATCCAGCGCGCTCTCCAAAAAGTCGATGATTTGCGGTTCGGGAGGCAGCCAATGCATGGTGGGGCGTTTCGCGCTCTGCATCACCCATATAAAATCGGTAAAGGGCGTAGAGAGAAGTTCTAACGATTGACCATCCCGGATGTTGTTAACCAATCCGATGGATGCTCGCAGAAGCAGGTTGAAAGAGCGCTGTTGACCTGGTGTGGCAACGTTTTTTTGGTTCAAGAGATTCAGCAGTTCCAAATCGCCGGTCGCGTCTGCGATCTCCGCAATGGTGAAGAGCAGTTCCTCTCTGCCGGGCGTCTTGCCGCCCAACCATCGCAATTTATCGCGCCAGCCCATTTTTCGTTTTAACAATACACGCAATCCCTCTGCCACTGCCTGCCCCCCAATTCGCTTGAGGGCATCCGCAGCGCACTGCCGTACACGAGGCTGGCGGTCATTCAGCCATTCCAAGAGTTGAGGAACCATCGCGTCGCCCAGCACGGCGGCGGTTTGCACAGCCGCTTCGCTCTCATCCTCACTCAAAAAACGGTCGTAGAGGTCCGCATCCTTTTCCTCATGAAACACTTGAAGCGCTTGTTTGCGGAAGAGAGGCTCTGGCATCCCAAAGGCAGGGCGCAGGCGGGGAAAGAAACGCAAAAAGAACTGGACCGCTTTGGGGTCTTGACGCTCCATATCCAACACATGCTCGCCCTCGCCTTTTCTCGCCAATACCAACGCGCCCTTCGCGTTTTGCCCGATGGCGATGACGCCTTTCGCGTTCTGTCCGATGGCGATCAGCCCGCGCGCTTGATTCCCTATCGCTAAAATGCCCGTCGCCGCATTCCCTACCGCGATTGTTCCTAAAGCGGCATTCCCCACCGCCAAAAGCAGCCCGCACGATACGTTTCCCAGCGAGACAAGCCCCAAAGAAACATTGCCCACCGAAAGTACGCCCACTGCCACATTGCCAAAAGCGACAATACCAGCAGATAAAATCCCGAACGACAAGGGGGCTGAAGCAACAAAATCGGTATCGACTAAACCGCGAGCAGAGAAACCATTCGTGATGAATTTGCCCATGAAAATCATGAAGGCAATGCCAAACGCGAACGCGCTGCCCCCTACGGCAATCGTCCTGCCGATTCGCTTCACATAGTCCTGAACCACGCGCAGCACGCGCCATAAATCGGGCGGATGCTCTTCTTTCACGGGCAAATCAGGTTCATCCATCTGCACATCGATTTTCATTTCATAGTCCCGTCTCCATTCATTTTACCTCTTTACTCGGAATGGGGTTCCAAACTGAGAAGGAAACAGTCTTTTGGAGGGCAAACAAGGCAAACCCGTCATTCTCGCGCGCGCCGGAATCCAGATGATTGAAGAGCAGACCCTTCGGCTTCGCTCAGGGTGACAGTAACAGGCTGCTCCTTCCCCTTGCTCGCAGGGGGAAGGCTGGGAAGGGGGTTCTGTCATACCGAGCGGAGCCGAGGCATCAGCTGTAGAAAAACTCTCCCTAAGAGATGCTCCCCAGCCAAAACGTTGAAATTTTCGAAAAAATGCTCAACATATTGACAATCATCAATATAATGTGGTATACTATCCCTGTATGAAGCGAAATCTGTTGAATCTGCAGGCTAACTGCTGCTGTTGTTTTGAGCCTCAGCGCGTCATCGAACCGGAGGAAGCGCAAAGAATCAGCGATCTCTTTGAGATGGCAGCGCATCCAGTTCGCCTGCAAATTCTTCATGTGCTGGCGGGCGAAAAACAGCCGGTGTGCGTGTGCGATCTGCAGAGCCTGCTGCCCATCAAACAGCCGACCGTTTCGCATCATTTGAGGTTACTGCTGGATGCAGGGTTTCTGCAAGTAGAACGGCGCGGGATTTGGGCATTCTACTCGATCAGACCGGAACCGCTCCGACGATTGAAAGAACACTTGTCAACTCTGCTGACGCCAGAAACCGACTAAACCCTATTCGATTTTGCTCAAGCGCAAACAGAGTCGCGCTTCATGAGCAATCAACATATTGATGATTGTCAATATATGGAGGACACAATGAATCAAACGAAAGACGTACAGATCAAGGAAGCCGTGAAGGCTCATTATGGCGCGTTCGCCGATTCGCAGTTGGGGAAAACGGCTCAGACCAGCAGTGGCTGCTGTGGCGGCGAAAGTTCCTGCGCCTGCAGCGAAAAACTCTATTCGGGCGACTATCTGAGGCTGGTGCCGGAAGAAATTGCCCAAGTTACCCGTGGCTGCGGTAATCCCATCGCGCTTGCCAGCTTAAAACCTGGCGAAGTCGTTCTGGATTTAGGGTCTGGCGGCGGATTAGATGTGATGTTGGCAGCGAAGCGTGTGGGCGCAGAAGGCTACGTTTACGGCGTGGACATGACCGACAGCATGCTGGAACTGGCGCGTCAAAATGCTGCCAAAGCGGGCGTCGAAAATGTCCAGTTTTTGAAAGGCGATATCGAAGCGCTGCCCCTGCCCGACAACAGCGTGGATGTGATTATCTCTAACTGCGTGATCAACCTTGCGCCCAATAAAGGCGATGTCTTGAGCGAGGCGTACCGCGTTTTGAAGCCGGGAGGACGCTTGGCGGTCTCGGATATTGTGGTGGACCCCGATTTAGAAGGGCTGCCGGTTTCTGAGGCGCAGGTCCGCGACGCGCTTAGTTGGGCGGGATGTATCGCCGGCGCGCCTACCAAAAGCGAGTATGAACGCCATTTGACAGAAGCGGGCTTTGAAGCGGTGGAGGTGCAGCCAGTCTACCGGTACACGCTGGAAGACGCGATGGTAGAAATTCCCGAATCGGTTCAATCGTTGCCGCGCGAAGTCGCCTCAGAATTGGCGTCGCGCTTCACCAGCAGTTCGATTCAAGCCGTGAAACCCGCTTAAGAAGTGCCGGTCTAATCGGGGGCAGACTTCTGTGTTGGGTCTGCCCCTTCACCCATCCGCAGCCAGCGATAGCGGCAGTTCCTGCAAACGCCGATGCGCGATCTCCACATATTCAGGGTTGATATCGATACCCACATACCGGCGTCCCAAATTGCGCGCTGCCACTATCGTTGTGCCGCTGCCCAGAAAGGGGTCTAATACCGCCGCGCCTGCCACCGTGCAAAGCTGGATCAAATATTCGCACAGCGCCAAGGGCTTTACCGTTTGGTGGCTATTATACGAACCCCGCTCTTCGGCAGTCGGTTTTGGGATCAAAAAATACTTATTTAAGGTCTCTTCCACCCCCTCCACCACCAGCACATTGGCGGGAAACATCTCCGCGCCAATCCGCGCTTCCGTGTTAAACAGCCCGGTTTGATGTTTCAGCATATTATCCAAAAAAGTGCCAT
>JAHCHP010000027.1 GCA_026129765.1 Fimbriimonadia bacterium | reverse complement strand
CTCAAAGTCTTGTCTCCACTGTTCGATCATATCTTCATGACTTGCAAATTCTTTCTTAAGTTTCTCAACATCTTGAAGCAGACTCTTATGCAGCTGAGCGGCTCCTTCCCAAACTGTACGATGATCTGACCAAAATATTTTTCTTGCAGCAGTTTCCAACCTACCCTTGACGATTTTCTCAGCCGCACTCTCGATGTCGGGCGTGTCTACATCCTTTCCCAGAATATGATATAATGCATCAATTGCCCCCACTGTATCCAATATAATATTGATGCGAAAATACCTTGGTTTTGTGTGCGGCGAATTGGAGTCATAAATTTTCCATTCATAACCATTGGTTAAAACATACCACTGAGCGGAATTCCCCACAAAGTATGATCCGATTTGGGAAGTCGAATTTGCAAGCTCATTCTTACTGAGAGCCTTTACTTCAATAACATGTTTGACTTCACCGTTGTCTAAGGCGGACATCTGATACAACTTCAGGTCAGGACGATTCCTATTCCGATCAGGGGATTGAGGCAAGACTTCTTCAGGGTTTGAAATGTCATATCCCATAAGTTTTATGATAGGCAACACAACCCCTAAAATCGTAGCCTCCTCATTAAACAGATTCCAGGATCGCCAACGATTAATTCGGTTTAACAACTCTTTTCTCTCAGCTTCAAATCGCATATAAAATCTCCAGGACATCTCGTATGTAGAATTATACCTTATCAAACTGAAGCAAGTCAAGTTGCAATTTTAACGGAAATTTTACCTGAACGTAACCTCCCATTTTCAATTGCACCAACGATCGGTTTTTTGGCAGAACGTCTCCAAATCACCTGTCCCTTTGCAGCCAAAATCCAGTAAGCACTGGAATGACGGTTATGGCGGTCTGTCAGTCTAACAAATCTGCAAACGCCGGTGCGCGATTCTCACGTGGCTTTTGTGCCACCAAAATCGGTTCAAAACATGATTTCAGTTGGGGCGTTTTCCAATGCTCGAGACGCGATTTGATCGCCGCCTTTTCCGCCTCGCCCACCGGCATCCGGTCCACAAAGTGATGAAGGCTCATGGCTTTGGGCTGGCTTTGGGTGTAGAGCCACATAAAGCAGTCGCGAATATGGAACCCGGCGTCCTCCACCGCGCAAGCCATGCGGTGATAGAGCCGGGGGCTGGAGAAGGAGAAGAAGAAGCCGCCCGGTTTCAAAACGCGAAACAGTTCCCGCGATACCTCGATATACCATTCATAGAAACGCCTGCCCTGAGCGGGATCAAACTTCATGCCGGGCGGCAGATTATGAACCGTCTGTTTTTTGTAGACCCGCCGGGCGGCGCGTTCGGGGGTCCATTCATTGTCCAACTTATCCAAGAAATAGGGCGGATCGGTAATCACCGCGTCGATCCATGCCGGCGGCATTTGCGGCAAAGTCTCCAGAACATCGGCGTTGATCAGTTGATCCAACCATGGGTTGGCAAATTCAGTGTAGTTGTTCGTCATTATCCCAGCGCGCCGCTTTGCCGGAGACGTTTCACCACGACCTCTTCCAACGAGTCCCGGTTCTCCACACGCAGATACCATGCGCCAATGCGCTTGCAAACGGCTTGAAGCTCGTCGCAGTGCGCTTGGAGCCGCTTTTTGTATTCTTGCAGAACCGCAGAAGTTGCCGTGATCTCGACGGAAGTTCCCTCATCTTCCGCATCGATGAGGCGCAAATCGCCCTCTAAATCGGGGTCCATATCCACTTCCGAAAGAATCTGAATGAACAGCACTTCATGCTTTCTGCCGCCCAGAGACCGTAAGGCTTCCGGCAGCTGCGGGTCTAACCCATCCGACAGGATCAGCGCCATACCTGCCCTGCCCCCAGACTGCGCAAAACGCTGGATGCCCGCAGAAAGGCGAGATTCGCCCTCCGGCAAAGCGCGCAGCCATTCCTGCAGTCGGCGATAACCCGAACGCCCCCGAATGGCTCGGACTTCCGAAAGTTTACTGCCCAGCGCGACAGGATATATCGCGTCAGAGCCGCAAAGCCCCACATAACCCGCGCATGCAGCCAATGAACGCGCAAAATGGGATTTGGGCGGGTCGCCGAAACCCATAGAGGCAGAGGTATCTACCAGAAGATAGACCGGGAGTTCTTCTTCATCGCGATAAGTGCGGATATGCGCCTTATCTAAGCGCGCCAGCGCGTTCCAGTCTAAATGACGCAGGTCATCTCCCGGCGAGTAATGGCGGTAGTCGGCGAATTCTATCGACAGCCCTTTCTTGGGCGACAGCCGTTCACCGCGAATCGCGCCTGCATGGCTCTTTCGAGGACGCAAGCGGTATTTCTCCAGCCGCGTTAAAAGCGCGGTCTCTACTCCGTTCCATTCGCTCATGGTCTATCCATTGATGCTTAATCAGACAAAAAACGCGACACGCTGCCTTATTGGGAGATTTTACCTGATTCAGCGCGTCTCCCAACAAGTTTTCACCCAATGGAAGACGCGCTTGTAGGCTGGGGATTATTTGATCGCTTGATCCACGGCTGCCTGAATTTTCTTCAGAGCCGCGTCATCATGCCCCAAGACGCGGTCGACCACCTGACGGCTGGGATTGATGATATAAGTGGTGGGATACTTGCTGATTCCGTACCGCGAAGCGCCCTGTTTCTCCTCGAACTCCATACCTACGGGGTAGGTAATTTTGTTCTTGGACATCCATTGCTTCACTTTTTCGGCTTCGCGTTCCGTCACAATGCCAAAAATGCGGACGTTCTTATCCTTGTAGGTCTTCTGAAACTCTTCTAATCGCTGAACCACCCGGGTCCAGTTCGAATCGCCGATGGTGCCGAAGCTGATCACCAGCGTTCTTCGAGGGTTCCTTCAAACGTAGCAAATTGCTTGACCGCTTTGGGTGTCGGTCACGTCAAATGCAGGCGCGCGAGTTCCAATCGGCAGCCCTTCGCCCTTCTTGCCGCTGTCTTGAGAGCAGCCTGCCCAGAAAGAGAATCCAAGCACGGCAGATGTCAACAACAGCCAGCCATTACGCATATTCATCGATATGCCTCCTTCACTTCAGATTTAGGGTGAAAATACCCTATAATATAGTGTACCACGCTTTCACCTCAAAAGGGGCGCAGAGCAACTAAAAAGGCGCATTGCGAGGTAGAATCATTCGCGGGGAGGCATCACCCATGAGACAACGAAAATCAGAAGGCTATATCGACGGAAAACCGCTGCAGCCCGAAAGCTTAATGATGGGCTACGGCTATCAACCTGAATGGTCGGAAGGGGCTGTCAAATGCCCTATATTTCAGACCTCGACCTTTGTATTCAAAAGCGCAGAGGAAGGCAAGGCTTATTTTGAGCTGGCTTGCGGACTGCGCGAACAAGCGCCCAACGAGAAATTGGGCTTAATCTACAGTCGCCTTAACAACCCAGATTTGGAAATCTTGGAGGATCGCTTAGCTCTCTGGGATGATGCCGAATCGTGCGCCGCCTTTGAGAGCGGCATGGCAGCCATCAGCACAACCCTGCTCGCTTACCTGCGTCCCGGCGATTACCTGTTACATAACGAACCGCTTTATGGCGGCAGCGACCACTTCTTCAAGCACATATTGACCCAGTTCGGGATCACGCCGGTCGCGTTCTCCGCAGGAATGTCCAACGAAGCGATTCGCCAGTTAGCGCGTCAAAGTATCCCCCAAGGAAAACTGGGCATGCTCTATTTAGAAACGCCCGCCAATCCTACGAATGCGCTGGTGGATATCGAGTTCTGTTCACAATTAGCGCGCGAACTCTCCTCGACAGACCGAAAAGCGCCGGTCGTGGTCGATAACACCTTCCTGGGTCCGCTTTACCAACATCCCCTTAAGCACGGCGCAGACTTGGTCATCTACTCCGCCACAAAATATATTGGCGGTCACAGCGATGTGATTGCGGGCGCATGCTTAGGTTCCCACGAGTGGCTCCATCCGGTCAAAGTGCTGCGCGTCTACATGGGCGCGATTGCGGGACCTTGGACGGGCTGGCTGCTCCTGAGAAGCCTGGAAACCCTGAAGCTCAGAATGGATTGCCAGAACCGCAACGCGCGCTTTGTCGCCGATTTTCTGTGCGATCACCCGCAGGTAGAAAAGGTTTATTATTTAGGTCATCTCACGGAGTCTGACCCACAATATGAAATCTATCGCAAACAGTGTGACGCGCCTGGCGGGATGATCTCGTTTGAGGTGAAAGGCGGCGAGCGCGAAGCGTTCCGTTTCTTAAACGCGCTGAAATTGATCAAATTGGCGGTCAGCTTGGGCAGCACCGAGTCGCTGGCAGAACATCCCCACACGATGACCCACGCCAGCATGTGTCCCGAAGATAAACAGCAGTTCGGGATCACGGAGAATATGATTCGCCTGTCGGTCGGAGTAGAACACCCCGAGGACTTGATCACTGATTTGAACCAGGCATTAGAGAAATGCCAAAGCGCGGTAGAACTGGTGGGCGCAGCCCCCTAAACAGGTACAATAAAGGGCGGAGGCGAACCGAATGCGCGTTGATTTTCTCTATTTTCCCGGCTGCCCTTCTCACGAAGAGGCGTTGGAACGATTGCATGACGCGCTCGCGCAGGAGCATATCCGCGTGGAGCCGGTCGTCTACTGTATCGAGACGGAAGAAGAAGCGAGGCAGAACCGATTCTTAGGTTCACCTACCATCCGAGTCAACGGCGTGGATATCGATCCGGCTTTCTCGGAAGAAACGTCGTTCCGGCTGACATGCCGGCTTTACTTGCGTGAGGATGGGCGCCCTTCGCCCCTGCCCTCAATAACCATGATCCGAAACGCGCTGAAAGCGCGCCATGAATCTGAAGAGAGGAGGTGAATTTCCATGTCAATAGTCATTGGACATGATGCATACGATTTTTCGCTGCCGGGAGTGGATGGCAAAGAGCATTCCTTAGCCGATTTTGCGAACGCGCAGGCGTTTGTCTTGGTGTTTTGGTGCAACCATTGCCCTTATGTGCGCGCCTACGAAGAGCGAACCATTGCCTTGGCGAAAGAATTCGCAGGGCAGGTCGCGTTCGCTGCCATTAACGCGAACGATGCTGAAAAATACCCGGAAGACAGCTTCGAGGCGATGAAACAGCGCGCCGCGGAAATGGGATACCCGTTCCCTTACCTGCGTGATGAGACTCAATCGGTCGCGCGCGCCTACGGCGCGGGGCGCACCCCTGAGTTCTTCCTGTTTGACAACGAGCGTGAACTGCGCTATCATGGGCGGTTAGATGACAACCACGAACACCCCGAACTGGCGCAGCATGCCTTTCTCCGGGACGCGATTATCAGCCTGTTGAATGGGGAACTGCCCCATATCGCCCAAACTCCGCCGGTGGGATGCTCGATTAAATGGAAATGAAACCCACCGTCTTTTTGGATCGCGACGGTGTGTTGAACGCGGACCGCCTCGATTTCGTGAAATCGGTAGAGGAATTAGTGATTCTGCCAGGCGCGGTCGAGGCGGTCGCGCGCCTTTGCCAAGCGGGCTATCAAGTGATTGTGGTCTCCAATCAATCCTGTATCGCTCAGAATATCATTGGCTGGAACGATTTGAACGCGATTACCGACGCCCTGCGCCAGCAGATTCAGGACGCGGGCGGCGAAGTCAGACAGTTCTACTACTGCCCCCATACCGCCAAAGACAAGTGCGATTGCCGCAAACCCCAGCCCGGCATGCTGCTTCAAGCAGGCAGCGAATGGCAGGTCGACTTCAGCCAGAGTTTTATGGTGGGCGACACGGTTCGGGACATCGCAGCGGGCAAATCGGCAGGCTGCCGGACCGCGCTGGTGCTAAGCGGCGCAACCACGGAAGCGATGATTACCCTGTTCGATACGGAGCCGGATCATATAGCCCAAGACCTTTCACAAGCGACAGACTGGATATTAAACCATTAATTCAGGAACCTTTTACAGTTCCTTGTCGTTTCATGGTATGATTATAGTGGTTTGTAAGCAGACGTTTCAAGCCCCTTAGGAGAGACATCCAAAATGGTTAAAGACCTTCTTAAAAAAATACTTGATAATCCAGAAAAAGATCTCAAGCGCATGCGAGCGGTGGTCAAAAAAATTAATGACTATGAACCGGAGATGCAATCGCTGTCCGAGGATGCGTTAAAAGCCAAAACAAACGAATTTCGCGCGAGACTGGAGGCAGGCAAATCCCTCGATGATGTGTTGCCCGAAGCGTTCGCGGCATGCCGGGAAGCGGGACGACGCTACCTGAACATGCGCCACTTTGATGTGCAGTTGATGGGCGGTATGGCATTACACGAGGGACGCATTGCCGAAATGAAGACCGGTGAAGGTAAAACGCTGGTCGCCACCCTCGCTATCTACCTCAACGCGCTCGCAGGAAAAGGCGCGCACCTGGTGACGGTCAACGATTACCTGGCGCGACGCGACGCGGTCTGGATGGCGCCTCTTTATCACGGTTTGGGACTGTCGGTTGGCGTCATTCAAGGACAAAGCATGGACAGCGACGAATTGGGCGGTTCCTTCATCTATGATCCAAACTATGCTCACACCGATCCCCGCTACCTGCACCTGCGCGAAGCAACCCGAAAAGAGGCGTATGCCTGCGACATCACCTACGGCACGAACCACGAATTTGCCTTTGATTACCTGCGCGACAATATGATTTACGATACCGAACAGTTGGCGCAGCGAGAACCCTTCTTCGCCATCGTGGACGAGGTGGACAGCATCTTAATCGATGAAGCGCGAACGCCGCATATCATCTCCGGACAGGTGGAAGAAGATGTCAGCAAATACAACCAGATCGATGCCCATGTCCGGCGTCTTCAGGTGGAACGCGACTACACCGTCGACGAGAAACATCACCAAGTTAACCTGACCGAAGAGGGCGCGGACCGGCTGGAACAGATGATGGGCATTAAGAGCCTGGAGTCGGAGCCGGAACTGTACCACTATGTAAACGCCTCTTTGAAAGCGCACGGACTGTTCAAGAAGGATGTGAACTACGTGGTCAAAGAGGGCGAAATCGTGATCGTGGACGAGTTCACCGGGCGCATGATGTTCGGGCGACGCTATAGCGATGGTCTGCACCAAGCCATCGAAGCCAAAGAACGCGTGCCGATCAAACAAGAAAGCCAAACAATTGCGGTCGTGACCTTCCAGAACTATTTCCGTATGTATCCCAAATTGGCAGGCATGACCGGAACCGCCAAAACCGAAGAAGAAGAATTCCGAAAAATCTACGGTCTCGATGTGGTCTCCATTCCCACAAACCGCCCCATGGTCCGAAAAGACCAAGCAGACACCGTATACAAAACCGCAGAAGCGAAGTTCCGGGGCGTCGCGCAAGAGATTCTAAGGCTTTATACCAAGCAGCAGCCGGTGCTGGTGGGGACGCGCTCCATTGAAATGTCGGAAGTGGTCTCTTCGCGCCTGACCTTCGATAATCTTCAGAAGTTGGTGCTGGTGGAGCATATCCGCGACATCATGGAGTCCAAGAAAGAAGTCTCGAAAGAGGTCAAAGAGAAGTGGCAGGGCATGAAACTGCATTTCTTGAACCAACTGACGCTTCGGGATTTGGCGCCCATTGCGCGTGAACTGGGGCTGCCCACCCAAGCCAACGATCCGGTTCATATGGAATGGTTCATGAAGAAGTGGGAACTGCCTGCAGAGAACTTGCATTATCTGGAAGAAGCGCTGGATCACGGGATTCCCCATAACGTGTTGAACGCGAAATTCCACGAAAAAGAGGCGTTGATCATTGCCGAAGCGGGTCGCAAAGGCGGAGTAACCATCGCCACCAACATGGCGGGTCGTGGTGTGGACATCCTGCTGGGTGGGCGCGTCTTTACCCAGAAAGAGCGGGAAGCCAACCAAGAAGGCGAAACCGAAGAAACCGCCGTCGGTGTGAGTGTGGGCGCAGAAGAAGAAGCCGCCGCCCAAGCGAACTTCCGTCGTGGCGGTAAGATGCGCGCCGCGCCTCCGCTGCCCCTCTCCGACCAAGAGCGTTCGGTCGCTGCCGAAGAGGTGCGCACACGGGGCGGTCTCTATATTTTGGGTACGGAACGCCATGAGAGCCGGCGTATTGATAACCAGCTTCGAGGGCGCGCGGGACGCCAAGGCGACCCCGGTGAGTCGCGATTTTTCCTCTCCTTAGAGGACGAATTCATCCGGCTGTTCGGTGAAAACCTGAAAAACAGTCCCCTGCTCAAGGGCTGGCCTGACGAGGAACCGCTGGAACACAAGATGTTGACTCGAGCCATAGAAGGCGCGCAAAAGCGGGTGGAGATGCACAACTTCTCGATTCGTAAGCACGTGCTGCAATACGACGACGTGTTAAATAATCAGCGAAGTTATATCTATAGCCAGCGACGGCGTATCTTGGAAGGTCATGAACTCAAAGAGACGGTCCGAAACTACTTGGCGCAAGTCGTGGAAGATGCCTGCGACGAATTCGCGCCATCCGGTATGCCCGCCACCGAGTGGGATACCGAGGGCTTGTTCAACAAACTGAACGAAGTGTTCCCTCTCCAGGATTATGCCAAGCCGGAAGAACTCCACTTCGCCAGACAGGAACAGTTAGTCGAAGTGCTTAATGAGTTTGCCTTCGCCGCCTATGATAAACGCGAAGAGGAAATCGGCGAAGACATCTTGCGAGAAGCGGAGCGAATCTTCATGCTGCGCGCTATCGACCGCAAGTGGATCGAGCACCTGGCATCGATGGAATACCTGCGAGAAGGTATCAGCCTCCGAGGCTACGGACAGATCGACCCGCTGGTCGCCTACAAGCGCGAAGGCGGACAGGTCTTTGAAGAGACGCTGGAGAGCATCCGGGACGATGTTTTGTTCTGGGCGTTTCGATTCCAAGTCGCGCCGCCCGAACCGCGCCAGATGGTGCGCTTGGATGGCGCAGGCAATGCCCCAATGGGTGGTGGAAGAAGCGCGGGAGCCGTCCGAAAGCTATCCGAAACGCGCGCCCAGCAGTTGGCAAACCGAGCCGCAGGCAACACGCAAACTGCCACAGAAGAAGAATCGGTCAACGGCGCGAGCGCATCGCTCAATGGCAGCGAAACCGGCAAGTTAGGACGCAACGATCCCTGCCCCTGTGGAAGCGGCAAGAAATATAAGAAGTGCTGCTACCCGAAATATGGCTAAAATAGTGTCAGGGGCAACGCTTGCGTTGCCCCTGACACCCCTTATTCTGTCACTCCAGCTAAGATCGTTGTTTCTCGTCTTTACCACAATAGCGATAGACATTCGGGTCGCCACTCGCCGCGTGGATCGGGTCGCGCTGCAGCCATCTCGCGGTTCGAGGGTCGTACTCTCTCGCGCTGACATGGTATAAACCCGTCAGCGGTAAGTAAGTATACCCGAACTTGCCGTCCGAGAAGTGGAACTTGCTCCGGCGCTGCGCCGGCTACACGATACAAGAAAAGTATATCATGATTTTTGCGTTTTGTCAAGGGGGAAAGACAGAAAATTTGTTGGAGAATAGCTGATTCTAAAGAGGGATTTCCAAAAATAGGATCTATGGTTCGCTGAAATGACGCATTTGGGTGTCTTTCGGTTCGCTAAAGAGTTATCAACGGCGAAGACGGAGCTTCGACCTCCAATCTTGGGCGTTTACATCGAAGATTTTCTCACGCCATGTCGCCCGTACGGAGGAAGTGGCAACGCAGGATAGGAATAGCAGACCCAATCGCCAAACGACTGATAGGGCTTCATTCCTTAAGCTACTTTGGCTTGTTGTCCCGGTACCACTGCCGCCTGAACCGGCTGCATTTGCGGCGAGCTGGGGAAGGTCATCACAAATGCGGTTCCCTGCCCATGCGCCGAATTGACTTCCACCGACGCTTCGTGCTTATCCAACGCCCGTTTGACCAGCATCAAGCCGATTCCTGTGCCGCCCTTGCGCGTGGAGACCGAATGTTCAAAGAGATGCTGGCTGACCTCTTCGGGCATACCGGGACCCGTATCTCGCAAAATTAGAATCGTCTTTTCATCGTCGCGTTGCCAGATATACTCGATCTTATGCTCGCCCTGCCAACTGCGCAACGCCTGCATCGCGTTCATGGTCAGGTTCAAGAATAATTGGGTCAGCAGCCGCTTATCCCCGTTAAAAGTCAATTCGCGTGGTATGTCGTTCGCCACCTCAATCGGCGGATGTACGAATCTTGCGCCCGACAAACGCACCACTTCATCAATGATTTCAGCGGGACGAATCGGTTGGAGGTCTACGGCTCCGCCCTCACTGCCTGTCATTTCCAACAGTTCCAACAAATACTCATGCGCGTGGCGGGTCGATTTGCCGATGTTTTCAAAATACTTGAGCGAATTGAAGGCGGGGTCTTTCTGAAGGCGCATCACGCCCAAATCCGCCATTGATTGCACATTATTAAAGAAGTTTTTCAGATCATGCACGATGCCTCGAACGATTTGCCCGACCGTACTCATACGCTCCTGCTCTACCATCTGCTGGTAGGCATCCTGCAAATCATAGTTGGCTTTCTCAAGGTGGTTCGCCAACTGGTGGATCTGCGCGTTCAAGCGGAACGAAACCGCCACCGCCACCAGCATATAGGTCAGGTTCCAAGTGGACATAAAGTCGATCACCCGGTAATAGACCAACACATCGACCACAATCAGCGCGGGCATAATTGCCAGACACATCACAAAAATCTTGTCGTCCGCTTCGTATCGCTTCCAGCCCCCGAAAACTCGAATGGAGGTCCATAAATAGGATAGAAGATAGAGCAGCGTGAAGACGGTTCCCAAGAGCGTGGGGGCATTTTTGATATAATAGGTTCCCGTAAAAGCGGTGTAAGTGGTTTCTAACTCGTTTGAATTGATGATTCCAAAAGGCAGCAAAAGGACTTGAACCCCGGTGGCTCCCCATAACATTTTGGGCAGCCGTTCTAAGCCCAGTTTTAAGGAGAGGTTCAAGATATCCACAAACAGCACCGAGCAGATAGAGGTCAATAGGAACGTGACATTGGTGAACAAGCCGACCATCGGATTAGGCTGTTTTTCTATAGAGTAGAGCTGAAAGTCGGTGAGAGAGAAGGCTAAAGAAGCGATCATGAACGCGATAAAACGCGCGTAAATCGCCCGTTCTCTTGAGAGAAATCCTTGCCCGATATTGTGCAGCAATAGGTAAGCGTATAGGCTCACGCTCACCAGTAAAATAACATAATAAATACTTGTCTCCATATGTCCCTTACGCGCCCCAGAGAAAAAGCCTTCCCTAAACCGCGATACCCTGTAGTTATTATTGGCTTTTTGAAAAGGTTTCTGTATAATCCCTTATCCATAACTTGAACCAACAGCAGGAGTTTGAACAGACGGGTCGAATTCAAAACCCGATGGGGTCTGTAAAAGTTCAGGGATTAGTGAAACGCTACGGTGAGGTGCTGGCAGTCGCGGGCGTGGACATGGATGTCAAAGACAAGGAGTTTGTTGTGCTGCTGGGACCTTCTGGCAGCGGAAAGACCAGCACATTGCGATGTGTCGCAGGATTGGAGGGCGTGAGCGGCGGCAAAGTCTTTATCGATGATCGCGAGGTGACCTATCTTCCCCCTGCTGACCGCGATATAGCGTTCGTTTTCCAGTCCTACGCGCTCTACCCGCACCTGTCGGTCTATGAAAACTTAGCCTTTCCGTTGAAAGCGGTGCGCGCTCCGAAGACAGACATTGAGGAGCGTGTGAACCAAGCGGCGGAAACCCTGCGGATCACCCGACTTCTGGCGCGAAAACCTACCCAACTTTCAGGCGGTGAGCAGCAGCGTGTGGCATTGGGACGCGCTATCGTCAGGCGTCCGAAAGCCTTTTTGATGGATGAACCCTTGACCAATCTGGATGCACAGCTTCGAACGATCATGCGCGCAGAATTGAAACGACTGCAAACCGATTTGGGCGCAACCACTCTTTACGTAACCCACGACCAACTGGAAGCGATGTCAATGGGCGACCAAATCGTGGTGTTTAACGAAGGCAAAATCCAGCAGACCGGCAGCCCCATGGAGGTCTATAACACGCCCGCGAACCTGTTTGTCGCCAGTTTTATTGGCAGCCCGCCCATGAACTTTATCAAGGGCAGCCTATCAGAAAACCGGTCCTCGCTCCAGCTGGAAGCCAGTCTTTCGCTTCCACTGCCCTTTTCCAACGCGATATTGCAAGCCCTTGAGCCGGGCGGAAATTACATTTTTGGCGCGCGCCCCGAAGATGTCCACCTGAGCGATGAACCTACCGAACGCTCGCTGAGGGCAGAGGTGTATGTTGTGGAGCCGTTGGGCGCGGAGAACATTGTCAACCTAAAGCTCGGCGAGCAGATCGTGAAAGTTCGAACCTCGCCCACCTTTGTCCCCCCGATAGGTCAGCAATTATGGGCGAGTTTTGACCCAGACCGGTCGCACCTGTTTGACCCGAAAAGCGAGGAGGCTCTGCGATGAAACGCCCGCTGGAATGGTTCAGCATTGCCCTCATTGGCTTGGGAATTGTGGGTTTATGCCAACCCTGGCTGTTTGCGTGGTATCGCTATTCCTTCACAATTCTGCTCATTGGAACCTTGCTCTTTACCATTGTCAGCCACCTGCCTGAACCCAAGAAAGCAGGATCATAAAAAAATCCCCTCTCCTTGGCGCAGAAGAGGGGATGGAAAGAAACGAGAGGATGATTGAAATTGTCTTACGCTTTGCGGTTGCGGCGGCGCAGACCCAGCAGGCTCGCCAATCCCGTGCCGAGAGCCAGCATACTGGCAGGCTCTGGAACGATCGCCAAATCTTGGGTGCGGGTGTTGCCCACGCTCCGCAGGTAGATATAGGGCGCTTCCTTGCCAGCCGTCTGAGCTAACAAATTATTCGCCATCGCGCGGATAGAGTTGCTGGGCGTATACCGGAAGACATCGGCAGACAGGTTGTCGCTGTTGCCCAACACGTGATCCTGAGCGATCTCCCACATCGCAATCTGGTAGGCAGCCGCAGAGTCATTGTCCACAACAAAGGAGTCGTAAAGGGCAACCAGCGCGCCCACTCTGCCGTAGGCTTTCCAAGCCTGATAAGTATAATTCGTGTTATAGCTGATGGAATGAGCAAAGTCGATACATACGGCATTGCGCGCTCCCCAAGTGGAGTTGATGTTGAAAATGCCTGCGCGAGTATCCCGGTCGCTTCCATTGAACTTGACCGTGACGTTTCTGCCTGGATCGACGCTGGTTAAGGTCAGGGAAAAGTGAGGCTCATACAGTGAGACCTTATCCGCATTGAACAGGTCATCGTTTGCAAAGCTGACGCTCATCATAGCAACGGCTGCGGCAATAGTCAAGATGTTTCGATTCATGTAGTTCATATTGTAATTCCTCCTTGTTTAGTTATGATTTCCGTATCCGCTTCTGCAGACACTCTGTTTAACCAACCGATAGAGATAACTTGCAAATCCCGTGCCAAAACCACACAGTAGAGGCTTTTAGGCGTAGAAAACGGGTGAATTACGTGGAATTTCCTCGTAAGTGGCTGCCCATAGCAAACAATCCGTATATCGGAGGCGTATCCTAAGCAAACAGCAGCACGCCGTCATTCTCGCGAACGCGGGAATCCACACGAGACAGACACTCTCGCAATACCATCTTGTAAAGCGCATAAAGAAACGTATTCCTACGGGTACTCCTCATGCCCTGCACAATCAGGATCGCGCTTGTCGTAGTTTCCCTTATCGCATTATTCCACACAATGAAGGTATCAGGAAGAGGCTTGTCTCTACAAAGCAAGAGCCATTTACAAAAAAATCCCCTCTCCTTGGCGCAGGAGAGGGGTCAGAAGGAGACGAGAGGGCAGTAGAAATCGTTTTAGGCTTTGCGGTTGCGGCGGCGCAGACCCAGCAGGCTCGCCAAACCCGTGCCGAGAGCGATCATGCTGGCAGGCTCAGGAACCACTGCTAAATCCTGAGTACGGCGATGACCGTTGTCGCTGCGCAGGTAAATATAGGGAGCCTCTTTGCCAGCCGTCTGAGCAAGCAGCCCGTTTGCCATAGCGCGAACGGTATTGTTCGGGCGATACTGGAACACATGGCGGCGCAGGTTATCCGGGTTGCCCACGACATCATCGTGAGAGATCTCCCACATCGCAATCTGGAACGCGGCGGCAGTGTCATTGTCCACGACAAAGGAGTCGTATAGGGCAACTAATGCGCCTACTCTGCCGTAGGCTTTCCAAGCCTGATACTTATAGTTCGTGTTGTAGCCGATATTGTGCGAAAGGTCAATGCAGACCGCATTCAGCGCGCCCCAAGTTGTATTCAAATTCATGATCCCGGCGCGAGTGTCCATACTGGAACCGTTGTACCGGATTGTCACATTCTTACCGGGATTGATGCTGGTCAAAGTCAGGTTGAAGTTCGGCTCCAACAGAGAGACCTTATCGGCATTGAACAGGGTGGTGTTCGCAAAGCTAACGCTCATCAAAGCCGCTGCTGCGGCAACAGTAAAGAGATTTCGTGTTATTCGGTTCATAATTGTAATGCCTCCTTGTTTAGTTCTGATTTCCGTATCCGCTTCTGCAGACACTGTGTTTAACCAACCGATTAGGAGACTTTGCAAATCCCGTGCCAAAACCGCACAATAGAAGCTTTGAGGCGTAAAATACGAGAGGATTACGGGGGTTTTTACTCTTAATAAGGCAGTTTCTTTGTCAATGGCCGATGGCTCGAATGCGCTCGCCCATAAGAAACGGGCAAAACCGGTTCCCCTGTTTGCGGGGGAACCTCACGGAGGGGGTTAAGGCAAAAAAACAACCCCCTTCCCAGCCTTCCCCTGTGAAAACGAGGAAGGAGCAATCATGCTTCGGTTCCCCATGCTGGCAGGGGGAACCTCACGGAGGGGGTTAAGGTAAAAAAGCAACCCCCTTCCCAGCCTTCCCCCTGTGAACAAGGGGAAGGAGCAATCATGTTTCGGTTCCCCTTGCTGGCAGGGGGAACCTCACGGAGGGGGTTAGCGCGAGAAATGCCTCGTGCTAAAGGGAGAGGCGAAGACAGAGCTTCGCCCTCCAACCTGCCAATCGCCCTTCTGCAAACCGACTAACGCAACAAGTATTAATTCAGTTCTTCCGCTTCTGCCTTAAGCAATTCGCGGGTCTCTTCATTATTCGTATCGCGAATCAGCTCATCCAAACGACGGAGATACTCTTCAATCTCACTTTGCGCTCGCGCTTGGCCCCAGTGATCTTCATACCGATTTCTTGCGGCAAGCAGTTGTTTGACTCCGGTCGGGTGCTGCTGAAGGGCTTCAATTGCATTCTCACGCCCTTGAGCCAGTTGGTCAGCTTTGTCGCGTTTCTTTTGCGGCGCGCCCTGCCAACTGGAATCCATCAAGTCAAAGATAGAGGGCGACCAGTCCGTTTGATATTTCGGTGTCACGGCGTTTTCGCTCTCGTTGATGCCCAGATAGTAGAAGTTTCCGTCCTTCGCGATATAGCCATACGCGACGCCCCATGCGAACAGCCCCAAAGCCTCCCCATGCTCTTCAGGATGCAGTTTGGGAATACGCCCAATGAACCGCTTGTCGATATGCAGGCGCGCCCGAATGGCGGCGTCGGAAGACTTCTCTTCGTAAAAGAGCCGCATCTCTTCTGCGCTCTTAAGATAGTAAGCGCGCGCGCCATAAGCAAAGTTGCAAATCTCCAGCGCGAACGGATAGCCGTTTTCCACTAACTCCGATTTATGGCCTTTATCCACAACCGCCTTTTTAACCGTTTGGCGGATGGTTTCCTGTTCAGGGTCATCGGGCAGACAAGGCACGGAAACCGCAAAGAACTGGTCATAATTTTGTCGCCCTTGTGGAACTGAGGTGCTCCAGAACGGCTGGCACTTATCAAGCATCGACTGCAGTTGCTGAGTAGTATAGGCGGCTGCGCGATCCTCGCGTCCTGCCAATCTTTGTAATATGCGCCCCACGCTCATCTCTTGCTTCAGATAACTCATCACAGGCTCGACCGCTTGAGAAGCCAGCTCATCAACCACTTTCTCTGGGGTTGTAATTCGCACGGTAAACGGTCCCACCTTCTCAACCACTTGATCCCGGTTATCCGGTGAGTCAGGTTTAGCTACAAGATATGCTTTCGTGATTTTTTGCAAATCTAACTGAATCCTCTCGTAGATTCCATCAAAATCACCCCTCTCATCCAAGATTTGATCTAAGACATAGGTCGTACCCGTGCCTTGAGACAGTTGGTGATGCGCCAGTTCCCTTCGTATCCGCTGGTTAGACTCCTCCAACAGTCCCACCCAGCCATTGAACAAGTTGTTAATCAACTCTTTCAAGGCGGGGATAATCGTGATTGTTCCACGGATGCGATTCTGGTTGTTCAGCACTTCAATGGCTGCTTGTCGCGCTTGCTGCTTTATCAAAGCGTTCCCATACCCCTCCAACTCACCCAATGCCGTCTCCACGACCTGTTCATCCGACTTGGAGAATCGCGCTTTGAAACCGCCTATCGTACCGGTGAACTCTTTTAGGTCATCATAACTGCTTTGCATGCTCTCCTTCAGGGTCTGAATTGTGGTTCCTGCATCTTCACTCTCTTGTTGAAGCTCTTCAGCCACTTTCTCAAAAACGGTGAGCAAACCGCTCAAGAACTCTTGACAATGCCTCACGCCGTGCTGATCCAATAATTCGGACGTTTTACTATAGATAGCCTCAAGCGCGCTCTTGAGAACCGATTCCTGATTCATCCTTGCCAAACTCGCCGCCTCCTGGCTCAATCGATTTTCTGCTTCCCTGCGCTTGAAGGCTAACCAGTCCTGAGCATACTGCGCTTCTTTGCCTTTGTTGCCCTCGGTTCGCGCTTGCTCGTACAGTTGATTTTGGGTTCGGTCGGTGACAAACGTCAGAGGATGACCGTCCCGCGTTTTCAGCAGCGAGTCCAAGATTTGATCTCTGGAACCGCGTTCATCCAGCTGATGCGCGCTCAAGAATTGGTTGATCTCTTGCATCAGGTCGCGTTCGGAAGGCTGCTTCAATAGGTGATCGTGAATCACTTCGCTGGCGGCGCGCAAACAGCAGTATCGCGCGATCCTGTCGACTGGCACGCGCAACCCGGTGATTGCGAAACTGTTCATTTTGCGCTCTTTTCCGGTTTCTATGCAAGGGTTATTGGGTAGGTGAGCAAAAATGTTCCTTTTCGCGCTGGAAGCTTTTGCGCCTACCGGCGAACCGATATCCATGCAGATTCCGCGCGCGGTCATTTCAAACACCTCATTCTTATTGCCCAACAACTGCCCTTTCGAGTTGATCCCCTCAATCAGATAGCATTCATCATACAGCGAGCGGTCGATCTCCACCGTTCCGATCTCTGGGTAATCAAACGACCAATTCTCTTGTTGAATGTCGGATCGACAGAAATGTTCCAATTCCATCAGCGCGGCATAGCCATTCGCTTGGATGTTGGCGCGCACCATGGAGGTAATCCCGCTCTCCTGCATGAAGACCGAAGGCAGGAAAAAGACGCCGATAATGGTGGGAGTCACGCCAATTTGTCCAAAAGCGTGGCGAATGAGCGCAGCCGTATCGACAAAGAGCGAGGAGCCTGTGCCGCCGCACACCGAACACGTGATGTAAATCCGAGGCGACTTGCTGTTGATCTGAATATTCCCGCCCGCATGCTGCAATTTTTCGCGCACAACCGTCTCGATGTGGTTGAGGCTGTAACAGGTTGGCTTCAGCCGGTCAGAATAAAATTTCGTCATCTGAGAGAACAACGCAAACCGCCCGACTGGACGAATCGCGCCCGCTCCAGTGCCATCATCCAACAAACTAACGTCCGCGCTGTCTGGCAGAAATTTCGCGATTTCTGGTTTCAAGCCGTCCCGCATTTGACGGTGGATTTCTGAGGCGTTAGGCGCGACGATGCTGGCGCGCTCATCTTCTTCAACGGCTGCCATCCCACCCTCTTCAGAATAGCCGCCCGTATCGGTATCCACAATCAAAAATTTGATAATATGCAGGTCACCGTATCGGTCATCCAATATGCGTTTGACCCGGCGAGCGGTCGACGAACCGCTGCCGCCCATCCCAATCACCAGCGTAGGACTGAATTCGCCGCCCCCGCCAAACATCACGCGCCCCACTGCGCGGTCTAAGTTTTCCAATCTCATGGAACGATTACACCTCCTAATGTCAATATTATACCTGTTTTTAATCTGATGGTTACTTTTGGAAGAACTGCGTATATTGCCAATACCCAATAACCAGTGAAGCAATGCCTGCCACAGCGAGCACGATCTTCAAAGGGGTGGGATGAAAACGGGAAAACTCGTGCCTTCTTGACGCCGCTTCTTTCAGTTCAAATTCGTAATTGCCAATTTTGAACTTCTCGCCTTTTTCCTTTAGAGTTGCGGAGGACTGCCTCGTCGAGTTTATCTCTAAAGTTTTCCCGCCTTCTGCCTGAACAGTGAGGCTTTTCACGCCCGGCTTGGAAATGAGCGAGCAAAGAACACTGTCTAACCCTTCAATCTTTGTGTTTGCTCCTTCTCCGCCGATGGTATGCTTCACATTCTCTAATACGTTCGGCTTGACCTCTATTTTAGTTGTCATTTGACCAGTGTCAGCGTCTCTCGCTTCCAGCTCATGTGTATAGAGCGAAACACCGGGTTTTTGGGGGATGAAGTAAGCGATAATCAAAGCCATGCCTAACCATAAAAGGGTCGTGGGAGGCATGGCAACATCAACTTCGCTGGAAGCCGGTTCCGATTGCAAAATCATCCCGCCACGTTCCACCGTTACGGTCACGTGAACCGTATGATCTCCACGCTCAGAAAACTGGATAGGCGTTTCCAACAATGACCCGCGTCGAGCGACCGTCTCAGCAGATTGCACTTCACCCCCCGCATTCCCCGAAGCAACCGTCCAAGCCTTCGCTTTTAAGCTGCTATCCTCTTCCTCATAGGGCTTGCCATTCAAGAGCAAACGCGCCCGGAGTTTTGCGCTCATGCCGACCTGACCGCCCGGTTCAGGATAGACGATATGCGGATAGGGTACATACTCTACTTTGAACTCGGAGTCTTGGGACCAAGCCTCTCTTGAACGCGCGCCATCCTGCCATTGTGCCCGCGCTTGCAAAAAGAGACTGCCCGGAGCGGAAGGATAGTAAACGGCAGTGAAGATACCATCATCCTCCTTCTGATCGCTATGGCTGCCATCGTCATAAAGGGAGACCCGGTCCACCAGTTTTCCCTTTTCATCTTTCAAAATCGCAGTCATGAATTGACGGGGCTTGAGGGTGGGCTGCTTTTCGGATTGTAGGGCAGCCGTAATTTGGATGCCTGGTGTACTGCGCCCCCAACCAATGACCGCGTTATCTGCAGGGGATAGAGTAACCGCTTCCTGACTGAATGCCCGAACAGACATCAGCAGAACGACTCCCCCCCACACCAAAGCGTTGAATAGTTTCATCGTATTCGATTAGAGGCTTCAACAAACGGTTTGTTTTTCCTGTTTTATTCTGCTGGCTTTGAGCCTTCTTCGGCAGGATTCAAGCGCTCTCAAGGGAAAAAGTAACTATCATGAACCGAGTTTGGAATTTCTCTGCGGGACCGGCGGTATTGCCTATCAGCGTGATTCAAGAGGCGCAGGAACATTTAATGGCGCTGCCGGGTGTCGGTATGTCGATTTTGGAAATCAGTCACCGCTCTAAAACCTTCGAGGCGGTCATTCAGGAAGCGGAGGCGAATCTGCGCTCTCTGCTAAGAATCCCCGACCATTATAAAGTGCTCTTTCTACAAGGTGGGGCAACCCTGCAGTTCTCCATGGTTCCCATCAACTTTTTGCGCGGCAGCTCAGCGGACTATATTCTGACAGGCACCTGGGGACAGAAAGCGATTGCCGAAGCGAAGCGGGAAGGCAGTCCCCGTGTCGCTTGGAGTAACAAAGAAGAAAATTTCATAAGGACGCCGCATGCAGGCGAAGTTCAAATCGATCCCCAAGCTGCCTATGTCCATATGACTTCCAATGAAACGATTCAGGGCGTGCAGTTTCCAGAAACGCCCGATTCGGGTGGCAAACCCCTGATTTGCGACAGTTCCTCAGATTTCATGTGCCGTCCTCTCCCGTTAGACAAGTACGCGATGATTTATGCGGGCGCGCAAAAGAACGCGGGACCGGCGGGCGCAACGATGGTGATTATCCGGGATGACTTGCTGGAGCGCGTGCCAGAGAACATGCATTCTATGCTGGATTACCGGTTACAAGCGGAAAACGATTCGCTCTATAACACGCCGCCCGTCTTCTCTATCTATATCGTGATGCTGGTCACCCGCTGGCTGCGCGATGAAATGGGCGGTCTGGAAAAGATGCATGCGCACAACCAGAAGAAAGCCTCTCTTCTGTACGACACGATTGACGAGAGCGGCGGTTTCTATCGAGGTCATGCAGTAAAGGAGTGCCGCTCTCTGATGAATGTGACGTGGCGCCTACCTACGGAAGAATTGGAAGCGGAATTCGTAAAGCAAGCCAAAGCAGAGGGTATGCACGAGCTAAAGGGACATCGATCGGTGGGAGGCATTCGCGCCTCGATTTATAACGCGATGCCCATTGAAGGCGTTCAAACACTCCAAGCCTTCATGAAAGAGTTCCAGCGCAAAATGGGCTGATGAGCAAAAACGGTTCCCCTTTTTGGTAGGGGAACCGTTTCTACACCTTAAATTCCCTCCTTCACTTATCTTCGGAGACAGAGACCCGGTAGCGCAAAGCAGCCTGCGCGGCGGCTAATCGCGCGAGCGGAACACGGTAAGGCGAACAACTGACGTAATCCAGTCCTACTTCATGACAAAATTCCACCGAAGCCGGATCGCCGCCATGCTCACCGCAAATGCCCAATTTGATATGCCGCCGGATTCGTCTGCCATACTCGGCAGCCATCTTCACCAGCCGCCCGACCCCGTTGCGGTCCAAAGAGACAAACGGGTTCTCTGGCAATATCTTCTCTTGCACGTAAATGTCCAAGAATTTCCCTTCCGCATCGTCCCGGCTGAATCCGAAGGTGGTCTGGGTCAAATCGTTCGTGCCGAACGAGAAAAACTCGCAATGCTCCGCGATTTCATCCGCCGTCAGAGCCGCGCGTGGAATCTCGATCATCGTTCCGAAGCTGTAATCGACCTTGACTCCCGCCTTCGCCATCACGTCCTGAGCGACGCTTTCCAGATAGTCGCGAACGATCTTCAATTCGTTCACATGCCCCACTAACGGGATCATGATTTCCACAATCGGCTCTTTCCCACGCCGTTTCACCTCAATCGCCGCCTCGATAATGGCGGTGGTTTGCATCTCCACGATCTCCGGGAAACGAATCGATAAACGCACGCCACGCATCCCAAGCATCGGGTTTGATTCGCGCAGGTCCTCCACGCGCTTCAGCAGTCGTCGTTTTTCGATGAGGGCGGGCGAATCGGAATTCGCAACCTCCAACATAATGACTTCGCGCAAAAGCGTTTCATGGTCTGGCAGGAACTCATGCAGAGGCGGGTCAATCAACCGAATCGTGACCGGCTTCCCGCTCATTACTTCAAAAATACCGATAAAATCCTCGCGCTGGAACGGCAGCAGTTTTGCCAACGCGGCGCGCCTGCCCGACTCGTCGCTTGCCAAGATCATTTCCTGCATAATCGGCAGGCGGTCGCCAAAGAACATATGTTCTGTGCGGCACAAGCCAATGCCTTCCGCGCCAAATTCGATGGCTTTCTCGGAATCTTCGGGATTATCCGCATTGGCGCGGACCCGCAACCGGCGGAACTCATCTGCCCATGTGAGAAGCACATTCAGTTCATTGCTGAGTTCCGGCTCAATCGTAGGAACCGTGCCTAAAAACACTTTGCCAGTCGCGCCGTCAATCGTGATGGCGTCCCCTTCACGAATCGTTTGGTTGCCTGCATAGAATAGCCGGCGTTCATCGTCCACACTGATTGCCTCGCAGCCCGCCACACACGGAATCCCAAACCCGCGCGCAACCACCGCCGCATGGCTGGTCATCCCGCCTCGCGCTGTGAGGATCCCTTTGGATGCCAGCATGCCTTTCACATCATCGGGATTGGTCTCTGGGCGCACCAGAATCACCGGCTTCTCTGTTGCCAGTTCCACTGCGCGCGCTGCTGTGAACACCGCATGACCGCTGGCTGCGCCCGGAGAGGCTCCCAGTCCCTGCGCCAGTTCGGGATAATCGCCAGTGGAAATGGCATTGGGGTCTATTTGACGGTGCAGCAACTGGTCTAACTGAACCGGATTTACGCCCAAGACCGCCTCTTCCCGGCTAATCAAGCCCTCATTTGCCCGGTCGACCGCGATCTTGACAGCAGCGCGTCCGGTGCGCTTACCCACCCGGCACTGCAGCATATAGAGACGCCCGCGCTCAATCGTGAACTCTAAGTCCATCATATCGCGGTAATGCAGTTCCAGCCGATCCGCTATCTGAAGAAACTCATCGTAGATGGCGGGCATCATCGGTTTCAACTCGCTCAGGTGTAAAGGCGTGCGGATTCCCGCAACCACATCCTCCCCTTGCGCATTAACCAAAAATTCGCCATAAATCACTTTTTCGCCTGTGGAGGGGTCTCGCGTGAAGGCAACCCCCGTTCCCGAATCGTCGCCCAAATTGCCGAAGACCATCGACTGCACATTGCAGGCAGTCCCCAGGTCATGAGGGATCTTCTCCCGCTCGCGATAGACATTTGCGCGCTCATTGTTCCAGGACCGGAAGACCGCCTCTATCGCCATCGCCAACTGCTCACGCGGGTCCATGGGGAACTCCGCGCCCTGCTCTCGCGCATAGCTTTTGAACACGCCGATCAGCTCAAACAACGCGTCTGCAGGCACGTCTGTATCCTGCTCAACGCCCAGCCCATGCTTCAACGCCTCAAATCGCTCTTCAAATCCACGCTTGGGAATATCTAAGACCACATCGCAGAACATCATAATCAGACGCCGGTAAGCATCATAAACAAAACGCGGGTTGTTGGTGAGGCGGATCATCCCTTCGGCGGTTTCATCATTTAACCCTAAATTGAGAATCGTGTCCATCATGCCCGGCATCGAGAATTTCGCGCCCGAACGAACCGAGACCAACAGCGGGTTTTGGGGATCGCCAAAGGTCTTGCCTGTCCGCTGCTCCACCACTTGAAGCTTGGCGCGGACTTCGTCCATTAATCGTTCCGGCATGCGGTTCAAACGCATATATTCCCGGCAGACATCGGTGGTAACGGTAAATCCGGGGGGAACGGGTAATCCAATATTGGTCATTTCGGCAAGGTTCGCGCCTTTGCCGCCCAACAAGTCGCGCATATCCGCGCTCCCTTCATCAAACAAGTAAACGTTCTTCATAATTAGTCAGTACTCCTCCGTGATCACTCTCTGGGGTTGAAGCAATTATTTTTTCATTGACGATTATATGGCGCGCGCGCGTATGCGCCCTCTAATCGGGCAGACACATAGGTCTGCCCCTACGAGATTCCCGCGCTTGCGAAACCTTAGAATTGAAAAGCAGATTCTTCGCATCACTCAGAATGACAGCGTTGTAGGGGCGCACCTGCGTGTGCGCCCTCTGATCGGGCAGACACATAGGTCTGCCCCTCCACGTCATTCCTACCCCATTATCCCTTACTTTTTCGCGGCGGGCAGAACCACTGCCTGCTTAATTCTATCGCCGATTTGAAGTTTTTCCACAATGTCCATGCCCTGGACAACCTTTCCAAAAACCACATAGTTGCTGTCGAGCTGGTGTACCGGCTCCAAGCAGATGTAGAATTGGCAGCTGCCGCTGTCGGGATCAGGTTTGCGCGCCAAGCCAATCGCGCCTTTCTCGTGTTTGCGGTCATTCGGCTCAAATTTGATGGTATCGGTGCCTCCGGTTCCCATAGAAGGATCGTCCATCGGCTTCGTCTTCGAATTGGGGTCGCCTGCCTGCGCCACGAATCCCGGCACAATGCGATGGAAGCGTATCCCATCATAAAACTTCTCTTTCACCAGCTTCAAGAAATTGCCGGTGGTGCGGGGAGCATCCTTCGTATACATCAGCATATAGATGTCGCCCTTGCCTTCAATCGTCATTTTCACGACCGTTTCGCCTGCCTTGGGTTGGTAGGCTTTCTGCGCATCGGCTGCGCTCACGGTCATTGCCGCGCAAAGTCCTAACATAATCATCGTCGTTATCCATTGCTTCATCGTCATTTCTCCTGTCCAATTATACCCTTTTCCCATGCAGGAAGAGGTGTTTTTGTCTTGAATAAAAGGAGATGGAGGAACCAAGTTTTATGTCAAGCGATCATCTTCAACCCAAACGAAAATCAGAGACGTCTGCCGCGCCCGTTACCCGGCGCGAGTTTTTGAAGCGATCCGCCGCGGTCGCTGCGACGGCTACTTTTGCGGGTTTGCCCGCTTTCCATTTCGCGCATGCCCAAGGAACCGACCGGCTCCGTATTGGCCTCGTGGGCTGCGGAGGACGCGGTACCGGCGCCGCCCGCGATTGTCTTTCCTCTTCCGAGGGGCTGGAGATGTACGCGCTGGGCGACATCACGGTGGAACGCGCCAAAGCCTGCCGCCAGAACTTGGCGGATTTTGGGAACAAGGTCAATGTGAGCGATGACCGCTGCTTTGGCGGTTTTGACGCTTATCAGAAGGTGCTGGGCAGCGGAATCGATGTGATTTTACTTTGCACTCCGCCCGGTTTCCGTCCTTTGCACTTTGACGCGGCGGTGCAGGCAGGCAAACATATTTTTGCGGAGAAACCCATCGCCACCTGCCCTGCGGGCGTCCGGAAGTTTATGGCTTCGGCAGATGCGGCAGCGCAGAAAGGCTTATCGGTTGTGGCAGGCACGCAGTATCGTCACCACGAGGGCTATCAAGAAGCGATGCGGCGCATTTTTGGCGGCGAAATTGGAGCGGTAAAAGGCGGTTCGGTCTATTATATGGCAACCAGCCCCGGTGTGCGCCCCCGCCAGCCCGATTGGACCGATCTGCATTACCAAATGAACAATTGGCTGTTCTATACTTGGATTGCGGGCGATCAGATTGTGGAGCAGTTCGTGCACAATATCGATATCATGTGCTGGTTCATGCAGGGTCATCCAATTCGCGCCTACGGCACAGGCGGAAGGCAGGTAAGGGTCGACCCCGCTTATGGCGATGTGTACGACCATTTCGCGATTGAATATGAATTTGCGGGAGGCGGTCGTGTGACGGCGATGTGCCGCCAAATGGATAACACAGCCACCCGCGTGGATAACCGAGTAATCGGCACGGAAGGCGATGCGTACTTGGCGCAGTTTACCGATTTCTGGGTCAAAGGGAAATCCAATTGGACTCCCGGCACCGACTGGAAGAACCCCTATGTCACGGAACATAAGGTGTTGATTGAGAGCATCCGGGCCAATCGTAAAGTGAACGAAGGACGTCAAGTCGCGGAAAGCACCTTAGCGGCGATTATGGGACGCATGGCGGCTTATACGGGACAAGTCGTGAGCTGGGATCAAGCCATGAACTCGAAATTAAACCTGATGAAGGACCCGACAGCGTTTGGTCCTATGCCGACCGACCCGGTGCCAATGCCTGGAAAAACTAAGCTTGAATAAACGAGGGTATCTCTCGAAGAAGATGGCAGGGCAATCAGATTGCCTTGCCATCCAGTAGCTCCCTGCAACCCTACCCAAAGTAAAAGCTCCTGTCTTCTTTGTGAAGAAAACAGGAGCGCGCAATGCGTTTATGAATCGTGGGAGCTTATTTGCGGCGGCGACGAAGCGCCAAACCAAGCAGTCCTGCGCCTAACGCAATCATGCTGGCTGGCTCCGGCACGCCCTCAAGAATCTTATCCTTGCTAATCAAGAATGAGCCTCCTGCGGCAATCGTACGGTTCCATTGCCAAGCAAAGGTGCCGTCGCCCGGTCCAAAAGGAGAACCACTGTCGCTGAGAGTAGATGCAAAACCATCGCCGAACTTATTGAGGATGGAGGGAAACCCGCCAATCTCCCAGTGATCAGCAGCAGGGGTAGAAACCACTTCAGAAGCGGTCGCGGATCCCTTGCTCTGTCTGATGGTGTTCGCGTTCTCAAAGGTCACACGATCGCCAGAACTGTCTTCAAGCAAGTCAAAGTCGGAATACTGGAAGAAAGATAAATCGAGTGAACTACCCGAAACATTAGTAATTCGAACCGATTCAGCAATGTCGGCAGTGCCACTGCCGCTGGTTCCACCAGTCAGCAAGTAAGAGACCTCTACACGCAAAATGCCGTTATCGTACATAAGGCTGACAACGTTTGCAGCGATTTGGTTGACGGTGGCTGAGGAGAGCTCATCGATAGAGAGTTCATCATCCATTCCATCATAACGATACCAGAACCACTGCTGGTAGAGGTTGTCGATTCCATCGACCTCAAAAGTATGCATTCCACTACTGGAATCCGGATCTATTTCCGCAAAGGCATTCCCATCGGACAAGGTGACTTGCGCGTTTGCGCCATAGGCGGCAAACAAAAATGCGGCTGCAGTTGAAACCAACAACTTTGTTTTAGAGCTAAACATTGATTAGCCCTCCTTTCTTGTTTTTTTTGCGTTCAAAGTGGCAGCGATTTCATCCGCCTGAAAAAATGAAAAGGCAATCTATTCCTAAAACTCTGAATTCATAAAGGTTCTTTTTCTGCTATGCAACGCAAGTTAGGATACCTTTAATTTTTGCCCGTCATTTTTGAAAAGACATTTTTTGCCTTCGCCATTTTGAATGCTTCCTGTATTGTACCTTAAAAATTTCAAAAGTCAAGTGTCTTGATTCTTTCTTGTTGATATTTGAAAAAATGCCATTAGGGGCGAGCCTTAAGTCTTATCTCTCTTCAATAAGGTCAGTCGCGCGGTTCAACAAAAGATTTCTTGGTATGACGCGACAGGTGAGGTAGGGTAAACCATGATTCGCCCTACCGGCGGATGGTTTCTATCTCGATTTTGTTTTCAGACACGCTTTTGACGCGCAGAAGCCAATCGCGAGACAGCGCCCACTGATCCAAACGGTCGGCGACAGCCGTTTTACCATTCTCGCTGACATTGAGTTCGCAAACAACGCGCCCTTGATCATACTGGAACCGTACAATCTCTTGGACACCTTCCATTTTTTCCAGAAACGCGCGGAGATGATTCGCGTCGGAGTAGTTGGAAATGCCTGTCACTTCCAACTCGATGAGACGGCTGACTTTACCGGGCGAAAATGCGTTGGCTTGCAGGATTTTGGGCATCAGTTCGCGCGCGGCTTGTTCGGCGGCTTGGCTCAGCGCGCGGTCGCGGGCAATGGTATCGTTCAGGTCCGCGACCGGAATCCCTCGCGCAGACGCGGAGGCTATAACCTCACCCGTGTCTACCCAGATCGCCCTTAACGTCACTTGCGCGCGGTAGGAAACAAATCGCGAATCGCGCGCCAACGAGGGACGCGGCACGCTTCCACTATGCGCATCGCCTATAATCGCCAAATCCGCGACTCCTCGCAAACGCGCCAACCACCGCTTATTATCATGAAGATTCTCCCTATCTTCCCTCAAAGAAAGCCGAAGAAACTGGCTGTCAATCATCTTGAATCCATAATCGCTTAACGCTCTAACTGCCGATTCCTCGGCTGGGCTCGCGTCGGGAATCAAAATCATCGTTCGGATGGCTCGGAAAAGACCTCGCTCCTGGAGTTCTTCCAGCAAGCCGCGCGGCGCGCCCAACCGCTGAAGAAAAACTTTGACCTGATAATCGGCACTATAGATGCCGCTCACCTGACGAGGCTGCAAGGGACCCGCGATCACGACCGCATACCCCTCGACCTTACTGATGATGGTGTCATAGAGCAGACGGGAGCCTTCCACTTGAGTGTCGCTGCGCACATAGGCTCCGATGACCTGTTCAACGGCAGCGCGTTTGGCTTCATTGCGCGCGACGGGTTCCGGATTCCTGTTTTGCTCCACCGGCGCGGTTCCTTGAACGGTCACAACCACAAAGCGGTCTTCATCCCGTTGACAAGCAGCCGGAATCCACAATAAACAGATCAACAGTAAGAACAACGTTTTCATGTCGCTTGATAGACGCGCAAAGGAGGAAAGTGTGTTTATAGGTGGAGGGTGTACCGTAGTTTTTCATTATCGAGTTCCACCAATTCTTGTGGGAACTCGCCCAGTTCCCCTAAAAGGATATTCATAGAGACCGTCACCAATTTGTCTAATTTGACACTGGAACTAACCTTCAACCCTGTTTGACTGAAGGCTGGCAAGACTGCCTCTACTACCACCTCAGAAGGCAGAGCAGGTAAGGATACTTTTGAAGAGATATACGCTAAAATCACATCACTGCCTGTCCTCTCCGAGCGCGAAATGATCAACGCGGGACGAACTTTCTGCCCTGTTAAATCAGTGAAAGGGAAGAGAGTAAGAACAACTGTTTCTCGCTTCATCGATAACGCTCCTTCAGGTCCTCAATACAATACAAATCAGGTTCTTCAGCAAGCCAGTCGAATGAGCCTCCTTGCTCAGCCAATTGGAGAATACCTTCGATTGGCTGAGCATCTTCTGAATACTCCAATTCAACCGGTTCGCTTTGTCTCGCTAAATTCACTAATCTTTCAAAATCCTCGCGAGGAAGAACCACCTTGTTACCGCTAAGTTTGGCATGGACAATGGTCATAGCAATCACACGATATTTTACCATCAAAAAAGCAACAGGCACTTTTTTTCCTGCTCAGACGTATAAGGTATAATCACAGCGATTTTAGAAGGGGGCGCGAGCGATGTTAAAACAGGAATCCTCTCCGGAGCAAGGACAGCCAACGAGAGAGTCATTTAATTCTCATGAAGCCGGTGAGATATTGCAGATTGCGGCAAAGTTAGGCAGCGATAACTACTCGATTGAGCAATTAGAAGCGATTGCCGAAGAGGCAGGCGTATCGCGCGAAGCGATTCATCAAGCGATTGAAGCGCGCAAAAAACAGCAGCAATTGGAAGAAGCGCAACGGCTGGAGCGGATGTCGCGCCGGAAGCGATTCGGAACTGCCCTCATGGTCGGCATGGTGATCTTCGGGCTGTTCATTTTCGTTGCCCTGTTCACTTTCGTTTCCCCCAGACGGACAGCCTCCAATATGCGGGTCATTATTGACCACGCAGACTCATCCGCCGTGATGAGGTCTCTGCCGCCCCCCGCTTCTCTGCCGCCCATGCCCGCATTGGACGAGGAAGCGATACGTTCTTCCCTCTCTAACCATCATGTGGTGAAAGGAAAGACCATCGAAGCGCATTCACAGTCGAATTTCCCTTTAAACCCAGATCAGTTCACCTTGGCAGTCAAAGATTTGAAGACTGGGGAAATGAAGGTTATTCGGAATAACTGGCTCTCTGTTGAGAATGTTACCCTCTCACCCGATGAGAAGCGGATCGCTTTTTTCGCGAAAGATACGGACGGAATGACCCACCTCTGGGTAGTAAACTCGGATAGCTCGACGCTCTGCTCCGTTATCGCTGAGAAAGGAGGACAACTGTTGCTCGATGCAAAAGCCACCCTGACAGCAAAAGACATTGTATGGGCAGATGAAAACACGCTGGTGGTCAACACCGATCAGGGACGCATGCAGGTACCTTTGGATAAGAACAATATCCCGATGGCGTCGCAGCCTTATAAGCCCCGCATCTGACCCTTTTATGTATATCCCAGCCGCCTTTCGCGAACCGGACCCGGCAACTCTGAGCGCGTTTATCGAGGCGCACAGTTTCGCGTCTCTGGTCACCGTCATTAACCACGCGCCCTTCGCGACCCATCTTCCCTTTTTATTGGATCGCTCTCGCGGCGAATGGGGCGTTTTGCGCTCCCATATGGCGCGCGCCAACCCGCAATGGCAGCCTTGGCAAACCACAGAAACCCCCATACATGCGCTGGTGATTTTCACCGGTCCCCATGCCTATATCTCGCCTGCTTGGTACAAAAGCGCGCCGAATGTCCCGACTTGGAACTACTCTGCAGTCCACGCTTACGGAATGCCCAGGCTGGTCTCGGAAGAGGAAACCGCGCGCATTGTCCAAGATACGGTGGAGCGGTATGAATCGGAACGCGCCGAGCCTTGGGGAATGAACGCGCCAGGCGACTATTTTCAGCGATTGTTGAAAGGGGTGGTCGGTTTCGAAATCGAAATCGCGCGTTTGGAGGGGAAGTTCAAATGGAACCAGAACAAATCCGATGCTGACCGGGTCGGCGTCATAGAGGGTTTGCGAGCCGAGGGTAAATCGGTCATTGCAGATTGGATGGAAAGATTAAAGTGAGGGCGCAAGTAAAATTACGCCCTCCTATTAAATGCGCCTTAAAACACGACTTTCCGGTAGACTTGCAAGTAGATATCCCCTGCTCTGCCCGTTTTGGGTGTCCAGCTCATATAGCGATCCGAGAAACCATCGTTTACGCGCCAGTTGATGGCAAAAACCCACTCTTTGGACATCATATAGCGCGCGCCCAGAGTGAGCTGCTCCGCTTGAGATACGGATGGCTTAGGCTTGTAGGTCTCCAGCCGCCCGACCAAACTCCATCGCTCATGCTTGGGCAAGCGGTAATAGACATCCACGTAAAAGCCGTTCATCTTTTTCGCTGCTAAGGTTCCAAACAGGTACTCGCCCCGGACAATCAGTTGAGGGCGTGTCCAGCGAAAATCGATGCCGTTGATATGAGTGCGGCGCGTATAGGGTCCTTGCCCCCAAACCAGCTCGATGTCGCCGTCCCAACGGCTGAATCCGACAATCAGATCGCCGGTGTAGAGCTGACCGCGAACCGCCACCCCTCGAACCGGGTCGGTGTTGTTCCAGGTTCCGCTGCCATTGCCCGAAAACGCGGCGGCTTCAATACCCCAATGACCGCCGCTATGCTCCCATTTCGCGCCCGTTACACCCCAGTCCACCGAGTTAAAAGCGTAGTCCACGCGAGGAAGCGGGTAATCGATAATACCGGAAGTGTACACCTCTTGATGATCATACAACCCAAAAGGCAACCGGACTAACCCGACTTGTATCTTATCCGCGCCGAAGGTATGTTCCAGACTGGCTTGATGTAAAATTTCCTCTTTCCATTTGCGCGCGCCATATATCTCCACCCGCCAATTGCGAGCAACATCGGTTTTTAACCGGAAAGAGCCATTATAGAGTTGGCTGCCGGAGGTGCCTTCTGAGGCGAAACGGCTCCGGAAATCGGAATAGAGTTCCAACTGCACGGTCTCAGGCAGCATCCGTTCCTGCGCTGCTGCGGAATTAAACCCGATCAAGCCTAAGAACCCAGCCATATAGATTGTCTTCATGCCGCCACTCCCTATTTTTAGGTGTTTCAAAACTCGAATAGCAGATGCCTCGGCTGCGCTCAGCATGACAGAACTGGCAGAATCTGCCTCTGATGTCTCCCTGAGCAAAGCGAACGGGTCTGCTTTTCAAAGACTCGGTTCCTGTCAGCGCAGGAATCAAGCCCGGTTTTGAGACAGCCCTTTATTATCAGCCCCGCAGGGCTTTTCTTCTCGTCCAGACTGTTACATTCCATAGTTTCGCGTTGTTTATCAATATCAGGTACACTCCTATTATAGAGGTGTTTGCCCATGGGAATCCAGATTATGAGCAGGCGCATGCGCCTGACAGAATTTCTCGCTTTGCCTGAGCCAGAGAGTTCAGACACTTTGCTTGAGCTGCTGAACGGAGAAATCAGAGAGACGCCAAGACCAAAACCCCAGCACAATCAGGGAATTCTCAGGTTAGGAGCCGCGCTTTTGAATTATGTCGAAACCCGCGAAATAGGCACGGTGTTTCCAGATACTCTGGTCGTTTTGGATGAACAGAATCAAACGGCGGTTGCGCCCGATATTGCCTTTTTCACTCGTCAATCACTCGCGTCAGCGCGTATAGAAAATGCTGTCTTTGCAACTCCAGAATTGGCAGTGGAGATTCTCAGCCCCAGCACCCGCGCCTATGATCGGGGCGAAAAAATGGCTATTTACCATCGTCATCAAGTGCCTTGGATATGGCTCATGGAGTTGGACCCGGTCATGATCGAAGAATACCAATGGAGCGAAGCAGGCTATGTGTTGACTCAAGTGGCGCATGCTGAACAGGCTTTTCAGCCCCGCCTCTTCCCCGATTTTCAAATCTCCCTTAAAATGTTGAGCAGTTTCTAAATAGTGTTGTGTCTGCCAACATAGAACCGCATAGATTTACGCATGGTTAAATCTGCGGGGGCTGTGGAATAATCCCTTCAAGTCACCTTTCTTTGGAGGCGCAACTCTATGATGACAGGAATTCTTTTGGCGGCGTTGATGATGAGCGGAACCACCCCCTCAAACACGGTCGATGTGTCGGGGTCCGTTTTTCTTCCCAAGAACCGCCCGGCGGCGCAGGCGGTTGTATTTCTGGAGGGTGGCGTCAAAGCCAAACCCCTCAGCAAAGTCGTGATTGACCAGCGCAACAAGCAGTTTATTCCCCGCATATTGGCGATTCCCGCGAATACCTTAGTGGAGTTTCCCAACAATGACTCAATCTACCATAATGTGTTCGCCTATTATGACGCCAAAAAGTTTGACTTGGGGATGTACCCGCGCGGCGCGAAAAAAGAGGTGAGATTTGAGAAGGCAGGCGTGGTGGCGATCTTGTGCAATGTTCACCCAGAAATGAGCGCGTTTATCTACATTGTCGATACGCCGTTCTATGCTGTGACAGACAACCGGGGCAAGTTTCAGATCAAAGAGGTTCCCGCTGGCGAATACACCTTGAACGGCTGGCATGAGAGCGGGGTCACCTTCTCGCAAAAAGTAATCGTGAAGGCTGGCTCGGGAGCCTCATTTGAACTGAATTTAGCCCGAAATAAGAAATAATGCGCGCTTCACTGAGACAGAAAATCTGGCTGTTGAACGCGGGCATCGTGGCGCTGTTCTCCACGCTGCTGCTCATCACGACCGCCTATCTGGTCAATCGCGAAAACGAACGCGAAGTGCGGCGCAATGTCCGGGCAACGGGCGCGATGCTGGAACACCTGATCCGCGAGCGCAAAGCCCGGCTCATGGAGCAAGCCAATCTCTTCGCGCAAGTGCCAATTCTGAAAGCCTGTGTGCAGACCGGCGATAGCGCGACCGTGAGCGATTGCGCCAACGACTACCGACAACGCTGGGAAGTGGATTATGTGCTGGCAGTCGACCGCGACGGCGAATCGATAGGCTCCTCGGGCGAGTTGCCTTCCCACAAGGAGGAAGCGCGCTTGCAGACGGGTATCGGATCGGCTCTGGAAGGTGAAGATTGGTCAGGCATTATCGCGACAGACAAGGGTTTAATGTTGGTCGTGTTTGTGCCAGTCCGGGTAGGACAGGAGCCTTGGGGCGCGTTTGGCGTGTTCAGCGGAGTCGACTCCAGCGTCGCTTACGAACTGCGGCGCGCGACCGGCGCGGAAGTCGCTTTTGCGCATGACGGCAGAGTGCTGGCGTCGACCTTGCCACAAGTATCGCAAATCCCCACGCCCAGAAACACCCCGCAGATCGTCCAATTGAATAATGAGCCTTACTTCGCGCTCTATGAACCCCTGCCCAGTGTGCCGCCTGAGAATGCGCTGGGCTATGTGGTGCTTTCCTCCTACCACAAGTCCATGGCGATGTTTTACCGCTTCCGGTTGGCGCTGTTAGGCGTTTTCGGCATTGCGCTGACGCTTGCGCTTTTATTGGGCGCGGTTCTCTCTGGTCGGATGACGCGCTCGTTGAATGCGGTCGTTCAGGCGGCGCGCTCGCTGCAACAAGGCGAGTGGCCCGGGAAATTGCCTGCCCAATCCAGCGATGAAATCGGTCTTTTGGAACGGGTTTTTAACGAGATGACGGAGGGGCTAAAAACAAGCCAAGAACGGTTGATGGCGATGATCGATATCGACCCGCTCACAGAGGTCGATAATCACCGGCGGTTCCATGAGCGGTTGATTCAGGAGGTCAAGCGATGTGAGCAGTCGGAAGAACCTTTATCGCTATTGATTGCCAACATCGACGAATTCCAAAAATATAACCAACGCGAGGGGTACGCCACAGGCGATGACGCGCTTCGAAAGATGGCGGACTGCCTGCGGCGGCATGCGCCTGAATGGGCAATTTTAGGGCGTTTTAGTGGTGACCAGTTTGCAGTTCTGCTGCCTGCATGCGCCATTGAAGAAACCGAAGCGCTGGCAGAAACTTTGCGCCAAGCGTTTGAACAGGAGTCCGTTGGCTTAACGCTCAGTATCGGTTGCGCAGAGTATGGTTTGCACTCGCGGCAGGCGGACGGATTTGTGATGGCAGCGGAATTAGCCTCCTCACTGGCGAAGCAGTTGGGCAGGAACCGTGTCTGCCGGTTTGACAGTTTTCCTGGCGCGGATGCCAATGCGGACCCGTATCAACTGTATCAATTCTTCCAGGACGGCAGCTTGGCAACGATTCAGGCATTGGCGGCAGCCGTCGATGCAAAGGATGCCTATACTCAAGGACACTCGCAGCGAGTCGCGCAATATGCCTGCGATTTGGCAAGTTATATCGGTATGGCAGAGTCGGAAATCGAACTGCTGCGAATTACCGGTACACTGCATGATGTGGGCAAAATCGGCGTCCCCGACTCGATTCTGAAGAAACCTGCGCAGTTGGATGAAGAAGAGCGCAAAGTGATGGAGACTCATCCCGTTTTGGGGGAAGCGATTGTCGCAAAAGCGCCGCAACTCACCGCGACGTTGCCCGGCGTGCGTCATCACCACGAGAAGTACGATGGCACCGGCTATCCCGATGGGTTGTCGGGTGAAGCAATCCCATTGATGGCGCGCCTGTTGGCGATTGCGGATACCTATGATGCGATGACCAGCGATCGCCCTTACCGCAAGGGGCTGCCGGCAGAGGTGGCGTTAAGCACCATTGAAAAAGGAGCAGGCACGCAGTTCGACCCCGTATTGGCTCCCGCATTTGTGGCGATGATGCGAGCGCGCGATGAACAGAAAGCGGCGTAACGACATGGAGAGAGGGGGCGGTTTTGGTAGCGGCGGGCGGATTTGAACCGCCGACCCCCCGGGTATGAACCGGATGCTCTGACCACTGAGCTACACCGCCAAGCGCGTTTGTTTGGAAGATGGTGCGGATGGGGAGACTCGAACTCCCACACGCTTTCGCGCACTAGAACCTGAATCTAGCGTGTCTACCAATTCCACCACATCCGCACAGCAAGTAATTATACCTCGCGTGTCAAGCGTTCGTTTCAATACCGCGTAAAGATTTGCGTGTAATAGTAGGTTCCATCTGCGCGCCGAAAGATCCCCACCCCGGTATGCGTGAACTCTTCGGTCATGATGTTTTCCCGGTGTCCTGGGCTTTCCATCCAGCCCGTAACAGCAACCCCCACCCGGTCCGTGTAGCCCTTCTGAGTCGCAATGTTTTCCCCGCACATCGTCCAAGCGATTCGCCGCCGCTTCAAACGCGCTCCGACATCGCCTCTTTGTGGGTCTTCGTGCGCAAAGAAACGCGCCTCTGCCATGCGCTGGCTATGTTCGCGTGCCGCATCGCGTATCCGATCATCCCAAATCAACGGCTTCAAGCGTTTGCGCTGACGATGCTCATTGATCGCGACAAAAATTTTGCGCTCCAGTTCGCGCCGTTCTGTCTCGGATAGCGCGCGCGGCTCAGGGCGTCTACGCTGTGGGTTGGACTGTCTCATAAACGGTTCTAACCTCCCTTCCGGACGCAAAAGGTCTACTGATCCCAGCCTAACATGCCATTGATAGAGATGGTATAAACCGCCTGGTCGGTGCTGAGGTGATAGATCGCCATTAACAAGTCGACCGAAATCTCGCCTAAGATCACACCGATAGCGGCGGCGCGCAGCTTTTCATAGCCCGGTAATCCATAATACCGATTCACGAACAATTTAATTAGCAGCACCACGAAAAGTCCGAACCAAATATAGTCGATTCCGAAGTTCATGGAGAGCGCGTAGCCTGCGGGATGGACCGGAAAGCCGGGAATGCGATAGCGGATAAAGTCGAGCAGCATCACGAAACAGAACGCGCCCGTGAAGAAAGACATTGCGGTTAAGTTGGGGGGATAGCGGTTTTGGCTCAATTGCTTGATGACGCCGACCATCCCGCCGCCCAAGTCGCCTGCGCCATCATGATAAACCCGCCCAATGTTGAACACCATGCCGATCACACACCCAACGACGGTCGCGGCTAAAATGACAAAGAAGAGCCCTTTCTGGTTGATCTTCACCATTTCGCCCATCTTGATCGCTTCCAATTGGAACGGCATGGGATGGGTACGGTGGAGACGATTCATAAAATGGAAGGTGGTCATCAGGCGCGTGATCGTTCCTTCCGTCAAGTTTTGCGTGCCGGTGAAAGCGATCATGATCTGGTGCGGTCCCATAAATGCCATCTCATGGATCGGCGCGCCCAATTGCGCCCTCAGACGCGCCACCACAATGCTGAACATCATATAGAGCGAAACATAGATCGTGACCAACCACCAAGGCAACCCAACCGCCACCCCGATACCCACCAATGTCGCTAAACTCAGAATCAAGCCAATGAACGCCCATCGCGCCGACATCACCCGCCAGCCGCCCGGCGACTGCCCAGACTTGATCTGCCCCCAGAGATCCCTCAAGTAGGCGCGCGAAGCCCATGTGATACTGACAAACAGCCCCAGGAACGCGCCCCATGACTGCTCACTGAAATAAGGAGGCTGCGGCACTAAACCACCGCCTCCAAAGACGCCCTGTTCATACCCCATGGCGGCAGTGCCAACCTGCATAAACTTGCGGACAAAGTAGAAAAGAATGCATGAAAAGAGCAGGTCATTCGGCACAAAGACGCCAATCGCTGAGAGGAATGGAAAGACACCGACCGGAATCCAACCGATTTGGTTCCATGGGGGCGTGGTGAGATATTCATTCAGGCGGGCAACGAAACGGACCTTGATGGGCGGGATGGACGGATAAAAATAGCTGAGTGCATTGACCGAGTCGATGATGAACATCACGGCAAACGCGCCCCATAAATAGCGGCTTTTCCAAATCGGCGATTCGGGACGACAAAGGACCATCGGCACCTGCAAAATGGGGAAAGCTAACCGTTCGCGGCGAGTCCAGAGATCACGCATCAGCGAGTTAATGCACAGCATCGCGATGGCTGCGCTGCAGAGCAAGGCGGTCCAGCCTACAATTAACTTAGACCAGAGCCACAATTGGCTGACCGTATACCATAATCCGAACCCGCCCAGCGCGTAATCGTCTAAACCGTCCGGCGTTTTGAAAAAGAGCCAATCGGTGAGATAGGGCAAAATACTGACACGGTAGGTCTCATTGCGCGGACCATAATAACCGAAGGAGTGCCAATAGGGGGTAATAACGCTCATCCACTCAGCGGCAATCGCGACCCCCACAAAAAGCACCGAGAAGATCACCACCATATCGGCGGTATTGAACATCCAGCGGCGCGTCGCTTTATGCCCTATCGCGTTCACCAATGCGACGACCATCAAAATAGCGATGGGCGGGATCATCAACGAGAAAATCACGCTGGAGATCATTTCGGCAGCCCAATAGTTGCCAAAGGGTAACAGCAAAAACGCCGCGAGGATCGCTCGCGCGCGTATGGGCTTCCCTGGGGTTTCCTCTCCCTCCTCAAACATAGAGCGATTGGGGTCTTGCTCTACTGGCACTGGCTGCATAGCCTCTTTGGTTCGAGGTTCAAGCACAAATTCCTGCGTTTTGGAATTCAAAAAAATGCCAAGGGTTAAGTATCTCCCACAAAACGCAAGACCTTATTAGGGCTCGGCGAAAAGCAGACCGCTACCCGCCG
>JAHCHP010000026.1 GCA_026129765.1 Fimbriimonadia bacterium | reverse complement strand
CCGCATCGGTATAACCGCCAAAACTGATGCCCGTGATTTTGGGACTGGTGTACGAACTGCCTGTGCCAAGCGAAGAAGCCAGGAGGTTCAACTCCGTGATAAACTGCCCTGACGCGGAACTTGCGTTGTGGGCTAAGGTCATGTTCACGCCGCCCAAACCATTATTGGCAATGGTCAGCGTTGCCCAAGGAGCCGGACCGCCCGGGGTGCCGCTACTACTGTGAATCGTGGTGAAATCGTAGCTCAAAAGCGCATGAGCGGACTGAACTGCTCCGGTGAACAACAAACCCGCGCTTAAACAAGCGAACAAAAGATTTTTTCGTGCCATGCTATTAATTCCTCCTAATGTTTTTGATGTTGTCTATAGTTTCCATATAGAAACCCAAACCTCACAATGCTCATAACTGTACAACCGACAGTATTTGACAAAACTGCTTCTTACTGCCGTAAAATAGTCTCTGCAACTCCTGTTCCACAACGCGCTGTTCAAAGAAAAGCAGGTTCATCTACAAGGTATAATCCATATATGGATTTGATTAAACCCAGACATATTGAGCCGGGCGACACCATTGGAATCGTCTCCCCTTCCGGTCCCATCACCCAAGCCGATTTAGAAACAGGGCTGAGTTTCATTCAACAACGCGGGTACAAAGTCGTGGTCAGTGACCATGCATTGGATCGCGACAACTATTTAGCGGGTTCTGATGAAGACCGGGCGCGCGACCTGATGGCGATGTTCGAACGCACAGACATCGATGCAGTCCTCTGCTCGCGGGGCGGGTATGGCGCGGCGCGTCTGATTCCTCTGCTGGACCCCGCCGTGTTCCGAAACAATCCAAAGTTGCTGATTGGCTACAGCGATATTACAGTGCTTCACCTCTGGCTTCAAAAACATGTAGGGCTGATCTCGCTTTATGCGCCGATGCCTCTCACCATGACGCGCCCCATCCCGGACCATGCTTGGGAGGTGTTTTGGCGCGCGCTGGAAATCCCGGAACCATTGGGCGAACTGCCCCCTTGGCATGCGCCTTATGAAACGATTTGTCCTGGGAAAGCGACCGGACGCTTGACCGGCGGCTGTTTATGCCTGATGACCTCTTCTATAGGAACTTCCTATGAAATGGAGACGCAAAACGCGATTGTTGTGATAGAAGATGTGGATGAAGCGCCCTACCGCCTCGACTCGATGGTGAATCAATTGAAATTAGCGGGCAAATGGGAGGCTTGCGCGGGCGTGGCAATTGGCGAATCGACACGCTGGGAAAAATTCATCAAAGAGGACGAACCCAGCTTCACGCCGGATCAAATCTGGCAGCATTATTTTGGCGGTTTGAATAAACCCGTTATCAGCGGTTTTCCCTTCGGACATATTACCGATCCTCTCACCCTGCCCTATGGCGTCTTGGGAGAGCTGGACGCGGAACGCGGCAAATTGACCCTTCTGGAGCCGGCAACGATATGAACAAATGGCTTATTTACAGCATGATCGGACTTGTCTTCTTGGGGCAAGCGCAGAACAAACAAGAGCCGGAAACGATCAATAAGCGGTTGAGCGCGAATACCAGTTTCTTCCAAGAGGTCAGCGCGCAGCCACCGCTCGCCATCCAAGGCATGCGTATCAAGTTGGGCGAACGCGTTCATTTGCGCGCCAATCTGGGAAGCGATGTGATGGTGTTGGATAATCCCGCGCGGGGACGCGAATTGACCAGCCGGACCGCTTGGCGCCATCGCGCGGTTGCCGCCATCAACACCGACTTCTTCCCCTACACAGGCGACCCGCTGGGGCTGTGCATCATCGGAGGCGAAATCGTCAGCGAGCCGTTCCCGAACCGCCCTGCCATAGGCTGGACAACCGAAGGGAAAGTAGTGTTGGGCGCGCCTCAGTTTTCAGGTGAAGTCACGCGCGCGGACGGAACCAAGTTTGCGATAGCGGGGGTCAATCGCTCAGCAAAGCCAGAAGAGATGATTCTGTCCACCAACTATTTTGGCGCAGCCGCCAATGCAGAGGCGAAAGGGGTTGCGGTCATCTTGGAAACGCTGGAACGCCCCATGACGCCGGGACGAGCCGTTCGTGGGGTTGTCCGGGAAGTGCGCGATAATTTCAGCAGCGCGCCGATCCCGTTCAATGGCGGCGTTTTGATGGGATTGAACAGCGCGGGCGAATTCCTGCGCTTGGTGAAACCGGGTGAACAGTTGACGATCCGTTTAGACCTGCTGGATGAAAACAGCGGCGGAACCAAACCAGCGATGGAATGGCGAAAAGTCCGTGAAGCGGTAGCAGGCGGACCCTGGCTAATCAAAGCCAATAAACCTCTCGTGAAAGCGGACTATGAAGCGGCAGGTTTCAATGAATCGTTCTGGAATCGCCGTCATCCCCGAACCGCTGTCGGCATTACCAAAGAGGGCGACCTGCTTTGGGTGGTAGTGGACGGCAGGCAAACGCATAGCCAAGGCGCCACCCTACCCGAATTGGCAGCCATAATGAAACGATACGGCGCGGTGGAAGCGATCAATTTGGATGGGGGAGGCTCCACCTCAATGGTCGTACAAAATGTAAACGTGAATAGTCCCTCGGATGGCGCGGAGCGCGCCGTCGCTAATTCTTTATTGCTCTTCGACGAGAACATTCGTCCGCTGACCAACTTGCAAGAATATGCGGTAGACCCACCCCGGATTCAATTAAAAGTCGGCGACAAAACCCGTTTCCGCGTGCTGGTCAATGGGCAGGCGGTTTCCACCTGGAACATTATATGGGGCTGCGGCAGCAATGGCTTTGTGGATCAATGGGGACGTTATGTTGCGCTTCGACCGGGCGTGAGCAATGTGAGCGCGTGGGTCGGCGGCGCATGGGTCCATGCAATTGTGGAGGTACTCGGCGATCCTCCCCCGCCTCCTGCTACAACGCCCCCTCCCGCCCCGCCGCCAAAGTAAGCTGTGGGACTTTTATCACGAAAAGGCTTGCAAATCGCGCGATAGATGAGGTATTCTATATATCTGCGTCGGGGCGTAGCGCAGTTTGGCTAGCGCGCTTCCATGGGGTGGAAGAGGTCCCCGGTTCGAGTCCGGGCGCCCCGACCAGTCAAATCACTTAACACCTTCACTGCGCCCGTAGCTCAGCGGATTAGAGCATCAGACTTCGGATCTGAGGGTCGGGGGTTCGAATCCCTCCGGGCGCGCCATTCCGTAGACCATTAAAAAGGTCCCGCGATACGAACCGCGTCTGCCGTCACCACACTGTTCGCGTTTCCGCTTCCCCGAACATACACAAAGCCGCCGCCGCGCGTTAAATAGAACCTGCCAAGCAAGTTCCATCGCCCGCCATTGGACTGCTGGCTTAGCGTGAAACGGGTCACCCCGCTCGCATGCTCCATATCATACTGAACTTGCGGTGAGCGGTTCGATCCTGCGCTCCACCAAGCATACACATCATAATAGCCTTCAATCGGAGCATTGAGATACCAGCGCGCATACCCCTTCTGGGTCGGTGAAGCGGCGATCCAGCGGTAATCCGCGCCATAACGATCTGCCTGCGCGTCGGAGGTTTGCCAATCTCCCGCCGCCAAAAAATAACCGCTCCGGTTATCGATCACGAGGTCCCAAGGCACCACCTGAATCTGGAAAGTCAACTGCGGACCAAACCACGACACCCCCTCTTTCACCATTTGAAAACTCTCTTGATAAGTTCCATAATTGCGGGGAGCCGTCATCATAAACTGGAACAGTCCCGTTTGGGAGGCATTCACGGGATAAGAAATTGCTGCTGGTCGGTTCGGCGTCAACCAGCGCCCCGCTTGATAGAAGAGACTGGAACGGTTCGCGGGATTTTGCGTGCCGAGCCGTATCGGTTGGTCGCCTTGACCGCTCCATGCGTTATCGCCACTATTCTCCATCATCAACGCGACTGTCACCGACTCGCCCGGGCGCATCACCCGCGGAACCACCGCATTTTGATAGCGGCTGTCCAAGCGCAGGATATCCATATAGTAGTCCCAATTCCAATATTGCCCTGGACAAGGCGTATTGGAGACCTCGCCATGTCCCCTAATCCTGCTACGGTCACGCGGAATCCCATATTTGCGGGTCGCGTAGCGCGTTAAGTCCGCGGAGGAACGATACATCGCGGTCGTATACCAACTGGGGTCCTGCATAATCGCTTCATGCTCAATGCCTATCGATTGCGTGTTAATGGTCCAGTTTCCCGCATGCCAGCCTATGTCTTTTTCTCGAACCATTTGCGTCACTTCCCCATCCGATGAACGAATCACATAATGCGCGCTGACCCGGGACTGCGGGTTCTGGAACCAAGAAATCGCGCCGTTATAGCTGCCCTGTGTCGAGTGGATAATCACATAGAGAATGGGATGGGATGTGGGGCGGGTTGCGGTGGTCAAGTTGCCAGAATGCGCCGGAACCCAACGCGCAGGCGGATAATCGTCCGATGCTTCGCTGAGCGCAGCCAGCATACCAAAACTCAAAATCGCGAGATATCGTTTCATCGTTCAGCCTCGTTTTTATAGTTACGCCTTGAAACGCTTAAATCCTTTTCAGAACTTTTCTAACGGGGAAGCGTCAAAACCATTAGTGATCCTTTTCAGAGGACAGGAGGTTTACAAACTATGCGTTTCAAATGGATTGTTTTAGGAGCGGCAGTCGCCAGCTTAACCGTTTTGGCGTTTGCACAGCCCCCAGGAGGCGAGGGTCGTCCTGGACGAGGTGAAGGTCGCGCAGGACAGATGATGGGCGGTATGGGCGCGAATGCAGGCGCCATGCTGCTTCAGCGCGCAGATGTTCAGAAAGAGTTGAATATTACGGCTGAGCAAAAAGCGAAAGCCGAAGAGTTGCAAGCGAAACAGCGCGAAAAAATGCAACAGCTGAGACAGAACTCAGATCAAATGTCTCCAGAAGAGCGGCGCAAAGCCATGGAAGAACTGCGAAGCGGCTCTGATCCGGCTTCCGTGTTGAATGAAACACAGAAGAAGCGGCTGAAAGAGCTGGAATACCAATGGCAAGGTCCCATGGCGCTGATGAATCCCCAAGTCGCCAAAGAAGTAGGCTTAACCAACGAACAGACCACCAAAATGGCGGGCATCCAAACGCAAATGATGGAAAATATGCGCGGGATGTTCCAAGGCGGTGGCGGCGGCGGCAACCGAGAAGAGATGATGAAGCAAATGCAGGAAGCGCGCGCGAAAGTCGAGAAAGACATCGAAGCGGTGCTGACCCCCGAGCAGAAGCAAAAATGGCAATCCATGCAAGGCAAACCCTTCACCTTTGAAGGCGGACGTGGTATGGGTATGGGCGGATTCGGTGGCGGCTTCGGCAACCGACGAGATCGATAACCGAGTGGATTTACCGCAATCAATCATGAAAAAAGCCGGGAGCGAATTCGCTTCCGGCTTTTTTTGTGTTTCCCTTTACCCTTGTTGACCGAAATTGAACAGCACGATCAACAGATCGGCATCGTCCACACTGCCGTCGCCGTTCAGATCTTCGTCTCCTCCGAGACCGCCAAAACCGAACAAGACCGCGAGCAAGTCGCTATCGTTGACAATACCGTCTTTGTTCACATCGCCGTTCAGCAGCATCACCACTTCGCCGCGTGAGGGCGTTGTAAGCGTGACGGTTCTACCCAGCCAGTGACGATCTCGCAGTTTGAACTTGAACTTATAAGTCCCTGCAGGAAGCAAGTTGGGAATACCGATCATGCCCGTGTAATCGTCTGTGCCGTCCGTATCGTTATAAATGGGGTTCTTTTTGGGCAGGTATCGCTCCACCGTTGCCACCAAGTTATCGTTCATGTCGCGGATTTCGATGTCCAAAATCCAGTCCGCCACATCCGAATACCCATTCGCATCGTTGCGCCAATTGTCGGGAAGCACTCTGCCCACAAACATCGCATCGCTGAACGCCTTCGGCGTGCCGACTCCCACCTCGACATCATCAAAGTACAGGTTATCAAATCGTCCGGCGGCAGAAGTCGCGTTCGTCCAGACAATCGTTGTGTACCGCATACCCGTCGGTCGCGGTCCCTTACGAGTAATGCCGTCGATGACAAAGGTGAACTCGCGCGGATTGCCTTCGGAACCGTCGCCCGTCAGCCAAATCGCCGCATGATGCCAGCCTTTGGAGCGTGTTACTTGCCGGAAATCTGCCCAGCCACGGGGATTGGAATCGGCAGAACGCACACTAAATGCATCGTTGCGAATGTTATAAGTCTTGCGGCTTAAAGCGCGGTTGTCGGGCGGAATTTCGGTGTCGCTGTCATAGGGACCCAGCGACGGGATGGAAGAGAGACCTCCTCCGATCAACGCGCCAATACCATCCGGTCCGGTCGTGTTGTAGGCGCGGAACTCAGCGCGGGAACGCCCCAATTTGTTAAAGCAATCCTCATCATAGAACCAGAAGCTGTAATAGGCTCCGTCATACAATGGGTTGTTGGGATCGTTGCGCCCGCCGGATGCCACGCTTAAGTTCACGAACTGTGTACGCCCTGCAGCTTGAAATGTCCAAAGCATTTGATTGCCGCTATGCGGTGTGGGCATATTGCCTGGCTGTGCTAAGAACGGGTCAAACAACAAGCAACCCGGAGAAACCCAAAAGGGGTCTGGATGTAAAAACGGGTTCACACTGTTGACGATCTGATGATTGGGCCAAGCGGGAACCCCATGCCACACATCATAAACGCGCCAAAGCGGATCATTCCAGGGATTGGCATCGCATGGATTGCTGAATCCGTCAAAAGGTCGGGTATTGTTCGAGTCGCTGTTGGGCAGCTGACCCGTATAAGATTCGAAATTCTCACTAAAATGGACTTGAGACCAGCCGGGTAATACCGCCGCTAATCCCATGAGCAATAGCCATCGTTTCATGGCACACCTCCTTTGGTAACTCTATATTTAGTTTGTTGACGCATTCTTCCTGCAGGAACCCGTAAAATTGACAAGAATTAAATCATTGGAGGACCCTAACTTATGGATTTTGACTTATTGAAACGATTATGCGAGGCGCCAGGCATTCCGGGACGCGAAGACCCGATTCGAGCCGTCGCGCGAGAGGCGATGAAGCCGCTGGTCAACGACATAGAAATCGATGTGATGGGCAATGTGATCGGTTTCAAACGCGGTAAAGGCAAACCCAAAGTGATGATCGCCGCGCATATGGATGAAATCGGATTCATGGTCCGTTATATCGACGATAAAGGCTTTCTGCGCTTGCAAACTTTGGGTGGGTTCGATCCGCGCCAAATGTTCGCGCAGCGCGTGATGGTTCATACCCGCGAAGCAGGAGCGTTGCGCGGCGCGCTGACCTATGCCACGAAGCCCAAGCATATGCTCACGCCCGAAGAAGCCGCCAAGCCTCCCCAACTCTCCGAGTTTTTTGTGGATTTAGGGCTGCCTGCAGAAGAGGTCAAAGCGAAGATACAATTGGGCGATATGGTGACGATGGATCGGACGATGGAGCCATGCGGCAACAACTATATCAGCAAATCGATGGATGACCGCGTGGGGGTCTTTGTGATGTTGGAAGCTTTGCGCATGTTGGGCAAACACAAATGCGATATCTATGCGGCAGCCACCGTGCAGGAAGAGGTCGGTCTGCGCGGCGCGGGTGTCTCCGCCTTTCGCGTGGAACCCGACATCGCCATTGCATTGGATGTAACGCTCGCGAACGACTACCCCGGTCCCCGCGAAACCGACTCGGTCACGAAGTTGGGCGGCGGCGCAGCGATCAAGATTATGGACTCCTCGCTGATATGTCATCCCAAACTGGTTGAGCATTTCAAACAGATTGCACAGAAAGAGAACATCCCCTATCAGATGGAAGTGCTGCCAGCGGGCGGAACCGATGCGGGCGCAATGCAGCGGGTTCGGGATGGCGCGGTCGCAATTACGCTAAGTATCCCCTGCCGGTATATCCACACGGTCAACGAAATGGTGTCACCGGGCGATGTGGAAGCCTGCGCGACTCTGTTGGCGCGTTACTTGGAAGACGCGCATAACGGTGATTACAAGTATTGATCGATTCCCTATGGCCAAGCAAAGCGTTTCTATCAACAACATCGACATCGAACTGCCCAACTGCAATCTGTTTATTGGTGGCGAGTTCACGCCTGCCTTGTCGGGCGCGACATTCCCAGTCGAGTATCCGGGCAGCGAAGAGACCATCGCGCATGCAGCCTATGCGCAGCCGGAAGATGTAGACCGGGCAGTTTCGGCGGCGCGCCAAGCGTTTGAGTCGGGCATTTGGAGCCGCGCCTCCGCGCATAAACGCGGCTATCTGTTGTCCAGACTGGCTGATTTAGTGGAAAAGCATTTAGAGCCCTTGGCGCGATTGGAAACGCTGGACAATGGCAAGCCCTACTCCAGCGCATTGGGCGATATCCGGTCGGTGGCGTTCTGCTTGCGATATTATGGGCAAATCGCTTCCACGATTGAGGGCGAATCTCTCCCTGTCAACGATGATCACCTTTGTGTCACGCTGCGTGAACCGTATGGCGTTTGCGGGCTTATTATCCCTTGGAACTATCCCTTGCTGATGGCAGCCTGGAAACTGGGACCTGCGCTGGCGGCAGGCAACACCGTGATTCTCAAACCGGCAGAGCAGACTCCCCTCTCGGTTCTCAAATTGGCTGAGTTAAGCCGCGAAGCGGGATTGCCTCCCGGCGTTTTCAATATCGTGAACGGCTATGGCGAAGTCACGGGCGCAGCCATTGCCAGCCATCCCGACATAGACAAAGTCGCATTCACAGGCTCCACCGCGACCGGCAAATTGATTATGCAGGCAGCGGCGCAAAGCAACTTGAAGCGCGTCTCGCTGGAGTTGGGCGGAAAAAGCCCGGTCATCCTCTTCCCCGACGCCAAATTAGACACGGCATTGGAGGATGTGTTCGGCGGTATCTACGATAATCAGGGACAGATCTGCTGCGCGGGTTCACGCCTCTTCGCGCACAAGAAGATCAAAGAGCCGTTTGTAGAACAGCTCACGGCGCGCGCTCAATCGCGGGTGGTAGGCGACCCGTTTGAAGAGGGCATAGAACAAGGACCTCTTGTTTCTTCGGAGCAGTTAGAGCGCGTGCATGGTTATGTCGAATCGGCGAAGCAGCAAGGCGCGCGATTGTTGACAGGCGGCGAACGGCTCAATCGCAAAGGCTACTTCTACCCGCCGACGGTGTTGGATCAGGTCTCCAACTCGATGACCATCGCCCGCGAAGAGGTTTTCGGTCCTGTGCTGTCGGTCATCGAATTTGATGACCATGCGCTCGATTCGATTATCGCCGCTGCCAATGACACCGATTACGGTTTGGCGGCAGCAGTCTATACACAAGATATGGATCGCGCGCTCTACATCGGCAAACGATTGAAGGCGGGCGTGGTGTGGCTGAACTGTTCGCAGAAGTTCGATTTGGTCGCGCCCTTTGGCGGCTACAAACAGTCGGGCTTCGGACGCGACTTGGGAAGGCATGCGCTGCATGAATACACGCAAATCAAGACCCTTTGGATGCGCGCAAAGCCTTGATTATACGATTTTATCCGAGGAGTGAAGATGTCACTCACGCGCGCCCAATAGCCCCGCTACTGACAAATCCTCATCTAAAGACTCCCAATGAATCCCTATGCCTCCGCCAATTAACCGCCACTGACTGCGTTGTTCAGGAGTCGCATCGCGTAAAACAGGAAACCATTCCAGAGGCACACTCACAATCCGCCCGTCAACCAAGTAGACGCGCAAAGAAGTGTCATCAAATTCAACATTCATTGCTAACGGTTTTCCTATACTAATGCGCAACACTGTAGGCATGGGTATTCTATAAAATTGTACCTTATATGCTCACGTATTTTACAATAGAACGCCGATACGGGATGCCAGTGGAATCACCCCCAAAGGAATTGTCTCTTTAGAGAGCGCAACGCCATTTTTCCCTTTCCCCCAAATCCGTGTTATAATTTAGTGGCAAAAAGAAAATGGAACTGCTTTCTTTTTGTCATACTCAAGGGAGGCATTGCGAATCATGAACAGATTACTCGTGTTTACCTGGCTTGGTTTTCTCTCTGTCAGTTTCGCGCTGGCACAATCCTTTACCTATCAAGGCTACCTGCGTGAGGGCGGAGTCCCTGCGAACGGAGCCTTCAACTTGACTTTCAAACTCTTCAATGCGGCGAGTGGCGGCGTTCAGGTTGGCAGCACCATCACTCTGGACGGAACCGGTGTTGCGAACGGGCTTTTCACCGTGGAGCTTAATTTTGGCGCGACGGCTTTCACAGGCGCGGACAGGTGGTTAGAGATGGCGGTCAACGGCACGACGCTCACACCTCGCGTGAAGATCACCGCCGCGCCCTATGCATCCTTCAGCCAGAACACGCGCGGAATCACAGTGGATGGCAGCAACAACGTCGGTTTGGGTACTGCAACACCAAGCGCAAGACTGGATGTGGTCGGCACTGCGCGCGTATCCGCTTTTCGCATGACAACCGGCGCGGCGGCAGGCAGGGTTCTCACCTCTGATGCTACTGGCATGGGAACTTGGCAAAATGCGCCTGGGCTTACCCTCCCCTTCTCTGGTACAGGAATCGCTTTTCCGGGTGAAGCCGTGTTCAAGATCACCAATTCCTCCTCAGGTTATGCTCTGCTGGGTCAGTCAGACGGGAATGGGATAGGAGTCGCAGGCTTATCCACGACGACCGTCGGGGTCAACAAAGGGGTCTATGGCATGAGCGCAAGCGCGAGCGGAACTGGGGTCTATGGTGAAGTCCCCTCCACGACAGGAAGTACCTACGGCGGGTTTTTCACCAGCGCGAGTCAAACAGGGTTCGGGGTCTATGGTGTATCAACCGCCACGACCGGGGTCGCCCATGGCGGCTCGTTCTGGAGCCAAAGTACAAATGGAATTGGAGTGAACGGCTATGTGAGCGCGCCCACCGGCATAACCGTCGGCGGACTTTTTCAAAGCGACAGTGTTAATGGGTATGGCTTAATCAGCAACGCTATGGCAACGAGCGGAACGACCTATGCCGGATACTTCTATAACACCAGTTCCGGCGGCACTGCTGTCTATGGGAAGGCGACCGCCACAACGGGCAACACATTCGGGGGTTTCTTTGAAAGCGATAGCAGCACAGGGACAGGTGTGCTAACTCGAACGGGTCAAGCAGGCGCAATCGCTCTCCATGCAATCAACACTGCAGGCGGCACGGCAGCGCGGTTCAGTGGAAACATCTCTGTTACCGGCAACGTCGGCATCGGCACGACGACGCCCATCAGTTCCCTTCATATCGCTGCGCCGATCCCAATCCTAACAATCCAGGATTCCGACGGCTCTTCCGACCAGGCAGGCTACATTAGTTTTCAAGACAATGCGGGAACCGAAAGAGGCTATATCGGCTACGGGTCAACCACCACTCCCCACGCCTACTTCATGAACAACCGGGTCGGTGGAAACATCATTCTTGGCACGATTGGAAACAACCCAAGGCTGACGGTGTTGTCTAACGGGAACGTAGGCATTGGCACGTCCTCTCCCCAGTCCCCCCTGCATGTCAAAGGTAATTTCGGTGTTTTTAATGTAGAAGGTACCGATCATTGCTACATTCAGTTCTATCCAAACGGATTTGCTGCCGGAAGAAAAGCCCACCTCGGCTTCCCCTCTGCAGGCAGCACCGACATTGTGTTGGCTAACCAGACAGGGGGCGCATTTCTTTCTGTCGGCAACAGTGGAGGGGTCGGTATCGGGACAAGAACGCCGAACCGCAGGCTGACGGTTTGGGATACCCTCAGTGTCGAGGCGAGCCCAGGGTTCATGCCTATTTTGGGAATTCCCCGCCCGGGTAATGTGGCTTATAGGGTTGCTATGTTCATCGATCCCTCTGGGGATGGAGTTGTATCGGGTGATAGGAAAAGCTTTCGTGAAGTGAACCCGGACGATCCCACAACTGACATCTGGTATGTTAGCCTGGAAGGGCCCGAAGCTGCTATGTACGTTCGGGGTACAGCAACACTTGTGAATGGACGAGCGGTCATCGCGCTGCCAGCACACTTCAGGTCTCTTGCTTCCGAAAAAGGTATGACCGTTCAATTGACCCCGCTTTCAGCCGAGTCGAAAGGACTTGCAGCGGTTCGAAAGAGCCTGAACGGTGTCGAAGTCGTCGAATTGGCGTCCGGTTCCGGCAATTATGAGTTCGATTGGGAAGTAAAAGCCGTTCGCAAGAAGTATGAAGAGTACCAAGTGGTTCTCCCCTGGGATGAATACATGCCTTCAGGCGAGGACAGAGACAGAGCTTGGAAAGAACGACTGCAAGCGATCCAAGAGCAACAGCAAAAAGAAGTTTGGAGGAACAAGCAATGAAAAGAACAAGTATCGTCATAGGAATGATGTTTGCGCTCCTCACGGGAGCCGTTGCACAATCGTTTTCTTACCAAGGCTACCTGCGTGAGGGCGGAGTCCCTGCAAACGGTACGCATCAGATGACCTTTCGGCTCTATGATATTGCCAGTGGAGGTATAGCATTAGGAACCGTCGGACCTTCTGTGGTCAACGTCACAAACGGATTGTTCACTCAAGAACTCGACTTCGGTGCGGTGTGGAATGGCTCGAACCGTTGGCTGGAAATCCAAGTGATGGGCAACATCCTCGCGCCCCGCGTGAAAATCAATCCCACCCCTTATGCCCATACCGCTTCAAATACTCTTGGATTGCAGGGACGCTCTGTCGCCATCATGGCTCCCGCCAACGGGCAAGTATTGAAATGGAACGGGACCGCATGGTCACCCTCCACAGACCTTCAGGATGCTTTCTGGCAGGCAAACGGCAGTCATATCTTCTACAATGGCGGGAATGTGGGTATTGGCGCAAACACTCCTGCCTATCCTCTTCATGTGACATCTTCTACCAGCAGTCGGGCGATCTTTGGACATGCATCCGCTGCTGGTTTGTCTGCAGGTGTCTATGGACAGAACGACAGTTCAGGTGGCGTAGGGGTCCAAGGCTTCACAACCACGACCACCGGCACGACCTATGGGGTCTTTGGGCGAAGCGAAAGCACAACCGGCAGAGGGGTTTACGGCTACACGAGCGCGACTACCGGCTCTACCTATGGGGTCTTGGGACGAAGCGACAGCACACTTGGAAGAGGGGTCTATGGAGTTACTGTAAGCACTACCGGTACAAGCTTTGGAGTCCTTGGACAAAGCACAAGCACATCGGGCAGAGGAGTCTATGGCTTCGTTACTGCCTCTTCAGGGGCTAACTTTGGGGTTTACGGGCTAAGCGATAGTACTTCAGGTTATGGCGTTTATAGTAGCGGGAACTTTGGCGCTTCAGGCACCAAATCGTTCCGCATAGACCATCCGCTTGACCCTGAAAATAAATACTTGCATCACTACTGCACGGAAGGTCCGGAACCCCAAAATGTATACAACGGAGTTATACGCACGGGAACAGATGGCTATGCTTGGGTTCAGCTCCCTGACTACTTTGAAGAGATCAATCGGGATTTCCGCTATCAACTCACCATTGTGGATAGCGGTGACGACTTCGTGTTGGCAAAAGTGACCCGAGAAATCGCGCACAATCGGTTCCAGATTCGCACCAGCAAACCGAATGTGAAAGTGTCTTGGGAGGTAAAAGCCGTCCGACATGACCTCTTTATTCGCAAGAACGGCTCGCCCATCGAAACGGACAAACCAGAGCATGAGCGCGGCAAGTATCAACATCCCGAACTGTATGACCAACCGAAAGAACGGGGAATCAACTACCTCCCAGAACCAACCCACGAAAACGACAAACCACAATAGCGAGAAGCACAGGAGTAGGTGAAAAAATCTACTCCTGCTTTCTTATCACTTTTTTTTCACTTCCATTCCCAAACTGCCTTCATTCCGTGTTATAATTGAATTACAAAAAGAAAATAGAACTTTTTTCTTTTTGTAATTCTCAAGGGAGGCATTGCGAATCATGAACAAACTACTCTTGCTGACATGGCTTGGTTTTCTCTTAGTCTGTCTGGGTCAGGCACAATCCTTTACCTATCAAGGCTACCTGCGTGAGGGCGGAGTCCCTGCGAACGGAGCCTTCAACTTGACCTTCAAACTGTTCGACACCGAAACAGGAGGCACGCAGGTCGGCGGCACGATCACTCTGGACGGAACCGGTGTTGCGAACGGGCTTTTTACCGTGGATCTTAATTTTGGCGCGACGGCTTTCACAGGCGCGGACAGGTGGTTAGAGATGGCGGTCAACGGCACGACGCTCACACCTCGCATGAAGATCACCGCCGCGCCCTATGCATCCTTCAGCCAGAACACACGCGGGATCAAGGTCGATGGTGAGAATATCGGCATCGGCACGACGACGCCCACCTCTGCCCTTCACATCGCTGCGCCGATCCCAATCCTGACAATCCAGGATTCCGACGGCTCTGCCGACCAGGCAGGCTATATTAGTTTTCAAAACAATACGGGAACTGAAAGAGGCTATATCGGCTACGGGTCAACCACCACTCCCCACGCCTACTTCTTTAACAACCGAACCGGAGGAAACATCATTCTCGGCACAGCGGGCATCGAAAGGTTGATAGTGGCTTCGAACGGGAATGTGGGCATTGGCACGTCGGCTCCCAGCTTCAGACTGGATGTGCGAACGACAGGTATTATCGCCGTTAGCGGAAGGACCACCAGCGCAGCCGGTACCGGTGTATTCGGGCAAGTAGATGCCCCGACAGGCACTACTTTCGGCGTGTGGGGCGAAAGCAATAGCAACTCTGGCAGAGGTGTCATTGGATTAGCAACTTCGGGATCCGGCAACACCTTTGGGGTCCGGGGTGAAAGCGGAAGCACCGCCGGCATGGGCGTGTTCGGTCTTGCATACGCTCTTTCCGGCTCTACACGCGGCGGTTTCTTTCGGAGTGACAGTTCTGCCGGTGTTGGTGTGCATGGGTTCGTTTCGTCGATTACCGGGTCAACCATTGGCGTACAAGGAATAAGCAGCAGCCCCAGCGGCAGGGGAGTCTATGGAGAGGCATCGTCAGGGAGCGGAGCAACGTTTGGCGTTTACGGTTTTGCCAGAAGCACCGGGGGTGCGGGCGTATACGGACAAGTACTCCCAACCACGGGCTTTGGAGTGGGGGTTTGGGGCGTGTGCACTGCGACCCAGGGTTGGGGGGTCTATTCGGATGGTCGCTTGGGAGCCAGCGGCACCAAATCGTTCCGCATAGACCATCCGCTTGACCCTGAAAACAAATATTTGCTTCACTACTGCACGGAAGGTCCGGAACCACAAAACGTCTATAATGGAACGGTCATCACAGACCAATCTGGCGAAGCATGGGTGGAACTACCGGACTACTTTGCCGAAATCAATCGCGACTTTCGTTACCAACTGACGGTCCTGGATGAGAGCGAGGAATTTGTACTTGCGAAAGTCGCGAAGAAAATCGTGGGCAACCGGTTCCAAATCCGCACCAGTCGCCCTCATGTAGAAGTTTGTTGGGAGGTAAAAGCAGTTCGCAACGACCTGTTTGTTCGCAGGCACGGCGCGCCCGTCGAAACGGACAAACCAGAACATGAACGCGGCAAATATCAACATCCCGAACTGTATGACCAACCGAAAGAAAAAGGGAGGAACTATCGCCCAGAACCAACCCACGAAAACGACAAACCGCAATAGCGAAAACGCAGGGGCAGGTTTCTTGCCTGCTCCTGCGATTTGTGAAGAATCAAGACGAACACTTGACAAAAAATTAGTCAATAAGGTAAATTTTTCTTAGTAAAACAACTTTACTTTAGACTTTCGTGGAGAAAAAAAATGTCAAAACGAGTTCTTTTAGGATGCCTTACGGCTCTCAGTTGTGCCATTGGTTTCACTGCTTATCAAGTTTCTGTGCCTGATTTAGAATCAGCCCAAACCTCCTTATTTAGAGGCTTTGATGAATTGGAAAGATTAGGAGCCTATGTGGTTGGTGAGAAAGGAGAAAAGATTGGGAAAATAGCCCGTGCAGGAGTCGATGCGCTTGGGAATGACTATGGCGCGGGAAATTCATACAAGATAGACGGACTGTTTAACTCTTACAGCAAATATGGAAGCAACTATAGCTCGACCTCAGCCTTTAACAAAACAGCGACCAATCCTCCCAAAATCGTCATCGAACACGGCGGCGATGTATACTCCATTGGGCTTCTGACAACCAACAAATTTGCGCAAACCAGGGGGCAAAAAATTAATCCCCATCTGCTGCGCGCTTGGATTGAAGCAAAATGAATCATTCATAACTAAATCGCGTTTTGCACGGAAGTTTTAATCGTCGGTTAAACGCGCCGCGTACTGGAGCGATTGGCGGATGTCCTCCACTTCCGAATCGGGATACTCTTGCTTAGTTTCAGCCGATGTCATTCCATTGGCTACGAGATTAACCACAAGCGACACAGGAATACGCATCCCACGAATGCAAGCGCGCCCTCCCATGATATGTGGATCATACATAGTTCGGTTGTATTCCATATTCAGATAACACCCTATAAAGTTAGAGGCTGCCTCCAAAACTTTTGGAATTCTAATCCAGCAACAAGCCATATCGCAAGCCGCGAACGCTGACAGCGACCTGCTCCACGCCCAGCGCAATCATCACACGCTCCAAAATCAACGCGCCTGCATGGATCACCGGCGCGCGTTCGCTTTCCATGCCCGGCAAAGCGCGTCGTTCCGCTTCTGACCGTTGGTTTAGCGTTTTCAATAATTGCCCCAACCGGTACTGATCCAACAATACCCCATGAATCAATTCCGGTTCAAAATGACTCAATTGAAGGCAGATCGACGCCAAACAGACACCCGTGCCACCCACCACCACGACCGGACCGCCGTTCCCGCGCATCGGGAAATCGAGAGCGTTAAGCCGCTCATCCAACAACTGGCTGGCGCGTAGAATTTCCAACGGCGACGGCGGGTCGGAGGGCATCGCCTGCTCCTTCAACTTGACCGCGCCCAACGGCACACTCACCGAATGTTCCGGCTCCTGAACACCCACAGCGATCTCCACGCTCCCGCCTCCGATATCGACCACCGTCAAAGCCTGATTGCTTGCAAAAACTGAGAAACTTGGGTCTTCGGAAACTGCTTTGAAACTGAACCGCGCCTCCTCTTCCCCACTCAACACCCGGAGGGTCAAACCCATCTCAGATAAGGTTGTCGCAAATTCGCTCTGATTGACCGCCTCACGTAAAACAGCCGTGCCTGCCACACGAATCTGCTCAGGCTCGACTTCATACCGGCGCGCCTCCAGCACAAACTCTTGAATCGCTTGAAGGGTTCTCTCTTGGGCGGCAGGCTGCAGCCGCTTTTCAGGCAAAAAACCCTCGCCCAGCCGGGTGATGACCGATTGATCAAAAAGGGGAATCCAATCGCCGGACGCGCTCGGCTCGGCGATTAACAGCAATGTCGAGTGAGAGCCAATATCCAGCACAGCGCGCCGAGAAGCAGAGAAAACAGGTTGAGAGGACATAGTGCGTGGGGAAACGGTTTGAAAACGCGCCTGTCCCCAGCCCGCCTTTTGAGGGGCGGACGGGGGATAAGGTCTGTCTCACTTCGGCAAGGTATTCAGCACGATATTATCGGTATTGGGATCGTAGAACGCTTCCACATTCAGCGCGTCAGGCAAGAACGAAATCGGAACCAAGGTTCTGCCATTCACAATAAAGGGAGCCACTTCCATCTCCACCGATTGACCATTGATCTGCGCCATTGCGCGCCCGATCTGGAGAATCACCGTTCGCGCATCGTTCTGCGCCGTCACCGTCTTACTGGAATGTTCCCATTCCACTGTTCCATTGGCATGCTCCCAAATGTGGCGGATGGGTGCAAGCGGAATCTGGTTCTGAGCGCGGGGCTGCACATCGAAAGTCAACACCGTCGTATCAAACAAGACATTGAAATGCTGCACATGCTTCGGTACGCGCGCGCCTAAATTCATGGGAGCCCATGGCTTCGCGGGCGCGTTGGCTTTTGCGGTTACGGGCGCCGCCTTCGCGATGGCATTCGTCGCTTTCGCGTTCAAAGCCAACTGCGGCTTATGCAATTTCTGACCTGTCATTTCTGGCTGCGCGGGCGCAGTGCGAGTGTCCGCTTTGGGCGCAAGGCTACCTGCTTTCACAGGTGCAGTGATCGCGCTATCCACCGGACGGGAGGTTCGCGGCGTGATGGTGGGAGTCGATGCCGCTTCGCCCAGTTTCACCGTTGGAGCGGTCTTCGCGATAACCGGCGCGCTTTTCGCTTCGCGTGTCTCAGTAGGCGGGTTCAAACGCGCATCTTCCATCATTCGCACATCGCCGCTGCCGAACGCCATGTCCGCTCGGGGAGCCAAAGATTTCTCGGAAGTCTTTAAGGCAGTGGAAGGTTCCGTTGAGGTTGCCGGCTCTGAATCGCCCCAGACAATCGCTTCGCGGTCGGTCCGACCACCGGGATTATTCACGTTCACTCGCGTCGGCGTGGCTTTCAAGGTTTGGTTACCATCAAAGCTCCAAGCCTCCACCGTGTGCCAACCGTTGGTTTCCTGCTGAGTATCCCATTGGTAGACATAGGGCGCGAAATTGCGAAGGGTTCGGAACTGTCCATCCACAAAAAAGGAGACATAAGACTTGTTCTGCGCATTGCCCCGGACATTGACCTTCACTTCCACCGTGCCGGAAACGGTAGAACCGTTCAGAGGCATCGACATGGTGATTAAAGCAGTGGGGTCCACCGGGATATTGAGGCGCTGCTGAGAGCGCGCCACCAGATTGCCCGCCGCGTCATACAGATTGATCGTCGCGTCGTGATAGCCAGGCGCGAGGTTCAGCCCTTGCAGCGAGAAGTTTAGCGCGCCTTCCGCGCGCCCATTCAAATCGCGATAGGCAACCGCCACGCCATCGATCATCAGTTCGACCGATGCTGCTTGCGCTTGCTTAAATTTCACAGAAACGGTGTTCGGACTATTTTTCGGAGTCTGAACGGTGATTTGCGGGCTCCACAGCGCGACCGCGACGGTCGATAACCCCGCTGCCCCCAATGCAATAACCCCTGCCGAACGCTTCATTTGATGCGTTATCATGGTAAACGAGTAACCTCCTTCGTGCTTTTCAATAGGAAAAGAGAGACAGATAGATTTATTTCTTGATGAATGATTCGATTCCTGCTTTTTTTTGTTAGCAGATTTTCAAAAGATCAGCACGCGCGCGTGATCGACCCCTTCCATCTGTTGAATCGTCTCCAACAGGTCGGGAGGGATGGGGTTATCCACCTTCACGAACATCATCGCATTGCCCCCGACTCCTTCGCGCCCCACGTGCATGCCCGCGATATTGATTTGATGCTCCCCCAGAAGCGTGCCAACCCGCCCGATAATCCCGGGACGGTCCCGATGATCGGTCGCCAGCAAAATACCCTCCGGCACAATGTCCACAAAAAGCCCGTTCATATGGGTTATCCGCATATCCTGTTTTCCAAACAACGCGCCCGTCAAAACGATCTGCCCTTGTTCATGATGTGTATCGGAATGCGCGATCAGCGTCAACGCCGCATGGTAATCATCGCTCTCTGGCTGGTGGCTCCAACTCATCTTCAATCCGCGCTGCTGCGCATAGAGCGGCGCATTGACTAAGTTCACTAATTCGTCGGTGCTGAACGCGATGAGTCCCGCCATGGCGGAGCGCGCGACTAAATCAAGCGGCAGCCCTTCCCACTCACCCTCGAAGTGTGCCTGGAGCGAGGCAATGGGCGAATGAGTCAGTTGAGCTAATAGACGCCCCATCTTTTCTGCCAGTTTCAAGGCAGGCGCGCCTTTTGTCAACAGTTCCGCAGGAATGGCAGGCAGATTAATGGGGCTCCGCGCCGAACCGCCCGTCAGCACCGCCGCGATCTGCTCGGCTACATCCATCGCGACTTTCGCCTGCGCTTCTTCTGTCGACGCGCCCAAATGGGGAGTTAAAATATTCTGCTCAAACTTAAACACAGGTAAATCGATAGAGGGGGGTTCTTGAGGAAAAACATCCAAAGCCACCGCCGCGACGCGCCCACTTTCCAACGCTTCTGCCAGAGCCTCTAAATCGATAATCTCGCCCCGCGCGCAGTTCACGATGCGGATGCCCGGTTTCGCATGCGCCAAAGTCTCCCGGTTCAACAAATGGCGCGTATGCTCAGTCAGCGGCGTATGGAGCGTGAGGTAATCGCTTTGCGCCAACAGCGTAACGAATTTGACCGGTTCTGCGCCTAACTGCCGGGCATGCTCCTCTGGCAGATAAGGATCATAGCTCAACACACGCATGTCAAAGGCACGGGCGCGGCGCGCCACTTCACGCCCAATTTTGCCCAAGCCCGCGATTCCAAGCGTCTTTTTGTACAACTCCATGCCGACAAACTTGGAACGTTTCCATTCACCTCGACGCAAAGAGAAAGCGGCTTGAGGAACTTTTCGCGCCAATCCCAGCAGCAACGCAAAACTCAACTCGGCGGCGGCGATAGTGTTGCCGTCAGGCGAATTCAATACGATGACTCCATGGCGTGTGGCTGCCTCCACATCGATATTATCGACCCCAACTCCCGCGCGCCCCACCACTTTCAACTGCTTCCCTGACGCGAACACTGCCTCCGTGACGCGCGTTTCGGAACGCACCATCAGCGCGTCATAAGCGGGAATCCGCTCCAGCAGTTCTTCTGAGGATAAACCGGGAGAGTAGTCCACTTCAGCCGCTTCACGCAGTACCGCCAACCCTGCTTCCACAATCGGATCACTGACTAAGACTTTTGCCAACTTATATCACCCTTTACTCACCGCGAAGTATACCTGAGACAAAGAAACGCCTGTCCCCTTCCTTTTGTATGGAAGAAGACAGGCGTCCTACAACAGGTCATGCTCAATCTGCGATTTTAAGCCGCTCTGCGCTGGGTCGAGCCGCCTTTCTGACCGGTGGTCTTTTTCTGGGAAGCGATTCGATTCTGGTTCGCAGCCGATACCGTCTTTTTCACGGCAGTGACTTTGTTCTTCGCAGCGGTCGTAACGGTCTTTTTGGACGCGGTGACCTTCGTACGATTTGTGGCAATCACAGGCTTTTTAGCGGCTGAGACCTTCGTTCGATTGGCTGCAATCACAGGCTTCTTCGTCGCTGCAACTTTGCTCTTCGCGGTTGCTGACACGCCTGTTTTCTTAACCGTGCTGGCGCGATTCGCGGTAATGGTAGAGCCGGATTTCTTCACAGTAGCGAATTTGCTCTGGGTGGTTCCCACAACAGGCTTCTTCGCCACAACCACTTTCTTATTCTTCGCGTTGTTCGCGCTGGTCTTTTTCACAGCGGTCACACGGCTTGTGGTGGCTGTGCCAATCTTGCTGCCCGTTTTATTAATCGTGTTGAAGCGATTCGCGGTCGGGGTGGTTCCGGTCTTCTTCGCAACCGTTGCTTTGCCGCGGGTCGCCGTTGTTGTGTTAGAGCGTTTCACCGCATTCACGTTGCTTCGCGTCGCGCTGGTCGTGGTTCGGCTCGCCGTCACATTTCGCGTCGCGCTGGTGTTGCGATTGACTGTGCCTGCAGTATTGCGATTAGTGGCGCCTGATGACACGGTTCGCTTCGCCGTCACAGAACCTGATCGGTTGGAAGCTGTGACACGATTGTTAGCATTGGAACTGCTGGTACTGAAGGTTTTCTTGGGCGTTGCGGTGGTTTTGGTTTTATTGAAGGCGGTGGTTTTGTTCTGTGTGTTTTTCTTAAATTGCGTTCCAGAAACGGTGGTTTTGCTCTTAGCGGTCGTTCCATTACGCTTCACAGACGTTACCGTCTTCTTCTGCGCGCCCTTCGCGGACACTGTCTTCGTTGCTGTGGTCTTTTGGTTAGCCATACTTCGTCTCCTCTGAGTAGTTGTTTGCTTAGTTGCTGCAAGGGTCGGTTGGAATCCAGTCTGGAATCCGTTTTCATTACGCTTAGCAATCGCGAGCGTGACCTGCACGGTCGGCAAAACAATGATGCCGGTCTGCTGTCCGGTCTGGGTGTTGATGAAAGCGATCGCAGGCGCGTAGAAGCCCGGCATCGCGTCAACACTATGGGTCAAATGCCCCTCTGCAAATCCAATCACCCCTTGAGAATGGTAGCCATTCGGGTTTGGCTGCTGATTGGGCGATGACAGACGCTGTAACAGCAATTCTGTTTTGAACTGCGGCGCGTTCGGGGCGGATGCGACGAATTGAATCGATCCGGTCTTCGACACCGCCTGCACCGAAATTTTATCGCCATTAAAATTCTTGGCGGGAAGCGTGTTTGCTTTGTTCGAACGGCGGCGAGGCGTGGATGTCAGACTCGCTCGTGACTTGCTGATCACTGCCTTACCAGCCTTTCCTTGCGCTCCCTCTGCTGAAAAACTCTTTGTGTTTTTAGCCAATCAGGTTCCTCCTATGCTCCAGAGTAGGTCATCTATGACCTCTGGAAACCATTATCGGCAAATAACTGGTATTTCTTCAGGGGGTAAAAATGAAATATAAAATTCCATCTGCACAGTTGTGATAGCGGTAAAAATTGAAACAAAATGACGGTATCAAAAAGGTCCAGAAAACGGGAATATCAAGAGGTATACTTTTAGCATGATTAACCTATCGCCCGTCATACCAGTGGTACAGCGCATTGCGCAATTTTTCCGACCGGATAAAATCATCTTGTTCGGCTCACATGCTTATGGACATCCCACACCGGATAGTGACTACGATCTGTTAATTGTCTTAGACACTGAAGAAGATCCACTTTGGGCAGCAGCGCGAATCTCAGCTTCCGTAGACCATCCGGTTCCCCTGGACATCGTTGTAAAACTGCCTTCTGACTGGGCGCGTTCCATTGAGGATGGAAACTTGTTTGAAACCGAGATACTGACAAAAGGAATTTTGCTCTATGAAGCCTCGCACAATTGAATGGATAGAGCGCGCAGAGGGCGACTGGACAATGGCTACTCGAGAAAGCCAAGCGACAAACCCTATCTGGAATGGAATCTGTTTCTTATCACAACAATCTGCTGAGAAATATTTGAAAGCATACTTAGAAGAGGCAGGAACCGCTTTTCCCAAAACCCATGATTTGGTCGTGCTTTTGAACTTAACCGGGGGCGTCTTAACCAATTTGGAAACAATGCGCGCTGACCTCGCACATTTAGGAGTTTTTGGAATTTCAGCGCGTTACCCAGGGGTACATGCCAATCAAGCCGCAGCCAATCAAAGTCTTACAATAGCTTCCATGGTGCGTGATGAAATAAGACAATTTTTCGGATTGCCGCCTCAATAACACATTGAGACTCGAATCAAAAAGGCCAAAAGACAGGAATCAGAAAGGTGGCTAAAAGCCAAAACATCAAATTCAGCGGTGTGCCGACTCGCAAGAAATCGGAAAAACGATACTGTCCCGGACCGTAGATCAGCGTATTCGTTTGATACCCAACTGGAGTCATAAAACTGGCAGAAGCCGCAAACGCCACCGCCATCACAAAAGCAATTGGATTCACATCCATCGCTTGCGCTGTTACAATAGCAATGGGCGTCAACAAAGCAGCAGTCGCGTTATTGGACATCGCTTCCGTCAGCAGCGACGTCAACAGGTAAAAAACAGACAGCATCACAAACGGTCCCGCATCGCCCAAGGTCTGGATGAACGAATCGGCGACCCAAGTCGCCGCGCCAGTCTTTTCCATGGCAAGCCCTAAAGATAACACGCCCGCCAACAAAAACAACACGCGCCATTCCAGCGCGCGATACGCCTCTTCAGGAGTCAAGCACCCGGTCAACACCATGAGAACCGCGCCCGCCAAAGCCGTTACAACAATCGGTTGAACGCCCGTCGCCGCCATACCCACCACTGCCATCACAATCGTTAATGCCAAGGCCACTTTGCGCGCGCGATATTGTGGAACCACCACTTCGGAGGTCAACACGAAAGCCGGATGCTCACGCAAACGCGCCAACCCATAGTCCGAAGTTTTGACCAGCAGCACATCGCCCGCCCGCAAAGGCACTTTTGATAACTGTTCATGAAGCACTTGATCGCGATGCCGAATGGCCAACACCGTCGCGCCAAACCGGTTTCGAAATAAGATTTGCTCCAAAGATCGCCCCTCAAATGCAGAGTCAGGCGCGATAACCACCTCTTGCAGCGAAGTGTTTTCCGATTGCCAATCGGTTTCCTCCCATTTCGCTTCAGGACGCAGCGCAAGCCCCTGATCCTCTTGGATTTGGCGTATCTTTTCCACATTACACCGAGCGCGCAGCACATCATTTGCTTGTAGCACGGTATCAGGCAGCGGCACTAATCGCTCTTGGTCGCCGCGCCGTATCTCTAAAACATCGAGGTCCATCGCTTTCGTGAAAGGCGCCTGCATCAGAGGCTTCCCTACAGCCTTAGAATGTGGCAGAATCACAATCTCCACCAAATAATCGGTCATGTTAAAGGCTTGAGTCAGTGCCTGACCATCCCCCCGGTTCGGGATTAACCGCATACCAAACAGCAACATATAGAGGGTTCCCACTGCAAAAAAGATAACCCCCAAGGGCGCGAACTCGAACATCGTTAGGGGGCGTTGATCGTACTGCTCCGCAATCGAGCTCACTAAAATATTGGTTGAAGTGCCAATCAGTGTGCAGACACCCCCAAACATCGAGGCGAAAGAAAGGGGCATGAGCAGTTTTGAGGGGCTTTTTCCCGCCGCGCGCGCCATCCCTGCCACAATCGGGATGAAAACTGCCACCACCGGCGTGTTATTGACAAAGGCGGAAATGAAACCCACCAGCGCCATCATGGCAAGCACACCGGTTAAAAAATGCCATCGCCCCACCCGCGCCAAGAGATCACCCAATAACCGCACAGCGCCTGTCCTCTGCAGTCCCGCGCTCAGGGTAAACATCGCGGCAACCGTGATCATCGCAGGGTTGCTGAATCCCGCTAAGCCCTCTGCAGGCGTTAAGATACCTCCCAACACCAAAGCGCAGAGCAACAGACCTGCCACCAAGTCGACAGGTAGTTTTTCTGTCGCGAACAGGATCACCGCTGCCGCCAACAACCCCAATACAACCGCGATTTCTAAAGTCATACTCGCTCTGTTACATCACTTGAGAATAAAAAAACTGAGCCTGCCTGCGCAGACTCAGTTCCGCAACCTCCATGAAAGAGGGGAACAACAAGAAATTAGAAACGCTTCCCCATAGGGTTATCATCGATAAAAAACACTTTATTTTAATCCCAGTTCTTCTAATGAGGAAGCGGCTAAAAGGTCTTCTGATAAAGCATCGAGCTTCTCATGTGATTTAATCGCCGAAATTTTCTGCTTCACTTCAGGCGACAAACTTCCAAACTTACGCGCTAACAATCGAATCAGAAGTTCCCTTTTTCCTTCTAACTTTCCTTCTAACTTTCCTTCTTGCTTGCCAATTTGCTTACCCTTTCGGATACCGCGCTCTTCGTAAGTTGTCTGCATGTTCATCACCTCCAATTCTATCGGTCGGTAATTGTCTCTAAATTCTTGCTGTTCTTTCTCATTAAGTATCAAGTAGATATCGATCAAATTGATTAACAACGCTTTCTTGCCTTCTTCCAAATCGCTGTGTAATACTTGCTGAAGGCATTGCGCCTTATGCTGCACACGTCCGAATTCGCTCGGTCGCATCAGCGCGCTGAGAGCTACAGCCAAAGGGCTCTGCAAAGCCAGATAAGTATCTGCGTTCAGGTCAGCCAATCCGATAACAAAATAATGGAACCTTAGCAGTTCATCTTGTTCATCGAGCCATTCAGAATATTGTTCCTTTGTTAAGCCCTCACTCCCCTTTGTCAAGTATACCACAATAGGAAACACTTTGGCTCGGAAATGCAAACGAAGCAACGCGTAATATTCAAACATTCTGAAAGGAAATGAGGGTTCTCTCTTCGTCTGAGCCTCGATATGAATTAACAGCAGCTCCGGCTCCTTTGTATTTGTCGATACTTGAATCAATACATCTGGTTCACGGCGAAAGGATTTGGGGAAAACAGCGAATAATTCCTTGTCAGGAAAATGCGCCTGTGAGAAGTCTAACCGTTCTGCCTTTTCAGGAAAAAAGGTCCTTATCAGCTCCTCAGGGAATGCTTTGAATGTGTTTTTCAACAGCGTATCATGCGATGCTTGTTTTGCCATGTCAATCCCCAAAGAGCCATTCCCTCGCCCCGGTTACTTAATCTTCTCCACCTTCAGCAGCGCTTCGTAGGGCGCGGAGCGAACCAACCAAAAACCTAATGCGCCAGACAACAGAGAGGCAGTCAGAATACCTACCTTCGCATACTGCAGGTTCTCTGGGGTGGGGAACGCCAGCATCGCGATAAACAGCGCCATTGTAAATCCGATACCTGCCAGGCTGGCAACTCCCATCACATGCCGCCACGTGACGCCTTGCGGTAGTTCAGCCCAACCGATCCGGACCACAAGCCAAGAAAAGAAAGTGATTCCCAAAGGCTTGCCAACAAAAAGCCCCAAGATGATACCCAGACTAATAGAACTCGTGAATTCTGAACGCAGGTCGCCGCCCAAATGCAGCCCTGCATTCGCGAAAGCAAACAACGGCATGATCCCAAATGCGACCCAAGGCAGCAGTTGATGTTCCAAACGCTGAAGCGGGGTCTGAACCGCCTCACACGCATGCTCAATCGACTCCACCGCGGCGTGTTGATCTTCCGTCAACACCATATCCTTGGTCTGCCCGTTGCGGTGGAAGATATCCATCAGAGAGCGCAGCTGACTCGCGAAAGACAAACCATCTATTCGCGCTCTGGCGGGAATGGTCATCGCAGCCAAGACACCTGCTAACGTGGAATGAACCCCTGACTTCAGCATGCAGTACCACAAAACGCCGCCCATTAAGAAGTAAACCAGCGCATTCCGAACACCCATAAAATTCGCGACTATCATGGCAATCAATACGAATGCGCCGTAACCCAGATAACTAATCGCCAAATCCGCCGTATAGAAAATAGCGATCACTAACACCGCGCCCAAGTCATCCACAATCGCCAACGCCGTCAAAAACACTTTCAACGCGAGCGGCACGCGCTTGCCCAACAACTGCAGAACCCCCAAAGCAAAAGCGATGTCGGTAGCCATCGGCACGCCCCAGCCTTTCGCGCCCTCTTTACCGAAGTTCAGCGTGAGGTATAACAAGGCAGGCGCAACCATACCACCCAAAGCGGCTGCAATCGGCAATGCCGCTTTCCGAGCCGTCGCCAATTCGCCCACCAAAATTTCGCGTTTGATTTCTAATCCGACCAGAAAGAAAAAGATCGCCATCAGGGCGTCATTAATCCATAAGAGAAGGGGTTTTTCGAGGCTTATCCATTCACCGAAGTTTACACCGACTTTCGTCTGCCACAAGCCGAAATAACTGTCCGAAAAGGGGCTGTTTGCCCAAATCATGGCAACAATCGCGCAGAATAGCAGCAAAATACCGCCCGAAGATTCGAATTGAGCAAATCGCTGGAAAGGTCTCTTGAAAACATCGATGGGCGCAGAGGGCGCATTCAACTTGACTTTCGTCTTGTTTGCCATAGGAAATGATTTTACCTCATCAAGGAAAGTGAAGGCTGCCTAATTCCTTTAAACAACCTTTGCATAACGGGTACAATCATTCAGTTATGGAACCGAAATCGATCCCCTTAACGCTGCCGGCGCGCAACTTGATCCGGTTGGCTCATAGAATCGCGGGCGAGCTGCCGCCGGACGAGCGTCATCTGCTCATCGCATTTTTAACCAAGCATGCGATGATGGCAGAACGGCTCGCATCCGATCTCGACGTTGAAACATTACAGGAAGCCGCCCAAAAAGAGTTGGAAGAATCGCCTGCCAGTCTGGTCATGTTGGAGGATGTGATTCGAAACGCCTGGGAGATCACTTTAGCAGAAGAATTGCAGATTGTGGATGTCCGCCATATCGGCATGGCGTTGTTGCTGGGACGCGGCATAGAGGTCCAACCCTCCAGCGCGCCGCCTTCGCAAGCGGCAGCCTTGTTGCCTCGCCCTTCGCTTCTGGAGCAGGTGGGAATCAATGTCACTCGCCAAGCAACACATCTGCCTGCTGTCGTGGCGCGAGACCATGAAATTGACAGCCTGATCGAAACCCTCTGCCGTCCTTTGAATCCTTATGCGGTCCTGGTCGGAATCGAAGGAACCGGCAGGCGAGCCGTAGTTCAGGGATTGGCGCAAAGAGTGGCAGCCAACCAAGTGCCTGAGCCATTGAAAGGACGCCCCGTCTATGTGTTGCCCCAAATCGTGGACGATCCCCGGTTCTATCTCGGTCTTATTGAACAGTCGGTCAAGGAAAACGCGATCCTCTATTTAGAACCGTTCGAACTGTTCATCAGCACGACCCAAAACCCCCAATTGGACTTGGCTCGCCTGCACCTCTTAAGCGAATTAGTAAGTCGCCGCGTGCCGGTGATTGGCGCGGTCAGCAGCACCGAGCAGTTTCGTAAACAAGTGGGGCGCGCGCCCGATTTACTGAAACGGTTCCAACCTATTCCCGTGCAGCCCCTCAGCGCGGACGAAAGCCTGCAGGTCGTGCGCCAACTGGCAACTCACTTGGAAGAGATGCAGCATCTTCAGTTCCCCGAAGAGACCTTGCAGCAACTCATTGGCATCGCCGACGAATATATCCAACATCGCCCCTTCCCCGACAAAGCCATTTTGCTGATGGATCAAGCGGCAGGACGCGCCAGCATGTTAGGGCAAAATGTGGTAGAGCCGCGAACAGTATGGGAGGTCGCAAATCTGGTCACAGGGCTGCCCATCGGCGCGGGCGAAGCATCGATGCTCAAACATTTGGAAGGGTTGGAGGCTTACCTGAAACAGCGCGTCATTGGGCAAGAGGACGCGACTTCCCTGCTGGCAAAAGTGTTCACGCTCAAAATCCGGCGGTTGGATCTGCGCCCCAGCCGTCCCAATGGCGTCTTTTTGTTTGTGGGTCCCACCGGCGTCGGGAAAACCGAAACCGCGCGCGCCTTGTCAGAATATCTGTTCGGCTCTTCCCAAAAGATGCTTCGGCTGGACATGAATCAATATTACAGTTCTCATACGCTGGCGAGGCTCTTGGGCGCGGAATTCGGCTATGTGGGTTTTGACCAAGGCAGCCCGCTGCTCGATTTTGTCGCAGAGAACCCTTTCAGTGTGGTGCTGTTAGACGAAGTGGAAAAAGCCGACCCAGAAGTGCATAAATTCTTCCTGCAGTTGTTCGATGAGGGCTATATCATCGACGCGCAGGGACGCAGGGTCTCCTTCAGCGATACCGTGATCATCATGACTTCTAATTTGAAGCCAGAAAAAGTCATGGGTTTTTTGAAGGGAGTGCCTACCTTAGAGGACTGGAAAGATACTTTCCAGGAACAGTTCAGCCCAGAATTCATCAATCGTATCGATGCGATTTGCATTTTTGAGCCGCTGAGCCAGGAAAACATCGATCTGCTGGTGCGAGAACGGGTCTATTCGCGGTTGCAAGAGATTTACCGGAAGCGAGGAGTAGAGCTAACCTTGACCGATGCCGCGCTCCGCTGGTTGGCAGACCGGGGCTATAGCGAAGAGTATGGCGCGAGAGAATTGGAACGAGTTATCGAGCGCGAAATGCTGCTGCTGGTCGCGCCCTACGTGCCGCTTCAACTGGAACAGCAGGCGCCGCGCGCGATTACGTTGGATGTGTCTGGCGTGGGAGACGAAGCCAAGCTCTCCGCCCAAGTTTCATAAAAGAAACAAAGCAGGCTTGCCAAGATAAACGATAGGCATTTCTTTGCTACTCAAAACTATAGGAGGTTGTATAATGATGAGAAACAGCTTAAGACTCTTGGGCGCAATGGTGGTCGCGCTCACTCTGTGCGCAAACAGCGCGATAGCTCAGAACACGCGCGCCGATATCGAAGCCGCTTGCAAAAAAGTGTGCCAGCTCTACGTGAAGAAAGATTTCAAGGGGGTCGCCGCTATGATGACCGACGACGTGAAGTTCGTCCAGAATAATCAAAGCTTCGGCAAGGCAGAATGGCTCCAGCAAACCGAGATGATGGGTCCTCAAATGCAGGACATCAAAATGAGTTTCAAGATCGTCCAGTTCAACGCAAAAGGCAACACCGTCAACGCCGTGATTGACTGGGCTATGAGCGCAAAAGCGCCGGGACCGGACGGCAAACCCGTCAAATTCAGCATGACTGAGCGCTCCAAAGACACCTTTGTCAAAAAGGGCAATAAGTGGTTTTTGAAGGAGTCTGTAACCGTCAAACAGACCATGAAATGAGCCAATCCATTCCTTGGAAAGTATCCCTGCACGGCGGACATAGCGGCGATTTCTGCGATCATGCGACAGGATCGCTGCGCGAGATTCTCTCAGCCGCCGTGCAGGCAGGCTATTCTACGTTTGGGGTAAGCGAACATGCGCCCCGCATAGAGGAACGTTTTCTCTATGACAATGAACGCGCCTTGGGGTGGGATGTCGAAAAACTCAAAAGCGACTTTGAACGCTATACCCAAACACTCCCCGCTTTACAAGCCGAATTCTCAGACCGTATCGAAGTGCTGTTCGGTTTCGAGGCTGAGGTGATCCCGTCACAAACCTATCCCATTTTGATGCTTGCCCACCGCCAAAACCATCCCTTTGATTATATGCTTGGTTCCGTTCATTATGTGCGCGAAATCTCGATGGATGGAAGCTTACACTCTTACGAACAAGCCATTGAGACATGCGGCGGATTGGAAAATCTTGCCATTGAATATTACGAAACGGTTGCCGATATGGCGCAAGCCTTAAAGCCGGAGGTCGTGGGACATTTAGATGTCATTCGCAAAAACGCTGCGCCTTACGGATCGGTGGAAACGCCCGCCATCCAGCGCGCTGCCGAACGCGCCTTAGAGGCGATACGAGCATGCGGCGCGATTTTAGATCTGAACTTGGCAGGCATCCGAAAAGGCTTAGGAACCCCCTATCCCGCACCTTGGCTGCTGATCAAAGCGCATGCAATGGGGGTTCCTTTTTGCTTTGGCGATGACAGTCATTCCCCGTCCGAAGTGGGCGACCTTTTAGAGGAAGGGCGCGCTTACTTGCTGCAACATGGCATCACAACCATAACTGCCCTCACAAAACGCGGCGGCGCGCTGGAAAAGCGTGTGATTGGGCTATAATTGATGTGAGGAGGTTTTTCCTATGCAAAAGTCAAAACTGCCAGAAGCAACCGCCAAAAAACTGCCGCGCTGGCGCGGCTTCAACCTGCAAGAGATGTTCCACGAAGAGTGGGCAAATAAGCCGTTCAACGAAGTCGATTTCGAGTGGATTGCAGAGTTGGGATTTAACTTTGTCCGGCTGCCGATGGATTATCGGATTTGGACCGAAAAGAGCGATTGGACAAAATTCAAAGAGCCTGCTCTGAAAGAGGTAGACAAAGCCGTTCAATATGGCGAGAAACATGGCATCCACGTGCAACTCAACTTTCATCGCGGACCGGGATTCACCGTCAACTCGCCGAAAGAGACCAAAAGCCTCTGGGACGATGAAGAAACGCAGCGCGTCTTTGCTTTGCACTGGGTTCACTTCGCGAAGCGGTACAAAGGGAAAACGAACGCGCAAATCAGCTTTAATCTGCTCAACGAGCCTGCCGATGTGGATGCCGAACGCCATAAGAAAGCGATGGCGCGCGCGATAGAAGCGGTGCATGAAGCGGACCCGAAACGCTTGATTATTTGCGACGGCAGAGATTATGGCAACACGCCCGCGGAGGAACTGATCGGTTTGCCCGTCGCGCAAGCGACCCGCGGCTATGGTCCCTTCCAATTGACCCATTACAAAGCCAGTTGGGTGAACGGATCGGATACTTGGAATGTGCCGGACTATCCCACAGAGCAATGGGGAGAACGGTGGGACAAGAAACTGATGTGGGAAAAGCAATTCAAGCACTGGAAAGAACTGGAGAAAAAAGGAGCCGGCGTGATGGTGGGCGAATTTGGCGCGTTCAACCAAACCCCGCATAAAGTGGTCATGCGTTGGATGAAAGACCTGCTGGATATGTGGAAAGAGCAAGGCTGGGGCTGGGCGCTCTGGGGCTTCCGGGGCGGATTCGGCTTTATCGACAGCGAACGCGCTGATGTGAAGTATGAAGATTGGAAAGGACATAAACTGGACCGCGAAATGCTGAAACTCCTGCAGCAAGGATGAAGGTCTCAGCCATAAAGCCCGAACTTGAAGCGATACGTTTTGTGGGCAACCTCCGTGCTTAGTCGTATTGGGCGTGATAGTACGAGGGGTGGGGGTTGCCCTTCATTCTGCTTTTCTTTATGCCGAAAAGCCCTCCACGTTTTCAGGTATAGTTAAGATCATGCGCGATTCCAATAATGATCCTCAGCGCCGAAGAAATGCCCGGGATTCGGTTCCTTCAGAAGTGATCGAGGAACGCTTTTCGGGGCGTGAAGAGATCGTCGCTGAATTCATGAATCACCTGAATACCAGCAGCAGATCGGTCAAGGTTTATTTTGGCATTGGCGGCGCGGGTAAGACTTGGTTGTCGCTTTACCTACAGGCGCAATGTGAAGCCGAAGGCTACCCCTGCGCAAGAATCAACTTCCGCAAAGGATACACTCCCTCGAATGTGGGCAGCGCGTTGCGCGAGATAAGAGTCGCTCTGGGTGAAGCCGCGCCAGGAATGTTCTTCCACCGGTTCGATATCTTATGGGGACAGTGGTGGCAAAAGACGCATGACGGCAGACCAATTCAAGAGAATCAAAATCTGCTGCCGGAAGAGGCGGAAGAGTTAGCGGAGCTGTTAGAGTTCGCCTATGACGTGCCGGTCTTCGGACCTGCCGCCAAACTGATCAGCAAATGGGGTAAACGCGCCCACAAGGCTTGGGTCGACCGTGACGCGGTTAGCTGGCTCAAAGCAAGTTTTGGCCATGAATGGAAAGAACATTTGCGTTCTTTTGCGCCTATCGATTACGAAGACGTACTGCCATCCGCTCTCGCTGCGGACATCGACCAAAGCGTGTATAACTTGGATTATTCCCCAGTTCTGTTCATCGATACGTATGAGGCCCTCAACGAAGAAGAACATCCCTTTATACAAACGTTCGCGCAGTGGTTAGCCTCTACCTCAACAAGAATTCACTTGGTCATCTTTTCGCGTAACCGTCTCCGTTGGGCAGAGAAACCATATCAGTCTGGCGCGCAGGGCGAGGAATCTCAGTGGTCTCTAAACACAACTTCTTATTGGGCGCATGAGGTAAAGCGCAACGACCCCGAGTGCTATCTAAGCGCTCGCTTGGAGCAACGTTTATTAGGGTTCTTTAGCCAAGAAGATACCTATGAATATCTCCAGCGCAAGCATGGGATCACGGACCCCGCTCTCTGCGCCAGTCTCTATGCTTTGACCCGAGGTTACCCGCTCGCGCTCAGCCTGGCATTAGAAATCGCGCGCAACGAAGCAGACCCCGCGCATGGCTTTGATACCATAACACGCACATTAGAACAATTCACTAACGATCAAGACCGCCGCGCCGAGCTGAGCCGTCGGTTGTTAGCGCATATAACCGAACATTTGGAGGCGCGCGGGCGTCATTCACTGCTCGGCATCCTGCGCGCGATTTCCACCATGCGCTGGTTTACTAAAGAACTGCTTCGCGCCGTGATGGGTAATCCCCATGGGACGTTCCAAGACGATTTTGAACACCTGCTCAACTACGAGTTCATAGAACCCTGTGTCATCGCGAATAAAAAGCGCGCCTACCGCCTGCAAGATACCGTTCAGGAGATTTTGTATGCCAATATCGACAGCGACTTAGACCGCCAAGAATGGCACACGAAAGCGCGCAACTATTTTCGAAAAGAGATAGAAACATTGGAACAAAAACGCGATGCCGAAACACCCTACTTGCGCTGGTACGGTTTGGAAAACCCGCTTCGCCAGCTCAATGTCACGGAGTGGCTGTACCACCTGTTCCGCGCTGAAAACCCGCGCCATGCCCGTATCGAGTTTGCCAGCGAGTTCTTTGCGGCGTTTTATTGGTGGGGATGGTATCTCAAGTATCCTTATTGCGACGAATTGCTGAACTGTTTTAGCGCGCTCAACCTGGATGAGGAAGCCCTCTCCTTCGCGCATCATCTCAAAGAGTTCTACAGGCTTTATCCCATTGGTCCCGATGAACAAAAACGCGCGGTTTCGTCTGACACTTGGAACCTGGTTCGGGAGCATTTAATCGCCATCCGCTCTCTCTGCGGTTTGGATCCTTTAGACGAAAACTCAGAAACTCAAACGCTGATACGCGCCTTAACCGCGAATTATCTGGGTGACGCCTATCGTTTTCTTAAGCAGCCAGAACCCGCGGAACAAAGGTATCAAGAGGCGTATCAGCACACTGCCGACGAAAACGACAAGGGCTGGATGCGTTATTTCTTGAGTGGTCTTTACTTAGACCAGCGGGAATGGGATAAAGCGCGCGCGGCATGTCAAGACGCGCTGGAATTGACCACACGCGAATTACGACGCAAAAAACGCCTAAAACTGCCATGCCGTCTCAGCGAGATACCGGGCGCGTACAGCGATCTGAATTATGAGCTGCTCGCGAATGTCTACCGGGTCCGGGGCGATGCGGATATGCAAGAAGGCAAACGTGATTCCGCCTTTGAAAACTACCGCCAATCGGTCTTTTTCAGCTACGCTTTTCACGGCTGTCCCAAAGCGCCCGACCCTTATACGCAGTCGCTTTATGCGGAAATGACTTCGCGATATGTTGACCGGCTGCTGAGCGTGTGGTTTAGCGGTGAACGCCAAGAGGCAGTCGAACGAGCGAGCGCGCTCCAAGAATATTGGATTCGTTTAGGCGCGCTTAAAACCCAACACTCGAGTGAGTTGTTGGAGTCGATGCTCCAGCAAGCGAACCGTGAAGAACTGCAGTCCGCGCTGTTTCCGCGCAACGTAACGGAAGAGGACATCGGCTCGAATGAGTATCAACAAGCGGTGGAGCATGTGGTTCGCAGCCATGCAGAGGAGATATGGCTCTCATGAAAACGCCCCCTTCTTTGCCCAGCAGCATACGTGTTCGAGAAATTCTGACACCGAAGGATCCCGCGTTTCCTGTCTTAATCGCGCTCTACCGGGAAGCCTTCCCCAAAGATGAACGGGAACCAACCGACCGGTTGCGGGAGTGGCTCAAACCCACCAACCAGTCGGCTCCGAATCAGGCGATTATGCGCCATATGCTCTGCCTGGAACGCGAAGGCGCGCCGGTAGGGTTCTCATTTATCGAGTTTTTCAATGAGGCAAGCATGGGGTATCCGGTGTACCTCGCTACTCATCCCGCCGAGCGCGGAGCGGGCTTAGGGCGATTCCTGTTTCAATGCTCGATAGACCGCCTGCGGTTAGATGCGCGCTATGTCCAAAGACCGTTCTACGGCTGTGTGTTGGAGGTGGAGCGCGAGGAGGATGCGGTCGATGCGGACGATTTGGCGTTGCGGACGCGGCGCGTTCGATGGTACGAATCTTTGGGCGCAAGGCTCATCACACCGACCTATGTTCAACCCGCGCTAACGGAGGATCAAAATCCGATTCCTCTGAATTTGATGTGGATTCAGGACGAACCGGGGCTAAGCGAAGAAGCGATCATCGAACAATTCTACTCGCAGGAGTTTGGATTACCGCCCAACCACCCCTATGTGCAGAATGCGCTGTTAGGGATTCACCGCGCCAAGCACTAAAGGATGATCCTCGCCAAATCCAAACACACAATCATAAAACAGCCCGCAGAGTGTTTTATCATCTGCATCCTCGCTTTGGGGATGATACATCAAATGCATGGGAACAGGCAGCAATTCTTCGCCCAACGCGGGCTGAACATACGCAATTCCCTGCAAAACGCGCGCCCCCAACCGCTCATAAAATTGGATTCGGCGAAGTGTATTGCGCTGGCTTTCCGCATCTTCGGCTAATTCGGGGCGCTCCACCTCAAAAATCAACCCGCTCAATTCGCCGCCCCGGTAAGCCGCATCTGCTTTCAACGCAGCCAGGACCGAGTGATAAATATGCTGCCCTATCCCGCCCCCGCGTTGGGACTCGGCAACCGCCATATAGAGTAAATAGCCCAGATGAAACGGCTGCTCTTTTAGATGGCAATAGAAATAGCGAAAGTAAGCGAACCCCACCGGTTCGTTCACTTTCAAGGCTGTCAACATTCGCGCATTGGCAGAAAAAGGCTCATGACCGGTGGCTCTGCGGTTCAGCGCGTTCGCGAAGACCTGCGCGCTGATCTTTTCGCTGGGCGGGAAACTCGCCTCATATATCTGTAGAGCGACTTCAAACGCGGGGTCATGCTCCGACACCACTTCACGGATCCAAACCTCATGCGCGCTCATAAACTCGTCTGCCTCCCACAAACGTCGCGACCGTCTGCCCCGTTAATTCCCATCCGGCGAAGGGCGTGCTTCTGCCTTTAGTCCGGAACTGCTCCGGCTGAACCTTCCAAGTCGCTTGCGGGTTTATAAGGGTTATATCCGCTGGGTTGCCCGGTTTGAGAGTCCCTCCCGGCAGATGAAACAAGCGCGCAGGCTGCTGGCTCATTAAACGCGCTACTTGCAGCGCGTTCAGCGGTTGGTTGCGCTGAAGTCCCCAGGTCAAAATGCAACCCAAAGCCGTTTCTAAGCCCACAATCCCCAGTGGCGCATCGCCAAAAGCGCGCTCTTTTTCAAAAGCAGCATGGGGCGCATGGTCGGTCGCCACACAATCGATATCGGTCAGCAAATGATCTGATAAAAATCGGCGGTCCTCCTCCGTTCGCAGGGGCGGATTCATCTTCGCTTCAGTTCGGAACTGGTCGCAGGCTTGATCTGTCAACAGCAGATGATGGGGCGACGCTTCACAAGAGATCAGCGGCACTCGATAGGCATGGGTTCGCTCGGCGATGGGTTCCCCACTCAGCGCATTTTCCAACGACCGGAAAAACTGGATCAGCCGCAATCCCATCGCGGTGGAAAGATGCTGCACATGCAGCCGGCATCCCAACTCCATCGCCAGCAATCCATTGCGCGCGATCTGAAGATCTTCCGCCACCGCAGGCATCCCTTTCACGCCCATCATCGCGCTGACGATTCCCTCGTTCATGCTACCGCTTTCTGTCAACGACTGGTCTTCGCAGTGGGTCACAACCGGCATCTTCAATTCAGCGCACCAACGCATAGCCCGCCGCATGACCGCTGCCGATTGTATGGGGAAAGCATCATCGCTAAAAGCGACCGCGCCCGCTGCCTGGAGCGCGTTATAGTCGCAAAGCTGCTCGCCTTCCATCCCTACCGTCAACGCTGCCACCACCGAAACACGACTTGGCGAAACCTGCTCTGCCCGGCGCGCGATCTCCCGAAGAAGGGCAGGGCTATCCAAGGCGGGGCGAGTGTTGGGCATACAGCAGACATGGGTAAATCCGCCCGCCGCCGCCGCATGTCCGCCCGTCTCCAAATCCTCTTTGTAGGCTTGCCCCGGTTCGCGCAGGTGGACATGCACATCAATTAAGCCCGGCAGAACCCATAATCCCTCGCAATCAATAACTGTTTCGCCCAACTCCGGCATCAGATGCTCGCCGATTTCCACGATACGTCCCTCTTGAACGCGCGCATCCATCCTGCCATTCCAACCCATCTCTGGGTCTGCAACCCAGCCCCCTTTCAACAGCCAGCGATCCATCATGATTTTAGTTCTGCGTAGGAATAATCAACCGCAGGTTTGGGCGGTAAGTCGTTATCCAGTAGGCGCGCCATGGTCTCAGCGAGTCGTCATCTCCGGTGTCATCGGGTGCAATTGTCCAATAAACCGTCCCATTCAAATAGCGCAAAACAGGATCGATCCAGCCCCGCTGCGCTGCTTGGGCTATCGTCAACATCTCGATGCCATCGCTGATAAGGCAGCGGTTCCACAGCACCGGGTCCGGCAGGCTGCTGCCGAACAGGTGCGCGCCCGGACGCGGAAATCGCACCAAGCGGTCTGCGCCTGGGTCCGGCAAATAGCCTGTTATTAACACCGACCGGGGCGCATCCGACCTCAGCCGATAGCCCTCCAAAGCAAGCAAACCACCAAACGCCGATTCGTTTTGCGCCTGATAAACGCCCCACCGCTGCATCACCCGGCTCCAACGGTTCAAACGGTTATCCAAAGGAAACTGGTTGAACAGCGCGGCAGGCGCAGGGTTAACGGGTTCGGCAGGCAGCGAAAACTCGTACCACCGATCCCTGGGAAAGGTCGGACTGGCATATTGCCGCTGCATCGGCGAAGCGGTGATATCGGAGGCTCTTCGCGGGCGTAGCACAGTATAGAACCGCCCTTGGGTGTCGCGCTCGCGGGAAAGAATCCCCGTCACGCGCAAAGTCGCGCCCATTGCAGGCAGCGGGATCACATTCCCCTGCGCCAAGCCCTTCAAGGTCACGCGCAAACCCACTGCGCCGGTGCTGTCCTGCAACAGGGAGCCGTCATCCAGATAGAAATAGTCGGTTCCCCGGCTGACCACGCGCCCCACCACCTGCGCTAAAGTCCCTATCGGCAATTCACTCAAACGAACAACAGGAATCCCCTGCGCCTCGCCCTCCTTGGGCGTCAGCGTGATCGTCGTCTGTGCCTGGGATGCGAGGACTGATAAAACAATCCCCATTAGTATGACTAACCCAAGTATTAATTGCCATTTCATTTTCATCATTCTTTCCATTCTTCCATACCGAATTACACCCTACTAAAGCGTTTCCCGCAGATAAATGCCTCTCTCCTTCCCCTTGCTTGCAGGGGAAGGCTGGGAAGGGGGTGATTGCTTTTATAGCCTTATCGATTAACACCTTCCATCTTTTCAGATACACGAATAGCGCACACATGATTAATTTGCTCAAGCACTGTATCTATATCCTCATAAAGAGCGATGGTCCATAATAGGGACCTACAGCAACTTGACGACGAACTCTGAAACCGACATTATCGCGTCTCAGCCTTGCCTATAAACGCTTTTCGGCTTGCCCCATGATTTTACGCAAGTGTCTGGCGCGCTCGACTGCAATTGGGTTTAGATTTCTGAACTGATATTCTTGTCCCATAATGATTATCTATCTCTTAACCCCCTCCGTAAGGTTCCCCCTGCAAGCAAGGGGAACCCTATTAGGGTGCAAAACTTGCCAATTAAAATTGCTCTGGAACTCATATCCTCCCTTACTTCGGAGCCACCCATTCTTGCGCGGTACTGGCGAACGGTCGAGGCGAAGCCGTAATGCCTAACATTTGAACGGAGGCGTTTAACAACGACAGTTCCCCATTTTCATCATAACCCAAGACACCTCGCGCTGCCACTAAATCGCCTGTGATCCAAGGCAGTGAAGGGTTGGGCATCACCACGCCAATCCCGCCAGCTCTGTTTTGATCTTGCGTATAGAACCGCCCTTGAAACTCATTCGTACCTGCCGTCACCACTTGATTCATCAGCAGTACATCGGAGCCAATTGGCAGATTCTTTGCAGCGTTCGCGCTGGTGAGAATCGTTGCGCCGGTGTTTCCCATCGCAAAGTTGACAGTGGATACCTGCCCTGCGGTTACCTGCACATTGTCCACGCGCAAAGTCCCCAGTGAGTTGCTGATTGTCACCGAGTAAGAACCGGACGGTAAATCAGCATAGCCATAGAAACCGGTTCCATCGGTATAAGTCGTCCGGGTTGTGAAACCGGGGCGCGTCAGCGCAACCACCGCTCCATCCACCCAACTCATATCCGACGCTTTGATGGCAACGCCCTTCAAATGCCCTGTCGTTGGGTTGGTTTTCCAGGGCATGGCAGGCATAGGAGCAGGGGTTGGGAATTTTTGGTTCAGCGCGTTATAGAAATTTTGATTGTAGTAGACGGTCTGTCCGTTCTGCGAGTCGGTCGCCGCGTAAGAAAAGAAATTGATCCCCTTGGCGCGATTGCCGCTACTGGTCGCGTCCCTTGCCCTGTCGATTTGCGTATGTGTGTTGGCAATTGTGTTCAGATAGTTACCAATACCGATCACCGCGTGCCGCCCATACTGCCGGTCCTTTGTGAAATTGATCCAGTTCTGGTAATAGGTGGGATAGGTATTTTGGTTATAGTAGCACATCGGAATCGCTAAATCCAAAATACCCTCTTGCATCCAGCCCCGCCAATCCTGAAAAACAGAGCTATACGCGGATGAACTGAGCCATGCGCTGTCGCTGGTGGGACCGTTGCCCCAAGTGATCAAAGCGCCGCTGATCTTCACATGAGGCTTGACAGCCATCGTATGCAGATAGACCTTACGCACCAGGGTCGTGACCTGGTCGCGCCGCCATTGTCTCCACTGATTGTCGGTGGGGGTCGGCACGCCTGAGCGGTTATAAAATTGATTAAAACGCGCCACGCTGGTCGGATTGTAGCCCCAGGTGTTGCCCGTGTAGCGGATATAGTCGTAATGCAATCCATCCACATCGTACCGGCGTAAAACATCCATCATCACGCGAAAGGTGAAATCGTTGGCTATCGGATGTCCCCAATCCACGCCATAACCGACATCGGTGATTTGGCTGCCCGCATTGTTTTGGGTCAAAGCTTCAGGAAAACGGTTCATAAAGTGGCGCGGATCGCTGGGAGGCGTTGCGTTCGGATGGATCGTATGCGAGTTCATCCAGACATGCACCTCGATTCGGGGGTTACCGTTATGCGCCCGGTCAATTAAATAGGCTAATGCATCAAAATTGGGGTCTTGATTGGTGGCAGGCGGCTCATAAGCCGAAGGATAATGGGCATCGCCCCTCTTGCGCATTTGCACAATGACGGCATTCATATTGGCGGCTCGCACGCGCTGGAGCAACGTATCCACCTCTTGGGTTGTCCGGAATCCGGCGTTGAAACCGTCCACCCAAAACCCGCGAAACTCCTGCCCTTGCGCGCTCACAGTGAATATCGCCATTAAAGCGCAAAGACGGCATACTGCGATTATTAGTTTCATACGCCTTTTACTATTCGCCGCGCGCCCTGAAACTCCTGCCCGCGCTTTTGACAGGTTCAGAGGAGGGTGTGATCTCTGTCGGCGAAAAGGGTTTATGGTATATTCCCATAGGTGAAAAGTATTGGGAGTTATGATTGAACTGCCTGAAGATTTATACGAGCAATTGATGCAAAGAGCGCGCGAAAGTGGAATCGATATGGATTAGCTCTTGCATGAAATCGCGCAAGAAAAGGCAGCCTCTTCCCTACAGGCTGCTCTACAACAAATGCGAGCAGAGGGCGGTTTGCGCTCTCCAACTCAACCTGCGCCCTTAAGACCTGATTTCCAACCTATTCACGTGAAAGACGAGCCTCTTTCCGACACAATTCTCAAGGAGCGTCGCTGATGGCAGTCTATTATCTGGACAGCAGCGCATTACTAAAGCAATATGCACAAGAAGTGGGGAGTGAGTGGGTACAGAACCTGACAGACGTTCAGAACATTCACATTCTCTTCGTTTCGCTTATTACTGGTGTCGAAATTGTCTCTGCTTTGACGCAACGTGTGCGGCAAGGTTCAATAGATGTTCAAGCGGCAAAGCAAGCGGTTCATGCGTTTCGACAAGATTGGTTTCATCACTATGAAGTTATTCTAACAACCGATGAAGTTATAGATAGAGCCATGCAGATTGCTGAAGCCTATGGGCTTAGGGCATATGATGCAGTTCAACTCGCCAGTGCTTGTTGGGTTCAACAGAGACTAATTTCACAAGGAAGTGTTCCTTTAGAGTTTATTTCATCGGATAGCGATCTGAATCAAGCTGCCTTTTCATAGGGATTTTTTGTAGATTATCCACTTAACCATGCTTAATACACACTAAAGAAAACCAACCTCTCCTCTCAATAGGTTATAATATAGAGAGGAGGCGGTGTATGAAAAGCGGTTGGATCTTAGTATCCGCATTATGCCTATTCATGGTGTCAGGCGCGTACGCGCAAGACCCGGGCGGAACCGATGGTCAGGTGACCATTGGGGAGCGCGACTTTGCCGAGCCGGGCGAATTCGTGCGT
>JAHCHP010000025.1 GCA_026129765.1 Fimbriimonadia bacterium | reverse complement strand
CATTCCCGCGAACGCGGGAATCCACGAGATATAGGCTCTTTCAATTGGCTTCAATGCGAAGCCGTGAACGGACCAATAGATTCGGATTCTACTTAATTTCTAACTTTCAACAGATCGCGAATCTCTGTGAGTAGTTTCTCCTCGCCTGTCGGCTCTGGCGGCGCGGGCGGGGCTTCTGCTGCTTTGTCCTCTCCCTCCCGGCGCAACCGGTTGATGGCTTTTACAACCAAGAAAATAGCGAACGCGGTGATCAAAAAGCCGATCAAGTTATTTAAGAACATACCGTAGTTGATCGTGGCAGCGCCCGCTTTTTTGGCGGCATCCAACGAAGCATACTCTCCACCAGAAAGGTTGATGAACAGATTGCTGAAATCGACTTTTCCAATCAGCAATCCCAAAGGCGGCATTAAGACATCTTCTACCAGTGACGAAACGAATTTCCCGAACACGCCGCCGATAATGACGCCCACTGCCAGGTCAATCACGCTTCCTTTGATAGCGAACTCTTTGAACTCCTTCCACATTGTACGAAACCTCCTGTTTCATATAGTGATGGAATATTATCCATGATTTAGGTCTGTTTTGTCAAGGCGTATTCCAATGATTGTCCATTTTTGGGCTTATGCAAAGGTATACTATTCATTAGTAAGAGGATTGCATACCCATGGGAACTGTCTCTAAATTAAAGCCTCAACAATCAACCAAGCCCGGTCTCGGCACTGGCATCTACACGATTGCCGAGGCGGCGCGCCTGCTCCAAGTCGCCCCCCAAACCTTAGCGCGCTGGGCGGAGGGTTATGTTTATAGAAGGCATGGTGAACAGAAGCAGTCTGGACCTGTGATCGAACGCGCAGAGACCATGTCCCGCCTACTGACATTTCATGATCTGATTGAACTTTATTTTGTGCGCGAATTCCGAAAGGCGAATGTAACGCTTCCAGAGGTGCGCAACGCCGCACGCATTCTTCGCGAAGAATGGAATACCCCATATCCTTTCGCCCTCAACAAATTGGCGGAAATAGATGGCAGGCTGATTCACAAGCAAGAGCTTCAAACGGTATTAGAAAAGCAGCAAGTTTTTGAATTTGCGCGTGATTTCTTCAAAAATTTTGATTTCGACGAAAATGGGCTTGCTTCTGCCTGGTATCCGCTTGGAATGGATAAATTGATTGTGCTTGATCCAAAGCGATCCTTCGGCGCGCCGATAGAGACTCGTTCAGGCACAAGAACAGATGTACTTTATCAACTCTACCAAGCAGAAAATGGCGATGTTGAGGCGGTTGCAAACTGGTACGAAGTACCTATAGAAGCCGTTGAGCAAGCGATAAAGTTTGAAGAGAAATGGCGAAAAGTAGCTTAAAATTTTTAGCGGATGAGAATCTATCGCCTGTGCTGATGCGTATTCTCAGGCTGTTAGGCGTGGGCGCAGCGGAGTCTATTCATGGGAAGCCTGAACAAGGATTTCCTGATGAACAGTGGATACCCATCTACGCTCAACGCGGCTATATCATCCTCACATTGGATCGGGCTCAGTTGAAAAATTCCTACTTAATCCAGGTCATTAAACAGACGGGAGCCAAGATTATTTACCTGCCTAAAAAATTCTCAGATCAGGCAAGTGGGAGCAGGCGCTCTGGCTGTTACGGTATTGGCAAAAAAACACAAATACCGCGCAATCATTGACTACTGCAGGCGATTTGGCTCTGATTTATTGGAATGGAAAATCGAAACTGCTTTAAGCCTGCCTGCTCCCACTTAGATCCGCCGTCCCCTTAACTATCGAGCCTGCGCCTTCCCTGTATTGGGAATGCATAAGCAGGAAGAGGTGATGGGTAAATCTGCGCCCGCCCACACCTTCTCGAACTGGCGACGGGTTTCTGCCGCTTGCGCAGATTTACCCTGCCCTTTCAAGCTCTCTGATAAGCCATACAACGCCCATCCGTTTTGGGGTAGTTTCTTCAAATCCGCGCGATAAACCGCCTCCGCCTCCTGATAGCGTCCCATTTTCAGAAGCAGCGCGCCCAGAGTATGTCGCGCGGGCTGAATCCAATCGGGCGGCTCCGAGTAATTCAGTTGATCTTCTGCCGCAACCGCTTTCTTCAACTCGCGAACCGCGCCTTCTTCATCGCCCTCCGCAATCAGAATTTCGCCATTCATCAAATGATGAGCCACCTTGAGAATGTTGCGCGCCGCGCTTTGTCCAAACAAAAGGTCTTCCGGCACATGCTTTCGCGCTTCATAGAAATGGGCTTGTTCCTGACGCGCTTCTGCGGGCATCCCCTTCGCGGCATAGGAAACGCTGCGCGCGGCATAACGTTGAGCGCGAGCCATCGGGAAACGTTCTGGTAAATCGGGCATTGCCAACACTTCGTCCCACATCCCGAATCGTTTTCGCACCTCGATGGGCATCGCGAAAAAACCATCCACAAACGGCGCAGCCGCTGCTTGGAACTCTTCTGGGATTTCCGCAACCATTGTATCCAGCGTTCGTACTGCTTCGTCGCGCCTTCCAATCATCATCGCCGCGAACGCCAACATATGATGATTGTGAGCGATATAAACGCGATAGATCGTCTGGTTCGGGCGGCGGGCGCGATAGTTCCGGTCCACCGCAATTGCCTTCTGATTGGCAACCATCGCTTTTCGCCAATCCCCCACCAGCACGTCGATATGCGAAGGCATATGCACGTTATGCCCCAAGGCGGGCTGCAAATCTCGCAAACGGTCTGCGGCGACTCGCGCGCGCTCCGGCTTATCCGACGCCTCCACCGCATGGATATAGAGATGAAGCCCCATCGGGTTTTTAGGATTCAATTTCATCACCCGCTCCAAAGTCGCCACCACTTCTAACGTTCCCGGTTGGGGCTTGTAATTTTTCGTCCATAAATCCCAAGGACGCAAGTTCATCATCGCTTCCGCAAACAACGCTCCCACATCGTCATCGTTCGGATACTGTTTCCAAACCCGGCGCATCGCCTCCGCATAGGCGCGATTCAGCGGTGTTCGGTCGGAGGGTTGAGGGAACTGGTAACGCGCCCTACAGGCTCGTATCAACGCCTGATCCACGGGGCGCGCTGTCCGGATCAATGCCATTGCCTTCTTCAGCGCATCAACCGCTTCTTGTTCCTCTTCGGGGGCGACTTCCGGGTTGTTGATATGGGGACCATTCGCCAAAGCAAGCCCCCACCAAGCCATCGCACTTTGCGGGTCATGGCGTGTGGCAGCCCGAAACGATCGCTTCGCTTCGCCATGATTGAAAGCGTAATAGAAGTTCAGACCTTGGTCAAAAAACTGTTTTGCTTTTCCCGGCTTGATGTTCACTGCGCGTTTATGAGGACCGATTCCTGAAAACAGAATCTCCTCTTCCCCCTGCCCAAGACTGTTTGCGTTCGCATCAGGGATTGATTGACCCATCAGACAAAGGCTCAAGGCAGCTAACGCCAATTCGCGTCCAAAAATTACCGTTTTCTTCATGATGCCTCCCTAATTGGGTATTTAGAAAGACCCAATTATCACTTTAATTTTATTGAAGTTTACCCTTTTCTCCTGCTTCAAAAAGAGGGATTAAGCCCCTTTGTGAAGAATAGGAAGAAGACTCCATGCAAAAACATTCGTGGCGTTTGGCATGAGGGTTGCTGGAAGAGAGGTGATGGTTATCATGAAAAAATGGATCGGGCTATTCGGTTTGTTGATGCTGTTCGTTTGCGCGCAGGCGCAAAAAAGCGATTACAGCGGCTGGCAGGTGTGGCGCGTCACGGTTAAAACGAAAGCGCAGTTGGATACACTCCTGAAGAAGGTTCAAGATGTCTGGAGCCACGAAGTGGGGCTGGGCGATATCGATGTGTGTCTGTCGCCCAAAGAACAGGCAATGGTGCGGTCTATGCGCCTTCCCATTCGTGTCTTGATTTCGGACGTTGGCGCAGTCATCCAGTCCCAAGAAAGCGATTTTCAAATCCAAGGCGACCTGTTTTCCCAGTACCAAAATTACGACCAAGTGATCTTGGCGATGAGAAACCTGCAAAGACAGTATCCTAACTTAGTGGAGATGTTCCTCATTGGGACCTCCACAGCAGGGCGCCCTATCTATGGATTACGCATCACCCGCGGCGTCCGCCAGCAGCGGCTCTACTCGAACCGTCCAGCGGTGCTGTTCAACGGCTGTCAACATGCCCGGGAGTGGGTGACGGTCAGCACAAACCTTTATATCGCCTATCAACTGGCAGGGCTTTACGGCTCGAATACCCAGATCACCGACTTGTTGGGGCGATTAGAGGTTTATATTGTGCCGGTTGTCAATCCAGACGGCTATGTTTTCACCTGGACCAATAACCGCTTATGGCGCAAAAACCGCCGCTACTTAGGCAATTTCCAAAACGGTCCCGCTTATGGAGTCGATCTGAACCGAAACTGGGGCTACGAGTGGGGCGGTCAAGGCTCCAGCAACAATGTCTACTCAGAAACCTACCGGGGGCCCTCGCCGATGTCCGAAGTGGAGACCCGCAGGCTCGCGCAATTAATGGCGTCTCTGCCAAACCTAAGAGCGCATATCGACTTTCATAGTTATTCCCAGCTCATTCTCTGGCCCTGGAGTTATACCAGCACACTGACTGTCAGCGATCCTACCTTTTCAGCCGTCGGCAATCAGATGCGTTTGGCTATCGAAGGGGTGCATGGGATGAATTATACGCCCGGTCCAGTCTATACCACGATCTACCCCGCGGCAGGCGCAATTCTGGATTGGGTTTATGGGGTTCACCGGGTTCTCTCTTTTTGTATCGAACTGAGGGATGAAGGACAATTTGGCTTTTTACTGCCTGCTGACCAAATTAGACCCACTGCGGAAGAAAACTTCGCAGCCGTTCTTGAACTGTTGGAGTGGACAAAAGGTCGATTTGTGTTCTGAGAGAAAGAGGGGCCAAACCCGCCCCTCTTATTTCTTCCAATATTTAATTGCATGGGTCGTTGGCTTGGGGAGACCAATGCCCACAAGGCGCGTTATCGCCACCGCGGCAGTAGCCTGGAAAGACCCAAATTTGCGGAATGCGCGTGGAATCTTGATAAGTTCCGCGATAAGAAGGCTTGCTCCACTTCACGTGACCGTCCACATAAGTGATATTCAAGCCGCCGCTATGCCCTTGATAGATCTCATTGGTTTGGGTGCAGTCGATATCGGTATCGCCAAATACACCGGTGCCGGTTCCGCCTTTTTCAACCACTTCCAAAAGGAACAACGAATCGGCAGGCTCATCCCAAGATGCATAGTAAGGAGCCTTCAAAATATGTTCGGAAACGGCATAACTGGTGGCAAACTCATAGGTGCGGCGCGGCGTAAGGCGCAATCCCCACTCTGGACGGGGGAAACTGCCTGAGACCTCAATCACAACGGGATTACTGGGACAGGAGAAAAAATTATCTCTTCCCACCTTGGCGGCTTCCTGCGGGTTCATCTTGGTGTAAGGGATCAAAAGGTACATCCACCAATCTTCCTGCCAAGTGCGCGCGGGAACTCCCACCGGCGCATGCGCGAAAAACTGCTCATCATAATCTTGTACATACATCATAGTTGCCGTCCCAATCTGCTTCATATTGGATAAGCAGACCGATTGACGCGCCTTGTCGCGCGCTTGCGCAAACACGGGGAACAATATAGCTGCCAGAATGGCGATAATAGCAATGACCACTAATAGCTCAATAAGCGTAAATGCCCTTTTTGTATGCATAGGTTCGACCTCCTGTCGCAATAAAAATTACCCATCCCGATGTTAAGAAGGTGTTAAATTATCGTTAAGAATAGACTTCTTAATCTCTTCTTAACACGGTGGCAGGTAATTTTTTGCCGGTTGAGTCGGAATACCTGTTTATGGTTATCCGCTCGCTCAATCCTGAAAAACAAAGGAGGTTTTTACTGATGAAATATGGACTTTTAGCAGGCGCGTTCTGCTTTGCGATGGGCGCGGCACAGGCGCAAATCATTCTTTCCGAGTTTATGATCAATCCCCCCGGTTCTCCTGATATCGGACGCGAGTATGTGGAAATTCGCACCCATCAACCCAATATGCCCTTAACCAACGTGTGGGTCATCGGGATTGACGGCGATGGCGAATTCAATCCTGGCAACATTCACTGGGCGATCAATTTGTCAAGTTACAGTTCAGGGGGCAATGGGCTGTTATTAATTCGGGACGGCGCCGCAATATTGCAGCCCGCGCCAGATACTGCGACAACGGTCGTGACAATCAATGAAGCATTCACGCCTGCGGGCATGGGCAACGACAGCTACACGGTGGCGGTGGTTTGCGGCTTCAGAGGTCAACCTGGCGACGATATCGACCTGAACGATGATGGGGTCATCGACAATCCTTTATGGGATTTTGCTTACGACTCCGCTGGCTGGATTGATGGCGACAGCATCTTCCCTGGTATCACGGATCAACAGTATACCGCTCAATTGAATGGCACAGAAGTATCCACCTCGCGACGTGCTCAGAGTGACGGGTTCTGGGAGCCGGATGCGTTTGTTCGTCATGGCGCAGGTGTTTGGGCTGCTGCAGACTGGGGACGCTGCAATCCCCCCAATGACAACAACGGTCCTTTCTGCATGAATGCCACCAATCGCGCATTAGAAGGCACGATGCCCGAAGGCTTTGACCGCTTGACTCCCGGCAACCAAAATCCAGGATACGGTCCCGCAAAAGTCGGCGATGTGAATGGCGATGGTCAAGTCAATGACACCGACCTTTTGGCGGTGCTGTTCCGCTTTGGAGGCTCCGTAACTCTGGGGTGCTATCCGGCGGAAGACTTGACGTTTGATGGGCAGATCAACGATGCCGATCTGCTGGTTGTGCTGTTTAACTTTGGCAGTTAATATCTCTTGACTGGTGTGTGACGCATAGGAAAGGGCTGGATGCGCTGAGTTCGCGTTCAGTCCTTTTCACTACACAACCGGCAGGTAAAATTTTGGCGAGAGAGGAGCAAGATAGAAGATGAAACGCGAGTTGCTTTGTTTGGGTTTGATGAGTCTGTTTTTTGGGCAGCCACCTGCCAACACACCCTCCATTCCCCTGAAACCCGCTTTGGCTACCCAAGCGGTGGGCGAAGATGCCGATGACCCCGCTTTTTGGTATCATAGAACCCAGCCCTCAAAAAGCTTGATTTTAGGAACCAACAAAACAGCCGCCCCGCAAGGCGCGCTCGTCGTGTTCGATGCGCAAGGCAAAATTAAGCAGACGATTGCCAATATCGACCGCCCGAACAATGTGGATGTGGAGTATGGCTTGAAACTGCGCGGAAAGCCGGTGGACATTGCGGTTGTCACCGAAAGATTGCAAAGGCGTTTGCGCGTCTTTATGATCAAACCGGATGGCAGCGGACTAGTGGATGTCTCTGATTTACCCGGTCTGCGCGTGTTCCAAAATGAAACGGGCGACGCTTCTCAGCCGATGGGTATCGCGCTCTATAAGCGACCCAAGGATGGCGCGATTTTTGCGATTGTTTCGCGCAAAACAGGCGATTCGGGACGCTATTTGGGGCAGTACCGCTTGATGGATAACGGCAAAGGCAAAGTGAAAGCAGTGGAGGTTCGTCGGTTTGGCGCATTTAATGGCGGAAATGAGATCGAGGCAGTCGCTGTGGACGATGAATTGGGCTATGTCTACTACTCGGATGAAGGATTTGGTGTTAGGAAGTACTATGCTGATCCCGCCATGAAAAACAGTAAAGAGTTAGCAACGCTGGCAACCCAAGGTTTTCAGGGCGATCATGAGGGGATCGCGATTTATCAAAAACCGAAGGGACGCGGTTACTTGGTAATCACGGAGCAGATAGACAACGGCAGCCGCTATCACGTTTACACGCGGGAAGGCAGTCCCGGCAAACCGCATGCTCATCGCCTGCTGGCGGTCCTAACGAACGGCGCGGACTCAACTGACGGCATCGAGATCGTTTCTCCTGCCCATGCGACACCTCGATTCAAGCAAGGGATGTTGATCGCCATGAATAGTCGGGGGAAGAATTTCTTGATCTATGACTGGATGCCCATCGAGCGGCAGTTGGTTCGGAGATGAGTCGATGGTCATAAGGTGGGTTTCAAACAATTCCCACTTTATGACAATTCAGTGACAACAACGCCTTTAACCCAATTGAAATGCGTATCGTGTCGAGCGCTAAATGATCACCATTTATCCAGATTCACCCTCTCGAATTCTCGTTCTACAATGGCTTGCATTTCCTGCGCATCTTCATCAGGCAAGATTCCAATGACAGACTCAAGTGGATGTGTCCCTAAGTCGACAGGCTCTATCGTGATCAAAAGACGCGCATGCTCTCCCAGCCCGCTCAAAGGTTCTAAAGGGCGCAGAACTCCATTTTCGTAAATCGCTTCAATGGTTTGAGACACTCATCATCACCTCTCTAAGGTTAGTTTACCTGAAAACATATTATCCATCGCCCACCGCTAAGTCGTCTTCCATTTCCGAAACGGGGGATACCCTCTCCATGCGCACCGTACGGATGCGGTGTCCCTCCAATTCATGGACGGTAAACTTCCAAGATTCATCTTTTATCACTTCGCCAACCTGCGTTTGATGCCCCACTAAGCCAAACACATAACCGCCCAAAGTGTCAAATTCTTCCGAAGCGAGTTGGGTATCCAAGAAGTCGTTCACATCATCCAGATGAAGACGCGCATCCACCAGATAAGAGCCGTCTTCCTGCTCAATCACAGGCGAAATGAATTCGGCATCATACTCATCTTGAATCTCGCCCACAATCTCTTCGACCAAGTCTTCCAGCGTGACCAACCCTGCTGTGCCGCCATACTCATCCTGAACCAATGCCATATGCACGCGCTGCCGCCGGAACTCTTCCAATAATTCGCTCACCTTTTTGTTTTCTGGCACAAAATAGACCGGTCTCATCACTTCGCGCAAATGAAACTGCGTTCTACCCTCGCAAATCCGAAGCATATCTTTCACATGCACCACGCCGATAATGTTATCGACTGTGCCTTCATAAACCGGGATTCGGGAATGCCCCGTCTGCCGCACTAAGGCGACTAACTCCATTGGAGTCGCGTTGATATCCACACAACGCATATCGACCCGCGGGGTCATCACTTCGCGAGCGATGGTATCCGTGAACTCGAATATGGAGTGAATCATATCCTTTTCATCTTCGTCGATGACGCCTTGCTCTTCGCTGGCTTCTACTAATATTTTCAACTCCTCTTCGCTCACTATCGGCGAGGAGTGTTGGACCTGTACGCCGAAGGGACGCAAAGCCAATCGGGTACAAAGATTCACGAACCAGACCAGAGGCGATAATAGTTTGTCTAAGAAAGTCATCGGGGCAGCGATAATCAACGCGACCCGCTCAGGATAAGCCACCGCGATGCTCTTGGGAACTATCTCGCCGAAGATAATGCTCGCTAAAGCGGTCAGCGTTGTGATCAACACAACGCTAAAACTGTAGGGTATCACAAAACCGAGACGCTGCTCTAAGGGTTCCAATGCCCGGTCAAAAGTGGCGGCTAAACTGGTGGCTGCCACCGCCGATGCCAAGAAGCCCAACAAGGTCACTCCCACCTGCACAGTGGAAAGGAAACGTGTTGGTTCCTGCTTCAGTTTCAAGAGGGCAGGCGCAAGACGATGTTTCTGTTCCAGCATTAACTTGACCCAACTGAGACGCAGGGAAATCAAAGCCATTTCCGCGCAAGCAAAGAAGGCGTTGGCTACAATCAAAAATGCCACTAACCACAGGCTGTTCCAGGGTGAATCGCCATCCGTTGCGGGCAAGTCTTGTCCTGGCTGCGCAAACACCAGCCAAATGCTGAGGAACAGCGCGATCAAACATAACCGAGCCAATCGCTGCTGGGTCAGCCAATGCCGGTTGGGTTTGGCGGACTTACGCGATGGAGGTTCCGAATTAGTTTCTGAGTCTTTCATAAGTGAAGTGAATAGTTCATTGTCTCTTGTTACACTTTACACAGGCGGAGTAACCCAATAGATCACCGCTGCCAGCGTGATGCCCAGCAGCGCGCCCAACACCACTTCGCGCAGCGTATGCACGCCCGCCTCCACGCGGCTCTGAGCAATCAGCGCAGCCAGCAGCATCGCTAAAATCGCTGCCATCAAGTTGTTTGAGACCATAATTACGGCAACCGCGAAGAAAAATCCCAGCGCGGTGTGACCGCTGACAGTGCCGCCATGAAACAGCCGTATTTTGCCTTTCATGGTCAACACTTTAACTAATGAGACGACAACAAAGATAAGGAAAGTGCCTAAGGTGAGTCCCACCGTCAATGTCGGAGCCGGTCTTTGGAGATTGACGCGAATGTCTTCCAAGCGGCGGTCACCCAGGAACAGGACCCATGCCACCACGACCGCGTTGACCGTTGCCACCAGCACCGCGCCCGCGGCGATATCTTTGGCAAATTTAGCAAGCGGGTGATACTCTTGGGTCACAAGATCGACCACCGCTTCGATAGCGGAGTTGAACATCTCAGCGATCAAGACCAATGAAATGGTGAACAACAGCACCATCATTTCGCGCTTATCCAGCCCAAAGAGCAGCCCCATCATCAGCACAAGCACAACGCTGAAAAAATGGAAGCGCATATGCCGCTGGGTTCGAACGACATGGATCACGCCCTCCAGCGCGTATCGGAAACCGTCTAACGGGTTCCTGCGCTGGGGCGGGGTACTGTTCTCCTCGGTGGTTTTTTCTGCAGGTTCCTCAATCATAATGTCGTGAATACCACTCATCGCTGATAAGATAGCCAGCGGAACGCATGGTTTGCGCGGTAATCTGATTCATGATATAGCGTTCATTATCGGATTCATCATCATATCCCAACAGGTGTAAAAGCCCATGAAGGCTGAGCGTCAACAGTTCCGTTTCCAATCGGACCCGGTTAAGCCTGGCTTGACATTTCGCGGTTTCCAACGAAACAAGCACATCGCCCAGCATCAACGGAACCTGTGAGTCTGGTAAATGGATTCGCGGTCTCCACTCATTTTCCTGCAGGAACCGCCTGGAGAATGACCGGTTTTTCTTAGAAACGCGCTGCAAAGGAAAACTCAGCACATCCGTGGGCGCGTTCACGTCCCGGTAAATTAGGTTGTAATGCTGAACCACCGTATCATCGCAAAAGCAGAGGCTCACTTCACAAGGCGGCATCTGAAACGCGAGCAGCATTGCCTGAACCACGCGTCGAATTGTTTTCTGAGGGATAGGCAGACGCAGGGGCGCGCCGTCGGAACGCATCGTCGCCATCTCCACGCGATAGGCTTCAACTGGCGGGAGTGACATAGGCTTCCGATTTGGGTCCAGGCGGTTCGGTATAATCCACGCGCTGGTGATGGATCGCGCTCAAGACACGGGTGAACGCCTCTTTGATTTTATTCAAATCGCGGAAAGTCAAATCGCTTTCGTCAAACTGACCATCGGCGCGGCGCATCTCAAAGAGATCATGGATAAAACTGCTCAGACGGGCAGGCGTTGGATTTTCAATACAGCGGGACGCCGCTTCTACCGTGTCCGCCAACATCACCAGGACGGCTTCGCGGGAACGCGGCTTGGGTCCCTCATAGCGGAAATGCTGCTCCAAAATCGGATCGCGTCTGCCATCCCCCAACGCTTGATGATAGAAGTAGGTAATAATCGTGGTGCCATGATGCTGCGCGATGATTTCACAGATACGCGCCGGAAGTCGGTGAGACCGCGCCAGTTCCACCCCATCCCGGACATGCGCCGAAATAATGGTAGCGGATAGATTAGGGGTCAGCCGTTCATGACTGTTGATGCCTGCCTGATTTTCGATGAAATAGGTCGGGCGTTTCAGTTTTCCGATGTCATGGTAATAACCGCCCACTCTTGATAGAAGCGAGTCCGCGCCTATCGCCTGCGCGCCCGCTTCCGCCAACATCCCCACATTCAAACTGTGGGCATAGGTTCCTGGCGCCGCTTCCCGCAGTTGCTTTTGCAGGGGATGTTCAGGGGAAGACAATTCCAGCAGGGTCAAAGGCGTATCCAGCCGGAAAGGTCGCTCGATCAGCGCGGTTCCCAGCCAATAAAGCGCGACCGCTCCCGTGCCGGAGACCGCCCCCCACATCGCCGCGTTCATCACCTCGCGCCAGTCCTGCTGTTGATCGATGGCGAATCCCGCGCTTAAAAGGGTCATGACCGCGCTCAAAATCGCGCCCGCATGGATCAGGTGTTGGCGGTTGCGCATCGGAATCGTGAGCAGCGCGGCGGACCACCCGCCCACCAGTGCAGCCACCAGCGGAGCCAACGGCAGGTTCCCTGCCCAAACGACCCCCATCGCGATCAACGCGATTCCAATCACAGAGATCGTCGGGCTGAGCAACGCGGCAACCAACATTGCGCCCGCCAGCAGCGGAGCAATACCCATAAAGCCTAAATTCGGCGTGAAAGCGTCATTGCCGGTCGCCACCGCGCAAAGGCGCGTTCCCAGCAAACTGAGGGTCATGACGAGAGTCAACAGGGTCAAAAAACGGTTGGATTTCCAGAGCAGGGGGCGCATGCGCATCAAAAACGCGCTAAGGAACGCCACCTGAATCGAGCTGATGGTCAGTCTTTGGAGCCATTCCTCCGGCAGCGCGCTCACATCCCCATTCAATACAAATAGACTAACGAGCGCCCACAGACCGATTCCCAGCCGCGTATACGAGGTGGTTAAAATTTGAAGGAAGCCTGCCGCTGAGGGTAATCTCCAGCGCGCATGGCTTTGACTGGGAGCCACAAGGCGTTTTCTCATGTTGATCACCGTGAGCGACTTCCACGATGCAACGACCTCAATCTATATAAAGATTTACTTTTTGACGCCATTACCGCTTCGGCGTCGCTGTTTCGCGCGCCTGCGCTTCTCGCTTGGTTTCTCATAATGAACGTGTTTCTTGTAATCCTGCAAAACACCGCTCAACTCTAACTGCTTCTTAAAGCGTTTTAACGCGCTGTCCAGCGACTCATTGGGTCTCACTTGTACTTGTGCCAAATTTACTTGCCTCCTCGCGCACGGCGTATTTTGCGCCGATGCGGGTATATTGTACCACAACAGAAGCCGCATGTTCAAGGGTTTTTAGAGAAAAATCGCGCGTGTTGCAATTTTTGAGCCTATAATCGCGTATAATTAAAGTGGAATTGTGAATGTCTTTTGGATCGGGCAGGGACATAAGCAGCCATTTCGTACTTATACTTAGATGATCTCAGTTGCCCGATAAATCAGGAACTTTAACTCAGGAAGCATCCCTTAGTTGTGACAGGCGTCATTGCCATGTTCACGGGAATCCAGCGTAGGGGAGGACACAACAGAAGGTGTCTCAAAACCTGTTGTCATTCCCGTTGGTCATCTTCGCGAAAGCGGGGAACAGGGGAATCCAACCTTTGAAAAGCAGATTCTTCGCTGCGCTCAGAATGACAGCCGAGGCAGAGCCTGCATAATTGTCATGCCGAGCGGAGCCGAGGCATCTGCTGTTCAAGAAGCAGACCCATTCGCTGCGCTCAGGGTGACAGCGTTGTGTCATGCCGAGCGGAGCCGAGGCATCTGCTGTTCAAGAAGCAGACCCCGCAAACAAGGGGAAATAGGGTAATACAAAATCAGAAATCTTTACGAAACAGGATTTCAGAATTGGAGTCGAATTTAAGGTAACCTGTTAAGTTTAATCTCTCTTTTTGAGGGACAAACGCATGTGATACTGTTGATTACAAGGGGGTATTGAGCCCCGAAAACCTCTCAAGGGAGGTCTATAAAAGAAAGATGAACCCATTTACGCCCATTGATGTCAATTACATTCTGAGACAACTGTCCGGTGAAAAAGCGGACGCTTTCCAGCAGGAGATACTCTATCCCCAGCTGGCGCGCGCGATGCGAATCTCAGCGGAATCCCCCAGCGACACCCGCGACGCGCTGGCGGAACCCTACTATGCCTTTCGCGCGATGCTGGGCTACTATGCCTTTGCCAAGCGCGGCAACGACCGGGCAGAGTATTCGGGCTATGCGATGGAAGCGCTCGATACCATCCTAAGCGACAAACCCAAAATCAACTTTGCCGATTTTCTCCGCGAGCGGGAAGCGCCGCAGATTCTGTGGGAGGCTTTCACCAAAGTCTGCGAACAACACAAGCGCAAAGTGAACGAACAGCTCAATCGCGGGCTATTTGAAGGGCTCACCGATTTCGCGCAGCGAACCTTCGAGGACGACCGTATCGGCAATATCTGGACGACGATCCATCAATGGATTGTGCGCACCGGGCGGGTCGAAACGATCTACCAAGAAATTGTGGAGATCAAGGGAATCGGTCCCAAAGTCGGGTCACTGCTGCTGCGCGATATGGTCGCCCTGTATGAAATGGAGCCGCACCTCGAACCCATTGACTATCACTTTTTGCAGCCGGTCGATGCCTGGATACGGAAAATCGGTCCATTGTTGACCTCCGAACTCGACGACAATTCGCCCGACTGGATTGTAGCAGGCAAATTAGCGAAAGCGTGCAGGCGCAATCAGGTCAGCGGCGCGCGCTTTAATCAAGGCGTGCAGTACCTCGCCATTGCAGAACTACGGCAAATTGAACACTTGGGCAACTACCTGCAAAAGCTGACCCATCAAGAAACAAAATCGGTTCCCGCAGGCGCGGGACGGTAGCGAAAAATGGGAAGGATGCAAAAAGTCTTAGGGGTAGACCCCTGTGTCTGCCCTCGTTGCAAGGCGAAGCTTTACCCCTTACCCTCTGCATTTAAGGGAGGTCGGGAAGAAGTAAAAAATGACTCCCTCCGTCAGGTTCCCCCTGCGAGCAAGGGGAACCGATACATTCCTTCCCGCAAACGCGGGAAACGAAGAAACAGAGCAACTGTTGCGAATCAAAAAAGGAAGGATTCACAAGGATGATGAAATGGGCATTGATCAGTGTTTCAGATAAAACAGGGCTTCGACCGTTCGCAGAGTCTCTAACTCGCAGCGGTTGGCGTTTTCTGTCGACGGGCGGCACGGCGCGCGCGCTGCGGGAGTGGGGTCTGGACGTCACCCCTCTCTCTGACTGGACAGGCTTCCCCGAAATTTTAGATGGGCGTGTCAAAACCCTTCACCCGCGAGTTCACGCCGCGCTGTTGGCAGACCTGAGCCTGCCCACGCACCAGGAGACCCTGCGCGAACTGGATTTAAGCCCGCTGTCGTTGGTCGTGGTCAACCTCTACCCGTTCGAACAGACCCTGAAATCGGGCGCGTCAGAAGCGGAGATGATAGAGCAGATCGACATCGGCGGTCCCACCCTGATTCGCGCTGCCGCGAAAAATTTCCGGCATGTGGCGGCGGTCTGCAATCCTGTTGATTACGAATGGGTCGCCGATAAAATGAACGCTGACCAATTGGATGCCCAAGACCGCGCCCGTCTGGCAGCGCGCGCCTTTGCGCATGTGGCGGAGTATGACGCGATGATCGCGAATTGGTTCCGCCCCATGGACCCCGAAGGCGACTTCCCGGAAACCTTGAGCCTTACCTTCCGGCGCGCTCAAACCCTGCGCTATGGCGAAAACCCACACCAGCGCGCCGCCTTCTATCGAGACCCCATGAGCAGCGAACCCTCGGTCGCGACGGCTCAACAGCTCTGGGGCAAAGAGATTTCCTATAATAACCTGCTGGATGCGGACGCCGCGCTGGAACTCATTCGCGAGTTTGAACAGCCTGCCTGCGCGATCATCAAGCACACCAATCCGTGCGGCGTAGCGGAAGCGGACGATCTGCCCACCGCCTACCAGCATGCGCTCACTGCCGACCCGGTCTCCGCATTTGGGGGCATTATTGTGTGCAATCGTCCCATCAACCGCGCCACAGCCGAAGCGATTACCGCGCCGGGCGGGTTCTATGAAGTGGTCATCGCCCCCGCATTTGATGATGATGCGTTGAAACTTTTCCAAGAACGAAAGGGCTGGGGACGCGATGTGCGGCTGTTGGATACCGGCACACTGAGCGCAGTCCCAGGGGGAATGGCAATTCGAGGCGTCACGGGCGGACTGCTTTATTCGGACCGCGACCACGCAGGTCTGGCTTCAATGGGTTGGCAAGTCGTCACCGAACGCGCGCCTACCCCGCAAGAAGAGCAAGACCTGGCATTCGCTTGGAAAGTGGTCAAACACGTGAAGTCCAATGCGATCGTGTTCGCAAAGGAACAGCAGTTGATTGGAGTTGGCGCGGGACAAATGAACCGGGTCGGCTCCGTCAAGTTGGCAGTGGCGCAGGCGGGCGACCGCGCGCTCGGCGCGGTGATGGCATCCGATGCCTTTTTCCCCTTCCCGGACGGCGTGGAAGAGGCAACGGCAGCGGGCATCCGAGCGGTGATTCAACCAGGCGGCTCCAAAAAAGACCCGGAAGTGATCGAGGCAGCCAACCGACTGGGGTTAGCGATGGTCTTCACCGGCATACGCCATTTTCGGCATTGAAAGAAGAACCCACTCAGTTGTTTCCACGCTTCTGAAATGGAGGGTGGAGTTCCGTCTCCACCGAAACAGCAGACCCATTCGCTGCGCTCAGGGTGACAGCGTTCGTATCATGCCGAGCGCAGCCGAGGCATCTGCTGTGTAAGAGTATCGACCTACTATTTTTATGGACATAGTTTTTCCCAAAATAGCAGAACAGCCCTCCCAGTAAGAACCGGGAAGGCTGTTTGAGTTGTGTCTAAACTCGCGTATGTTGAACGCTTAGGCTTTGCGGCGTCGGCGAGCAGCCAGAGCAGCCAGACCTGCGCCCAGAGCGATCATGCTGGCAGGCTCAGGAACCATCGTCTCAATCGCGAAGTTGGCCACAGGATTGCCGCCCTGGAACTGGAAGTATTCATTCTCGATCACGCCGCTTCCGTTCTGATCCCACGCGAAAACATCTGCGCTGGATCCCAGAATAACCGTACCAGGAGCGGGAGTGAGAACCATACCTGCGTTCGTGCGGTTCGCAGAGATGCCGATCCACAGATTCTGGAAGCCCACTGCGATATTCGGGGTCGCGAACTGCAGTTGACCAAGAATTCCGGCAGGAATGCCTAACGCTGTTTGTGTGTGCAACAGTCCGCCCACCGTGCCATCGCCATTCTGTGAATAGACATACAGCGTCACATCGGCTGGTGCTCCAGCGGTGCTGAAGTACCTAATGTTGATCTGCTTGATACCGAACGCGGTGGTGCGGTTCACATCATCCAAAACTCGGAGATTGGTGCCTCCCCCGAAGAAGTTGGTGTAACCTCCGCCCGGATCGGCGTCGTAGTCTAAAATGCTGGCGTTCGCCATGGTGGCAAACGCGCTAATCGCTGCTAATGCAAAAAGTGTACGTTTCATGATATTGAGAAAACCTCCTTTAGGTTGCGTGTGTGCATTCAAAAGTAAGAATAATCTTACTCCAATTATACATGACTCCTGAACCGCCCAAAAGCGGACAAAAGGCATCGATATTCAGAAGATGCAATAAGGATAACCCAATTTGTTCGTACTTGCCAATGATAAATTCACGGGGTTTTCTGGGATTCTGGAGAGATTACGAGGGGGCATGAAGGGGGTCTAAAGCAGGTATCATGATTGAGGGCTTAGGTGTAGCAAAACCGCTCGTCTTTCCCGCGAACGCGGTAAGCCGGAATTTGAACAAAGCAGATTCTTCGCTGCGCTCAGAATGACAGAATTGCGTGTGCGCCCTTCTCAGAATGACAGAATTGCGTGTGCGCCCTTACGGTGTCATGCCGAGCGAAGCCGAGGCATCTGCTGTTTGAAAAGCAGACCCATTCGCTGCGCTCAGGGTGACAGCGTTGTAGGGGCGCCCTCTGATCGGGTAGACACATCGGTCTGCCCATACAATGCGCGGCGAAGACGGATCTTCGCCCTCAAAACTCCGGTAACGAAAGAAAGGCAGACGAAAGAGCAAACCACTTGGAGAAAAAGAATGAACAAAAAGAGCATAAGAGAGATAGAAACAGCAGGTAAGCGGGTGATTGCGCGGGTCGATTTTAATGTGCCTATGCAAGAGGGGCAGATCACCGATGACCGGCGTATCCGGGAGTCGCTGCCCACGATTCAATATCTATTGCAGCAAAACGCGACGGTGATTTTGATGTCTCACTTTGGGCGTCCCAAGGGCAAACCCAACCCGGATTATTCGCTGAAACCGGTCGCGGCGCATCTCAGCCGTTTGTTGCAGCAACCGGTTCATTTTATGGCGGACTGTGTGGGCGAAGAGACCCGGCAGGCGGTACATGCCCTCGCGCCCGGCGAGGTCGCGCTGTTGGAGAATGTCCGCTTCCACCCTGAAGAAGAGGCAAACGATCCCGCCTTTGCCCAACAGTTGGCAGCCCTGGGCGAACTATTCGTGAATGACGCTTTCGGGTCCGCGCATCGCGCCCATGCCTCTACCGAAGGCATCGCGCATTTCCTGCCTGCGGTGGCAGGTTTCTTGATGGAAAAAGAACTGCGCTACTTGGGGGGCGCGCTTCAAAACCCCGAAAGACCGTTTGCAGCGATTTTGGGCGGCGCGAAGGTGCATGATAAAATCGCAGTCATCGATAACCTATTGCCGCAGGTAGACTGTTTGCTCATAGGGGGCGGAATGGCGTTTACCTTTCTGAAAGCGCAAGGGCATGAAATTGGAAAATCGCTCTTAGACAGCGACAGCCTGAATTATGCTGCCGACCTGCTTCGACAGGCAGGCGATAAGATTTGGCTGCCGACCGATGTGGTGGTTACCCACGAACTGAAACCGGATGCGGATACGCAAGTCGTCCCGGTCAACCAAATTCCCGCCGACACACTGGGCGCGGATATCGGACCAGATACGGTTCAGCGATTCTCCGAAGCCCTCAAAAACGCCAAAACGGTGTTATGGAACGGTCCCATGGGCGTGTTTGAAATGCCGCCTTTTGCAGGAGGCACGCGGGGCTTGCTGGAAACACTGGCAGGATTGCAAGCCACCACGATTTTGGGGGGTGGGGACACCGCTGCCGCGGCAGAACAGTTCGGCTTCGCGGATCAGATGAGTCATATCTCCACAGGCGGCGGCGCATCGCTAGAGTTCTTAGAGGGAAAGGTTCTGCCCGGAGTGGCGGCATTGATGGATCGGTGATGTTGTCAAAAGCAGACCCGTTCGCTGCGCTCAAAGTGACAGACTCTCGTCATGCCGAGCAAAGCAGAGCCATCTGCATTTAGAGTGTATCGACGTGACAAGGTATTGAGGGCATGCTTTGCTTCCAACACAGCAAAACAGCCCTCCCAGTAAGAACCAGGAAGGCTGTTTGAGTTGTGCTGATACTCGCGTGTCAGACGCTTAGGCTTTGCGGCGTCGGCGAGCAGCCAGAGCAGCTAGACCTGCGCCCAGAGCGATCATGCTGGCAGGCTCAGGAACCATCGTCTCAATCGCGAAGTTGGAGACAAAATGCTGGAACTGGAAGTATTCATTAGCATCAATCACACCGCTTAGGTCCTGATCATACGCGTACACATTTGCGCTGGATCCCAGAATAACCGTACCGGGGGGGGGGGTGAGCATCATGCCCGCGTTCGCGCGGTTCGCGGAAATGCCGATCCACAGATTCTGGACGCCCACTGCGATATTCGGAGTTGCGAATTGGAGCTGACTAAGAGCTCCGGAAAGAATGCCAAACACTGTCTGAGTGTGCAATAGTCCGCCCACCGTGCCATCGGTATTCTGAGCATAGACATACAACGTCACATCGGCGGGGGCTCCAAAAGGGCTGAAGTACATGATGTTGATCTGTTTGATACCCAACGCGGTGGTGCGGTTCACATCATCCAACACTTGGAAATCGGTGCCACCGGGGAAGAAGTTGGTATAACCTGCGCCCGGGTCGGCATCGTAGTCTAAGTTACTGGCGTTCGCCATGGTGGCAAAAACGCTAATCGCTGCTAATGCAAAAAGTGTACGTTTCATGTATATTGAGAAAACCTCCTTTAGGTTGCGTGTGTGCAGTCGTGAGAAGGAGTAATCTTAACTCCAATTATCCATGACTCCTGAACCACCCAAAAGCGGACAAAAGGCATCGATATTCAGAAGTTGCGATTATGATAACACGATTCTTTTGCGCTTACCAAAGATAAATTCACGGGGTTTTCTGGTATTCTGGAGAGATTGTGAGGAGACATGAAGCCGGTCGTGAACAAGTATCATGGTTGAGGTGATGGAGCCTCAGTACCTATCTTATAGCGCGCGAACATGTTAACTCATGAAGAGGTAACAGCAGATTCTTCGCTTCGCTCAGAATGACAGCCGAGGCAAAGCCTGCATAGTAGTCATGCCGAGCGGAGCCGAAGAATCTGCTGTTTATACCTCCCTTCAATGCCGAGTGAACCATCCTAAAATTCTTCACTCCACCGCGCGCCAGCGGTGCGTTTCCGAATCCAGGATTCGCTCCGCTTCGGGGGGACCTTCCGACCCGGCAGGATAGGTCGCCAACGGACCCGAATCGCTTTGCCATGCTTTGACAATGGGGTCCAACACCTGCCACGCCCATTCCACCTCGTCAAATCGCAGGAAGTGGGCGCGGTTCCCCTCCAACACATCGAGCAGCAGCGTTGCGTAAGCGTCGAAACCCTCCGTGCCGGGTTCGCGATAGGGCGCGCGCAAAACCAATGAGCGGGGCTTCAATTCCAGCCCCAAGGTTTTCGCTTGCGCCAACAAATAGATCGCCTCCGCGGGCTTCATCTCAAAGATAAACCAGTTCGGCTCCAAGCGGTCCAACGGTGTTTCTCGAAACAGGTGCAGCGGCGGCAGTTTGAGCTGGATGGCGATTTCGCTGCGGTCCGCTTTCAAGCGTTTGCCCGTGCGCAGGTAAAATGGCACGCCCCGCCACCGCCAGTTATCCACATAAAATTTCACTGCCGCGAAACTCTCGGTCGAGGATTCCGAAGCGATCTCCTCCTCTTCCAAATACCCAGGAACGGGTTGGTTGTCAACGACGCCGGAAGTGTATTGCGCCCGAACGACAAACGCATTGACCGCATGACGCGGGATCGGTCGAACGCTCTTCAGCACCTTCACTTTTTCCGAGCGCAGGTCATCATAGATCAGGCTGGAAGGCGGCTCCATCGCGGTCAAGGTAAACAATTGAATCAAATGGTTCTGGATCATATCCCGCAGCGCGCCTGCCTGGTCATAGTATCCGCCCCGCCCGCCACCCAACCCGGAGGTCTCCGCCGCTGTGATCTGCACATGCTCCACATAGTTGCGGTTCCAAAGAGGCTCCAGCAGCAAGTTCGCGAAACGAAACACCAAAATATTCTGAACGGTCTCTTTACCCAGGTAATGGTCAATGCGAAAGATTTGATCTTCCCGCCAAGAGGCGCGCACATGCTGATCCAGCGTTCTCGCGCTTTCGATGTCATAGCCAAACGGCTTCTCGATGACCAAACGACGGAAGCCGCCCTCCTCTCGGTTCAAACCCACTGCCGCCAGATACTCGGCAGCCTGCGCAAAAACACCCGGGGGCAGCGCGAGATAGAACACAGCATTTCCGTGAACCACATCGCGCAGTTGGCTGATCCCCTCCACATCGAGACCGCCCCGCGTATACGCCACAAACCGCCGGGAGAACGCCTGCCAGTGACGCGTATCGATGCCCTGCTCTTTCCACGCGGTCTCCACTTCCTTGAGCAGCGACTCCAGCGTGTATTCGCGCCGGGCATAAAGCGCGATCTGCAGGTCTTCCTTCAGCATGCCTGCCTGACACAATTTGTAAAGCGCGGGCAGCAGCAAGTTACGGCTCAAATCGCCCGTCGCGCCCAGAATGACCAGCTGCGTCTTCATCCGCCTTTGTCATCCTCTGTTGCCTTGACTGCATGCCCTCCAAACGCTTGGCGTAGCTTAGATAAAACTCGGTAGGTGTAGCCGTTCTCATCTTGGCTACGGAACCGTTCGTGCAAAGCAAGCGTGATCAACGGCGCAGGCGAACCCAATTCAATCGCTTCTTGCGCGGTCCATCTCCCCTCGCCCGAATCGGCGACATAAGGCGCGACCGACTCCAGTTCAGTATCTTGGCTCAAGAACCCGGCGATCAGGTCCAACAGCCAACTACGCACCACCGTGCCATGTTGCCAGGCTTCCGCGACCGCGCCCACATCGATCCCGAATTCCTCTTTGCGTTTCAACAGCTCAAAGCCTTCGCCGTAGGCTTGCATCAGTCCGTACTCGATGCCGTTGTGAACCATCTTTACGAAATGACCCGCGCCCACCGGACCGGCATGCACCCAGCCCTTGTCTGGCGCAGGCGCAAGGTCCAACAGCAGCGGTTTAATGCGACCAATCGCCTCGGTTTCGCCCCCTGCCATCAAGCCGTAGCCGTTTTCCAAGCCCCAAACGCCGCCCGATACGCCCACATCGGCAAAAAGAATGCCCTTCGCTTTCAAACTCTCCGCATAGTGCATCGAGTCTTTGTAATAGCTGTTCGCGCCGTTCACGATCATATCACCCGGTTGCAATCGCGCCGCGAATTCGAGAATTCCGTCTTCGGTGACGTTGCCCGCAGGCAGCATAAACCAAAGCAGCCGAGGCGGCTCCAATTGTTCAATCACTTGTTCGGGGGAGTAAGCCGGTAAGATTCCGAAAGCCTTGTGTTCGTCGACCGTTTCGCGGGTGCGCGCATAACCCACCACCGAGTGCCCTTTTTGGGTCAGGCGGCAAGCCATGTTTCCGCCCATGCGCCCTAACCCGATCATCGCCAATTTCATGGAAAGAAGTATACCAGAGGCGGATTGCCCATGCTGTCACCCTGAGCGCAGCGAACGCGTCTGCTTTTCCTATCTGTCACCCTGAGCGCAGCGAACGGCACTGCTTCTCGGACAGCGCCATTTACAAACATCTTTCCAGGAAAAACGGCGCGGAAACGATTTTCATCCTCGTTTGGCGAGAAATCATTACATAAAGAAAAATATTTGCGATTATCGGGGAGATACGAGTTTTACCAACCTTTTGGGGGCGATGAGACAGTAGCTTTCAACAATAAGCCCCTCAATCAGTTCCCAATCTATCTCATCAAGGTCCAGATAAACTCCTAACCACCCTTTATTCCCGACGTACGGCGGTACGAAATATCGGTTGGGTTGTGATTGGACGAGAGCATCTCTTAACTCCATATGAGACTTGAAACTGCAACTCGTTCGGTCGGGGTCTTTGTCTCCAGACAGACCTGCAAAGATCTTGTCGTTTACGCGGAAAGTGGGATGCCCCCACGTTTCTATCTCGTCTGCCTCTGGAAGAGCGAGACAGATGGACCTCACTCTCTCGACATTCTCTCCTGTCTTCAGCTTGTTCATAATAAGTGACTTAATCTCAAATTTCACCCAGCACACGCAAGCAATATCAGTTTCGTCAACCTAATGAAACTGGAACACTGTTTCAGAAACATCAACATGATAATGAAACATGATTGTACCTCAAGAATCAGCGTTTACATTCTAAGGAATCTGCATCAGCACCCTTCTCCGAAATGGAACAATGCCTCAAGGAGGTCAAGATCATTCACCTCCCCATCCAGATTCAAATCAGCGTCAAGACTAATGCCGCCGAAAACGAACAAGACTGCCAATAGATCAAGGTCATTCACACAGCCGTCATAATTGGCGTCTCCTCGGCGACCTAAGCGGTGAACACCCAGATCACCCCGCTCGAAGTAACCTACATATAATCGATTCCGAGAGAAGTCAAAACCAATGGCAGAGAAGATCCCTTGAATAGGGGCGAACTCCCATTGTTGAAAGACTGTGTGGAAATCAGGGTCATACTCTATGACTCTTTCCCTAAAAGGAGGGGATAACTGGTCGAGCACATAATGCCGGCTGCCGTCGGGTTTTGCGCCGATAACCTTCAATCCTTGTGGTAATCGCCCAATCAATGTCCCGGTTTGGGCGTTGACAATCTGTGGACCAACAAACAATCGTCCTCGAGCCTCGTCGCAATACAGAAGGTCTAAAGGTGAGATTGGCTGATTGAATTCCTGAATAGTGCTGGAACTCATCAAATGTAAAGAATCCCCATTGTAAATCTGAAGGCGCTTTGTTTGTCTGTGAAAAAGATAGACTCTATTTAACAATTCATTGACCGCGATGTGTAGTTCGCCTGGGCCACGCGCACGGGTTGGGTCAAAGTTAGGGATTGTGATGGTAGTTGGTTCGCTCGAGCCCTCTGCCGATATCTTCGTGAAAGTTCCAGACTCCGGCATAATAACATACAGGAATCCCGTTGTTCTGTTTAGGCACATTGTGGAAAGGGCATCAGTGCGCGCGCGTTGCGTCTGCAACACTATGTCTCTTACTTTCTGATGAGTGGTGAGACTGAACACAGAGACCTTGGCTTCATAATGGCTCAAAGCATATATCTGGTTGCGCCCTTCATCCAATATGATTTTTGTAGGCCATTTTCCCGGTTGAAGCACATGAGTGATTTCGCGTTGAACCGGGTTCAGTCGATAAATTTCAGATCCACCCAGACGATTTCGCAAATAAAGTGAACCATCCGTTGGATGAACCAAAACATCCTCAATAGTTGTGGTGACATCGATCTCTCCGATACGGTTGCGTGTTCCTAAGTCCAGCACACCTATCACCCCATTTCCAGTTGCCGTATAGAACATTCGCCCAGAGGACGAATCAATATCAAAGTAAGTTGTCTCAAAATCGGTCAATAAATCCCAATTTTTTTGACCGGTCATCGCATTTCTCGCTTCCAGAATTCCATACGCTCCATCTGCTTGAGGAAGGTAGCCCGGATAAAAAGGGAAGCCGGTCATTTGGTAAAGTTGTCCCTGGTATAGTTCCATCGGTCCGCCCGACTCCGTTAAAGGAATGAGAATGCCGTTTCCCGTGTCAACATCCAGAATTGACAACGAGTTTCTGAAACTGTTGGAGGTAACATAAATCTTACCGTTGCCCACATAAAGACTTTTGGGCAGTCCATCGAAACCTATCGGCATGTTGTATCGCCTAATGAATGCTTTGGTAGTCAAATTGAAGACGCTCACCCCGGCTCTTGGAGGCGGAACTGTATGCAGCATATATAACCGATTGCTTTCCGCATCGACGAACAATTCGCCTGGGTCGGTGAGACCCTGTATACTTTGCTGGAGTTGCATATTCTCATCGTAAATTCGTATCTTGTCAGGCATCTCGGTAATGTACAGACGATTTGAAACCGGATCAATCACCGGAGAGCGTTGTACTGAGATGGGAGGGGAGACCACTCGCCCGAAAGGGTCAATCCGATAAAGTCGACCTGTCTCAAGTACAAACATATAGAGAACTCCGGTTGTCGGATTAATCCGCAGAAACTTGAAGGTGAAACCATTGACACCGGTATCGATCGCGTCGACCATTTGGAATGATAGTGTATCGATTACGCCAATGTGTCTACTCAAGCTGCCAGCAAAATAAGCTCTGCCACGTTTGTCGTCTACAACGATGTTGGTCAATTTGACAATGTTGGGGAGAGATTGACCTGTTGCCATCCTGTGAATGGGTATATCCTGACTTACAGAGGCATTAGCCGAAAAACTTAGACGGAAGGTTATAAACACTACCCAACAAACATAGAAAATGCGAAAGTTCATATATCCAATTATCTCCTCAATTTTTACTTCAAGTTAGACGATACCTTCGCCGCAAAGTTTAGTAAATTATTCTATATATGCCCTCGACCGGCTGAGATTTGAGCTCATCTTTCCTCTTTCCTCTTTCCTCTGCAAATGAGCATAAGCGAATTCTCGTCACAACTAAAGAAAAAGATTTCTCATCCCATAATTTTACTGTTTCGAGTAAGGAGAAAGCCTCTCCTTACTGGGAATATTTGTGATTGCATATTGGAGGCTTTACATGCAAAGTATCAATCGGTCATTGAAAAAATGGGCGATGAGTTGGTTCGGAGGAACGCTTCTGTTCACCCCTCCGCTCGTGGTCCACGCACAACCATTGAGCGGAACTTCCAGCAGCTCAACGCCAGCAGTATCGGGAACGAATACCAGCTCCGGTAGAGCAGGACAGTTTACCATAAACAATTCCAGCAGTAGCGCAGTGGCAATTTTTGGTCAGACGAACGGTACGGGTGCTGCAGTGTTTGGTATCGCGTCTGGCACGTCCGGCTTTCCCACCGGCATTTGGGGACAAAGCGCTGCGCCTAATGGCACGGGACTGTATGGCGTTGCCACCAGTACTAGTGGAACCAACTACGGAATATACGGGATGACTTATTCCAGCACTGGTTATGCCGCTTATTTAGTTGGACGCTCTTACTTTTCTTCCAATGTAGGGATCGGCACTACCAGTCCCTCCTACCTTCTTGACGTTAGTGCAAGCAGCACTATCACATCCAGGATATTGAATTCAAGCGCGGGAGGTACTGGGTTGCTGGGTCAGTCAAGCGCTACGACAGGATTTGGAGTCGGAGTTACCGGTCGTGCTGATTCGGCGAACGGAACAGGAGTTTACGCGTTGGCTTCTCGCAGTTCAGGTGTCAACTATGGTATTTATGCCTTAACAAACTCCAGTTCAGGTTACGCTGGCTATTTTGTTGGTCGTACCTATTTTTCTAACAATGCCGGCTTCGGCACAAGCAGCCCGAACCATCCTCTTCACGCGGTTAACAGCTCAATTGAGGAAGGGGTTTCCGCTGTTTATGGTGAAATCTCTGCTACGAATGCGGGTGAAATGTCTGCGGGTGTCTTTGGATATAACAAAGGCACCCAGTGGAACGGAATTGGAGTAAGAGGACATAGTGATGGACACGGGATAGGAGTATATGGCACAGCCTCCGGTGAAGAAGGTACGGGAGTCTCTGGCCATGCGACCTCAACCAGTGGTTCCGCGACAGGAGTATACGGTACTTGTATGAGTTCCGTTGGTCGCGGAATATTGGGAATTGCCTTAAGTGGTACCGGCAGTGCAGCCGGTGTTGTAGGACAGTCCAACAGTACTTACGGACGGGGAGTCGTGGGATGGGTGAACAGCACCACTGGCACTAACTACGGGGTCTATGGGCACAGCAACAGTTCCGATGGTTATGGAGTTTACGCTTCTGGGCGCATGGGCGCATCGGGCACTAAGTCGTTCCAAATTGACCATCCGCTCCATCCAGACACCCACTTCCTGAGGCATTTTTGCACAGAAGCCCCAGAACCGCTCAATGTTTACAGCGGAAATGTAGTGACCGACTCGCAAGGTTCCGCAACCATACACCTGCCCGATTATTTTGAGGCGATCAATCGTGACTTTCGCTACCAACTCACCGTGATTGGATCATTTGCTCACGCGATTGTGGAGCGCGAAATCACAAACAACCAGTTTACAATCCGCACAGACCGTCCACACGTAAAAGTCTCTTGGAGAGTAGAGGCAACTCGCAACGATTTGTGGGTGCAACGAAATGGATTTCAATCAGAACAAGAGAAATCTTCTAAAGAACGAGGTCGATATCTCCATCCGGAGTTATATGGACTGCCTAATGAGAGAGGAATATTCTACTCGCCGGAACTTTTTAGTTTCAGGCAGAACAAGACTTCTCAAACGCCTCATTAACAACTATCGTCTTGCTACAACTATTCAAGAGTGAGTACCCCCTAAATTATTGGGGGTACTCTCCTCACGAGAAATCAACAACCTGCGCCGAAGTTGAACAACACGATCAGCAGGTCGTTATCATCCACCGTGCCATTGTTATCCAAATCGCCCGTCAGTCCCGCGCCCGTACTGCCCAAAGTGAACAGAACCGCCAACAGGTCGACATCGTTCACACAGCCATCGTTGTTAGCATCGCCGGTGGTGATCATTTTCACAATCATTCGGTCGGACTGGTAAACAAGGCGGACACTTTGCCCAAAGGGGAGGTTGTCTACAACCACGCTGCTGAACTGACCGTTCCGCTGGCGATAATACAGCACGGGGAATTCCTGCCCAACCGAAGGTGTGAATCCATCAGTAAACTCCACGCGCAGCGTTCCGTTCAAGTTTGCGATCCCGTTCGGCGCGTTGCCGCTAACAGTAAAGCGATCATACTGACCCACATTTACGCCTGCGATCTCTGCAAAGAGCGTTCCATCCGCCGTTTGTGCGTAGTTGCTGTTCAACATTGTCAGATCGCCAACCGAGGTGCCGGGGCTGACCACGCCCGTTTGACTACACTCCACATGACCATAAATCAAGCCTCTGCCTTTCAGTTCACCGCCTCGCAGGTCCATCTTGTAGCCACCGTTGATTCGCATCGAGCCGTTTACCACTGTTTCGCCCGCCGACTGGCGATAGTTTCCGCCATTCGTATTGAGGCTGGCGCTATCCACAATGACGCTGCCGCGGTTATTGAACCGCCCTGCGCTGTTCATCACTATCGTATTGGTAATAAAATCGACCTCTGCAATGATCGTTCCGCGATTGATCAAGGTCCCGTTCAGCTCTAAAGTGCCTGCGCCGCGAATCGTTTGAAAATTGGTCACTGTGAATCCCGTGCCGGGAATGATGTTCGAGCCCGTGAATTGGATCATACCTGATCCCAGTAAGCTCATAGTTCCATCGATATGGATGGTCGACCGGTTGGAATAAACGGTTCCATGATTGGTAAAGTGATTTCCAGTCAGTTGGAGGAAATGTTGAACCACATTTGTTCCCTCCGATAAAGTCACATTTTTCAGGGTCGAAGTGGCGTTGAGAGTGACAAAAAGCCCATTCGCTCCGGTCGCTTTCAGAGTTCCGCCCTCAATCGTCGCACCTTCCAGGTAGATGAAGCGATTATCTGCGTGAATGACGCCGTTGCTCGTCTGAAAAACTGGCACGTTTCGGAAAACCAAGACCCCTTCGCCTTCTGATTTGATGAGATTCTGATTGGTCTTGGGCAGAATTTGAAAAACCATATTTCCCCTATGGCAGTTGATCACTCCTTGATTGACCATACTTGCATCTAATCGCAATTCTCCTTTCAGGGTGTGTCCAGAGGCATTGGTCAACACCGCGCCATTGAAACTGCGAATCACGCCGCCGGGAAATTGAGGAAGGGTATCAATGGTTCCTGACCCGGTGAAGGTTGTGTTCGCTTCGCAGTCAAGAATGGCACCGCCAAAACCATTCGTCGTTGCCATCTGAATCGTTCCGTTATTCAATTGGGTCGGACCGTGTAATTTTAGTGTTCCGGTGCTTAGAATTTGCAAAGCGCTGCTACCATCGATGTGCAATTGAAAGACCGCTGCTGTTCCTGCCAACCACGGGATACTGCCGCCCGATAAAAAGACATTATCGGTACTGTTGGGGGTTGCAGGCTGAGCATTGCAGATCGTTCGCCCCCAATTATTGATAAACATCGTTCCATTACCGCTGCACGAACCCATACTACAACTGGCATACCAAGGAGCATACAGGTCTCCGCTACAACCGCCGACCCAATAAAAATCGTCGGCGCGGATGGAGGTTAAATTCATCGCGCATAGAAGCACGGCGACAAGCTTGATTAGATTATGACTACATTGGTGCAACGAACTCATCATGAGTCCTCCTAAGTTAAATTCAGAATCTCTAATGAAAATGACTCCTTAGATTCTGAATTATATTATAACTCGATTCAGGGCGTTTATACTCCTGTCAAAAATACAGTGTATCGCAAGTTCAATTCCCTGTCAAGTTTACGTTTGAAAAACCTCTGATCGCTGTCATTCCCGCCAACGCGGGAATCCAGGAAAAACAGAAGTTTTCTTAAGCGGGTCTTTTAACCCAAATGATGTAACAAATGAATCCTTCGTTTTCGGGTAAGATATACCAATAATTAGTCTCAGGGAGACCTATCTAATGAAAAAAAGAGCTTGGTTTATTTGGGGAGCGCTGTTGACCATCAGCGCATTCGTTTCCGCGCCCCGCGCGCAGGAAACCGAGAAGATCGCCATCGTGCCTTGGATATTCAAAGGCGGCACCGACACCGCCCAGCGAACCGCCAAAGAGACCCTGGAGAAACTGTTCTCCAGCGCAGGTTTGGAAATGATCCCGGAAGGGCGGGTCACCTCTGCTTGGCAGAACCAGACTAACTTCCAGCAATCCAGCGAAGTGCCTGCTCCCGCCGAATTAGTGAAATTGGGTCAAACGCTCAAAGTAGATTATGTGCTGGCGGGAAAAGCGGAATGGCATTCGCGCAGTATCTGGGTCGGGTTGGGTCCGAAAACCAAATCTACTTGTACCGTCGATGCGGTGTTGGTCGACGTTCGAAACCAAACCCTTGCGCTGAATAGCCGCGGCGTCAAAATGGACAGCAATGCCAAAGAGGACACCCTGAAAGCGTTGGGCGCAGTCTTTGTCACCTCGCTCTTCACGGTGGTCAGCGGCGGTCCTAAAACCCCGCATGAGCAGCGCGCGGGTCAATTCGCCATCGCCAAAGCGCTGGAACCATGGCTGGCTCCCCGCGTAAGCCGGGTCGGCAGCCAGATCAATATCTCCGGCGGCGCAACCACTGCTGGAGGGGGCGCGGACTTGGAAGCCTTTCCGTTGGAAGTCGCGAACAACCTGACGGAGCGGATCGCGCAGCAAGTAAAGCAAAAACAGGAAAAGCGAACCCTGGTGGTGTTGCCCTTCCGAATCAGCGGAGTCTCCGAAGAGGCGGAAGAGAAATATGCGCAACAATTGGGCATGCCGCTTCAAGATGACCTCATCAGCGCGCTGGTCAGCGCGGGCGTCCGGACCGTGGAACCTGCGCAATTAGAAAAAGCGTTGAGCGAGATCAACCTAACGCAGCCCGGTTTAAGCGAAGAGAAATTGACCTCTGAACTCGCCAAAAAACTGCCCAACAGCCTGTTTTTGGTCGGCTCCATTTCCCGGCGCGGCAGCGAGACTTGGGTGGTGAATGCGCGTGTGTTGGACCCTAAAACGGGCGAAGCCTTAGCGGCAGCGGTCTATCAGCACCAGGTCAAGAAGTAGGATAGGACCGCTGTCACCCTGAGCGCAGCGAACGGGTCTGCTTTTCAAAGGCTAACTTCCCGCGTTCACAATTAGCAGGCTTTTTTGAAATGACCTCGAACTCTATCCCTATTCCTATTTTCAGAATTCGGAGGCACACATGCAACCATTGGATGGTATTGGAGGCACAGGTATTTTCAGCAAGTTGATCTATCGCCGGACAGGACGTTCCAAGCGCGTTTCCAGCTGGGACAAGACCGGCGGTAACCGCGATTTTCTCACGATCCCGGCGGGCGCAACCGCGACCTTAGCCGAGATTTCAGGCGCAGGCTGCGTGCGGCATATTTGGATTACGGTGGGCTGCTCAGACCCGCTTTACCTGCGCAAACTGGTCTTGAAGTTCTACTGGGATGGCGAAACAGAACCCAGCGTGCTGAGTCCCCTCGGCGATTTCTTTGGGATGGGGCATGGAATTGCGCGCTCGTTTATGTCACTGCCCCTCGCCACCGTCACACCGGATGGGCATGATGGCAACTATGGCGGTGGCGTCGCTATGAACTGCTATTTCGCGATGCCGTTCGCCTCGGGCGCGCGGATGGAAGTGGTCAATGAATGTGAGGGTGAAGTCCACTCCTTCTACTACTATGTGGATTACGAGTCGTATGACGCCCCCCTGCCCGATTCGGTGCTGCGTTTTCACGCCCATTACCGGCAGGAATACCACACCACCGGCACCAAAGGTAACCTGTTCGACCAGAAAATCAACTATTGGGAGCATTTGGCGGAACCCTGTTTGAGCGACCAAGAAAACTATCTCATTCTGGACGCGCAAGGCGCAGGGCATTTTGTGGGCTGCGTGCTGTCGATAGATAACATCGATCCGCTGCCGGTGATTCGCAAGTTAGGCACACAAGAACAGGTTTTGAAAGAGTACACTTGGTGGGGCGAAGGCGACGATATGTTCTTTATCGATGGCGAGCCTTGGCCGCCCTCGCTGCACGGAACCGGCTCAGAGGATTACCTGTGTCATGCTTGGGGTATGCATAACAAAGCCTACGCCTATGCAGGCACTTCCATCCCAGAAAATGACCCCAAATTCCCCGACCGCCATCAATGCACCTCCTACCGGTTTCATATCGAAGACCCGGTGATGTTCAACCAGTCGCTTCGAATGAGCATTGAACATGGGCATGCCAACATGCAGGAAAACGACTACTCCAGCGTGGCGTTTTGGTATCAAACAGAACCGCATCAGTCGCTCGAGCCGCTGCCCAGCGTGAAGGATCGTCTCCCAAGAAACAAACGGGATTGAGTGGAGTTCTTCTTGAAAGGGGGCGAATTCATGATCCGCCCCCTATTGGTCCCCCAGACTGCAGGAGCAGATGGAGGAAAGAATATTCAGCGATTTTAGAGGAAAACTCGCATCTCAAGGTAGTATTCAACGGTGATGACTCATGTTCACTAAATATATTGAAGAAGCGATGAATCGAGCGCAATATGAAATTTTGCCTGATGACAAACTCTTTTACGCGGAAATTCCGGGATGTGATGGGATATGGGCAACAGGATCTACATTGGAAACGTGCCGTCGCGAACTGCAGGAAGTTTTAGAAGAATGGCTCATGTTTAGAATTGCTAACCACATGCCTGTACCCGTCATGGGCGACATCACATTGACCATTCCAGAGGCAGTCTAATGCCAGTATTTGGTCCCATTAGCCGCTCTGATTTAATCAAAGCTCTGCGAAAAGCAGGGTTTGAGGGTCCCTATGCAGGCGGAAAACATCAGAATCATGAGACGGAATGACCTCACGCTACGGGTTCCGAACCCGCATCAAGGCGATATTGGTAAAGACCTGTTGGGACGAATATTGAAACAAGCAGGTCTCTCGAAAGAAGAGTGGGAACGCCTCTAATAGATTCCTACAAACTCAAACCGTAGATACCTCGCCTGCGCCCGGTAGGACAGCATTGAGAAAGAACCTTGTGAATCCAGCCCCGAAATCAGGTATATTTATACTCATCTTATGCTTATTCCAAATCCCTATAAAGGCAAACTTATCGTCGTTGAAGGAATCGATGGCAGCGGAAAGTCCACGCAGATTCGCCTGCTCTATAAGTGGCTTCTGGCGCAAGGCAGATCGGTCTATTTTAGCGAATGGAATTCGTCCGCGCTGGTGAAAAGCACAACACGTCTCGGTAAAAAAGAGCGCGTGCTTACCCCCGCCACTTTCAGCCTTTTGCAGGCAACCGATTTCGCGGATCGCTGGGAAAACAACATTCTGCCCCTCTTGAAGGCAGGAGTTATTGTCTTAGCAGACCGGTACGCCTTCACCGCTTTCGCCCGCGATGTGGCGCGCGGGGTGGATAAAAGCTGGGTTCGCAACCTCTACTCCTTTGCGCCGATGCCCGATCTCGCGCTTTACTTCCGCGTTCCCTTAGAAACGGCGGTCGACCGGATTACTGGGGGGCGCAGAGCCAGAATCAAATATTATGAGGCAGGCATGGATTTGGGACTGTCGGATAACCGCGTGGTCAGTTTCCAGCTATTCCAACAACGGATTATGGAAGAGTACGACGGGATGGTCGCCGAATTCGGTTTGACAGCGGTGGATGCCACCTTGCCGATACCTGAACAGCAAAAGCATGTGCGGCATATCACCCAAGAGATTTTGAAAGGCTGGCAGGGTTTGCCCACCCCGCAATATCAAGGAGAACCCAAATGAGAGCCTCCAGAAAACGCCCCAAACCGCAAAAAATCGCCTATTATGGGCGGGGATTCCCTTATATGACGCTGGATCGCCTTCCCGGCAGATTGATTGTGATTGAGGGACCCGATGGCGTGGGGCGCTCCACACAAATTGAGATGCTGACCCAGTGGCTGGAAGAGGAAGGGCATGCCGTTTCCAACACTGGGCTTTCTCGTTCGCCCTTGACCCAGCCCGGATTGGACGCCGCCAAAGCGGGACATACCTTGAGCCGTCTCACACTCAGCCTGTTTTATGCCACCGATTTTGCGGACCGCTTGGAAAACCTGATTATTCCCGCACTCCGGGCAGGTGAAATCGTGCTGTCGGACCGCTATTTCTACTCCATTATGGCGCGGGATGTGGTGCGGGGAGCCGACCCCAATTGGGCGCGCGGGGTCTACGGTTTTGCGCTTGTGCCGGACGCAGTGCTATACCTCAAAGTCAACATTCCCACGCTGGTCTCCCGCATGGTGCATGGACGTGGCTTTAACTATTGGGAATCGGGCATGGACATTCGCTGCGCCGACAATCTTTATGATAGTTTCTGCGCTTACCAGTCGCGCATTATCGAACAGTTAGACCGCATGTCGGCAGAATACGGCTTCACAGAAATCGATGCGAACCGCTCGGTTCAGGAAGTGTTTGAAGACCTGCGCGATCAGATTCGAACCATAGAAGGATTATGATTGACTCGCTCCATGCGCTGGCTGCCGACGCGCTGGCGAAGCGGCTAAAAGCCATCAAAAAAGAGATGGGCGGCGTTCGGGACGCGCTGGATATCGAGTATATCCACCGCATGCGGGTCGCTTCCCGCCGGTTCCGAGCCGCGTTCGCGCTGTTTGAGCCATACCTGCCGCCCGAACGGATCAAAGCATGGCGCAGAAATATCCGGCGCATCACACGGGCATTGGGCGCGGCGCGTGACCTGGATGTGCAGATCGATTTCGTTTCTCGATTTCTCCAGCAGCCCGAATTCTTCGAGCCTTCATCGCCCTATAAACTTTATAAAGCGGGCATCGAGCGGTTGCTGCTCAGACTGCGCCAACAGCGCGAAGAGCAGCAAAGCCGGGTGATCCGCGCGATGGACCGGTTGGAAGAATCGAGCGTCATTTCCGAAATGGAGCATCATTTTCAAGGGGTTCTGGCAGAGGCGAAACTACTGCAGATCAGCCCTCGTTCACCCCAAACCCTCGCTTTGGCGCGCGACGCGATTTTGGACCGCTTAAAGACGCTGCTCTCCTATGAACCTTATGTCGAAGACCCTAATGCGATCGAGGAACTGCACGAAATGCGGATCGCCGCCAAACGTCTGCGGTATACGCTGGAAATCTTTGCGCCTCTGTACGAAAAACGGCTGGAACCCCCCATCAAAGTGGTCAAAGAGATACAGACCCTGTTGGGCGATTTGCACGATTGCGATGTGTGGGTCGATTTTCTGGATGGTTTTATGAAGGAGGAGCGGGAACGCTCAGTGGGTTATTTTGGACATGCGCGCGCTTTTCGACGCCTGAAGCCTGGTCTGCAATTCTTACAGTTAAACCGACAACAGGCGCGCCAAGCGATTTATCAGAAGTTTCGGCACTATTGGGGGCAGGTGAACCAGCAGAACTTGTGGAATGAATTACTGGAAAGCCTTCAGGTGGAATAAAACAAGGATGGAAACAAGCCATGGAAAGGACGACAGCGAATATCGCTTTACCGGTCTACGAAAGCGAACAGTGGGCGCGTATCGAGCTGCCCTTGTCTGAGCGGGCAGAGGCTCTTGCGGCGGTCGAAGCGTTGATGGAGCAGTTGACCTTTGAAATCGCGCATGTGCGGCATGCCACTCGTCTCACGCTCGCGTTGTTCGACGCGCTTCAACCGATCCATCAATATGGCGCGCTGGAACGATTTTGGCTTCAATGCGGCGCGCTGCTGCATGACATCGGTTTCATCGAGGGTTCCAAAGGACATCACAAAACCGCTCTGCGAATCATTCTCAATACGCCCCTGCTGCCGCTGACCGCGCGGGAGCGTTTAATCGCCGGGTCCATTGCCCGCTACCATCGCCGAGCAGTTCCCTCCTTGAAGCATGACCATTTTGCCGCGCTCTCGGAAGACGACCGGCAACGGGTACGGTGGCTGGGTGGAATATTGCGGGTTGCTGATGCCGCCGACTATTCGCACGAGTTTTTGGTGCAGGGATTTCGAGTCCACTCCACCGATACGGAGTTCACCATCGCTTTGTTAGCGACAGGGCAGGAAGCCGGCGAGTGGAAGCAGGTTCACAAAAAAGGTGATTTGCTGGAAGAGGTGATAGGGCAGCCCATCCTCTATGATTGGGAGCGAGTTCAGAAAGTCGCCGCGATTTAGAGTCAAATAACCTAACCTCGTTTCGCGGGTGTTTTCTGCTGGGGCTTGAACATCCTCAACATCCGGTCGGTGACCGCAAATCCGCCCACCACGTTAATCGTAGCGAACACCACTGCCATCAACCCCAAGACCGCTGTCAGAGTGGTATGCTGCGCGCCTGCCGACAACAGCGCGCCCACCAGGGTAATGCCCGAAATCGCATTGGAGCCGGACATCAAAGGCGTATGCAACATCGGCGGGACCTTTGTGATAATCTCGAATCCCACAAAGATCGCCAGCACAAAAATCGTCAACATCAGAATCAAGTTTTCCATAAGTTGCAGGTTCCTTAAGCGTTCAGCGATTGTTTCACTCGTTCATTCACCAATTCCCCGTTCGTTGCCACCAGGGTCTCGCGCGCGATTTCATCCTCCGCAGGCAGCGAAGGCGACGGCAGCGCGCCCTGTTTTATCAAATGTTGAATGAAATTGAACATATTCCGGCTATAAAGCAGGCTGGCGTCGGTCGGGAGTGTGGAAGCGAGGTTGACTGCGCCAATCACTTCGACCGTGCCTTCTTTGTGAATCTGGTCGGGTTGCGTGAGTTCGCAGTTACCGCCCCATTCAGCCGCAATATCGACAATCAGCGATCCGGTCGGCATGGCGTGAACCATCTCCCGGGTCACCAACAGCGGCGCGCGCTTGCCGGGAATCGCAGCCGTCGTGATCACCACATCGCTGCGCGAGAGATAAGGGGTCAACAATGCCTGCTGGCGTTTGTAAGTCTCTTCACCTAAGGCGCGGGCATAACCGCCTTTATCCTCCGCGTTTTCGGTATCTAAATCCAGTTCAACGAACTTCGCGCCCACACTCTCCACCTGGTCACGCGCGGCAGGTCGCACATCGTACCCTTCCACCGACGCGCCCAACCGTTTGGCGGTTGCCATCGCTTGCAAGCCCGCCACGCCCGCGCCAATCACAAACACGCGCGCCGGCGTAATGGTTCCTGCAGCGGTCATCAACATCGGGAACATCTGGGGCAGACGGTTCGCTGCCAGCAGAACGGCTTTATAGCCGATGATCGTAGCCATGGAGGAAAGCGCGTCCATGCTCTGCGCTCGCGTGATGCGGGGCATCAGTTCCATCGCGTAAAGATTCGCGCCGCTCGCCGCAAAGGGAACTAACGCAGAAGCGCGCCATAAAGGCTCCATAAATCCAATGAGGGTTTGACCGCTTCGCAATAGGCGAATCTCTTCGCTGCCCGCTTCCTCGTTCGCGCCTGCCGTCCGCAAGGTGATGAGACAGTCTGCCCGCGCAAACAACTCTTCCCGGCTGCTGACGATCGACGCGCCTTGTTCCTCGTACATCGCATCGGGAAAAGCCGCTTCAAGCCCTGCGCCGGTTTGGACCAAAATCTGGCACTCCAATTTCTTGTAAAGGGGAATAACGGGGGGCGCAAGCGCAACCCTGCGCTCATTCGGATAGGTTTCTTTGAGTACGCCAATAACCATGATCGACCTAAGTATACCCAAACAGAGACACTTCGATTTGTGAGACCTTCAAAAAACAAACCGGCAGACTTCACGCGAGGCGAAGCTGCCGGTTAGGTTGATAAACCGATGAGACTGCTTACAGGGTATGTCCGCCGCCGATGCTGCAGCTGGGGTTCGTTCCCACGTTGCCCACGGTATAGGTTCCGCCCGAAGGACAAGAAGGCGTATTCTTCAGGTAAGGGTTTCCGCCACCTGTCAAGTCCGTCATAGCGCATGCTTGACCGTTCGAGTGGTTGTTATCCATAGCCCATTGCTCTTTCGCGGCGTCAATTTGTTTCAAATTCGCGACACAGGTCTTCGTTCGGGATGTTTCGCGGGCGCGTACAAAGTTCGGTACGGCAATCGCGAGCAGAATCCCGATGATCAGCACCACGATCATAATTTCTACAAGGGTAAAACCCTTATTTCTGCGTTTAAACCGATGCATTCGTTGGTTCCCTCCATGTGAATGTGCTTGGGAGCGGGACAAACTCAGTTAATTGGTTTGACGGGCGACGTTGTCCTGCCCCCTGCTATGAAGGATTGTTCCACTGATAGCATGGCGCATTGAGAAGGTAAATATACGGGTTTTTGCGCTTCAAAGCTGGGTTTTAAGCGCGCTCACGAGCGGACCCATCAGGTCATGGCGGTCGCCGCAAAGCGTAATATGCCCCAATTTTCTGCCCGGTTTCGGCTGTTTGCCATACAAGTGCAGGCGCGCGCCGGGCAGGCTTAGGACTTCGGTGAGGTCTGGCAGCGCGCCGATCAGATTGAACATGGCGGAGCAGCCTCGTGGGGCGGTCTCTCCCAGCGGGAAGCCCAGAATCGCCCGGAGGTGGTTTTCAAATTGGCTGGTCACAGCTCCTTCCATCGTCCAATGCCCGGAGTTGTGAACGCGCGGAGCCATTTCATTCGCGATGAGTTGATCCTCTTTTTGAAACAGTTCTATCGCTAAAACGCCCACATAATCGAGCATCTCCAGCACCTTACGGGCTAACGATTCCGCCTGTGCTTGCAGCGCGTGGCTGAGGTGGGGCGCAGGCGCGAGCGAGAGGCGCAAAATGCCCGCGTCATGATGATTCTCCACCAGCGGGTAGAAAGCGATCTTGCCGGAGCGGTCTCGAACGGACAGGATCGACAGTTCTCGCTCAAAGGCGATTCGCTGCTCCAGAATAAGCGGCTGGCCACCCAACTGCTGCCACACTTGCTCTGCCTCAGCGGGCGAAGTCAAGGACGCCTGCCCTTTGCCATCGTAACCCATCCGGCGCGTTTTCAGAATCGCGGGCGTGCCGATCGCTTTCAACGCGGAAAGAAGTTCCTCTTGTGTGTCGACGGATTGAAAAGCGGGCGTTGGGATACCTAACTGCTGAAAAAGCCGCTTTTCGGACAGACGGTCTTGAGCGGTATCCAATGCGCGCGAAGAGGGAAACAGGGGCGCGATGCCTTCTTCTAAAAAGCGCGCGGTGGGGGAAGGCACATTCTCAAATTCATAGGTAATCACATCTAACCCCGCCGCAAAAGCGCGCAGCGAGTCGAAATCGTCATAAGGCGCGCTGATCAGCTCCGCTAAATGCCCTGCCGGCGATTCGGGATTGGGATCATAGAATCGAAAATGCAGCCCCAGCGGATAGCCCGCCAGCGCCATCATTCGTCCCAACTGTCCCGCGCCCAATACCCCCACTTTCACGAAACAGATTATACCTTTTGAATCTCTCACAGGGTATCCAAAAAATGCCCAATTCCCCCCCTTAACCGTTCTTTAACGATTTTTCGTCTATAATACATGTGTAGTTTGAATGCTTAGGAGGTTATATCAATGAAAGGTTTGATCAATTTTGTAGTGGCGGGCGCGCTGTTGGCTCAGATAGCGGTCAGCGACGCGCAGGTTAAGTTCAGCGAAATTTTAGTCAATGTTCCTGGCACTTCGGATGGCAGCGTTCCCGGCAATGACAACGGGCGCGAGTTCATCGAAATCAAGAGTGACTCCCCGAACTATTCGCTGGATGATCTATGGATTTTGGAAATCGACGGTGATGGCGCGCAACGGCGCGGTCGCATCAACCAGATTCTGCCCTTACAAGGGCTTCGAACCGGCTCCAACGGTCTGCTGTTGTGGCGCGACTCGGGCGATGTTCTGCTGCCCACTCCCGCCACTGGCACAACAATTGTCATTGCGGATTTCAACCCCGACCTGGAAAACGGCAGCACGACTTATTTGTTAGTGCGCGGCTTGTTTGGCGTATCGGCGGGCGATGACCTGGATGCCGACAACGATGGCATTTTAGACAGCGCGCCTTGGGAAGAGATTTTAGACGGTTGCTCTTGGCAGGACACGGACACGACCGACCCCATGTATGCCGGTCAGTTCGGTTTGCCCACGTTCCCTTACGGGGGCTTCACGCCGGATTGCTATGTACTGAAGAGCGACGGAACTCGAGTGGTTTCAGATGCCCTGTTAGACACCAATCCATTGGGTCCCTTCAAGTTCGATACGGCTCGCATGACACCGGCAGAGGCTTTTTCTGCAGACTGCACAATGACCCCGGGCAACGATAACAGCACTGCCTGTCCGCCTGTCGGTATCGAAGGGGATGTCAATGGTGACGGCTGTGTAAACGATGTAGACTTGCTGGCGGTTCTGTTTGCGTTCGGCAACTTCTGCGGCATTTGCCCTGAAGATGTCAGCGGCAACGGCTTTGTAGATGACGAAGACCTACTAATCGTGCTGTTCAATTTCGGCAGCGGTTGTTAAGTTCGTTTTATCCTCTTCGCTCCTTCCCCTTGTGTTTGCATGGGGAAGGAGCCCTTTATTTGTCACCCCAAAACAACACAAAAACGCAAAGGGTGTGGAGGGGACAATCCCCAGTGAAGGTGTCTCAAAACCTGTCGTCATTCCCGTTGCTCATCCTCGCAAAAGCGGGGAACACAGGGATCAAGCAGATTCTTCGCTCCGCTCAGAATAACAGCCTTGTAGGGGCACACCTGTGTGTGCGCCCAACTGATCCCCCCTACACGTCTACCTTGTCATGCCGAGCGCAGCCGAGGCATCTGTTTTTGAAAGCAGACCCATTCGCTGCGCTCAGAGTGAAAAAAGCTATCCCCCTTCCCTCACTCATCCTCTCGTTGTCGTTTCTTATCCAACAACCGGGATAGCGTTTTCTGTTCCGGGTTGGCGCGGGCGGATGGGACAGGCTTCGCCTCTTCAGAACGCGGCGCGGGGGCAGAGGCAGGCGGGGGTTGCGCAGACGCTTCAGAACGATTCACCGGAGCGGGCGAGGGACTGTTTGAACGGCGGGTCCCCGCGCGCGATTTGGCTTGCTGCAATCGTTCCGTTGCCTGCCGGGTTTGCGCGGGCGCGCGGCGTGGTAAACGCAGGGTCATAATCGCTTCCCAGATGAGACCGAACGCTTTGGGCATCGACAAGGCAAGACGCCGGAGGGTGATGTCGGCAAGCAACAATAGCATCGCCAGAGAAAGCGCGGGCTGCCAAAGCTCGCGCATACTGGAGTCGGACCGGGACAATGAGCGGAACGCCGCGCCGGGTTCAGGCTCGAACTGCCCGCCGGTCAGTTGAGCCACCTGTTTCATCAGCGGTTCATTCGGGCGCGTGAACTGATATTCGGGCGGATAAGGCAGCGCAAGCCCTGTGGTCAACACAGACGGTTTACCATCCGGTCCGGTTTGCCGAGAACTCAGCAGGTAAGTGCCGGTTTCACCCAGTTCAAACTCGCCGCGGTACTTGCCTGCGCCCTGTTGCTGCAGGGTGATGGCAAACGATTTGCCGCTGGGAGTTGCCACTTGCACTTGTGGCGAGGGTAGATTCATCGCCTCCCCTTCCGGCGAAAACGCCTGCATCTCCACCACGCCTTTCCCATTTTGAATCGTGCCGCTCAGCGCGAACTGGTTGCGACCGCCTTTCCTCAGCACACTGCGCACCTGCTGCGTCCAAAAGACAGAAAAATCGCTCCAGCCCATCCAACGCTGCGCCCATTTCGGTTTCGCGTCCGAAGTAAACGCCGCCACCGTGCCTAATCCATACTGCCAACTGGCTAACAGCGGATCATCCTTATGCGTTTTCAGAAGCGTCTGCGCCAGCGGGCGTTCACCCAAAAGATTATACGCCATCAGCGGTGGCACCCGGTTCCAGTCGACCGAATCGATACGCTCATCGCGGGAGGCGATTTTCGGCAGGAACGCGCCCTCTTCAATCGCGGCGCGGGTCATCGTGCTGACATCAGCCGTGAAGATTCGCGGCAAATGTCGGGCATCTTGACAGAGATAGAAATTGCCGCCGCCCTCCTTTGCCAGCCATTTCAAATAGGTCACATCTTTACCCTGACCAAACGCGATGATACTGGTCGTTACGCCCGCCGCGCGCAGCTGTTGAACCACTTCGCGGCTGCCTTCCTGCTCGTCGCAGTCGTTCGCGTCGGCTAAAATCAGCACGTGGCGACTGCGGGTAGGCGGTTCGGTCAACATGCCGCGCCGCGCCATTTCCAGACTGCCCCGCATAAAAATGCCCCCGCCTGTGCCATAAACCCGGTTCAGTACCTGGATAATCTTGTCGCGTTGGTTCGCGTCATAGATCGCCGCCAATGGCTGCCCAGCGCGCGCGCCGTGACATCCCTGAAAATTTCTGCCGTCACAGCCGAAGGGATCAGCTTTGGTCACCGCCATATCTGGCGTCAACCAGTCGGAGCCATGGCTACTGGCTATCACGCCAAAGCGATCCATTGGGCGCAGCATTCGCAAAGTCTGGATGGCAGCCTCCGCCGCGATATGCACATTGCGCATGCCGCCCCCGACTTGTTGGTTCATACTACCAGATGAATCGATGATCAATAGCACGGTGGAAGCGTGATAGATTTTGCGGTGTTTTAGTTCCATATCGACCGGCAGCATCTCGGCAATGGGAGTCGCATAGTAGCCGCCGGTTTGGAACGACCCCATACCTCCAATCATCATAAAGCCAATGCCGGTGTCGCGAACCGCGCTTTCCAGGGCGACCATCTGTTGAGAGGTTAAGTTTTCTGCAGGGTAGTCCGAAAACAGAATTGCGTCGTAGGCTTGCAGGTCTTCTGGACGCGAGGGAAATTCGTTGGGTCCGATCTTGTCCACTTCGATTTGATTGGCGGAAAGAGCGCGATTGAGAGCGGCGGTCGGGTCGGGCGCGCCTTCTGCTAACAGCACCCGCGGCTTGCCTCGTACGCTCACAACGCCCATGCCCACATTGTTGCGCGGGTCTTGGTCGGGCTGCGCTTCTAATGTCGCTCGGAGACGATGCGCGCCCGCTTTATCCAAGCGAAGCGAGGTGAGAATCACATTCTTGCCCGGAGAGAGCGAAACGGTCATGCGCTTGACCGGCACGCCATCCCGGTCAATAATCAGTGTGCCTTCCGTATTCGCTTGCGATTCGATAATCGTTTTCACTTCAAAAGGTTCGCCGGTTTTCGCTTCGCCGGGCGTTTCTAAACGCGCCACCAGCACCTCTTTCTTCTGCTCTAACGGTCGCAGCGGAACCGCATCGATTTCGATGTGATCGACGGCTGCCACCTGCGCGGCAGAACGCGCATCGCTCTGGGTTTCGTTCCCGTCGGACAGCAACACAATCCGACGGGAATAGCCGTCCGGGAACAGCGCGCTCG
>JAHCHP010000024.1 GCA_026129765.1 Fimbriimonadia bacterium | reverse complement strand
CGGGAAATGCATCATAAAGGCTTCCATGCTCTCGGAATGATGAGCCGCTATACAACGCCCCACACCGCCTTGCGAACGATAGACCACCGGCACTTGGGTCTTACCGCCAAACATATAGCGGTTATACGCCGCATTGTGGATAATCTGGTCGGAGCCAAGCGTCAAAAAGTCGGCATACTGAAACTCCACCACCGGACGTGCGCCGCGCATCGCCGCGCCTGCGCCAATCCCCGCGATTCCCAACTCTGAAATCGGCGTATCGATAACCCGGTCCGCGCCAAACTCTTCAAACAGACCGCGAGTCACCGCATACGCGCCGCCATAAAGACCGATGTCTTCGCCCATCGTAAACAAGCGTGGGTCAGACAGCATCTCTTCGCGCATTGCCATGTTCAACGCCTCATTATAGAATCGAATCGGGATTCCATACTTCTGCTCTAAGGCTTGCGCCTGTTCCCGACTCAACTTCGGCATTGCGCCTTTGGGGGTCTTTTCCGCTGCCTCGCGCGCCATCTGACGAATCTCTTCTTCAATGGGGCGCACACGTTGTAAAAGAACGCGCTCCTGATCTTTTTCGCGCTGCCATTGTTCGGCGTCTTTCGGAACATAGATATACTCGGTTAATTCCTCCACCGGCGGAAAAGGGCTGTTCGTTGCGAACTCGATAGCGCGGTCAATCGTCTCTTTCCCGTGCTGAGCAATTTCATCCAGCTCCTGCTCTGTCGCCAGACCTGCCTCCATCAAATGACCGCGCAAGACGCGAAGGGGGTCTCGCTCGCGCCACGCTGCCACCTCATCTTTCGAGCGGTAGCGTTGCTGATCGCTCATGGAGTGTCCCATATAGCGGTAAGTATGCGCTTCAATCAGAGTCGGTCCTTCCCCGTTTCGCGCCCGCTCAACCGCCTGCTCCACAACGCGCTTCATCTCGAATACATCCATCCCGTCCACTTCCACGCCCGGCAGACCATAGGCGGGAGCGCGCTCCGCAATGGTCGCCACCGGGCTGCCGATGTGCGCCTCCGGCACGGAGCGATCATGGTAGGGCAGCGACATACCATACATATTGTTCTCGCAGATAAACACGACAGGCAGTTTGTAAATCGCGGCAAAATTGACCGGTTCGTGAAACGCGCCATTGGCAACCGCTCCATCGCCGAAGAAACATAACACCACTGCGCCTGATTTCTTGAACTGTTCTGCCAACGCCGCGCCGGTCGCGATAGGAATATTGCCTGCTACAATGCCGGTCGCGCCCAGGTTGCCGCGTTCCACATCCGCAATATGCATACTGCCGCCGCGACCCTTACAATAGCCCGTGGCTCGCCCCATCAACTCCGCCATCATGCGGTTCCAGTGATCCTGGCGTTCTTCTTCCGACTTCGCCCAAAGATTGCCGATCATTCCGCAATGCCCATGCCCGCGGTGTGTGCTGGTGATCAGATCATGCTCGGTAATCGCGGCAATCGCGCCGACGGCGACCGCCTCCTGTCCGATGTAAAGGTGCGACGCGCCTTTAATCGCGCCGCTTCGAACCAACTCATAGACCCGCTCCTCAAAATTGCGAATTTCATACATCGAGCGCAAATAGTTGAGGGCGGTCTGCTTCTCAGCGATAACCGCCGTGTGTGAAGTAACTGTCTCCATTTATTTATTCCAATTGAAAGTTAGTTTTGTTTTTTACCCTGCTCCAGATTCAGCACGGTTCCAATCAAAGTCTTCTCCACCGCGCCGCTGCTGTCATGTTGCTGCAAACCGCGAATCGCTTGTCCCAACTCCTGCGCCTCCACTGTCCGCCCCTGCTGGATCAAAATTTGCTGGGTGCGTTGTAACTCTTGAAGCGCCATGGTAGGCGACAGTTGGTGCGTGCGCATCCCCATAAGTGTCTTTTCCAAACTGCGCGAAGTCAATGCCACCTGGGTTTCGCTGGCGACCCGCGGGTCTTGTGGGACATTCGCGCGCGCCGAATCGGTCGTGAACTCGATCACCACATCGCTCGTCAGCGTCTCGGTCCGGTTGGTGATACCATCCTCATAAGTCAGTTTCAGTTTCGCCAGCCGGTAGGTTCCGGGCGGGTGGTTCGGAAATTCAAACTCTATTAAGGGGGTGACCCGGCTGCCACGCTCCACATCCACTAAGCCGATCTCTGCCGTTCTGCTGCGCATCTGCAATTCGCCTCCAAACACCTGACGCAGTTGCACCCACCTCGACAATTGCAGTTCCATCTTCAGGTTTCTCGCCACCACCGTCAACAAACGCTCCATCTCCTGCTTGAACACGGTCGGGATCAACTCTGGGCGGTCCACATAATAATATTTTCCGCCGCTGCGCCGCGCGATACCCGCCAGCAATTCTTCATTATAATCCGGTCCAAACCCCAAAGCAGTCACAGAAATCTGATGTTCTTTCGCTTGTCCTGCCACATTCACAATGGCGGAAAAGTCTTTGATTCCCACCGTTGGTTCGCCATCCGTAAACAGCACTAAGCGTTCTAAGTAACCGGGCAGATTCACATTCTTGAGCTGCTGAAGCCCCAATGATAAACCATCGTACAGATTAGTCGTGTTGCCAGGCTGCAAACGGTTGATATGCTCTTGAACCAGTGCCTTGTTCACCACTTTGCGCGGCGGCATTAATACTTCCACCACCTCTTCAAAGGTAACGATAGAAAGCACATCTTGATCCGTCAACATATCCACCACAAAATTACACGCGCGCTTGACATAATCCAATGGCGGACCTTCCATCGAGCCGCTGCGATCAATCACTAAGCAAAGGTTCAAAGGCGCGCGCCCCGTTCCCATCGCTTGCGCGCCCACCACTTCCACCAACAGATTTTCGCGAGCCACGCTATGCGCCAAAGCGACAGGTCGCCCTAAAGTCAATTGTAATTCCAATGCGCGGCTGGGTATTGCGCCTAAGCCGGGCGCCATCTGCGTTCGGTTCGGGTCCAGCACAGGCGCGCCTGCGCCCATCGCCTGCGTCCTGTTTGGGTCTATGTTCGGTATTTGATTCGGGTCTATGCGTTGCGTTTGATCCATGAATAATGTCCACCTACCATAATAATTATGGCTCATTTTCAAATTTTCCTGCCAACGGGTACAATTGCAGAAAGAAAACAAGGGGATTTCCGAACAAAGGCTAAAGATATGCGACAATGGCAGACGCATCGAATCAAATTGTTGATTTCCAGCGCGTACCTTCTCAAGAGCGAAGCGGGCGCGATTTTAGTCGACACAGGCAGCCCTGGCGAAGAACAAAAGCTGCTGAATCACATGGAGCGTTTCGGCGTGCAGCCCAACGAGATTCGCTTGATTGTCATCACCCATGCGCACGCCGATCACGCGGGCAACGCGGTCGCCCTCCAGAAACGATGTGACGCGCCCATCGCGTTACATCCAGACGATGCCGCGATGGCAAAGAACGGCAGAAATGACTATCTCAACGCCACCAGCCCCATCGCCAGTTTTGTACGGCTCTTTGCCGACCGCCCCTTTGAGTCTTTTGAGCCAGACCTCCTCTTAGAGGAGCAGACCGACCTATCCGCCTATGGATTGGATGCGCGCCTTCTTCACACACCGGGGCATACGCCCGGTTCCATCAGTCTTATCCTGCCGCAAGGCGATGCGTTTGCGGGCGATTTGTTGGTAGGGGGCTATCTGGGCGGGGTATTCGCGTCTCATCGTCCGGGGTTCCCGTTTTTTGCGGATAACCTGCGCCAAATCCCGCCAAGCGTCCGCAAATTACTGGATCAACAACCCTCCAAACTCTATTTGGGACACGGCGGTCCGCTCACGCCAACGAATATCGAAGCATGGTTAAAGCGGGTAGAGTAAAGACTTTCTCTGTTCCCCTTGACATCTGTCAAGCCGTGTGCTATACTTAGGCTGTTCCATTTCAATCCATCAAAGAGGTGAGAATTATGCAAACCGAAAGACCAGGCGCCGTGACCTTCAAAGGACACCCTTTTACGCTCGTCGGCAGCGAACTGAAGCCCGGCGACAAAGCGCCCGATGCAACCCTTATCAATCAAAATTTTGAAAATGTTAAAATCAGTGACTACGCGGGCAACATCTTGATTCTCAACGCGGTACTGTCGGTGGACACAGGCATCTGTTCAGCGCAAACCAAACGATTTGAAGAAGAGTTGGCGAACCTGCCCGACTCCGTCAAAGTTTTGACGATCAGCATGGACTTGCCCTTCGCGCAGAAACGCTTCTGCAGTGATGCGCATATCGAAAAAGTCGAAGTGTTGTCGGATCACCGGGACGCCTCCTTTGGCGCAGCCTATGGAACCTTAGTGAAAGAGACGCGATGGGGCGCGCGAGCCCTCTTTGTCATAGACCCCAACGGAACCATTCGATATGCCGAATACGTGCCGGAAATAGCCAGCCACCCCAGCTATGATGACGCCCTCTCGGCGGTGCGCGAGTTGCTGTAAATCATAATTTATTACTCATTAGAGAGACAGGAAAAACAGATGAACCGCTTGCTACCGTATCCCAAATCCATAAGAGATAAAGACGTGCCGCTGCCCTTCGCAGGCTGCCATGCCATCAAATGCCCGCCCGGCTGGGAAAACGCGGCGCAGCCCTTAGCCGATTTAGGCGAGAACTTTGGCGGTTGGACAGCCTTTATAGAACGCGATGAAAGCCTGGAGGTGGAAGCCTACCGCCTTAAAGTGGAAAACGCCAAAATCGTGATTCGAGCGGGATCCCCCCGCGCGGCTTTCTATGCGTGCCAAACGCTCCTGCAGCGCTGGGACGGAACCGCGCTCCCTCTGTTTGAAGTGGAGGACGCGCCCGGCATGGCGTGGCGGGGTGTCGTGGAGGGGTTTTATGGCGTGCCCTGGTCACACAAAGCCCGGCTCCAGATGTTAGATTACATGGGACAGGTCAAGATGAACCTCTTCTTGTACGCGCCCAAAGATGACCCTTATCACCGCGAGTTGTGGCGAGAGCCTTATCCAGAAGAGGAAGCGGCGCGCCTGCAAGAAGTGATCGAGCGCGCGCAAACCAACTTTATCGAGTTCGGGTTCTGTATCAGTCCCGGCTTATCGATGGTTTACTCGAACCCAGACGAGTTTCGGAAACTGACCGCCAAAATCGAAGCAGTGCAAGCGATGGGCGTTCACTGCTTTGGATTGTTGGTGGATGACATCCCAGAAGAGTTGCAGCATGACGCCGACAAAGCGGTCTACCATTCGTTGGCGCATGCCCATGCCGATCTGGGAAATCGCCTAAACGAGTGGCTTAAACAAAAAGACCCCGAAGGCTGGCTCATTCTTTGTCCCACCTTCTACCACAATTTGGGGGAGCCGCCCTATGTGAAAGAATTGGGCGAAAAAACCCATGCAGACATCTCGATCATGTGGACCGGGAAAAAAGTCGTCTCCCGAACCATTACGGAAGGAGACTGCAGGCTATTCTCAGAGGCGATCCGTCGTAAGCCCTTCGTTTGGGATAACTATCCTGTCAATGATTACGAAACCAGCCGCTTGCTGTTGGCGCCCATCACCGGACGCGATGAAGCCGCGCTGCAAGCGTTAGAAGCCTTGGTAGTGAATCCCATGAACCAAGCCGAGGCGTCCAAAATCGGGATCGGCACATTTGCTGACTTACTTTGGAACGCTCGCGATTACAACCCCGAACGCAGTTGGCGCGCCGCGATCCGTTCCTTCGTCGGCAATGAAGCATGCGAAGCGTTCTTGGAGTTCTGTAAGGAAAACGTCTGGACACGCCATTGGACCAACGAGCCGCCCGCCGTCGCGCGAGCCATCGAGGAATGGCAAACGCTGGGCGATACCGATGCGCTGCAATCGGAATTAGAACGGCTGATACGGGTCGCCGCAACCACACGGCTCAAAATCAAGAATGTCGCTCTCATGGAAGAAATCGAACCTTGGCTCTCCAAAATGGAACAAATCTCGGAAGCAGGATTAGAAGTCTTAGAGAAAATCGAATCAGACTCGTTGGACTACAAGCGGTTGGAACGAATCATCGAAACGCTGAAATCAAACGAGGCGATTGTGTGCGGGGGATGGATTGAACGATGGCTGACAGAAGTGGCGTCAGAGGCATAAACTTTACGCCTCTGCGCGCGCTTTAATCCCATTCAAAACGCCTTGAAGGTTCTGCTTCACCAGATGCTGAACCACCTTTTGCACCAGCGGTCCCAACAGCGGCACATTGAACTCATAATCCAAAAGAGAGATAAATTCTGTGCCGCCATTCGACTCGGTAAAACGCCACTCGCCTACCATGCGGTCATAGTCGCCTTTCAACTGCTTGAAATGACAGGTCTTCGCCTGATCGTCCCATATATCTTCTTCGGTCCATTTAACATTTAGGCGAAACTGCGGCACAAATCCTACCCATTCCGTAACGGTTCGGGAACCGTCCGGGCTGCGTTCCAAAACGACCAGCGATTTGAGGTCCGCCATGAATTGCGGAAAACTTTCTACATCTTTGGCAATTGCATAAACGCGCTCCAGGGGAGCGTTTATCTGCGCGCTCAACTCGATCCGAGGCATGCTTATGCCTCCGCCCGTTGTTTAATCGCGTTCATCCAGCCATCCGTCAAATCATCGACCGCTTTCTTAGCCATTCCGGCGAAAATCGGCGGAACCTTCGCTTCATAATCGGCGCGCATCGTCACTTTGCTGCCGCTGCCCTCTGGCTCCGCATGCCACGAGCCTTTCAAGGTGACGGTGGAGTCGCCATGCGGTTGGAACTCGCTTCGAAACTCATCATCCAACCAGGTATGCCACGATTGCCACTTGATTTCCATCCCGACGCCCGGCGCGGTCACAACCCATGATAAGCGGGTACGGTTGCCATCCTGCTCCTCTACTTGCACCGCTTTCACATGAGGCATAAACGAGGCATAATTCTCCACTTCTTTCAAAACAGCGTACACCTTTTCAGGACTTGCATTCACTGAAACACTCTTCTCCACACTCGGCATTGCTCTCTATTTCCTCCATCTTTAAGTATACCCATCTCCCGTGAAAAATTGATTTCATAAAAGTAAACGAGCCACCAGCGCGCCAATCACTGCTCCCGCGCTCGCCGCTGCTATGCCCACCCTAAACAACAGCGCGCTCACTCTCTGTTGCTGCTCTGTTCTTTGCACGGGAAGACGCGCTTCGGTCAAAGAAAACTCTTTCGTGCTTAACCCGTCCGACGCCGTCAGTTTCCCGCTCGTGTCATCATAGCGGGTAAGTTCCACATTCCACCAGCCCCACGTCGGCCAATTGACTTCTAATCGCTGACCAGGCAGCAGCGAAAACGGTCTCAAGTCCGCAAGGGGTAGTTCATGATCGCTGCCATGCAGAAAATTCACTTTGACCTTGGTCCCGCGAATCTCCTTAACGACCGCCACATAAAACGCGCCATCCGCGGATTTGGCGAACACGCGCTCACCCACTTCCAGGTTCTCAATCGAGTGTCCAACCTTCTCCTTTAACGCTTGCAGGATAGCCTCGCGCCCGATACCCACCTCCTCCGCGGCACGAATAAAGCTTTGCAAGTCATGCCCCGCTTCCGCCTGGGCAACTTGCCGCGCCTCCAGCTGCTGAGCGCGCTGCAACACATCGCTCAACTCCTGCGAGTTCAACCCGCTGATATCCATTTCATGTTCCAGTGCCATCAGATAATATGTAAAAAACACCTCTCCGAAAATTATACCTTGCCCGGTCACTCGTCTTTTCTGTCATAATATGATGTCTATGGAAACGCGCTCTCTATCAGAAAAGCCTATTTCACCCCAACCCAACCCAGAAATCGCTATCCGGCGGCACCCCCTATCGGCATGGGTTTTCTTGACCCGCAATCCGGGACGCAGTATCCCGCTGGGGTTTGTGCTGATGTTGGCGGTTCTCACCGTTGCTTGCGTGGTGGCATTGCTGAATTCCGTGGATCGAACGATATTAAAAATCTACGATTACAATCGTTTTTTTGCGGCGGTTACCCCTCGTGGCAGCGGTCAATTAGACCCCAGTCTCTACTCGATGGTGCAAGAGGCTCCTTATTTGGGTGAGGTCTACCGAACCAGCGTCTGCTTAACCAACGCGCAAACAATCGTGGGCAAAATGCCGTTCGTCATCTTTGGATTGCAGCCCGCAGAAATGGAACGCCTCGCGCAACTCTGTCAACTTCAATTGAAGGAGGGCAGATTCCCAGAACCGGGCGCGCCTGAAGCGATCCTATCGGAGCCGTTAGCCCGCAACAAAAAATTGAAAATTGGCGATGCGGTGCTTTCCCCCGATATTCCCGATCAATACGCGCCGATGCCTGTGAAAGTCGTTGGTATACTCGGCGGTGAAACATGGCTTGCCATGACCTCCTTCGATTTCGTGCAGAAAAACTTCTATCCACCGCTTGAAAATCTGCTGGTGTTCGCGAAAACGCCCAAAGAGCAGATCAAACTGGATAACTGGATGCGCGACACCATGAAAGGCAAGAAAGCGCGTATCTGGACCTATGGCGAATTGATCGAAGAAACCCACAACGCTTTCAAAAATCTCTACTTTATCACGGGCGTCGTCATCAGCGTCATCTCTATCATGCTCGCGATCATGATGGGACTGTTAGCGAACATCTACTTCCAGCAACGACTCGTCGAATTCGGATTGTTGCAGGCGGTCGGCTTGACGCGCCGAGCGCTCTTACGGCGGGTCACATTGGAAACCATCATTGTGGTAGCAGCCGGGTGGATATTGGGCGCGCTGGTAACCTTCGGCGCATTGACCGCCCTGAAAATTTGGGTGATGGAGCCGCGCGGTCTTTATCTGGAGCCGCTCGACATCATTGCATACCAATATTCGCTGCCGGTTCCGTTTGCCGTGCTTTTGTTCGCGCTGGCAACCATCGGCTGGAGGCTGCGAACCTTTGATCCGGTCGCGGTGGTGGAAAGGAGAATCGTATGAACCGTGAACCCTTCTCCCTTCTCAGCGCGCAGGGCGTCAGTTTGACCTATCAAGATGGCGATCGTCAGGTCTATGCGGTGGACGCCATCGATATCCAAATTCAGCCGGGCGAGTTCATGGGCATCTTGGGTCCCTCCGGGTCGGGCAAAAGTTCACTTCTGTACCTATTGAGCGGTCTCAAACTGCCTTCTCAAGGCGAAGTATTTTTCTGGGACCGCGCCTTCTCCAAAATGAACGACGCCGAGCGAAGCGCGCTGCGACGCAAACAGTTCGGCTTTGTTTTCCAACAGCCCTATCTGTTAGGCTATTTGAATGTACTGGAGAATGTGCTGGTGGCGGCAGAAAATCCGAAAGCGCACTTAAACCGCGCCTTGGAATTGCTCGAAACGCTGGGACTGCGCGGAAAAGCGCACCGTTTCCCCAACGCGCTTTCGGGAGGTGAACGCCAACGCGCATGTGTGGCGCGCGCGCTGCTGATGGAACCCGAAGTGATCTTCGCCGACGAACCTACCGCTTCGCTCGACCACAGCAACGGTTTCCACGTTATGGAACTGCTGGATGCTTGCAGGGGCAAAGGCGCAGTGGTGCTGGTGACCCATGACCCGCAGATGTTGAAGTATGCTCACCGGGTCTGCCGCTTGGAAGACGGCAAACTCGTGGAGTGAGACGGCAGGAAAGCTTGGTTCAAAACGTAGACAGTTCGCCCTGACCGCGGCTGCTGCCATCGGAATAGGGACGGCATGCGATCCAATGACCGACCGGTTCTGGTTGATTCACAGGCGATGGCAGTTCAGGGTTCTGTTTCGGTTTCACCTGGGGCAGGTTAATCAACAGCAGCGCAAGCCCAATCGCGCCCCACAAGCAGACCATCGCCGGACCCTGCGCGCTGGGCATGGCAGCCAGTCCCGCGAAGCCCAACGCGACACCAATCAAGGTCTTTTCCCGGCATCGATAACCCGCCAACAGACAAATCCCAGATAACACCGAAAAGATCAATACCATTTTTTGTATGCTCCATGTTGTTCAGCAGGCAAGACCGTCATTCCCGCGCAGCCGAGGCATTTGCCTTTCAAGCCCCTTAACTAACCAAGTTGAACTGTACCCTTTACCTAATTAGTCGGGTAGATAAACCTGCGCCCTTACCCGTAAAGTTGTGGGTTCTATGCTCAAGCATCTCATATAAAGTCTCCTCAAGCAGGAAAGACACGCCCTATCGCGAACTAAAAACACTGTTTGAGGGAGGTAAATCACCATGAAAATCCGTCGTCTCTATGGACGTGTCTCATCGGTCCTGTTCTTGTTGATACTGCTTGCTTGTGGCGCGGCTGCTGGATGGTATTTTCTCATCTATGCGAAATCGCCTCAATACGCGCTCAATCAATTCCTGTCTGCTGCCAAAGCGAACGATACCAGCAAAGTCACCCAGCTTAGCAACACGACCGGCGCGCTGCTATTAGCCATCAACCAAGCGGGCATTGCCCAAGACGCGGTCGCGTTGATCTACCCTGGCTATAACAATATCACCGAATTCGGAACGGTCAAAAGCGCGTCGGTGGAATCGATGTCGGTCGAGGGCGATACCGCAGAAGCCAAAATGAAGTTAGAGGTGGAGCAGGACGGCAAAACCAACACGCTGACCCCCACCTATGTGCTGCATAAGAGCGATGACGGTTGGAAAGTCGCGATAGAAGCGACCATCGGCAGTTCATTCAATCAACTGATCTCAACACAGGCGCGTAAAAAAGCGGCGAAAACCATCCGAGACGCGCTTAAAGCCAATCCTGCCATGGCAACCATGGCAAAACAAATGATCGGCGGCGCGGCAGAACCCTATCCAGAAGTAAAAACGTTTCTGAAAGAAGCAGGGCTATAAAGAGACATGATTTGAATCCCGGAAGGAACTTTCGGGAACAAGGCTAATATATACAAATAGAGGATAAAATCAATGGCAACTGTAGACTTAGAGACTCGCCGGTTAGTGCTTCGAGAAATCAGCAAGCGGCATGTGGATACTTCTCTCATGACTGTCAGCGTTTCCCACGGCGTCGTCTATTTGCGGGGAACTGTGCGCGGCATACGCGGGCATGACATCGACATCAAAAACGAGATGGAGGTCATCCGGCGCATCTTGCGATCAAAAACGGGCATCAGAGATGTGATTATAGAACTGACGTTCCGCGTCTAATCACTCGATTCGCCCCAAGAAGACTCTTTGAACTCCTTCCAGACGCGCTTGTAAACCGCTTCTGTTTGGCGGGCTATTCGTTGCCAATTAAATACCGTTTTCGCCTGTTTCAACGCGTTTTGAGCGCGTGCGCGTGCAGCAGCTGGATCCTCCAAAGCGCGCAGAATCCCCCATGCCAAACTGTCCGAATGGTTCGCCCACGTGATGATACCGGTGCGTTCATGCTCAACCACTTCCTTGAAACCGCCCGCATCCGAAACCACTAAAGGCGCGCCGGACGCCATCGCTTCAAGCGCGACAATCCCGAAAGGCTCATACAGGCTGGGATAAGCCGCCACATCAATCACCCGGTAAAGCTTCATCAAATCGGCATCGGGAATGAACCCCGTAAAAAGAACGCTCGACTCCAAACGCGCAAAACGCGAAAATTGGGTCAGGTGATCCCGGTATCCGCCCCCTGCAACCACTAACTTCGCTTTCGGTTCATACGCCTTCACAATCGGCAATGCCTCCAGCAACAGATGCGCGCCTTTTTCGCGAACCATGCGCCCCACAAAGAAAATAATCTTCTCATCCGGCGCGGCGAATCGAGCCCGGAACGCGGCGCGCTCTTTCTCTGGAAAATCAAACTCAAATTTACCTGCATCGATGCCGTTAGGAACCACATCCATCTTGTCGTCAGGAACCCCCAAAACGCTGCCCACCTCCTGTTTCATAAACTGAGTGCAGACAATCACCCGCCAAGCCTCACAAGTCAATTGCCATTCGGTTTGGTGAATGTAGCGCGATGTGTCATTATGAATGCCATGATTGCGCCCGTGCTCCGTCGCGTGGATCGTCGCCACCAATGGCAGGTGATATCGATGTTTGAGGGAATGACCGCAAAAATGCGCCAGCCAGTCATGCGCGTGAATCAGGATCGCTTCCCGGCTTTTCCGGGACGATTTGCCGTTCAGCCAATGCTCAATCAACGCCTCTGCCCGCGCCTCCATGACAGTGTTCAACTGGTGAACCCAATGAATGAAATCGTTCGTGATGCCCCGCGTGCCAACCCGGTGCAGATGAACCCCGTTCTCAATCGCTTCGGTGGGCGCGTCCGGATGCTCCGCCGTGATCACATGCACTTCCACGCCTTGCGCTGCCAGCGCCTCAGACAGCTCCTGCGCATGGCGGGCAATCCCGCCCACAATCTTCGGGGGGTACTCCCAAGATAACATAACAATTTTCATAGTTCGCCTTTTTCAATTCGTCCAACCTCCCCGCTCTCCTGCCCGGTTGTAAGAAAACCGCTGCCTGTCCGTTATTATAAGAGGGTAACCTAAACCGGAAAAATCACGGGTCTGGCAGGAAACTGGTAAAGATACGGAAATATAAAATAGGGAAACCTTTTGCTCGTTTTTTTAGTCATAAGTGGTAGAATCCTGAGAGGAGGATGTTTTTATTATGCGCGCCCTTGTAGTAATCCTTGCTATGACTCTATGTTTAGCGATGGCTTGGAGCAAGTCCGGTGGAGCAATGGAACCGAACAGCTTCTTGGTTCGCCACGTGAGCAGCGTCAAAGAGTTAGCGGATCAAATCAGAAAAGAGCCGGTGGTGGCTCAGCGCTACGCCCGCCATTACAATACAAACGCCTACTTGCTGGCTGACTATTTTGAGCAAAATCTGCGTTTGACCCGCTTGCCGAAAACCGGAACCTACACCGTGTTCCACGTCCGCAGTTCTGGGCAGATTTTAATGAAGAACCTCACCTTCAAAAAAGGGACGCTCATCTTTGCCGACTTAGAAGGTCGACCGGTCCTGAAAGTCTCCTGTGGCAATCCCATGATGAAAACCACATTGACGCTGACTCCGGCTGCGCCTCCGGTGGCGATCATCGCGGTTGCCGATCCTGCGGCATCCCCAGAAATTGCCTTGGAACCCACCGATGTCCTTGCCGACTTACCGGAAGTGGTCGCGGGCGATGTGGTGCCTCCCACCACAACCCCAGAAATCACGATGCCCGAAGTGGTGGCAGACGCGCCCGAACTTCCGACAGAGGTCGTGCCTGAAACCGTGGTGCCTGCAGAGCCACCTTTCGTGGCGACTGGCGGTCCCACAACACCATTTTCAGCGTTCATTCCATTCGCGCCCCTCTTAGGGTTCACGATCACCCAAGGCAGAACGCCGCCCGCCAATCCCAGCCCGCCTGTGCCGGAGCCTGCCAGTCTGCTGGCATTAGCCGTCGGCTTAAGCGCGCTCTATACGGGGTCGCGAGGCGCATCGAAACGCTTGAGAAAATCAAACGAACGCCACGCGCCCTCTAAATGATGCTGGGCGTATTGGCACGCTAAATTAAGTAAAACATCCTCCGATTCGAAAATAAGAGGTGGTTGAGCAGAAGAAAGCCACCTCCCCAATTCCTCCCAAGCCTTCTCATCCAAACGAAACGCTTTCGGCGCATGGGTCAAGCAGCGCGAACAAACACCGCCCCCCAAGCCCGCATCCAAAGCGACCACCTTGCCCTTGACAGGCTGAGAGCAAACCATACACCCCTCCATTTGGGGATGATACCCCAGCGCGCGCAGCAAGTGCCACAACCCCCACGCCAACAAGGCGCGCGGGTAAGGGTGACGCTCCATCGCGGTCAAAAGATCGACCACAAAATCAAAAAGCGCGTCATCAGGTTGACTTTCTGGCAGGATACGATCCAATAATTCACAGAGGGCGAGCGCGCTGCTTAGGCGCTCCAGGTCCATGGTCATGCGAGGGAATGCTTTCAAGGGCTGGGGTTGCGCCAGAATGATATTGGCTCTCCCCACAATCAGGCGGGTTCGGATCAGCGAAAGAGGCTCAGTCAAACTGTTCATCTTGCTGGTCGCTTTGCGCGTGCCGCGCGCCAAAGCGTACACTTTGCCCTGTTCACGAGTGAGCAAACTCAGCCGTTTATCGGCTTCCCCGCTTGCCCAGCGTCTCAAAATCAACGATTCTACAACCGATTCTTGCGCCACAATCAAATTTTACCTCGAAACACTTGACTTGTAGACAAAAATTGATGTATAATTTTCTACAGGCATCGTGGAACACGAATCGATAGGAGAACCTAATGGCAAAAGGCTTAACAAGAAATCAAAAGCAAATTCTGGATTTTGTAATTGAATACGCGCGAGAAAACGGCTTCCCGCCCACCCTCCGTGAAATCCAAACGGGGGTCGGCGGCATCCGCAGTCTGCGAGGAGTCGCGATCCATCTGGACGCGCTGCAACGCAAAGGCTATATCGTGCGAGGAAGTCAAGCGCGTTCTATCAAAGTCGTGCATCCCGCCTACATGACCGATATGAGCCGCGTCAGCTTCTTGCCGTTGGTCGGAACCATCGCGGCAGGCAGTCCGGTGCTGGCACAAGAGAATATTGAGGACCTGATCCCCGTGCCAAATGAAATGGTGCGCAGTGTGGATGGAGCCTTCTTGCTCCGGGTCAAAGGCGACAGTATGGTCGGCGAACATATCATGCCCCGCGACTTAGTGGTGATCAAACCCCAGCAAACCGCCTATAATGGCGAATTGGTCGCGGTTCTGGTGGGCGAGGACGCCACGATCAAACGAATCTTTTTCACAGAGGACGGCTTCGTGAAACTGGTCGCCGCGAACCCCGCCTACGAGCCGATCTTCGCGCCTGCCAGCGATACCCAAGTCATCGGCAGGGTCATCGGTCTTCTGAGAGATTATGGAGAAATGGTTTATTGATTTAACCAGAATGGTAGGGGCAGACCTGTGTGGCTGACCTTTTGTAGGGACGCTCACGCTTGGTCGCCCTGTTTTTGGGCAGACCTATGTGTCTGCCCCTACTCTTTGTTGTCATGCCGAGCGCAGCCGAAGCATCTGCCTTTTGAATTTAGGTCAGAAAGGGGGTAAACTCTTACCCCCAATTTCCTTATTCAACTCATCCATCAGCAGCCGTTGCCGAAATTGAACAGCACGAGCAGAAGATCGCCATCTCCCACGATTCCGTTCCCATCCAAATCCTCAACACCGCCGATCTGTCCAAAGGCAAACAACACCGCCAACAGATCACTGTCATTCACACAGCCGTCGCCATTCACATCGCCTATAACACCGGGACTGGTCTCATCTGCGCCGATATCAACGACTCCGCCCACGATACGCGCTTCGCCATCCATATCGATCCAGTTCGCCAACACAACACTGTTGTCGCCCGCATCGATACACGGCGAGTTTGCGCTTAAGTGGTAGTCGCCATTCGCAACATCGACAAACAGCGGGTTTTCGGCGATATCGTTCGCTCCACCGAAGATGCCATCATAGTCATAAAACCCGTTGAAGTAAACGCAGTTGTAATCAGCAAATCCTCCACCAGTAAACGAATAGATGCCCGTTTGATTGAAGGCGAAAATGTTGTTCACCACGGTCAATTCGCACTCATAGGTGGAAATCGCGGTTCCATTCCCATAGGAATCATTCCCGACGAAAGTGTTGTTGTAGAAAGCCAACTGACCTTCATAAACATAGACGCCTGCGCCCTCTCCATCCGCAAAGTTCCTTGCGAAGAGGTTATTGATGATTTTCGCGTTCGCGCCACCCGTGTAGATATAAATCGCTGCGCCGGAAGCCTGATCTCCAAAACCGACATAAAGCGCGCGGTTGTTCACAAAGGTATTGCTGGCAATCACCGGATCGCCCTCATAGCAGAAAATCGCGCCGCCAGCCAAAAACGCATAGGCGTCGCCAGAATACGAGACCTCATTGTTTTCAAAATGGTTTCGCTCGATTCTTGGGGATCCATCGTAGAAATAAATCGCGCCGCCATAGCCTTCCACGTAGAAATCATCATCACTGGTAGCGATATTGTTACGAATCACATTATTACGAATAATGGGCGAGCCGCCACCCCCTTGAATTCCACCTCCGTAGACAGAGTTTCCATTCTGAATCACGAATCCCTCGATCAGCATGCGCGCATCCGGGTCAATCAAGAACCGGATGACCGAACCCAACTGACCGCCATCTATAATCGTGGGATAGGCGCTGGAGTCGCGGGAATCGGGATCACCGCCCGAACCCAAATAACCGCCTTTCAAAGCGACATTGCGATTGATCGCGATGCGCTCGTTGTAAGTGCCTTGCGCGACGCGAATTTCGTCGCCATGGGTCGCGGAATTCAAAGCGGCTTGAACGGTTTGCTTGGCGGCAGCCCAGCTCAAACCATTATTCGCATTGTTGCCCGTCGTAGAAACATAGTAGGTTGCGCTATAGGCAGTTGAGGATAACATGGCTCCTAAAACAAAAGCGGAACACACCATCGCTACTCCTCTTCTGAAGCCATCCGCTTGAATAAAGCCTTGAACTATTTTCATGAAGTTCCCTCCTTATAGAACTGCTAATATTATAACACGAAAACCCGCTCAGCTGCCGATAATCTGCGGAACCACATGCCCAAAAACATCGGTCAGACGGAAATTGCGCCCCTGGAACTTGTAGGTCAGGCGCGTGTGATCCACCCCTAACTGATGAAGAATTGTCGCATGCAAGTCATGCACATGGATCGGCATCTCCGTCACGTTATAGCCCAACTCATCCGTCGCGCCCACTGTTATGCCCGGTTTGAAGCCGCCGCCCGCCATCCACACGCTAAACGCGCGCGGGTGATGGTCGCGCCCCAAAAACTTCGAGCCGTCACGCTCTTCGTTCATCGGGGTACGCCCAAATTCGCCTGCCCAAATCACGATCGTATCGTCCAATAGCCCGCGCTGTTTCAAATCGATCACCAGCGCAGCTGCCGCTTGATCCGTCTCTTTGCAGAGTTGGGGCAGCCGGCTCACAATGTCATCGCCCGGATTGGTTCCATGATGATCCCAACCCCGATGATAAAGCTGCACAAAACGAACGCCGCGCTCAATCAACCGGCGCGCCAAGAGGCAGTTATTCGCAAACGACGCTTTGCCGGGTTCAATGCCATACAGTTGACGAACCGATTCCGGTTCTTGGCTGATGTCCATCAACTCCGGCACACTGGTCTGCATCCGAAACGCCAGTTCATAATTGGAAATGCGAGTCTCAATTTCCGGGTCTTTCACACTTTTCAGGCGCATCTCGTTCAAATCGCGGATCGCGTCAATCGAGGCGCGCCGAGCGTCGGCTGGCACACCTTCCGGATTCTCTACAAACAAAACCGGCTCGCCCTTCGAACGAAACTCTACGCCCTGATAAAGCGTCGGCAGAAAACCACTGCTCCAGCATGAATGTCCCCCATCGGGTCGGTTCTGCCCGGAAATAAGCACCACAAACCCCGGCAGGTCCCGGCTCTCGCTGCCTAAACCATACGTCAGCCAAGAACCCATACTGGGGCGTCCCGGCAACTGATGTCCCGTGTTCATGAATATCTGCGCGGGGGCGTGATTGAATTGGTCCGTCTGCATCGAACGGATAATCGTGATGTCATCGGCAATACGCCCTAAATGGGGCAGCAATTCCGAAATCTCTTGACCCGACTGCCCATACTTTTGGAACTTATAAGGCGACCCCAACAGTTTCGGCGTGCCTTTGATAAAGGCAAACCGTTCGCCTTTGACGATCTCTTCGGGAATGGGTTGACCATTATGCGCCTGCAGTTTCGGCTTGGGGTCAAACAAATCAATTTGGGACGGCGCGCCCGCCATAAACATAAAGATCACCCGTTTCGCTTTCGGTTGGAAATGAGGCTTTTGGGGCGCGAGTAAATGCTTCGAGTCGGCGGCGAACAACGATTCGTTCAACAAAGAGGTCAATGCCAGTGAGCCGATGCCATAGCCGCAAACCCGGAAAAAATGGCGCCGGGTCAGCGCAAGCAACTCTTCATTCTGTGGCGGTTGGTTTCCCATCATCTATAATTTTGAGAGCCAACCGCCAAAATCCTGCCTACAGCACAAAAATTACCGCCGGATTATGCACGAGGCAGTCCCCGTTTTTTCGTGATACTGCTGATGATAATCCTCTGCCATATAGAAGGTGGCGGCAGGCTCAATTTGCGTGACGATCGGACGACGGAACTGACCGCTCTTTTCCTGTTTCGCGACAAAGGCGCGCGCGATCTTTTCTTGCTCCGGATTGCGATAGAAAATCGCGCTGCGATACTGCGAACCAATATCGACGCCTTGACGGTTGGGGGTGGTGGGATCATGAATTTCAAACAACAGTTCCAGCAATTGCTCATAAGAAACCTTCTTAGGGTCATACTCAATCAAAACCGCTTCCGCATGACCGGTCGTGTCGCTGCAAACTTGCTTATAGGTGGGATTTTCAATCTTGCCGCCCGTGTAGCCGACCGCCGTCGCGATCACGCCCGGCAAATGCCGGTATTCCGCTTCCACGCCCCAAAAACAGCCCGCGCCAAAGACTGCCAGCGCATGACCGCGTTCTGAAGCCGACTTGTCGATATCCGCGCTTTTGCCAATATCGCCGGGGCGAGTGCCGATCTGAGAAACGGTCTCTTTATTTGCCGTTTGCTTCTGAGAAAACATGCGGGAACCTCCTGAAGACCCGATCAGCAGCGCGCCCGACAGGGCTGCCAAACTGACCGCCGTAAAAATCATGTGCGTTTTCATAAGCATACAGTAAAACGTTTTTTCGAACCGAAAGGTTCCCCGTTAGTGCGCGCCGATCCGTTTCGCCCACTCCTCTGCCAGCCTCTGCGCCTGCGCGTCATACGCGGCAGGGTCTTGCCAAGTCTGGCGGGGCTGCAAGATTTCGCTGGGGACGCCCGGACAAGAAACCGGCACATGAAGCCCAAAGAACGGGTCTAACTGCGTCTCCACATGCTTCAGGCTGCCGTCCAGCGCGGCATGGATCAAAGCGCGCGTATATTGAATGGAAATACGCGACCCGGTTCCATACGCGCCGCCCGTCCAGCCGGTATTGACCAGCCACACCTGCGCCGGGTGCTGGTTCAATTTTTCGCCCAGCAAGCGCGCATACTCTTTGGGGGGCAGCGGTAAGAAGGGCGAACCGAAGCAGGTGCTGAAGGTCATTTCCGGTTCCGTCACGCCGACTTCCGTTCCGGCGACTTTCGCGGTATAACCCAAGAGGAACTGCTCCATCGCCTGCTCAGTCGTCAGTTTAGAAATCGGAGGTAGCACGCCAAACGCATCGCAAGTCAAGAAGAAAATATTGAGCGGATGCCCGCCCACGCTCGGCTCCAGCGCGTTCTGAATATAGGTCAGGGGATACGCGGCGCGCGTGTTCTCGGTGATGGAGGAATCATCATAATCGGGAATGCGCGTATCGGGGGCTATCACCACATTTTCCAACACGCTGCCGAAACGAATCGCATTCCAGATGTCTGGTTCATACTTCTCCGACAAGCGAATGCACTTTGCGTAGCAACCCCCTTCAAAATTGAAAACGCCCTCATCGCTCCAGCCATGTTCATCATCGCCAATCAAGGGGCGGCTCGGATCAGCGGAAAGCGAGGTCTTCCCAGTACCGCTCAGACCAAAGAAAAGCGCGACATCGCCCGCTGCGCCTTGGTTGGCAGCGCAATGCATAGGGAAAATGCCTTTCTGAGGCAACCAAAAGTTCATTATCGAGAAGATCGATTTCTTGATTTCGCCCGCGTAGGCGGTGCCAGCAATCAACACATAGCCCGCGCTTAAATCCATCGCGATCACCGTTTCGGAGCGCGTGCCGTCACATTCGGGGTCCATTCGCAAACCTGGCACATCCAGAACGACCACTTGCGGTTGGAAATCGACGCGCTCGTCCGGGGTCGGACGGACAAACAGTTGCTGCGCGAACAGGTTATGCCAGGCAAACTCGGTGATCACTCGAACTGAGAGGCGATGGCGTGGATCCGCGCCCACAAAGCAATCCTGCACATAGAGGGGGCGGTTCTGGACATATGCCAGCGCGCGCGCCATCAGGCGGTCAAACACTTCGGGTTCCATCGGCTGATTCACCGCGCCCCATGCGATTAACTCATCCACTTCGCCATCGCGCACCACATACTTGTCTTTGGGGGAACGACCTGTATGTTTGCCAGTGCTGGCATTAAATGCGCCGTTGGCTGCCAGCTGACCTTCGCCGCGCTGAATGGCGTGTTCAATCAAAGTGGCAGGCGACAGATTATGGTAAACCTGAGAGGCATATTTCAAAAAATCGCTCGTAACACTGCGTTCACTAATGGTTTTTTCAAGGGTTGTCATGCGTTCTTCTCCGGGCTTGAACCTCATTGTTCTCAAAACGAGAACGCTGGCATAAATTGTACCCGATTCTTCATGTTCGGCAGGCAAAGACGCCATTATCAGAAAGCAGATGCCTCCGGTGCGCTCGGCATGACAACGGCGATGTCACCCTGAGCGAAGCCGAAGGGTCTGCTGTTGAAGTTTTGAGAGACCTGATTTAGGTGAACCACGAAAGAATTCGCGCCGAGGGGCGGCAAAGTAGCCCCAGGGCGGCTCAGCCAATACAGACTTAAGCGGTCAGCATGTGGTTAGAAAACGAGCCTTTGTTTGCGTTCTTCAGCAAACATCTGCCAAGAAAAGAGCCTCCGTCGGCAGGCAACTCCCCTTATACTCCGACAACGGTTGCGCGGGCGCATGTGGATTGAAATCCCCTGCCACCTGTACCCCAAAGCTATCTTGGTAGAATATCGCTTCATCGTTAGCCTCAAACGCGGTGCTGCGAACTACAATTTGACAGGAGTGTACCTTGTGAAAAAGGATTTTGTCAAGGGGGGCGATTTTTTGTGGGGGAAGGATGGTTATAGGGTATGCTCATGCGCGTATGAACCCGATCTATCGAACCGAACCGTATCGACAAAGCGCGGAGACAAAACTTCTGCAGGTTCAGCGGAAAGCGGATGGAAATTGGCTGCTGCTGTTCGCTGATATGCTGTTCTATCCCGGAGGAGGCGGTCAACCGGGCGATCAAGGCGCGATTTATCTCGGCGAAAAACGATTCGAGGTACAAGGCTTTGAAAAACAGAAAGGCGACGTGTGGATTGTGACACAAGACGAGGAAACCGACCTGACCTCCTACCAGAAGTCCCTTGCGCGAATGGAATTGGATTGGGCGTTTCGTTATCGCGCCATGCAGATGCATACTTTGCAACATGCGCTGGGCGCAGCCACCCGCCTGGTTTTCTCGGGCTATGAAACTCGGGGCATGACGATTCTGCCCGACCTCAGCCAGTGCGATATGCGGTTTGTCACAGCCGATAAGCCGCGCGACCCTACGCTTGCGGAGACCTTGCAACACACCGAATCTGCCATCGCAGCGGATTTGCCTGTGGAAGCGGTCTATTTCAACAGCGCCGCCGAAGCGCGCGAGCATTTTGGCGAGGTTTTGCGAATGGACCCGCGCCTGCCCGAATACAAAGGACGCGCCCGCGTCGTGGTGATCAACCCGGAAGGCGCAGGCTCTTCCTTGCAAGATGCTTCCCCGTGCGGCGGAACCCATCTGCGGAACCTGAGCGAGATTCCAGCGGTGGAACTGTTGGATTGTCAGCCGGCGGAGGAACCGGGCGAATGGGTACTTTCGTTCACGCTGTCGAGGGGTTCCAGATAAGCCTCGGTGTGACGCGCATTTTCCAAAAACCAGCGGCGGTCCGGCGACAGCAGCATAAACCACCACCAGGCAGGGCGCGATTGGGTCAAAGCCAATCCCTCTGTCGTTAAGATCGCGTGGCGGACCAAACGCATTCGCGCCAACTCCGCCTCCCGGTCGATCTGCCGAATGCGTTGGCGCATTTGCTGGGTGGTGGGGTCCCGCTCTAAAGCCATGCGTTGCAGGTTCAACTCGCGAACCTGCTGCCAACCCTGCTCGATGCGCGCTTTGATTTCATTTAATCGCTGGTCAAAGGCTTTGCGTTCCGGCAGAAAACGCGCGCGTTCGGCAGCCACCGTTTCCCGCGCCTCCACTTCCGATTTGCCTTGCGCGATCTGTTCCCATTCTCTTTCGCGCAAGGGCAGCAGCGTCGCCCGGAAATGCGCGCCTTTGTCGCGTTCTGTTTGGGCGCGTTCTGCCTTCAACGCTCGAATCGACTGGTAAATGGTGCGGATTTCTTGGCGCGCTCGTTCGGTTTGCGCTTGCATGCCTTGCAGTTCCGATTGCAAGCGGTCATACTCTTGTCTTAGCAGAACCCAAGAACCGCCCACCCGCAGCTCCAACTCGCAAATCAAGTCTCGCAGGCGAGTCATGCGCTTGAGGGTTTGCAGCAGTTCCGTTTGTTCTTGAACCACCGCGCGCCACCGCCCCGCAAAAGAAGGCGAGCAAATCTCGGTCTGACCGAAGGACTCTGCAAGATGTTCAGGCAGTTTGAGCCAGATGCAATCCGCGCCCATCGTATCCCACGTGGCTTGACGCAAGCGCAACAACGGGTGAATGGACCACTCGATGCCCGCCTTTGCCAGCTCTGCATGCAGCTGCTTGGTGCGATTCAAGTAAGAAGAACCGCGCTCATTCATGACAAAGATGAACTCGGTCGCCAGCATCGAAATCAGTGTGATCGCTTTGCCCACCAGCGCGCACTGGTCGCCAAACTGCTGTTCCACAAAACGCGCTAAATCCGCCGCGCCGCGGATCGGTTCCTGAAGTCGAAGCACAATGGGGTCGGGGGTTTGAACCGTAAAATAGCGGTCGGTAATCAACAATGTGCCGCGTCCCTTGCCGGGAATCACCAAATCAAAGGGCAGCGCGCCCTCCCCGAACCGCTCCAGCGTATAAACTTCGGAGCCTCGAACCGTCTGATTGTAGGCTTCTTCACAAAGGGCGCGCGTCTCCGGCTTCAGAAAAGCGTCCAGCAGAGAGAAGCGCGGCAGCATGGCGGTCTGCGTATCAAAACGGAGCAATTGAGAAGTGCGGCTGAACTGCAGCGAGTCTTGCGCGCCGCCCGTCAGCCAAGCGAGGATGGGCTGGTACAATTTCTCATACAGGTCTGCAAAAGATTGCTCCGAATTCGCTTTGGCTTGGGCGCGTATCGCGTCGAGAAGCATTTTGGCTTGCTGTTCCGCTTGCTCCCTTCGTTGCGGTTCCACAAGACACTCGATACTGTTGCGCGTTCCCCATTCTAACAGCGCAATTAAGGCAGGCAGCGCATCGGAAACGGGCAGGTCGCTGACCGTGATCGAGTCATCCTGGATTCGCACCATGCCCCGCCAGCCCCAGGCTTCGGTCATACGCTCCACCAGAGTCTCGCGCTCACCCGGATAGAATCGCGCGATTTTTTCGAAGGGAACGCCTGCCGCGATGTAGCGGTTGCGCGTGGGAACCGTTTCGCTGCCAAAGAGTTGTGACAGTTCGCCTGCTGCCGACCATAGCCCGCGGGTTGCGCCGTCATTGTGGGGCAGCAACGCGAAGCCATTCACATTTTGAACTATGTCGCGGGGCGCGTCCGACGGTAGTCTGCCAAAATAGTCGGTATCATGCGCCGCAAACACAAAAGGTCGTTGGGGGGAAGTCGATTGAAGGGCGGGCAACAAAACGGCTTTGGTCGGTTCGTCCCAAAAGACTGTTTGCCCCAACGCCAGCAGCGGCGCGTCAGGGTAGGCGCGATGGAGATGCTCCAACGCCTGTTTCACCGACTCATGACAATCGCAAGGTTCCTGCATGCGATAAAGGATACCCGATAGAACAGGGGGCATCGATTTCGTCACCATGTTTGCAGAAAAAGGGCTTGCTGTTGATGAAGGTGAGGCTTTTCCCGCCCAAACTGGTTCCCCTGTTTGCGGGGAAAACCTCGGAGGAGGCAAAGGCTGCACTCCGCTCTTGCGGGAACGAAACGATAGGCTGCGTCGCTAACTGCTCTCTGAAATGGGTTCCTGCTCCTGCTGCTTTTTGTGAAGGTCCAAGGTTCGGAGTTTCGGCGCAAGCGATGCCGTGATACCCACCACCAACAGCGTGAGCATGCCCCCCAGCCAAACCGCGCGCCCCGTGCCAAGAAAACGCGCTGCAACTCCGCTCTCAAACGCGCCGATCTCGTTGGATGAGCTGATGAAGATCATATTGACCGAAGCGATGCGCCCGCGCATGTTCTCTGGCGACAACAAACGCACTATCGACCGGCGAATGACCATGCTGATCCCGTCAAACGCGCCGCTCAGCGCAAGCGCAAACATGGAGAGGTAGAAATTAGTCGAGAAACCGAACAGGATCATGCTGAACCCAAAGCCCGCGACCGCGAAGAGCAAGATTCGCCCCGCGTTCCGGGCAGGCGGACGCCGGACCGACCAGATCGTGACGAGAAGCGCGCCCACCGCAGGCGCAGACTCCAGATAGCCCAAGCCGCGCGCGTCCACCTTCAGAATGTCCTCCGCGAACACCGGCAGCAGCGCGACCGCGCCGCCAAACAACACCGCAAACAGGTCTAATGCCATCGCGCCCACCAGAATCTGGCTGCGTTTCACGAACTGAACCCCCTGCGCGATGCTGGTCCAAATCGATTCGCCTTTTTCCACAGGCGGAATCGGTTTCGGCTTGATGCGCGAAATGCTGAGAAAGGCACAGGCATACAGTGCCGCTGCCATAAAGTACGCGCCGCTGATACCGATGTAATGACAGGCAAATCCGCCCAGCGCGGGACCCACAATCGCAAAGGTGAGCCAGGTACTGCTGAGCCAAGCGGAAGCGTTCACAAAATGCTGGCGAGGCACAACCTGCGCTTCTAAGGCGGTGTAGGCAGGCGATTCGAAGCCGCGCGAAAAGCTGGAGACAAAGACGACAGCATAGAGCATCCAGACCGATAACGATTGCGGGTTGAGAGCCAACAGCGCGAACACGAGCGCGCATAACACCGACACCGATTGGGTGGTCAGCACGATTCTGCGGCGGTCGTTGCGATCCGCTACCAGTCCCCCAAACAACAGGATGCTGACGACCGGAATCGCCTGCACCAATCCAACCATGCCCAATGCCAACGGGTCCTTCGTTAAGCGATAGACCTGCAAACCTAACGCCACCGCCAATGACCGAGACGCCAGCGTGCTGCATGCGCTGGAGCCGATCATAAACCGGAATTCGGGAGTCTTGAGGGCAGCAAAGGGGTCATTGGCAGGGGGCTGGGGGGGTGTCTCTTCTTCCTTCATCGCGCATGATAATAGCACATCACGGGATGCGTCCCAGGGGCTAACGCCCAAAAACGAAGTTGGAGAGCCGAGCGCGATGGAGCAGAACCCCGACGACCAAAGGGATCAGCAAGGCAGTTCCGAAGTAGATCGCAAACGCGGCATAATGCCCCAGCGGTTCTGGGAAGGAGCGGATACGCGCCAGTTCTTGGATGATCATGGGATGGATCAGATAGATTTGCAGCGAGTATCTGCCGGTGAAGCGGAGCGCGTCGATGGCGCGGTGTTTCACCTCGTCCAAACGAATCGCCCACCACAACATCGCGAAACTGATCCCACTGGTAAACAGCCACGCGCCGACCTGATATTCAAAGGTATTACCCACATGCCCGCGCATGATTTTGAGCGTGAGGGGCAGATAAATCCAAAGCCCCACCGCCGCGATAAGCAGACTCCAAACCAAGCCTTTTTGAGTGATTTCTTTCAGACGTGAGGCTTGGGATGCCAGCCAAAGCCCTAACAAAATCGTGGGCGTATACCAAAGAATGTAACTGCCAACATAGGGCATTCGGTAGACAAGACGGTTGCACCAATACGCGCCCATCGTGATGAGCAATATCGCTAAGAAGACTCCCCAGAAGGGGGGGCGTTTGCGGAAAAAGGGCAGCAGAAAGGGCAGCAGAAGGTAGAGTTGGATAGCAACCGCTAAGAAGTAAAGATGAAAATAGACTTTGCCCCAGACCAGTTGATTGGCTAATGTGAGGGTCGGCTTGAAAAGCGCCCAGTTCCACTCGCCACTTGCGCCGAACCCGACATAGGCTTTGTATGCGAGATAGATACTGCACCAGAGCAGGTAGGGCCAGACCGCTTTTTGCAGGCGGTTCCAACTGTATTTTTTCGCGTCAAACCGGCGCAGCATGCCCGCCATCAGCACAAACGCGCTCAACATCAGGAAGGCGGGAACGCCGTAATGGAGGGTTTGATTCGCGACCGCCAACAGCATCCAGGGCAGCGATCCCAACTCGAATTCGCGCAGGAACTTGCCCGTCACATGGTGGAAAACGACTTCCAGGATCGCCAGTCCCCGAAAGATTTCGACCCAGCCGTATCGCTCGGAGACAGGCGCAGCGGCGACAAGCGGCGGTTGTGTGGTTTCGGGCGGACCCTGCCCGGTGAGGATAGGAGCAGGGTCGCTGTTTGGATGCCCCATAATCTTTAGAGAGGCTTCACCTTAACATTTCGATACCAAACCTCGTTGCCGTGGTTTTGCAGGGCGATGTGTCCCGCTTTGACCATCTCTTTATAGGCGTATTTGAACTTGTTGGGCGAACCGTCTGGGTTTTTGCCGGGTTCAGTGTAGTCGTTCAGGTTCAAGTCGATGATCTTTTGACCGTTCATATGAACGGTGATCATGTTCTCTTTGCAGATGATATGAAAAGTGTTCCATTCGCCTGCCGGTTTCGCGGCATTGACGGCGGGCGCAATAATATCATAGATGGCTCCGCTGTCGTGGCGTCCCGGTTTCTGCCGGCTGTGACTGTCCAGCACCTGCACTTCAATCCCTGTGTTGACCGGGTCGTTTTTGTCCCATGTGCGAATGAAGACGCCGCTGTTGCCGTTTTGTGAGATTTTGTAGTCGATCTTGAGTTCGAAGTTTTTCAGTTTCTCATTATGGTAAAGCATACCGCCGCCTTTCCCATTGCAATAGAGGGTTCCATCCTGCACGCTCCACGCGCCTGCCGCGTCAGCGGGCGTCCACCCTGTAAGGTCAGCGCCATTAAACGCCAGCTTCCAGCCGTCGCGTTTTTCTTCGGGGGTCAGCGTGTTGTCGGGGGCGCGCCAGCTGAAACCGAGCGCGAACACCGCCATCAAACTCACCGCTAAAATTTTGTTCATAAGAAAACCTCCTCCTTATATACGATTACTTTCGAGAAGGGGTACGGGGTTCCTGTCGCTTTGAACAACGATTTGCGCGGATTGCATCGAATGTGGTTTGAACAGCGAGTACGCAAAGACGCGGAGGCGCAACGAAACGTTTCATGACAAACAAATCCGTCATTCCCGTTGGTCATCCTCGCGAACGCAGAGAACACGGGAATCTACGAAATTCAGAAATCCTACAAATCTTGAGATTCTAGCAATTCGGCAATTTCTTCAATGAGAAAAGGGAGATTAGGGCGGGTAAAGCTCAAATTGGGAGCCGGAATGCGATTGCGCTTGATGTTGGGATGCACATGTTTATGATGGGGATGTGTGCTGGCTAAGGTGGGATCATTGGGATGAGGGAACGGGTCATACCAAAAATGTTTGTTCTTATCGGGAAAAGAGGCAGAGCAATATTGATTGACAGGTGGAAAGTGAGGTGATAATGGATCAAGGTTTGCGCTGGAAACTTCATACCCATAACCTTCTATCACACTCAGTTCAAAGTTAAGGTACTCAAGCGCGCAAAGAACGACTTTCCTTTCGAAGACCAAAGTCCCTTCTGTTTTCCCGAACAATGCGCCTAAGGGGACATAAACTATGGTTGACTGCTTAATGATGGAATATCTTTGGGGTAAACCATAAAGAAAAGCTTGATAGTTTTCTGGCGAGGCAAGCGGATTAAGAGGCATGGCTATGTTCCAAGTTTGACTTGATCTGCAACGCAATGGGCTGCCGGTCAATGAGTTGTCGGTATTTCTCGATAAGACTGCTCCAGGTTTTGTAGAGAGCGGACCACTCGACGAAACTTTGCCTGTAATCATCTAATTCATCAAACTCTTCCAAATCCCCATGATTCAGCGCAGCATAGAAATCATCTGAACGAACGCCAAAACGCAATTCGAATTCTTTCAGTTCAGTTTCTAAGCGGTTGATATCCATTAGTAAAGAGTTTAGCTCAGTCATAAGGTTTTCTCCTGATGTATTATACCGTCTTTTCAAGGAAATTGGCGCAAAAACGTAAAGAAGAATGGAGGTGCTTCCCGGCAAAAGTCAAAGTGAATGAACTTGACGAAAAGTCTCAAGGCAACAAATCCGTCATTTCCGTTGGTCATCCTCGCAAACGCAGGAACCACGGGAATCCGCGAAAAACAAGCGTATACAAGAGATTTTTGCATAAGATTGTAGAAAGACTGAGCGTCGCCGACGGCAATAGAATGAGGGAAGGCATTAGTAATGGCAAGGCGTGTAGAGACTTCGTTTCAATGCCTCTAAGAAGCCCTCACTATTCTAACGCGAAACGGTGGTTTCCAGCAGAAGAAGAGGAGTGCGGTTTCAATGCCTCTAAGAAGCCCTCACTATTCTAACTTGCTAAACAATTCCGTCTGTCCATTCTTTTCTCCTTCCGTTTCAATGCCTCTAAGAAGCCCTCACTATTCTAACTCGTGGTTCATCAAACGAGTTGATAGAACTCTTAAATAGTTTCAATGCCTCTAAGAAGCCCTCACTATTCTAACGCAGGATTTACCATTGCAGAAATAGCGGCGGATTACGCGTTTCAATGCCTCTAAGAAGCCCTCACTATAGTTGTTCTTACTTCAAGAACATACTTTTGAATTCTTTCATCAATCGATAAAGAAACAACATCGACAAAAAAATCAACTTTCTTGTTTTTTTCCACGTTCCACCTCCAATATTGTTTTTTGAAGTTCTTTTTCAAACTCCAATTCTTCTCTTATCAATTCTTCAGATTTCTTGAGTTTATTTTCTATGTTTTTAATCCTTAGTTCTAATTCCAACTTATCAGGTTCTATACACATAGAATTAGCGAATTTAATGAGTTTACGCCTTTTTTTGAATAGTTCTTTCCATAAACTACAAAATGAATTATCCATGCTGCCTCCAAATTTTATTATAATCTTGTTCAATTATACTCGGGAAATCTCTATATGGAACTTTGCAAGGATATCTATCGGTATTATTGCAAATCCATACATATTGTTTATCAATGACCGTACTATATAAAACATAGTCAAAGAAACTTGTTATAAGAGACTTTATCTTACCTGTTAGCATAGGCAAGCCTGAATAATTGCCTGTCAATCCTTCAACTTCTTCAAGACATGTCGCAATAATATTCATATCTCTACTTAATAGTGTTTCCACTATTTTAATCGTATTGTCAAGAATTGCATCATAATATTGCATTCTTGTCCTTTCATTGCTCTTAAGATTAGAAAACTTATTTTCTAATCTTCTTTTCTAACCTGCGATGTGCGGTGTAGAGGAAAATGACCTTCGAGTTTCAATGCCTCTAAGAAGCCCTCACTATTCTAACACGTAAGGTTGTCACAAGCCTGCGACCCCAATCGGGGGAGTTTCAATGCCTCTAAGAAGCCCTCACTATTCTAACTCGCGCAGGTTTTTTTGCAACTCTGCCTCGTCCACGAAGTTTCAATGCCTCTAAGAAGCCCTCACTATTCTAACAAGGATTATATCCTCAGGAAAGGTCAGGATCAAGACAGAGTTTCAATGCCTCTAAGAAGCCCTCACTATTCTAACGTGTGAGTTAGAACTCCACATCATCAGGTATATCATTAGTTTCAATGCCTCTAAGAAGCCCTCACTATTCTAACTCAGTTCCAAATTCCATCTCTGGTAGAGCAAGAAATGTTTCAATGCCTCTAAGAAGCCCTCACTATTCTAACGATTCAGGCAGCAAAATGCTACCTGGACAGAGAGCAGGGCGTTTCAATGCCTCTAAGAAGCCCTCACTATTCTAACGCAGCATCACGCTCGGCGGGGCGGTCATTTCTATTGAGTTTCAATGCCTCTAAGAAGCCCTCACTATTCTAACCCGAGCAGCATCACGCTCGGCGGGGCTTCCTTTTCAATGTTTCAATGCCTCTAAGAAGCCCTCACTATTCTAACTCAAAGATTTGCGTCGGCTCGCTTCCAAAGAAGCGTGTTTCAATGCCTCTAAGAAGCCCTCACTATTCTAACGAGCAGCATCACGCTCGGCGGGGCGGTCATAAATCTCGGTTTCAATGCCTCTAAGAAGCCCTCACTATTCTAACCTGTGGTTCGAACACACTCTCTATCGCGCTGGTACTGTTGTTTCAATGCCTCTAAGAAGCCCTCACTATTCTAACATGGAAGTAACGCTCGGCGGGCAGACGCCCGAAGAGTGGTTTCAATGCCTCTAAGAAGCCCTCACTATTCTAACGGTTCGTGCTGTCGGCTTGGGCGGCGCGGACCGAGGGTTTCAATGCCTCTAAGAAGCCCTCACTATTCTAACACGAGCGAAGCGCGCAAAAAAAGAGAAAGAGTATTTAGTTTCAATGCCTCTAAGAAGCCCTCACTATTCTAACAATGAGTTGCAAATTCATTGACTTTCGATAAATCTACTGTTTCAATGCCTCTAAGAAGCCCTCACTATTCTAACGTTCTAACAACAAGATGGTTTCCCTGTTTATCCAAAAAAAGTTTCAATGCCTCTAAGAAGCCCTCACTATTCTAACTATGGAGCAGTTGTTCCGATGGCTCGAGCACATTGACGTGTTTCAATGCCTCTAAGAAGCCCTCACTATTCTAACGATATTGTACCCCAAAGCCAATTAAAGCCTGCTGAGAGGCGTTTCAATGCCTCTAAGAAGCCCTCACTATTCTAACTTTAGCATGGTTGCAACGACATGCAGCCAAAAAACAGTTTCAATGCCTCTAAGAAGCCCTCACTATTCTAACGAGGTCATATGAATTTCAAGGTACAAGGCAACGTCGGTAGGGTTTCAATGCCTCTAAGAAGCCCTCACTATTCTAACGGCGATAGGCTCAGACTGCTGTGGAAGGAGGAACCAAGTTTCAATGCCTCTAAGAAGCCCTCACTATTCTAACATGAATTTCAAGATTTCCGGTGCTGTAGGGCGGAAGGTAGTTTCAATGCCTCTAAGAAGCCCTCACTATTCTAACATGCGAATTAAATCTTCGCATTAAATCTTTTTTTTTGGTTTCAATGCCTCTAAGAAGCCCTCACTATTCTAACTTGAGGTGGCGGAACCGAAGAAGTAAGGTAAAGCCACGTTTCAATGCCTCTAAGAAGCCCTCACTATTCTAACGACTTAATATAAATAATTAAGTCTTTCCTCTCGACATTGTTTCAATGCCTCTAAGAAGCCCTCACTATTCTAACTAATCATGTAATTATGCGCGCTCGCGTCTAATAGTCTCGTTTCAATGCCTCTAAGAAGCCCTCACTATTCTAACGATAGGATACAACCTCCTATCCCTAATGATGCTAATAGTTTCAATGCCTCTAAGAAGCCCTCACTATTCTAACTTAACTTAATATTCCTCCAGATGTTCGTGGATGAGGGTTTCAATGCCTCTAAGAAGCCCTCACTATTCTAACGTGGGCACGATTGCCGTATCGCGCGATCATGGACGGCGTTTCAATGCCTCTAAGAAGCCCTCACTATTCTAACTTGTAAGGAAGTATATGGGCCCTCGCGACGATGGCCGTGGGTTTCAATGCCTCTAAGAAGCCCTCACTATTCTAACGAGTATGTAATAAAATTCTGATAATAAATGGTTTCCGTTTCAATGCCTCTAAGAAGCCCTCACTATTCTAACGCGGGTGTTAAAATACCTCGTGTAAAGCGCGCAAAAGTTTCAATGCCTCTAAGAAGCCCTCACTATTCTAACACCGGGTAGTTAATATTAACTCGGAAGAACCTGCTCAGTTTCAATGCCTCTAAGAAGCCCTCACTATTCTAACAATTTATATTAAAAAACATAAATTGTCAAATCTGTAAAAATGTTTCAATGCCTCTAAGAAGCCCTCACTATTCTAACATTGCAACTGCTTTTTGAGCCGTTGTAAAGTTAAAAGTTGTTTCAATGCCTCTAAGAAGCCCTCACTATTCTAACGTGTTGATTCTTGGAGGAGCATGTGCAATAATCATGCTCGTTTCAATGCCTCTAAGAAGCCCTCACTATTCTAACGGGGACTCTGGGTCTTGCGAAGGCAACACGGCTGGAATGTTTCAATGCCTCTAAGAAGCCCTCACTATTCTAACAGTTTCACAGTAGTACCAACGAAACAAAAATTTATCAGTTTCAATGCCTCTAAGAAGCCCTCACTATTCTAACTTTGCATTCTGCAAATTGTCTAAAACATTTGCATGAGCAAGTTTCAATGCCTCTAAGAAGCCCTCACTATTCTAACAGAAAACATTTTGTGATCAGAGTTCCCGAAGTCTACTACTGGTAGACTCACTCTCGACCATCTGAGAGAGTATACCCCATTTAAACAGCACTTGTCAAGTCGACCGATTTTCTCTCAAAGGGCATTTTGATAACGGCGTGTTTTTTTGAGAGAGACTTTGATGATTTTGGAAGATAAAGGGCGATATTTCGAGGGGAATCGGCTTGTGAGGCTCTTGATTGACATGGGTCATCTGTAGAGGGTTGCCAATGGGATTTTGGGAATGGAAGGCGTTCAGAGGGGTTAGATGTGCAAAATGCTTAGCATGACTAAATATTCTCTCTCAAACTGGTAAATTTACGGGTACACACTCATAGATACAAAGTGTGGAGAATTCTCACAAACAACGCAAAGACGCAAAGGGGTAAAAGCAAGGGCAACCCGTTGGGCATGAGCTTGAGGAATTTGCTTGTTTATGCATGCCTTGTTTTTGATCATCTCCGGCGCGTGGTATTGGAGATGATGCCTGGGAAGAGGCTGGTTTGAACGCTTCTTGTCGATTCTTTGCTTAAATGTGGCGAACGCAACCTGAAATGAGAAAAACAGATGCTTCGGTTGCGCTTGGCATGACAGGAAACCCTTCCCAGCCTTCCCCCTTCAAGCAAGGGGAAGGAGCAACGCGTTCCGAATGTCACCCTGAGCGAAGCGAAGGGTCTGCTTCTAAAAAAGCAGATGCCTCGGCAGGCTCGGCATGACACAATGACTGTCACCCTGAGCGCAGCGAAGGGTCTGCTTCTAACGGGTCTATGGTAATTTCTGGTTAGACACACGGGTCTACCCTTACGCGCAACGGCGAAGACGGAGTTTCGTCCTCCAATCTCGGGCAGCCACCGGCAGACTGCCCCAACAATCGCAAATAAACTTTGCGCCCTTGCGTTTTTTCTATCCTGCGTTGCCGGTCTCATCAGCAGCCTGCGCCGAAGTTCAGCAACACGATGAGCAAATCGCCATCGTTCACGATACCGTCGTTATTCAGATCTTCAGGACCGCCAGACGCGCCAAACGCGAATAACACTCCCAAAAGATCGGCATCTTCCACACATCCGTTCATATCCCTATCGCCGCGCGGGATCGGGGTCAGCCGGACACCCCGCGAGCCGGGAATCAGATTGTTGAAGGCGTCACAGGTGATCTGCCCGCGCTCGTTGATTCCAGTCGCCCAAAGCAGAACCCAGCCTCCCGCAGGATTGATCAGCGTGTTCAGATCGCGAAAGCCATGCCCCGGGACATAATCGAACGCGCGATACAATCCGGTGTTGCTTGCGCTGGGGAAATAACGCCCCACCATCTTCCCATCAGAGTTCATCTCCCAGACCTCATTCAAAGAGCCGGGACCTCCCAGATCGGTCATACCGCTGCCCAGCCGGTAGAAAAAAATCTTGGAGCGCGCCGAAGTCCCTGAAAGCCCGTTATGCAGGTAGCCTGCGATGTCGCCATTGGAGTTGATCGTGGCGGCAAAAGCGCGGGGAAAGCCTTGCAACGTTCCCAAGGTCTGAATACCCTGTCCCGGCTTCCATAAAAAGGCTTCGTAACTGTTGGTATACCCCACCGTCCAGCCATCATCGTTAATCGCGCGCGCCACCCCCAAACCGAGGGTGGTCAAACCGTTTTGCGGGTCGATCATAAAGGCTTGTTGGGTAAAGACACTGGCGCCATAGACGCCCACGACTTGCCCTGCTTGATTGATGCCGTAAGCATAACTGAACCCTAAGTTCAAATTTTGCCAAAGTCCGCCCGCATGCCGAATGCCGAACTCCGTTGCGCCCGAACGCGCGCCGCCAATGATCACGCCGCTATTGTTCAGGTCAACCGCCCAAGTGGCTTGCGCCCCGCCAAATGCGCCCAAGGATATGATCCCATTCGCGTCGGTATAGAGGAAAGGACGCGCTCCCGACCAGCCCACGACATCGCCAGGATCGTTGATACCGCGCGCCACGCTGGACTCTTCGCCGGGCAATACGCCCATATCCTCTACAAAGTAATGATAGGACTGCGCCTCAAGCCGCGCGAATAGGAGTGTCCCAAGGACAAGAAAGAGAATGTATGCTCTCATCAGTTTGCCTCCTTCATTCCATGTCTGTTTACGGATCAAACCGCGACCGGTTCCTATGGGACAGTGGCTCAAAACAGAGCCTCCAATTCAAAGTTCGTCGGGAGCCGTGAGGTAGTCGTGAATTGTCGACACCACGACCGACCCTTCGCCCGCCGCAGAAGCGATTCGTTTCACCGATCCAGCTCGAACGTCGCCCACCGCATAGACACCCGGCATGCTGGTTTCATAGAGCGTGGGCGCGCGCTGCAGACGCCAAGCATCGCTTTGGGTCAGCACCGTACTGCCTGTCAACAAGTAGCCCCGCGAGTCTCGCGCCAGCGCGTCCGCCAGCCAGCCGGTGTTGGGATCCGCGCCAATCATCACAAAACAGATGCGCGCGGGGATTTGCTTTCTCGCGCCGGTCGACTTATCCAACACTTCCACCCCTTCCAGCGATTGGACCCCGAGTCCCTCCACGATTTCCGAGTTCAAATGAACCTCCACATTGGGCAGGTGGCGGATCGACTTGATCAGATAATCGGACATAGTGCGCTCCAACGAGTCGCCCCGCGCGATGAGGTGGACCGTCTTCGCTTGTTTCGCCATATGAACCACGTTTTGACCTGCCGAGTTGCCCGCGCCCACCACACACGCCTCGACCCCTTTGAGCCAACGGTTATCGCCCTCCGGCGTATACAGCACGCTGGTTCCATCAAACCGGTTTAAGGAAGGAATGTCTAACCGTTTATAGGATGCGCCGGTGGCGACGATCACCGCCCGCGCTTTGATTTCACGCCCATCAGACAGTTTCAAGTAGCGGCAATCTTTTCTCGCAGAGAGATGAACCGCTTCCCGCGCAAACACGAACTTCGCCGCGAACAGCCACGCCTGTTGATAAGCGCGTTGGGTCAGCTCGGCTCCGCTGATACCGTCGGGGAAACCGAGATAGTTTCGGATCAGCGAGCTCATGCCTGCCTGCCCGCCCACGACATTGCACTCTACCACAATGGTTCTCAACCCTTCCGATGCGCCATAGACAGCAGCCGACAATCCCGCCGGACCTGCGCCAATCACCAGCAGATCGCATACCGGCTCATCTAAATTGGTTGCGCCCATCGCGTCCAAGATATCTGAATTTTGCGGTTGCACCAGCACCTGACCATCTAACAAAATAACGACCGGCAGACGGGAAGCGTCCAGACTGACTTGCGACAGTAGTTTTTTACCCCGCTTCGATTCAAAGTCATGCGCGCCATAGGGAATCCCGCTGCGGTGCAGCAGTTCGCTGATTTCGCGCATGCGCGGCGACGCCTCTTCGCCCACCACATTGACCAGTTCCATGCGATGCCCTTGCGCGCGCGCCCAGTCGGTTAAGAACTTGTTGACCAATGGGTAGAGATGAACTTCGGGCGGGTGCCAAGGTTTGTAGATGTAGTTGTTCAGAATGCCAAAAGCGCAGCCATGAATGATCGACTCGGACGACTCTTGGTCGCCCCAAGCCACCAGCAGCCCACGCATGGCATGTGGGTGCAGCGGGTGCGACTGTTGCAGCATCTCTAACCCCGACATTCCCGGCATACGCTGGTCCGCGATGACTAATGCCACCACGGCTTCTTCCTCTTTCAACAATTCTAAATGGTTCAATGCCGATTGGGGGGAGAGGTGTGTGACTACTTGATAGTCTGCGCCGTAACGCCGGGTCAAAGCGTCTGCTAAGGCGGTCAAATGCTCAGGCTCATCATCCGCAACGACAATATAAGGTCTGGCGTTCATACCACTATTATAGCCCATGCCTTCTCTGCACAGGCTATACTCCGGACGACTGCGCTTGACAACGACACCTTTTTCGTGTTATACTTTGAGTGTTATTGTTTTGATCAGCGCCTATTGGGGCGGCATGTTGTTTGCTCAGCAAACGGGAGGAATCATATGAATTGTGATCGTTGTTCCCAGGTATTTGGGGGAAGAGGATTGAGCGCGCTCATGGCGGTTCTCTTGGCATCCCACACACCTGCGCAGGTCCGTGTCGATATGAGCGAGATTTTCACGGTCGACGCGATTTACGATAACCGGGTGATTAACCAAGACTCGGGCGGCTTTTTTGATATGTCGAACGCCTTCAACTTCACCGTGGGCGGTACTCCGGCAGGGCTGCCTGTTGATGGCATGCTCAACTCAGTCAGCGGCTTAGGAACCTACCAATTAGGCAGCTATGCCGGGTTGAACTGTCTCCAAGTCGACTCTTTTAGCGGGTATGTTTCTATCGATTTACCCAATGCCATCTACCCGCAAATCGGGCTGTTGACCAGTTCCAGCAATGGCAACGCATTTATGGATGCCATCGTGTATTACACAGACGGCACAACCGACTTCTATTTCCAAGGCGTGAGCGCGCCGGACTGGTTCAACCACAGCACCGGCACGCCGGAAGTGATTACCGGCATGACCCGATGCACGTTGGTGGGTAATACGCGCTGGCGAATCGAGAATCAAACAAACCCCGCGATTTTTGAAGCCATACTCAACACGAACCCCTTCAAGACGGTGGATCGGATAGAAGTCGGCAACGGCTTTTTCACCAACGTGACCGGCAACTTCCGCACACGCGCGGGAGTGTTCGCCATGAATGCGCTGCGTTCCGACTCGGCGGTGGTTCGGGTCGATCTTTCCAGCGTGTTTAACACCGATGCCATTTGGGATGCCGAAAACATGTACGACGACACTGCCGGTTTCTTTGACCCACCCAACTTCCATAATTTTGTGGCGGGCGGATCGGCAATCAATGTCGATGGCTTACCGAAAAATGGGCGGATTCGCTCCACCCATCCGGGCTTAGGCAGCTATCAACTGGGCGACTACCTGGATAAAAACGCGGTTCCCTACAATCCGGTCCTTGACCCGGTGATTGTGATCCCCGTCACCGCAGGCAATTACCGGCGGCTCGGTTTTCTGACTGCGTGCGCGAACGGCAGTTCAGTATTCAATGTCGAAATCGTTTATTCAGATAACACGAGCGATTTCGGGACGGTTGCCGCGCCAGACTGGTTCAATCATGGCTCAGGAACGCCGGAGCCGATCACCGCGATGGACCGCGCCGGTTGGAACGGAACGCAATGGGTGGCAGAAGAGCGTAACAGTCCCGCGTTGTTTGAACCGACCCTCTCACCCAACCGCAGTAAGACGGTGGTGGAAGTGCGGATTCCGGGAGTCGCTTCGGGGTCCGGTATGCCGCATATCTTCGCGTTGAATGGGCAGCCTGCTTCGGACTTGAACGAGGATGGCTGTTCTAATGACACCGACCTGCTGATCGTGTTGTTCGCTTTCGGCTCCAACGATCCCATTGCCGACATCAACGGCGACGGCATCGTCAATGACACCGATCTGTTGATTGTGCTGTTCAACTTTGGCTTGGGCTGTTGATACTTGAAAATGGAGGGAAAACCGTCTTGAGAGGTTTAAGAAACCGCGAATGAATTCGCGCCGATGGACGGCAAAGTCCGCCGACGCGGACTCATTATCGATCCCGTTGGAGGGCGAAGCTCCGCCTTCGCCGAAAAAGCAGACCCTTCGGCTGCGCTCAGGGTGACAAAGGCAGAACAGCAGACCCTTCGGCTGCGCTCAGGGGGACAGCGTTGTGTCATGCCGAGCGGAGCCGAGGCATCTGCTTTTTTTCACCCACCTAATCGTGTGCATCGAGAATAGGCGCTCAAGACGCCGCGATGCCTACCAAATCGTAATGGGGCGGCTCTGGTGTGGGAGCTTGCCTGCCGAACGAGGCAAACAGATTCGCGTATCCTGAACCGACCAGGTCCCAGCTCATGACCGCGCCTTTGCGTTTTGCCAGTCCCCGGTGAAGCATCAGATGTGACGGGTCGGAAAGCAGAGAAAGGACCGCCTGCGCAATGCTGTCAGGATTTCGGAACTCCGCCAATTTGCCTCCGCCTTCCTCCAGCAACTCCTTCGCATACAAATAGGGCGTGGAAACGACCGCGCAGCCCGCGGAGATCGCGTATGCCAAGGTACCACTGGTGATCTGGTCGGGATTAAGATAGGGCGTGATATAGATGTCGGTCGCGTTCAGGTATTGCTGAATCTCTTTCAGACTCAGATAATGATCCACAAACAGTACATTCTGTTCCACACCCAAACGACATGCTTCATCCACCAGGAACTCACGGTAGGTTTCGCCTTCCTGCGATTTGACTTTCGGGTGGGTTTCGCCCAGCGCAAGATAAACCGTGTTAGGGAACCGTTCCACAATGGCGGGCATGGCTCGGATTGCGTCCTCGATACCTTTACCTCGACTCACCAAGCCAAAGGTGGAAAGGACATTCAAGTTCTCCAGTCCCAGCTGCCGTTTCACCAGGTCGATAGGCTGATTCAAGGGCGCGGGGGTCCCGTGGGGGATGACACAGACATGATGAACGGGCGTTTCGTACACTTCACGCAACAGCTCGACCGCCGTTCGCGCCATCACGACCACGCCTTGTGACTTGCTGACGACCTGCTGTAGAACCGCCTTCATTTCCGGCGATGGGTTCGGCACCACGGTATGCAGGGTGGTGATCACCGGCACTTGCAGGGCATCCATGAAGTCCAGCAGTCGCGCTCCCAATTCGCCGCCGAAAATGCCATATTCGTGCTGCACACAGACCACGTTCACGCCGGAGCGGTTCAAAAGGTCCGCCGCTTCCAGGTAGTCTTGAGGTTCGTCCCGGCGAATCTGGCACATCACCCGCGAGTCGCTGTGCGGGGCGCGTTCAGAGTGATCGGCGGAGATGATTTTCGCTTGCCAGTCATGCGCTTCCACGGCATGCACCAAATCCTGCGTAAAGGTCGCCAACCCGCATTCTGTGGGGGGATAGGTACTGACAAAAGCGACTTGTGACCCTGCTTCGGGTCTGAAAAGGTATTGTGTATTCATTCCTCGCCTCCTATTTCTTAGAATAAAACAAATGGATCTTTACCAGTTGCCTATTAGGCTTTACGAATGACTGCTAAACATGCATCTGTCCAATTCCGCAGTGTTCAGGGATACAGCGGTTTGGATACACTTTATTAATTATACCTCATACGCCCCCTGTCTGTCTGCTGGCAGGCAAATCTTCAGAAAGCGGACGAACCCTCAGGATTCTACTCAGTCCCTATGCCTGCCTGACCAGGCGTCAAACGCTTGGCGATAGAACTCGGAGGGGCGAAGGGTTCTTCTATCCCCGTTTGAACTGCCCAATTGCGTTGGAACCGGTCCTGTCGAATGGATGGGCGGCGGTGGTGTGTAGACCATCGTTGAGGATGAGAAAGCAGGCGGCGGACCCGAAACGGTCATCGCGGGCGGCGCCACCGGTTTCGACGTATGCTGGTCGATCTCGCTCAACGCGCGCTGGTACAACATGTTCAATTCTTGCGCGCTCTCTTTCATGCGCGAGGAGCCGTTCAAACGGTCCAAAGCGGCTGCCCCTTCAGGCAGCGCGTTAGGCGGTATCACGGGTTTCGATGCGGGAGAGGGGGCTGCCACTCGGGGCGCGCGATCTGTGGGGAAGAATCCCTTGCCGATTTGCATCGCGGCAACCGCGAATAAAATACCCATAAAAAAGATGCCCGTCATCAGCCAACGATCCTGCATGTTTGACCCTCGCGTTATGGGAGAAGAAAAATCCCCTCCTGATAGTGTATCCCCCAATAATTATGGCGAGAAGCGCGCTTCTCATCAGGGACACCCAGTAAATTATTCCTTAAAGATGTCAGATTTTCTTCAGAATTCTGTCAGAAAATAGCCAGTTTTCTGCCGTACAATACCGGTACTCAAAACGACTGTACCTGAGAGGAGGAATTACACCCATGCAATACAAACAATCACTTGGCGTTATGGCGCTGGTCGCCGCGGGCTTTTTAGGCAGCGCGACAATAGCTGATGCTCAGAAAACCTATGGCTTAACAACCGATAACCGGCTGGTCTCGTTTGATGCCAGCGACCCGACCACGCTGATGAGTAATGTGCCGATTCACGGTCTGGCGCAAGCCAATGAACTGGTGCTGGGCATCGATTTTCGTCCCCGCACAGGCGAACTGTACGCGGTTGGCAGTTCTAACCGTCTTTACAAGATCAACCCGATGACCGGTATGGCGATGAATGTCAGCGGTTCGCCCTTTACGCCTGCCCTGAGCGGCGTGGAGTTTGGGTTTGACTTCAACCCGACCGTAGACCGAATCCGGTTGACCAGCGACAACAATCAGAACCTGCGTTTGCACCCCGACACCGGACAGGTGGTCTTTGTGGACGGGAACCTGAACTATGTCGCGGGAGATCCGAATTTCGGCAGAACGCCTCGCATTGTAGGGTCGGCTTACACCAACAATAAAGACGGCGCGATGACCACCACGCTTTACAATATCGACTCTGACCTGGACGCTTTGGTAATCCAGAATCCGCCCAATGCGGGAGGACTGATGACGGTCGGTTCGCTGGGATTGGATGTTTCCAGTTTGGTCGGCTTTGACATCGTCACGTTCGGCGCGAATGATGTCGCTTACGCGGCGATGACCCGGGCAGGCGATTTCCGGTCTTGGTTCTTCACGATTAACTTGGGGACGGGCATGGCGATGCCCACCGCGCCAATTGGCGGAACGGCGTTCTTGGTGCGCGATATTGCGGTTGTGCCAGAACCCGCCAGCCTCCTTGCTTTGAGCGCGGGCTTAGCAGGGGTCGCTTTGCGCCGACGACGCAAGGCATGATGATAACACCGCTTACATGAGAAAAACCCCTCTAACACGCGCCGCCAAGCGATCTCTCGCTTGGCGGCGTTTTTTTCAATACTTCTTACTTTTCGGCGGCGAGGGTTAAGGTCAGCCGTTTGCCGAAGGCGCGCTCGAACGATTTTTCATAGTTGCGCGCGCCCCAGATTTCTAATTGCGGGTCCCGAACCGCTTTGATCTCCAATGCGACCGAATCTTTATCCCATGCGCGAAGGCGCGCGCTTTGCACCACGCCGGTATGACTGCGGTCCAACGCTTCCGCAATGCGCAAAAAGACGCAGTTGACCCGAACGATCTCTTGCGATTCAGGGTCCAGTTCCGCGAATTCGGGATGCTTGCGTCGGGGGAACTGCTTGCGATGGTACAAGGCGAGCGCTGCCATGGTCGCGATCTCTTTCTGGTCGAATCCCAGCATATCGGAGTTGCGGATGAAGTAGTAGCTGTGGCGCTGGTGATCGGTGTAGCTGAGGAACATTCCCACATCGTGCAGCAGCGCGCTGTTGTAGAGCAGTTCGCGCGCGCGCTGGTTCAAAGCGTGCAGTCCGATGTCGCGCGCGCTGTCGAACAGTTCGGTCGCAAGGAACGCCACGTGACGCGCATGCGCCTCGTCGAACCGGCATAACCTGCCCAACCGCAGCACGCTGGCAGTCCGCAGCGAATTGGCTTCGCCCCCTTGATCCGCGCGCAGGCGTTCCAAATACTCCACCAGAAGCCCCTCGCGCAAACCGCGTTCACTGACGCGCAGCGAACGAATCTGAAACGCCTCCATCAGCGTCTCTAAAATCGCCGCGCCGCCCACAATGATGTCTGCCCGTTCGGGGTTGATGCCCGGCACGCGCCGCCGCTCCTCTACTGTTAAGCGGCAAAGCATTCGAGCCGTCTGTTTCAGGCGCGCAAGACTTAACTCTTCGCGGTTGCCTGCTTTCTTCTGCGATTTATCAAGCGCAGCGATTTGGGCGAGATTGATCACGGTGCCAGAACTGCCGAACGCCATCTTCACAGGGAACTGCTCACCCTTTTGGATGGCGCGTATCGCCGCATTGCGGGCATAGGTTTTCATCTGTTCGTAGCGCGAGGTAGAGACCGCTCCTTGCTCACCCAAAAGAAAGAGGTTGGATAAACGAATTGATCCCAGTTTCAGGGTGTCGAGCCAGTCATAATTGTGTTGGTCGCCCACAATGATCTCGGTGCTGCCCCCGCCGATATCGATAAACAGTGATTTCGCGTTGCCGATATTCAAACCGCTTACCACGCCCAGATAGATGAGTCGCGCCTCTTCACGCCCGGAAATAATGCGCAGATCGATGTCGGCTTCCTCTTGCAAGCGTCTCGCGAACTCTGCTTGGTTTTCGGCTTCGCGAACCGCCGCGGTGGCTACCGCGATTAATTCCGAAGCCTCATGAGCGCGCGCCATCTCCACAAATTTCTTGCAGATAAGTGCGGCGCGATCCATCGCTTCTGGCTGGAGGCGTCCCTCGATGAATTCGCCCTCGCCCAAACGCGCGGTCTCTTTCTGCTGGCTCAACACCTCGTACGATTGGTCAGGATGAACACGCACCAGCATCAAACGAATCGAGTTTGTGCCTAAATCGATAAACGCTGCCGTATGGGGAGATTCACTCATGTTTTGCTTTATTTTTTACCTCAATTCCTCAAAGGTTTACCGGTTTCCAACATGGCTTGGATTCGGGCGCGGCTGGCTTCGGTGCCGCAGAGGAAAACAAACGCCTCACGCTCCAGTTCATGCAGGTAATCTTCCGAGACCAGCGCTGCGCTCTTCATATTACCGCCGGTCATAATGCCCGCGATTTTGGAGGCAATGAGATGATCATGGTCGCTTATTTGTCCTGCCGATCGCATCCAATCCACTTCCAACATCAAGCGCGCATATCCACCCTCGCCCAATGCCAAAATCTGCGGTTTCGGGGGCGGTTGATAGCCTGCCTCTGCCAAAGCAAGCGCCAGCGTTTTGGCTTCAAACAACAAGCGGTCAATGTTCCAGCAGAGATTTTCGCACTCGCGCAGGAAGCCCATACGTTTTGCCTCAAAGGCGTTATTGGAGCGTTTACCCATCGCCAAAGTCTGGAAATAGGCTTTCAGTCTTGGCAACGGGTCTTCGTCTGGTTGCAGGTTTGCGGTCGCCCGCCCGGTCATAATCGTTGTGCCTCCGCCCGCTGGCAGCAAACCCACAAGCGCTTCGGGCAATCCAATCCCGCTCTCGACATGCGCATGAACACAAGCGCAGGGCAGCATAATCTCACAACCGCCGCCCAGCGCGTAGCCATGCACTGCCGCGACGACCGGCACTTGAGCATATTTCATGCGCATGCTTAATCGCTGAAGAAGGTCTAAGCCACCCTCCATATGGTTCCAACTGTTATTGTCTATGTATTCCAAGAACAGCTTTAGGTTGAAGCCTGCAGAGTACATATTGCCTTGATTGCCTATCACCAGTGCCTTGAACTCTTGCTCAGCGCGCTCGATAACCTCAAACGCGCTCTGCATCAGTCGAGGAGTCAAGACTGCCGCTTTTGTTCGCAGTTCCAAGCAGAGCGCGCCGTCGCCGATATCTATCGCGCGCAAATCTTCGGTCTCCATCACCGTCTTGCCCGATTCCGCCAACTCACTAAGCGAAATTCTATCGGCGCGGACAGGCAGTTCCACATGAATCCCGCCCTCATTGCTCATCTGCAACGCGTATCGTTTGCCCTCTTTCACCGCGTAAAAGCCGGGGGTTGCCGCCGATAGAAGCGCGTGTATCGCCTGCGAAACTGTCTCAGCAGATTTCTCGTCTTCGGTTAAGCCACTTAGAGGGCTCACTGCCAAATCTGCGCCCGCCGCTTTCAGCAGGTCTAAGGTGGCGAACGGTCCCGTCTGCCAGTTGAAGCCCAATTCCATCGCTTGGTCAATGGAAGGCAGATCGTACGCGACTTCAGACGCGATCCATGCCGCGTAGAAGATGGGGGTCAGGAAGGCTTCACGCATAAATGCCCCGTAAGGGTCGGGCAGTCCCAGCAGCGTTATAAGCCGATCGCCCAATGGAGCTTTCGCAAGGGTGGCATCAATGGGCAGTTGCGGTTCGATTTTGGGGCGATAGTCGCCGGTCACAAAATCGAGCGTAAAAATCTGTTTGCCTTCGCGCTTATAGAAGCCTGCGCCGGTCTTTTCGCCTAACCGCCCTGAGTCGACCAGCGTCTGCCAAAGTGGAGGCATCTGAAGGCTTTGAACAAAAATGTCATCTGGCAGTCGCGCTTGCTGGTTAAGAAGAATGTTATGCGAGATGTCTAAACCCACTAAGTCCGCCAAGCGGAACACGCCCGACCGCGGTCTGCCCGACAGCGGTCCCAGCAGCAGGTCTGCCTCTTCCGGCTGTATCCCATGACGTATCGCGCTGTTAAGAGCAATCATCATGGACAAGACTCCGATTCGAGTCGTGATGAAGCCGGGTCGGTCCTTCGCGATTACTACTCGCTTGCCTAACCGCTGTTCGGCAAAAGCGTTAAAGCCTTCGACAAACGCCGGGGCGGTCTGATCGGTAGGAATGACCTCTAAGAGGCGCATGGGGCGCGGCGGGTTGAAAAAGTGCGTGCCTATGAACCGCTTACGCGCATCAGGGGAGAGGTGGCTCGACATCTCTTCAATTCCCAAACCTGAGGTGTTGCTGCTCAAAAGCGCACTGGGATGAGCGTGCGCCACCACTTCCGACCAGAGCGCGCGCTTGGCGTCCACCTGTTCGATAATCGCTTCTAAAACCCAGTCAGCATCTTTGACTGCCCCTTCGAGATCCGTCTCTACATTCCCGGGTTTTATGCGCTGCGCTTGCTCTGGCAGAAAAAAGACACCGCCTTTCACGCTTTTATCTATCGCTATTTGCGCCAGGTTGTCTTTGTCTAGTAATGTTACTCGCCATCCCGCGCTTGCCATCAAAGCGGCAATGCCGCTGCCCATAGTGCCTGCGCCGAACACGACGATGTGTCCGGTCCTTGAATTTGCGTTAATCATGGTTGTTCTATCTATCTCCTTCTCCCTAAAATCGTCTGACACGGTCCCCCAATTCTTCATAAGCAACACGCACAAAATAGTCGCCTTCCGCATAGGGTCCCACCGCGTAAGGCTCAAAAATCCAGGTAATGCCTGTCGGCGTCAGCACGAACTGCTCCAAAAGACCGGGCTGCAATTCTGTCAACGGGTCGGCTCCTCGCTGCCGCTTGATCGCGTTTAGTTTCGTCAACACAATCTGCTCTATCTCTTTGGGGGGAACTCCGCGCGCCATCACATCGCGCAGTTTCAGAAGCCTTGCTTCCCGGTCCACAATTCCCACATTGACGGTGAGGTAGAAACGGTTGGGGTGCGCCCCCCCAGTATATTCATATTGGCTTAAGTAACCGGTAATCAGGCTTTCGCGATGGATGGATATCGTAGGTTTGACTGTCAGCGAGTAAGGCGCGGTCGGTTTTCCCAATTGTTTTAAGCCTTTGACCGCCTGGTTCATAAATGCGTCGAAACTGGCTTTCGCGCGCTGGTGAAATTCTCGGTTCGCCACAACCCCTGCGGGCGCGGCAGCTGGGAAAATTGGATAGGAGACTTTCGCTTCCCACCATCCTTCCTTATTGTTAGTGAACTTACCGAATCTGGGAGGATCGACGGTTCGAGACGATTGGCTATTCAGCCATGCACGCGCGTTGCCCAGACCGATGGCAATCGTCGCCGCGATCAGAAGAAATGTTAAGCGTTGTTTCAAATTGAACCTCCCGCTGGAAAGGGGGTCTGTATATTTTTTGGAGAGCCCCCTCCATATAATCTCCCCTGTCATTTAGGGAGAACGAACCTGCCGTCCACTTCCACGAATACAGGAATTTAGACTCTGAAACAACAGATTCTTCGCTTCTCTCCAAATGACAGGGGACAATGGCTTCCTGTTCTGTCATGCCGAGCGGAGCCGCGGCATCTGCAGTTTGACTTTTCAGACACTATTTTGTTGCCCTCAGACGGATACATAAAGTATACCTACCTGCGCGCTCCGGCAGGAAAAGATGTCTCTTTTCCGAACCCTATCAGCGAGATGAAAAAGTTTCGCGCGCATTCCTTGACCGTGAATTATTTGATGGAGCCTTTGGGCATCGAACGTGATGCCCTGCGCTTCGCTTGGAAA